>CAMTUE010000023.1:0-69210 GCA_947084845.1 uncultured Bryobacteraceae bacterium | reverse complement strand
GGTTGCGGCGGCGCCGGGCGGTCTGCTTCACATCGGCTTCTCACCGATGGATGGCATCGCCTTCGTCGCCGATATTCGCATCCCGGCCCGGCGGCGCTCGCAACGCGGCTCGCGGGACTTCTACCACGGGCTGCTAGGCGTTTGGCTCGGCAAAACCGAAAACCATAAACCGGAAACCGGGACATCCAAGATGAGTAGACTCCGGGACGCCAAAAGCGGTCAGGCTGTTCCAGTTTCCGGCCCAGCTTCGCGTCGCCGTCCCGGCTTCCAGCCGGGGCGGCGGGCCACTCCAGGCCGGGAAGTGAACACCGCCGCTCGACCGCCGCATCTGGCGGGACGTCAGCGCCAGGCGGTGCGTCTGATGAAGTAGCCGAGATCCTGAAGCCGCCGCCCGATCAATTGCCGGTCGCGCGGGTGCAACTGGTCGGCCCGGGCGAGGTCCACCATGTTGTCCATGGCGCGATCAAGGCTGCCACGGTCGAACCATCCGCGCGATGCCTTCCTGTCGAACTCCGCCAACTCGCGTAATGCGCGGCGGAAGTGGTCGGCTTCGTGGTTATCGACCCGCGCTCTGCGGAAGACGGATTCCAGATCGCGCATTGCCGCGTTTACAGGGTTGTTGCCCCGGTACTCGCCGGCGTATCTGCCATTGTCTCTGTCACGGCCGGAGCCGTAACCCTGATCTTCATAGCGGGAGCCGAAGCCCAGGTCGCGCGGGTTGCGACGGCGGTTGTCTCCCATGGCAGGAATCGAAGTCGCCGCTATCAGCAGGGCGGCCAGAATGAATTGTCTGCGCATCGATGTTGCCTCCTGCCCGTTAGAGGCATCGTGTCAACATCCGGTTTCCGGCCTATTTCAGCCACCCAAATGGTGGATTTCGGCCACTTGCGGCGCCGGGCGAAGGGGCAAATGGGGCGGCTTGTCGCAGTTGGCTCTGCGAGACAATCCCGACCCGCAATCATCCTTCGAGACTCATCATGCCGGCGTTTGAAGGGCTGTGGCCGTAAGAGCTGGCGGTCCGCTCCGGCCGGAAAGAAGACCCTCGTGCCGGGACGACCGAAGTCCGCATCGCGAATCACCGGCTCACTTGGCCAGCCACCCGGTTGAAAGGGAGGGCTCGCTGTTTTGGGCAGGAGCGGTCCAGGGAGCGTGGCGACAGACCTGGAGGCCTGTCGCAGCTTTGGCTGACGGGCCAATCGCCAGCGACGGGCCTGTCCCACAATGCCCGGTGGCCCGCTGGCGCGACCGGACTTTCATGGGCATTCGGGCGCCGGAGGCCCATGGGGACTCCCTCGAAAAACGCGCCCGGAGACCCGCTCTCTTCGTTCGCGGCCTCGACGCGGCGGGGTGGTTTTCATTCATTTTTGTGGGCCACCGGCCCATGGGCACTCCCTCAGAAAACAGCTCCCCTTGGCTCATCTCTACTCCCTTGAGTTCGGCATCTGTTCCAGCGCATCAGCCATCCGCTCCAGTTCATTGACTGTGCGCTCACCCTTGGATCCGACGGCGTCGGTATCGGTGAATGAGTTGACATCCAACACAGCCACGACCGGCCGCATCGGACGATCGCCGTGCTTGTACTCGCACGTTACCACCAAGGGTTGATCGCCGAGGGCATTCTTAAGTCCGTAGTATTGCCCCCACGCGATTCTGCGCGAATCTCCCGGCCCCAATGAGGGAATTCCGTCGACCAGTGGACCTCCGGTCATCGCCTCTGGAGGCTTGACCGACGACTCGGACATGCCTCAGGCTTTTGGGGGAGCTGGCGCGAGGACTTGAAGGACAGATCCGCTGTAATGCCGCGGCCAATGTTTTCGAGCACGATCTGCAAAATCGACGGCCTCGAATCGTCGTGGCGGACGTACACGACGACATTCGGTTCATTCTGCGCTCGCACTAGTCTGAAGGTGAGCCAGGTGTAGAGGGCAGCGAGGAGCGCTGACACGGAAGCTGACAGAGCGGCAATGGCGGTCCAAAATGTTGCGTTTGGCATGATTCAGTGTGTCCCCGAAAAGCGGCGACGGGTGGGGGGGGAGACGATCACCACAGGTTAGCGTTGCCGAAGTGGCGCGGCTTACTCACTCTCGCGCAATCGGGTGACTTCGGCAATGAACGGACACCTCGAAAACGTCTCAACCGGCCTGCTGATCCGGGTGCTTGCGAGGTCGGGCTACCGTCTGAGGGCTTCGGTTTTACGCGTCGTGCCGGGAGCGGAGACGATGCGACGGGATGGTCGAGAGATGCAGTGAAGATGGCGCCTCGACGCGGTGGCCGGAGGGACTTCGACCGGAGTTCAAACGTCTTTGACCGGTTGCGCTTTCTTTAGGTAGGCGGGGTCGTATTCGATGCCGAAGCCGGGGCCGGTGGGGAGGGGGACGGAGCCGTTGATGGCGTCGAGGTTTGGGGTTTGCCAGGAGACGGGTTTGGGCGCGGTGCGGCGGGCCCATTCGATGTCGGGGCCGGCGTTGGGGATGGCGGCGGCGAAATGGAGCATCTTTGTCCCGGCGGCGCCGGTTTCGGTGTTGTGGTTGACGATGGTCATGCCGGCTTTGGCGGCCATTCTGGCGACGCGGGCGGTTTTGACGATGCCTCCGTTGTAGTTCAAATCGGGCTGGACGATCTTGAAGGCCCGCATGTCGATGATGCGCTGGAATTCGGCCAGAGACGAGTTCTGTTCACCGAAGGCAATGGGGATTCTGAGGGCATCGGCGACGGCTTTGGTCCATTCGATCTGCTCCCAGGGGCAGGGTTCCTCGAAGAACTTGAAGTCGAGCGATTCAAGGACGCGGCCGACTTCGATGGCGCGGCGGACGTCATAGGAGCCGTTGGCGTCGGCGTAGAGTTTGACAGCGGGTCCGAAGCGTTTGCGGGCGAGGGGGAGCATCCTGTCGGTGCGGTTGGGGGTGGCGTCGGCATTGCGGCTCATGCGGCCGCCGATTTTGAATTTGACGGCCCTGGCGCCGGTTTCCTGGACGCCGCGGACGTAAACATCAACCTCCTCTTCGGCGGTGGCTTCGCGGGCGGATCCGGAGAGATAGATGGGGACGGCTTTCATGCGGGCGCCGCCCATGAGTTCGGAAACGGTCTTGCCGGAGGCGTGGCCGAGGAGATCCCAGAGCGACGTTTCGACGGCGGCGACAGGCAGCCAGAAGCCCTGGCCGGCGAGTTTGTAATTGGCTTCGTAGACCTGATCGACGAGGGATTCGATGTCGCGGGCGTCCTTATTCAGATAGAAGGGGATGACGCGGCGGAGGAGGATGGGGAGGTAGTCTTCGATGGGGTCCTTGGCGATGGCGATGCCGGTGGCGCCATCGGTGGAGGTGGAGCGGACGAGGATCTTTCCGCCGGCGCGGAGGACGTCGATGGAGGCGACGCGGACGGGGGATTTGATTTTGTCTCTGAGATGGAAGAGGGGGGCTTCCCAGGCGGGGGTCGAGTAGGGTTCGGCGGCGCGGGCGAGGGCGGCCGTGGCGGAAGCGAGGAAAGAGCGGCGGAGCATGATGGAGTTATATCAGAGGCGGGGGCCGGAAGGTGAAGAGCAGGGGCATGAATGTCAGGGACCCGTTCAGTTGGTTTGCAGTGTCCGCCAAGCGCGCGTGAGAGGGGCCTGCTCTCTTGAGAATGCGGTTGGGGAACCGGCTTCGTTGAAAGTCGTGCAGGGGAGGCGGCGTGGTCGAGGGCTCGGGGCGGGACCCGCTCTCTGCGTTCGCGGTTGAAGTTTGGGACCCGCTCTCTGCGGTTGCGGTTGAGGGCGGGACCCGCTCTCTGCGTTCGCGGTTGAAGTTTGGGACCCGTCCGGTCCCTGGGGCGGTTTTTGAGTGCGGTTGCGGCCTCCGCCCTGGGCGGGTGATAGGATGAGGATTCTATGCCACTGAACTCACGGATTATCTATGAGGGTCCGAGCCGCGCGCCGGCGCGGGCTTACCAAAAGGGAATTGGCTTCACCGACGAAGACCTGAAGAAGCCGATTATTGGTATCGCCAATACGTGGATCGGGACGATGCCGTGCAACTGGATGTTGCGCGACCTCGCCGTCGATGTCGCGCACGGCATCCGTGAGGCGGGCGGGACGCCGATGGAATTCAACACCATCGCGATCTCGGACGGCATCACGATGGGCACGCAGGCGATGAAGACGTCGCTGATTTCGCGCGAGGTGATCGCGGATTCGATCGAACTGGTGACGCGCGGCAACTGCTTCGATGGGCTGGTGTGTCTGGTGGCGTGCGACAAGACGATTCCAGGCGCGGCGATGGCGCTGTTGCGGCTCAACATTCCGGGCGTGGTGCTCTATGGCGGGTCGATTCTGCCGGGCAGGTACAAGGGCAAGGACATCACGATTCAGGAGGTGTTCGAGGCCGTTGGCGCATGCGCGGCGGGCAAGATCACCGAGGCGGAACTGACCGAGATTGAGAACGTGGCGAGTCCGGGCGCGGGGGCGTGCGGCGGGCAGTTCACGGCGAACACGATGGCGACGGTGATGGAGTTTATCGGATTGTCGCCGATCAATACGGCGATGGTTCCGCAGGTGGACGAGCGGAAACACGACGTTTCGGCGTATTGCGGCCGGGTGATCATGAACGCGGTGACGAACAACATCCTGCCGCGCGATGTGTGTACGAAGGCGGCGTTCCGCAACGCGATGGTCAGCGTGATGGCGACCGGCGGATCGACCAACGCCGTGCTGCACCTGCTGGCAATGGCGGCGGAAGCGGGCGTGGATCTGAACATCGGCGAATTCAACCCGCTGAACGACACGACGCCGATCATTGTCAGTCTGAAGCCGGCGGGCATCTATGTCGCGGCCGATATTGACAAGGCCGGCGGGATCGGGGTGATCGCGCAGAGGCTGATCGAGGGCGGGCACGTGGACGGGTCGGCCATGACGATGACGGGCAAGACGCTTGGCGAAGAGGCGGCGGCGGTGAAAGAGACGCCGGGCCAGATGGTCATCCAACCGATGGACAAGCCGATCAAGGAGACGGGCGGTTTGGTGATCCTGCGCGGATCGCTGGCGCCGGATGGCTGCGTGATCAAGGTGACGGGTATCGAGAAGAAGCGGCATGAGGGACCGGCGCGGGTATTCGAGTGCGAAGAGGACGCGATGAAGGCGGTGACGGAAGGGCGGATCCGGCCGAACGACGTGCTGGTGATCCGGTATGAGGGGCCTAAGGGCGGTCCGGGGATGAGAGAGATGCTGGGCGTGACGAGCGCCATTATGGGCGTGGGTCTGGGCGACGACGTGGCGCTGCTGACCGATGGGCGGTTCAGCGGTGCGACGCGCGGGTTCATGGTGGGTCACGTGGCGCCGGAAGCGTTTGATGGCGGGCCGATCGGGCTTGTCGAAGAGGGCGACACGATCGCTCTGGATATCGAAAAGCGGACGATGGATCTGGTGGTGGATGCGGCTGTGCTCGAAGCGCGGAAGGCGAAGTGGGTGAAGCCGGAGCCGAAGTTCAAGGTGGGCGTGATGGCGAAGTACATCGCGCAGGTAGGGTCGGCCGCGAAAGGGGCGATTACCAGCCAGGTGTTCTAGCATTCGTCTTGGCAATCATCCTGGGCCTGCTTTGCAGCAGATGTGTTACGCTCCCGCCATATGTGGATCCCAGAGTCGAACCTTGAGAAAGAGCTTGAAGAACTCTACACGATTCAGTTAGTGGCGTATGGTTTCATTGAGACTGAAGCTCGCGAAATGGTCCGCATGTGGATTCTTCTCTCCAAGGAGATGGGAGCCAAAGAGGGAACCGACAAGCTGTCCGGAGGATTTGGCGAGTGGTTGATTGTTGGAGCCAGACACGGGGATGCGTTCGGCTCGAAGATAGTCACCCAAGCACGAGCCGAAGGTGCGACCGACGCCGACATCATTGAATGGTGGAACCTTCCCGACCTTGGACGCCGAATGGTCCTATGGTCGGAAGAGACCTTTCGATTCTCAGTCTTCAAGAGTTCCATCGAAGAAGGTCTCTCGGCTGATGATGCGATGGCGCGAGTCCGAAAGATGTTTCCGATGTACGGCGACCCGACCGATACGAGGCATGTGTCCGGCGAGGACCGGCCGCTTCCAAACGAACTCAGGGGCCGGATCGATGACTTTCGGCAGCGTCTGGGAGCCGCAAGAATCTCACGCACCCTCAAGCGAGGGGCATACTCTTCGTACAACGCTTTCATAAGGGAGAGGATTCGAGAGGGCGAATTCTGAAAGCCAATGCATCCGGGAGACCCTTGTTCCGAAGTCGACGCTGTTCCGGGTTCTCAGCGGGTTTTGCAACGATTTGTCCTCATGAAGCGTCCCTCGATTGTCGATAGATGGGTGAGAGGCCGCGCCCTCCGCGGCCACTATTTGGACGAGGAGAACGTGATGAGCGCGCCGACCGTCGAAGCAGCCGGAAACAGGATCATCCTGGACTTTGACTCATTGGAAGAGGCGCTGCGGCTCCTGATGCCGTGGCCGAATGCGGCCAAGCGGGCGGACCTGACGGCGAGGTTGAGCGAATCGCTGTCGGCGATTGGGTTGGCGGTTGAGTTGCGGGTGAAGGGGCGGAGTGTGGCTGAGTTTGCCGACGGAACGATGCGGGGATCGCTGTTGAACCTGATTTTGGGTACATCGCGCGCCGATCAGTGACTCCCCGGCGGTTCAGGAACTTAGGGAGGCGGCAAGTCCTTCGCGGGCGAGGCGTTCCAGGGTGATGCGGGGGCAGACGTGGTTCTTCAGGTAGTCGACCGCCGCCGTGGCGACGCGCCGGACGTGCTTTTCAATGACGGGGTCGAGGCAGTTGCCTGATTCGTCGAACACCTGCTGAACATTGGCGACAGAAACGGCCATCGGCAGCGGAAGCGCGCCCACGTGCGAGACGACGCCGCGCAATGCTTCCAGTGACTTGATGGCCCCAATTGCTCCGGCCGCGACGCCCAGCAGTGCCACCGGCTTGCCCGCCATGGGGGAGGGGAAGCCCATGTTTTCAATGGCAAGTTTTATGACTGAAGAGAACGACCCGTGGTATTCGGGGGTGACCAGGACGACGGCGGCGGCGGCGGAGATGCGGCGCTGGAGTTCGAGGGCGCCGGGGGCGTTCAGGCCGATGCCGGGCATGGGCAGATCGAGGGTGGCAGGATCAATCAAATCAGGGGTGACGCCAAGGCGGGTGAACTCGTCAGCGACCAGGGCGGCGGCCTTCGACGAAAAATTGCCGGGCCGGACGCTGCCGATGAGGATGGCGATCTGAACTTCTTTCAGTTGGGTATCCATGTGAAATGGATGCCCGTGCGGGTCGTAAGGACTCGTGTCGAAGAACACAGTGTGGGCACCCTGCTCACCTCGTTCGCTGCCTGGAGACTTGTTCAGATGGCGGGCCGCGGCAGGGGGCACGAATCGGGGAGGCAGTTTGGACTATACTGGACGGCAATCTGGGTATTTAAGAAAATGCGTTTCACTACTGTCCTTGTCTTTGCCGGCCTGGGTTTTGCCTGCCCGCTGGCGGCTGCGCCGAAGGTCGATTTCCAACGCGAAGTGAGGCCGATTCTGTCGGACGGGTGCTTCCTCTGCCATGGGCCCGACAAGTCCACGCGGATGGTGAATCTGCGATTGGACATTAAAGATGGGGCATTCGCGACCAGGAAGATGGGACAGGTGGTGGCGCCGGGCAACTCGAAGAAGAGTCTGCTCTACCAACGGATCTCGGCGACGGATGGGCGGAAGATGCCTCCGGAGTATTCGCATAAGAAGCTCAGTGCGCAGCAGATCGACACTCTGAGGAGGTGGATTGACGAAGGCGCGGAGTGGAAAGAGCATTGGGCGTACCGGGCTCCCGTGAGGCCGGCCGAACCAGTGATGAAGCGAGGGGATTGGGCGCGGAATGCGATCGATCGGTTTGTTCTGGCGAAGATCGAAGAGCGGGGGTTGCAGCCGGCCCGGGAGGCGGGCAGGAGAAGCCTGATCCGGCGCGTGAGCCTTGATCTGACAGGGCTGCCGCCAACGGTGGAAGAGGTTGAGCGGTTCGTCAACGATTCGTCGCCGGACGCTTACGAACAACTGGTGGACCGGCTGATGGCCAGTCCGCGATGGGGCGAGCACCGGGGGCGCTACTGGTTGGACGCGGCGCGGTATGGCGACACGCACGGCATTCATATCGACAACTACAGGGACATCTGGCCTTACCGGGATTGGGTGATCCAGGCGTTCAACCGGAACATGCCGTTCGACAAGTTCACAATCGAGCAACTGGCCGGTGACCTGTTGCCCGAGCCGACGACGGAGCAGCGGATTGCGACGGGTTTCCAGCGGTGCAATCCGACAACAAACGAAGCGGGCGTGATCATCGATGAGGTCGAGGCGATGTATGCCAAGGACCGGGCGGACACGGTAGGCGCGGTGTGGCTGGGGATGACGGTTGGTTGCGCAACTTGTCACGACCATAAGTTCGATGCGATCAAGCAGACGGATTTCTATGCGTTGACGGCGTTTTTCCGCAATTCGACGCAGCACGCCATGGACGGGAACATTTCGGATACGCCTCCGGTGGTGGTGGTTCCCGCGAAGGAGGACCGGGCGCGATGGGACACGCTGGCGGCCCGCGAGAAGGAGTTGATTCGCGAGATGGCCGCAGTGCGGAGCGAGGCGGATGGCAAGCTGGCGAGTTGGGCGGCTGGTGAGCGGAAACAGGCTTGGGGCGGCGAGTTGTTGGCTCTGGACTTGAAGGGAGCGATCCGGGTGAAGCGGGCTGAGGGGATGGCGGCGGCGGATTTTGGCGAGGGAGTGGCGTTGGGCGGGTCGCCGTGGCCGGGGCGGATGGCATTGCACTTTGACAAGAAGGGCGTGATGGAGTTGCCGGGGCTGGCTGAGTTGGAGGTGAAGAAGGCCTTCAGTGTGGGGGCCTGGTTTTATCTGCCGCAGGGGGAGGAGTCGTTCACGATCGTGACGATGCAGGATGCGAAGCAGAAGGGGCGGGGTTGGTCGTTTCAGGTTTCGGGACGGGTTCCGGGCGTCAGGTTCTATGGGGACGAGGGGAAGAGCATCGAGATCAGGGCGGGTCATCTGGATCAGTTGACTCCAGGGACCTGGAATCACGCGGCGTTTTCCTACGACGGGACGGGCGAGGCGCTGGGCGTGCGGGTGTTCATCAACGGGGCGGAGGCGAGGACGCAGCGCAAGGCCACGGCCAAGGTTGAGGGCGACTTCGCCAACAGCGGACCATTGAAGCTGGGCAATCCGGGGAAGGCGTTCGATCCGGGCGGGGCGATTGCGGATCTGCGGGTGGTTGAAGGCGCGGCTGGAGCGGAACAGGCGCGTCTGATGATGTTGTGGCCGGTGGTCGAGGAGGCGCGGGGCAGGGGATTGGCGGAGTTGAGCGCGGACGAACGCGAGGGATTGCGGCTGCTTTACCTGTTGAACGAGGACGCCGGGTACAAACGGCTCATCGGAGAGTTGGCCGCACTGGAGCCGGAACGGCGGGCGATCCGGCGGCGCGGGACGGTGTCGCTGGTGATGGAGGAGCGGCAGGACCAGAAGCCGTTCGCGCATTTGCTCAACCGGGGGATGTACGATCAGCCGCGAGAGAAACTGGATGCGAATACGCCGTCGGCGCTGCCGCCGATGGCGGCAGGGTTGCCGCGAAACCGGCTCGGCCTGGCGCAGTGGTTGATGGACGAGGGCAATCCGGTGACGGCGCGGGTGACGGTGAACCGGTTCTGGCAGGAAGTGTTCGGGACGGGACTGGTGAAGACGACCGATGACTTTGGGGCGCAGGGCGAGCCGCCTGCCAACCAGGAGTTGCTGGACTGGCTGGCGGTGGAGTTTCGCGAGTCGGGTTGGGATGTCAAGAAGTTCTTCAAGCTGATGGTGACGTCGGCGGCCTACAGGCAGGAGGCGCGGGCGACGGAAGAGAAGTTGGAAAAGGATCCGGACAACCGGCTGTTGTCGAGAGGTCCGCGGTACCGGATGGACGGGGAGATGCTGCGGGATCAGGCGCTGGCGGCGAGCGGGTTGTTAGCGGGCGGGATCGGCGGGCCGAGCGTGAAACCGTATCAGCCGGCGGGGGTGTGGGAGGCGGTGGCGATGAAGGAGAGCGACACGCGGATCTACAAGCAGGACGAGGGGGAGGCATTGTACCGGCGCAGCATGTACACGCTGTGGAAGAGGAGCGCGCCGCCGGCGTCGATGGATATCTTCAATGCGCCGAGCCGGGAGACCTGCACGGTCAGGCGCGAGCGGACGAACACCCCGTTGCAGGCTCTGGTGACGATGAACGATCCGCAGTTCGTCGAGGCGGCCAGGGTGTTGGCCGAGGGGTCGATGATGGCCGGGGGCGACGTGGAAACGCGGACCGGATACATGGCGGCGCGGCTACTGGGCAGGGGGTTGGAGGAACGGGAGAAGGCCGTGGTGCGGGAGTCTTACAGGGCATTTTTGAGGCACTACGATTCGGCGCCGGACGATGCGCGGAAGCTCGTTGGCGTAGGTGAGCGGAAGGCGGCCGCCGATGTGGCGGTGGCCGAATTGGCCGCACTGACGATGGTGGCGAATCAGTTGATGAACCTGGACGAGGTGCTGGTGAAATGAACGAACTGACGCGCAGGCGTTTTTTCAGCAAAGGCGCGCAGGGCTTCGGGGCGCTGGCCTTGTCGCAACTGGCCTCGGCGGAGGGACTTGGAGGTCTGCCGCATTTCGCGCCGAAGGTGAAGCGGGCGATCTATCTGCACATGGTTGGCGCGCCGCCGCAACTGGAGACGTTCGACTACAAGCCGAAGATGAAGGAGTGGTTCGACAAGGACCTGCCGGATTCGATCCGCCAGGGTCAGCGGCTGACGACGATGACGTCGGGCCAGAGCCGGTTCCCGATCGCTCCTTCCGTGTTCGACTTCAAGCAACACGGGCAAAGCGGGGCATGGGTGAGCGAGTTGTTGCCGCACACGGCAAAGATGGTGGACGACATCGCCATCATCCGGTCGATGCACACCGAGGCGATCAATCATGAGCCGGCGATCACGTTCATGCAGACGGGGTTCATGATCGCGGGCAAGCCCTGCATCGGGTCGTGGATCGCCTACGGGTTGGGCAGCATGAACAAGGACCTGCCGACGTTTGTCGTGTTGAACGCCAGCCACACGCATCCGAGGGCGAACGTGCAGGCGATCTCGGCGCGGCTTTGGAGCAGCGGCTTTCTGTCGGGGCAGTATTCGGGCGTGGCATTGCGGGCGGCGGGCGATGCGGTTTTGTACATCAACAACCCGGACGGGGTGACGCGCGAGGTGCGGCGGACGATGCTGGACGGCGTGTCGGCGCTGAACGGGATGGAGCATGAACGGTGGTTGGATCCCGAGACAAGAGTGCGGATCGAGCAGTATGAGATGGCGTTCCGGATGCAGGCGTCGGTGCCGGAACTGACGGCGCTGGACAAGGAGCCGGAATCGACATACGCCCTGTATGGCGAGGATGCGCGCAAGAGCGGGACGTTCGCCTACTCGGCGCTGATGGCGCGGCGGCTGGTGGAGCGCGGGGTGAGGTTTGTGCAGATCTATCACCGGGGGTGGGACGTGCATGGGAATCTGCCGGAGGTGCTGCCGTCGCAGTGCAAGGACGTGGATCAGGCGTCGTGGGCGCTGGTGCAGGACCTGAAGCAACGGGGGATGCTTGACGACACGCTGGTCGTCTGGGGCGGCGAGTTCGGCCGCACGATTTACTCGCAGGGCAAGCTGACGCCGAAGGACTATGGGCGGGACCACCATCCGCGCTGTTTCAGCCTGTGGCTGGCCGGAGGCGGGATCAAGGGCGGGACCGTTTATGGAGAGACTGACGAGTTCAGTTACAACATCGTGAAGGAGCCGGTGCACGTCAGGGATTTCCAGGCGACACTTCTGCAACAGTTTGGGATCGACCATTCGCGGTTTACGTATAAGTATCAGGGGCTGGACCAGAAACTGACGGGCGTCGAGAAGGCGGCGGTGGTGAAAGGAATCCTGGCCTGACGGGGAGGAGGGCCGGACCTAGTATCATCTAAAGGTGCGAAGAGTCGTCACCGAGCAGGATGTTCCGCGCGAGGGCACGTTGCGTGTGCCCAGGGGGACCATCTTTACGCCGTCGGCGAGGGACCTGGCGAGGGAGCGCGGGGTGAAGGTGGAGGAGGTTGCGCCGGAAGATGCGCAGCCGGAGGCGTGCGCGGCCAAGACGCTGGCATTCGGGTCGGATCATGGCGGATTTGAGATGAAGCAGCGGTTGACACCGGTAGCGAGGGAGTTGGGTTGGACGGTGCGAGACGTGGGGGTTTACGAAGAAAAGGCCGCGGATTATCCGGATATCGCCCATGAAGTGTCACGGCTGGTGGCATCGGGCGAGGCCGCCTTCGGAGTGATCGTGGACGGGGCCGGAATCGGGTCCGCGATGGCGGCGAACAAGGTGCCGGGGATCAGGGCGGCGCTATGTTATGATAAGGCTTCCGCAAGAAACAGCCGTGAGCACAACCACGCGAACGTGCTGACGCTCGGAGGCCGGCTGTTGACCGCCAGCCAGGCCGAAGAGGTGTTGAGGACATGGCTCGGGACGCCCTACGGGGGCGGGCGGCACCAGAAACGAATCGACAAAATCACTGAAATTGAACGGCGATATTCGACGTGGAACAAGCTGAGTTAGAAAGACTGGTGGCCGAGATTGGCGACGCGATCCTAAAGCGGATGGCGGCCCCTGGCGTTGCGTTTGCCTTGCAGAAGCCCTGGACGCCGCAGGCGGTGGCGGCCATGATCGACCACACGATCCTGCGGGCGGATGCGACTGAGTTGGACGTGCGGAAACTGTGCGCCGAGGCGGCGGAGTACAAGTTTGCCAGTGTTTGCGTGAACCCGTGGTGGGCGGCGCTGGCCGCCTCGGAATTGAAAGGGTCGGGCGTGATGGTGTGCACTGTCGCGGGGTTCCCGTTGGGGATGACGCCATCGCGGGCGAAGGTGGAAGAGGCCAACCAGGCGATCCGGGCCGGGGCGGAAGAGGTGGACATGGTGATTGCCGTTGGCGCGCTCAAGTCGGGCCAGCATTCGCAGGTGAAGGCGGATGTGGCGGCAGTGGCTGAAGCCTGCCACAAGGGCGGGGCGATTCTCAAGGTGATCATTGAAGCCTGCCTGTTGACGAAGGAAGAGAAAGAGACGGCGTGCCTGTTGTCGGTCGAGGCGGGCGCGGATTTTGTGAAGACGTCGACGGGTTTTTCGAAATATGGGGCGACTGTCGAGGATGTGGACCTGATGCGGCGCGTCGTGGGCCCTTCGGTGGGCGTAAAGGCGGCGGGCGGCATTCGCACTTTTGAAGAGTTCGAAGCGATGGTCCGGGCTGGGGCGAATCGAGTCGGGGCGAGCGCCAGCGTGAAGATCGTCGAGGCGGCGCGCCGCTGACATTATGCCTCCGGGCCGATCGAGCCGCGTGAAGTTTCGCGAGAGGGCGGAACTGCTGGACTTCCTGCTGGAAGTGTCGACGCTGACCAGCGAGACGCTGGATCTTGATGAATTGCTGGCAAGCGTGGCCGAGATCGTGCGGCGCGTGATCCCGCACGAGTTGTTCGCAATCCTGCTGTACAGCGAAAGACGGAAGGCGCTGCGGATCCGCTATGCGCGAGGCCACAGGGAAGAGGTGGTGGCGAACCTGCTGGTCGCCCCCGGCGAGGGGATCACGGGAACGGCGGCGGCATCGCGGCAGCCGGTGCTTGTGAACGACGTCGACCTGGACCCGAGGTACCTGAACGCCATGGACGCGGTGCGCAGCGAGATGGCCGTGCCGATGGTGTCGGGGCAGAAACTTGTCGGTGTGCTCGACTTGCAGGCGACGACGGAAGCGGCCTTCAGCGAGCAGGACGTCGCGTTGCTGCAGTTGATCGCGTCAAGGATCGGGGCGGCGATCGAGAATGCGCGGCTGTACAGGCGGGTGGACCAGCAGAACCGGATTCGCAAGACTCTGGCGCGGCTGGCGCACGAATTCAGTTCGATCCTCGACCTCGACGCGCTGCTGTCGAAGATCGCCATCTCGATCAAGGGCCTGATCGACTATGACGCGTTCCTGGTGCTGCTGGTGGACGAGAAGCGGCGGGAGTTGAAGGAGCGGTTCAGCCGGCGGTACGACGAGAAGTCTCCGCTCGGCGTGTTGCCACTTGATACGGGACTGACCGGCGCCGCGGCCCGGACAGGCAAGCCGGTGCTTGCGCGCGACACGCTGGCGGATCCGCGTTATGTGGAGGCATATCCGGGCATCCGCAGCGAGATCGCCTTTCCACTGGTTTTGAACCACAGGGTCGTGGGCGTGATGGATCTGGAAAGCGAACGGGTTGGGGCGTTCACGGAAGAGCACGTGAGGACGCTTTCGCTGATCGCACCACAGATTGCGGCGGCGATCGAAAACGCGCGGCTTTACGAGCAACTGGCCGAGCGTGAGCGGGACATCCAGCAGGATCTTGAGGCGGCACAGAAACTGCAGTCGATTATCTTCCCGGCCGAGGCGCCGCCGATTCCCGGCCTGGACGTTGGCGTGCGGCTGAAACCGGCGAGACTGGTGAGCGGCGATCTGTACGACTTCTTCGAATACGACGACGGGTCGACGATGCTGGCGTTCGGCGATTCGAGCGGCAAGGGTGCGGCGGCGGCGCTCTATGGCGCGTTGTTCAGCGGGCTGTTAAGGAGTCTTGCGCCTCGGAGACGCAGCCCGGCGGCGCTGCTGAAGAGCCTCAACGAAAACCTGATGGAGCGGCAGGTGCCGGCGCAGTATGTGACGCTGCTGGCGATGTTGTGGCAGTCGCGTGAACGCGTCTTCAAGATCGCCAACGCGGGGTCGGCGCCGCCACTGGTGTGCAGGGGCCGCGAAGTGCTGCGGCCGGAAGTCTCCGGAGTGCCCGTCGGTCTTCTGGACAACATGGATTACGAGGAGACCGAATTCGAAGCCCAGCAGGACGACGTCGTGCTGCTCTATTCGGACGGCATCAGCGATCAGCAGGACGCATCGGGCGAGGACTATGGCCGGAGAAGACTGAAGCGCACGCTGTCGGCGCTGTGCGACTTGACCGCGCAGGAGATCGCGGACCGGCTCATCGAAGATCTCGATGAGTTTCGCGGATCCGTGCCGGTCCACGACGACCAGACTCTGGTCGTGCTGAAAGTGAACTAGGCCAATGCGAACACCGTTCGAATACAGAGCCGGGCTGCTCTACTGCGAGGATGTTGAACTCGAGCGGATTGCCACGCAGGCGGGGACGCCGCTCTACGTCTACTCCGCGTCGGCGATCCGCTCGCGGTTCCGCGAGTACGACGAGGCGCTCAGCGGCGTGCCGCATCGCGTCTGTTATGCGGTGAAGGCGAATGGGAACCTCTCGGTGTTGCGGCTGCTGGCCGAAGCGGGCGCGGGTTTCGACATCGTCTCGGGAGGCGAGTTGTTCAGGGTGGCGCGGGCCGCCGGCGATTTGAGCAGTGTTGTGTTCGCCGGTGTGGGCAAGAAGCGCGACGAGATCGAACAGGCGCTCGAGGCGGGCATCCATTCGTTCAACTGCGAAAGTGAAGCTGAGATTGCGCTGATCGACGCACTGGCGGTCAGGCTCGGCAAACGGGCGTCAGTGGCGATCCGCGTGAATCCGGATGTGGACGCGGCGACTCACCCCTACATTTCGACGGGGTTGAGGGAACACAAATTCGGCATCGACATGGGCGAGGTTGAAGATGTGTATGAGCGGGCGCGCGGATTCGCCGGAGTGCTGATGGAAGGGGTTGCGTGCCATATCGGCTCGCAGTTGCTCGACACGACGCCACTGCTGGAAGCGGCGAGGCGGCTCATCGAACTGGTGGGGCGGCTGCGTGCGCGGGGCTTCGAGATCAAGTATCTGGACCTGGGCGGCGGGATCGGAGTGCCCTATAAGCCGGACGATGCGCGACCGGACGTGACGGGTTTCCTGGCGGCGATCCGGGACCTGGTGAAGGACCACAATTTGACGCTGCTGTTCGAGCCGGGCCGTTCAATCGTGGCCGAGGCCGGCGCGCTGGTGACCCGGTTGCTCTACCGCAAGCCCGGACATGGCAAGGAGTTCATGGTGGTGGACGCGGCGATGACCGAACTGATCCGGCCGGCGCTCTATAGGGCCTATCACGAGATCGTGCCGTTGAGGACGAGCCGCGTGCCGGGCACGGTGACGGCCGACGTTGTGGGGCCGGTCTGCGAGAGCGCGGATTTCCTGGCGAAGCACCGGGAACTGCCGCAGGTGCTGCCGGGCGAGTACATGGCCGTGATGACGGCGGGGGCCTATGGGTGGGTTTCGTCGTCGAACTACAATGCGCGTCCGCGGGTGGCCGAGGTGCTTGTGGATGGGGCTGACTGGCGGGTGGTGAGGAGACGGGAGACCTACGAGGACCTGATCCGCGGCGAGGAGTGAAGGGCGGCGGGCGAAGGGTTTGCCGGCGCCGCCCCTGATCCGTCTATTTGATCTTGTATTCGGTGTCGCTGATCTTTTCGCGGTGGGCGTCGTGGCAGGTGCGGCATGTGCCGCCAAGGACCTTCGACGCGGTGCCGATGGCGGCAGCGTCACCTGAACCGGCCACTTTGGCCAACTCGTTCGCGGCGGCCTGCGCGTCCCTGGCGGACTTCGCTCCAACTCCGGGGCGCTTGGCCCAGAAGCCTTCGACCTCCTTGTAGATCGCCGCGGTACGCTTCGCGCTCGCTTCGACTTCGACACCCTTTCGGATCTTGCCCGAAAGTTCGCCGCTCTCCTTCATCCATTTCACATGCTGCTCCGGAGGATCCTCCGAGGCGAATAAAGCAGGCGACGCCGCGAGAACCGCGGCCGCGATGATTCCATGCATCCAGTTTCTGACTCGCATTCTTCCATTGACGCACAACTTCCCTCAGGGAGTTACACGTGGGCCGCGGATTCTTCAGGGAAACGTCAAAAATGACGGCGGCGCTGGAACGGGTCCGGCGCCGCCTCTCTCTGGTGTTGGAGGACCGTCAGTCGGAGCTCTTGCCTGTCTTCGTGCGAAGCGTGGCCGCGGTCTTCCTCGGCTGGACGCCGCGCAGGGAATTCTGGCCTTTACGGATGGCGTCGATGGCCTGGGTCAGGATACGAAGTTCCTCGCCCGGCGCATGGAAGCCAACCGAGTTCTCGGCTTCGACGAAGTCGATGAAGAATCCGCCCTTCCGTTGCGCTTCGAGAGCCGCCTTCAATTCTGCTTCTCCGGCGCCCGCCTCCTTGGCCTTCTTGATATCGGCGATGAGATCCATCAGCGCATCCATGGCGGTGTCGCGGGACTGCATGAACCGCCCCTGGATCTCTTCGACACGGTCCTTCATTTCCTTCTCGGAAAAGCGGTGGCAGCCCTGGCAAGCCCGGTTTACGTTCAGCATCGGGCTGCGGACATGGTGGTCGGAGATCTTCATGCCGCCTTCACGCTTGTAGGGCATGTGGCAATCGGCGCAGGCGACGCCGGAGCGGGCATGAACGCCCTGACTGTAGATTTCGAACTCGGGGTGCTGGGCTTTGAGCGCCGGCGCGCCGGTCTCCTTGTGGACCCAGTCCTTGTGCCCGACCTCGGTGTAGTAGTCGTAGATGTGTTCGACTTGAAGGCCCTTCGCCCAGGGGAACGTAAGGCGCTTCTCATCGCCCTTGAAGTAATATTCGACGTGGCACTGGCCGCAAACGAAAGACCGCATCTCCTGGGCCGAGGCCATGGTATTTGGGTCGTAGTTCTGGACGCCCTGCGATGCCTTGTACGCCTTGATCCCTTCGAGAAATGCCGGGCGGGTGATGCGCAGGGCCATGGTCTTCGGATCGTGGCAATCGATGCAACTCACCGGGTGTTTGACACCCTTGACGGCTTCCACATAGGGCATCGGGTTCATCTTTTCAAAACCTGCGGTGAGATCGCCGCCGCCGAGTCTCTTCATATAGGTATATGTGGAGGCGTGGCAGTTGAGGCAGGCGCCGGGCTGTTTGAACTCGGTGATCCGGCGCGTGCTCGTTTGATCGATGAGCATATAGGCATGGCCGCGCTCCTCCCGGAAATCGACTGAAAACGGATAGCCCAGCCACATCGCTTTCAGTCTGGGATCAAGCTCGAGCTTGGACTGCGTCGTGACCTCGCGGGGATCCTTCGGGTCCGGCTTGTGCGGGATCGCCTCCGAGCCGCCGTGGCGTGTACGTTCCATGTCGACGGTTCTCTTATAGCTGTCATATTGCAGCGGGAAGTTCTTGCCCCAAACCGCCGGATCGTCCGTCTCGTCGTTGAGATCGACAACGCGGAAGAAGGCGTTCCTGGCTTCCTGCTTGTGCTCGAAGATGTTGACCAGCAGGGCCGTGATACCGATCGCTAGGACCGCGGTCACCGCGACCGCGATGATGAGACGTTTGTTTGAGTTCGAATTATCAGACATGATCGTGTACCCGTAATCGCTTTAATGGGAGTGGCCGACGTTCTGGTGGCAGATGACGCAGTTGGCGGCGTCGCCGTGGCTGCGGGCGCCATTGATTCCGTCGGTGATATCTTCATGGCATTTCATGCAGGACTCGCGCGCCACGCGTTGATTGCGCCCCGTGATCAGAATATTGTCGGGAAACCGGCCCGTGGTGAACGCCATCGAATGGTTGAATCCGTTCAGCGCTTTGATTGTGTATTTCCCCACCAACCCTGGGGGCGTATGGCAGTCGTTGCAGACGGCCACCTGGCGATGGCTGGATTTAAGCCAACCCTCATATTGGCCGCGCATGACATGGCAGTTCGTGCACGCCTGCGGGTCGTCGGTCATGTAAGAAGCGCCCCTGGCGTAGCCGAACGTGTAGACGCCGACGCCGAGGAGCAGTCCGAGCGGGATCCCGACGAGGAGTGGGGCGATAGCGCCCTTTCGATGCATCGAGATCAGTTTAGCGGAAGCAGCCCGCCTGTCAATGTGATCCAAGTCACAGTTTCAGAAAAATCGACGTCATACTCTGAAAGAAATGAGGTTCGATCCCAATATGACTCTTTTCCGTATGTTTGCCATCCTTGCCGTCAGTGCGTTGCCGCTCCTCGCGGAGGAGGCCGGACAGCAGAGCGCGCCCGCCAAGCCCGCCGCTGCGCCGGCAGTTGCCACGCCCATCAAGTGGGGCAACGTGACAGTGTCCGGCAGCGTTCGGACGCGGCTCGAGATGTGGGACTGGATGGCGGGCAACGCCAATAACAACTACGCCTTCTCCGGAAGTATTTTCAAGCTCAGCCTAAGTTCAGGCAACAAGAGAGCCGACTGGCAGGTGGAACTGGCGGCGCCGGTTCTGCTTGGCATGCCGGACGACGCAACGGCATCAGCGCCGCAGGGTCCGCTCGGATTGGGCGCGATTTATTCAAACGCAAACGACCGGCATCGCAACGCCGCGATGGTGTTCCCGAAACAGGGGTGGGTCAGGCTGAAGGGTTTGTTTGGTTCTGAGGCCAACTCGCTGAAACTGGGCCGGTTTGAGTTCCGCGAGGGAGCCGAGATCGCCAGGAAACATGCCGGGCTGAACGTGATCGCTCAGACCCGTATCGCTGACCGCATGATCGGCTCCTTTCCCTGGACGCACGTCGGCCGGTCGTTCGACGGATTCCACTTCGTTTCGGCGCAAAAGAGCAGCACGGTGACGCTCGCCGGCTTCATGCCGACCCGAGGGGCGTTCCAGGTGGATGGGTGGGGCCAACTGGATATCGGGGTCGGCTATGCGTCGGTGGCTGGCGCGTCGTCGAAGGGCCGTAACCACAATGACTGGCGAGTCATGGGGATGTACTACCAGGACTGGCGCCACGTCCTGAAAACCGACAATCGGGCACTCGCGCCGCGCCAGTCCGACATGGCGAACATCCGCATCGGCACGGTCGGTGGACACTACTCTCATCTGACCGAGACTTCCGCGGGCGCTGTCGATTTCCTGGTCTGGGGCGTCCTCCAGACCGGCAAGTGGGGGCGTTTGGACCACGAAGCCCATGCCTTCGATATCGAGAGCGGCTGGCAACCGAAGTTTCTGCCGGCATTGAAGCCATGGATCCGCGCCGGCTACACGCTTGGCTCCGGCGACAACAATCCAAACGATTCAAGACACGGCACGTTCATGCAAATGCTGCCCACGGCACGCCCCTTCGCGCGCTTTCCCTTCTACAACATGATGAACACCGGGGACGCCTTCGCCATGGTCACATTTCGTCCCCACAAGGACTTCACGGTGAAGGCCGAGGGCCATTCATTGCGCCTGGCGAACCGCAACGATCTCTGGTATCAGGGCGGCGGCGCATTTCAGCCCTGGTCGTTCGGCTACGTCGGCCGCAATACCGGCGGCGCACGCGGGTTGGCCACCTACTATGACCTCAGCGCCGACTGGAACGTGAACCCGCACGTCACCGTGTCCGGCTTCTGGGGCTACGCCATCGGCAAAAGCGCCATGGAGCGCATCTACCCGAAGGGGAAAAATGGAGCGATGGGTTACCTGGAGCTGGCGTACAGATTCTAAGCCTTCGAGGGCCGTTGCCAGACCAGCGGCTTGCCGGGCTCGGCGGCTTGCCGGTTCACCAGTTTCACCGTCTCTTCACCGTGAACCAGTTCGTCCACGGCGAGACGGCCCTCGATCACGCGTACTTCGATCGAATTCCGCGTCCAGACAAAGTCGCCCCAGCCTGTTCCGGTTGACCAGAATGACTTGAACGGTCCCGTGCGCGGCACGCGTTTCGGATTCACTTTCAGCCGCCGTTTCGGCGCGTCGTACTCGAAACCGGTGAACGCCAGGACCGGCGACCACGCCGACATCGCGCGCGCATAGTGGTGGCCGCATTCGGGCTCGTTGAAGGGATTGCGTTTCTCGCCGTCATGCCGCAGGCGTGCCGAACGGACCACCTCCAGCCCTTCGTCAATCATGCCGGCCCAGATCATCTGCGCCGCCACCGAGTACTCAAAGCCGGTCCAGACTTCGGCGTAATAAGGGAACGGGATCGCCGGACGCGGCTTCTTGCCGTAGTCGCAAACCAGCAGTCCGGATTCATCACTGACAGCGAACGTGCGCTGGACGTTCTCATGCGCCGACAGGTCGCGGCGGTAGTTGTAGCGATAGATGGACGCGAGCGATTTCCTGATCTTCTCCTTGTCCAACAGGTTGCCCAACCCGCAGACATCGGCCTGATACTGGCCGATCAATTGATCCACCAGGCAGCCTTCGCCCACCTGATATTCCGGATTGCGGGTGTCATCGGAACCCATCGGCGAGATCAGGCCAGCGGCGACAGCGGACCTTTCGACGCCGCGCACTCTTTGGATGTAGTATTCGCCGTCGAACAGGTTTGCATCGGTCCAGGCGGCGCCGCGGGCGAGCAACTCAGAACACGTCTTGGCGAAGGATGCGTCGCCCATGGTCTGGGCCATCCCGGCGCAGGCGCGCAGCGCGCCAAGGTAGTAGATGCCGCACTGAGGATTGGGACCGTAGAACTCGACGTCGTAGGTATTGTGCTGGACGCCCTCGGTGACGCCGTCGCGGTCGGCATCCCAGCCGCCGTCGATCCAGGCGAACTCCATGGCGCGCTTCACCTGGGGCCAGATGGCGCGCAGCCAGGCGTCGTCGCCGCAGAGTTTCCAATCCAGATAGGCCTTCATGATCTGGCCCATCTGCCCGTCGGTGGCCGCGAAGGTATACAACTGGCGGCCAGTAGGCAGCAGGAGGCGGAAACGCATTCCGCCCTTCTCGTCCAGAGTGTGCATGAAAGCCATGGTTCTCATGGAGCGCGAGAGGGCCGGGAAGACATGCGCTGTCGTTGACTCGTAGTTCCACACATGCGTGCACGACCCATAGCAGCAGCCGGCCTTGTCGTTGGAGCCTTCGAATCCGTGGAACTCGCCGTCGAGCGTACGGAAGACGGTCTGGGTCGCCAACGTGGAGAGGTTCGCCGACGCGGCGTCCTTGATCTCGGCCGGGATCGTCGCCTCGGTCATCGTCTTGACGAACGCCCGGCACCTTCTTTCCAGGGCAGGCAAGCGGGAGGCGAACTCCGCGGCTACCGGCCACGCGCCTGAGTACTTGCCACAGTGCCAGTTGCCGATGACGGTCTTCTCATCCCCTTTTGGGGATCTCCAACCGCAGCGCTCTGGAGTGCGGTTCGGGATCCACCAGCTCAAGATGAACGGCAATTCCACGGAGGCTCCCGGCGCTACCGTTGCGCGCAGGCACACCACTCCGACAGCGCCGGGCTTGGCAGGTTCATCGCCCAAGCGGCCGCTAGCCGAGAACTGGTCCCAAAACAGCATGGGCGAATTCCACCAGGGGCTTTTCGGCCAGCCGCGCCACATCGCAACCTCACCGGAAAAGGGAGTCGCAAGCACGAACGAACCCTGGAGAGGGTCATCGGCGGCGAGTTTCGGGTCGGTCATCAAGAGGCCCTTGAGCCCCGGCGCCAGCAGGGGTTCGTTGGTCCGGCTGCCGCCGCTGCCGATCGGGTTTTCGATCGAGAAGGCGACGGCCACCTCAACCGCGGTTGTCCCTGGGTTCGATGCCCTGTAGCGCAACACGGCCGACGGGTAGCCGGAATCATCCTGAGCCAGGGGAATGATGGGCGTGAAGGCTTCGAGCGACAGTTTCACGGGCAGGCGGCGGTCGGCGAAGTCGATGCGCGCGATGGGGTACGACGCATGGAAGGTCGCGCCGCCGAGTCGTGGCAGACCCGGAACGTTGTTCGCGCCCAGTCCATTCTGGCCCTCGAACGGCGGCAGGTAGCGGGCCTCGGCGACCATCGCCACGGGCTTCGCGTCGCCCGCTTTCGCCCAAATCGACGCAAACGCATACGTCGGCTGATTGCCCTTATCCGGACGGTTGAAGATCTCCCAGTCGCGCAGTTGGCCGCGCCCGCCAAGGCTGATCGACCCGGCCGCGACGCCGCCCAGTGGCATCGCGATCTGCGCCAGCGCCCTGCCGCTGAACCGTCTCGGCCAGCCGATCTGCGCCGCCGACGGACCCGCGCCAGGAGTCTGCGCCGAGGCCACCGCCGCCGCCGGCATCGATTTCAGGAAGTCTCTGCGTCGTGTCGCCATGGGCCAACTCTATCGCGTACGGCAACGATGTCAAGCGGGTGGCGAAACTCCTCATCCGCCCGCAATGGATCCCAGTGCGAAACCCCGCTACGATCATGAGCGCAAGCGGCAATCTCCGCTGCGCCTCCGGCTTCCGCGCATCGGCCGGCCTCTCCGTGCGACACTGGAAAGTTGGGGCCTAAAGCCGCTCACGCCATAGGCGCGTGCGTGCTGCGATGCCCTCCTGGAGGTTCATTCCCTTGGCTCATATTGAAGGCTGCAAGCACTCGCTCGACATCACGATTCCGGCCGAAGCCGTCGCTGCTGAAACCGAAAAGGTTCTGGACAAGGTCCAGGAGAAAGCGCAACTGAAGGGCTTCCGCCCCGGCAAGGCGCCGCGCGGACACGTCAAGTCCCTCTACCGCGCCGAAATCCAGCGCGAGGTCCTCGAAAACCTCATCCCGAAGTCCATCGACGAGGCCTGCGAAAAGGAAGGCCTCCGCATGGTCTCGCAGCCTGAGGTCAAGGATCTCCACTTCCATGAAGGCGAGTCCGTCCACTTCAAGGCTGAGTTCGAGGTCTCGCCGGACTTTGAACTGGGCGAATACCGCGGTCTCCATGTCCCTTACGCCGAGCCGCTTGTGACTGACGCCAACATCGACGAACGCCTGAACGACATCCGCGAATCGCGCGCCGAACTCGTCAACGTCGACCCCCGCCCGGCCACTGAGGGCGACCACTGCCTGGTGTCTCTTGAATCCATCTCCGGCGTCGATGGCCCGCCGATGAACCAGGACGACATCAATATCGAAATCGGCGGCAAGGAGACCATCAAGGAGTTCTCCGAAGTTCTTCAGGGCGCCATGCCCGGCGACATCCGCGAGACCGAAATCACCTATCCGGAAAACTATGCGGCCGAACGTCTCTCCGGCAAGACCGTCCGCTTCAAGATCGAACTGAAGACGATTCGCATCAAGGAACTGCCCGAGCTCAATGACGATTTTGCCAAGGACCTGGGCGACTATCAAACTCTCGACGAACTCCGGGAAGAGATCCGCAAGGCCATCTTCCGCGAACGCGAGTATGTCGCCCAGACCGAGGCCAAGAACGCGCTGATCGACAAACTGGTCGATTCGCACGTCTTCCCTGTCCCCGCCGTCTTTGTCGAGCGCCAGGTCGAGATCAACATCGAGAACCAGCTTCGCAACTTCGCCGCCCAGGGCATGGACGTTTCCAAGATCCGCCTCGATTGGGACAAGATCAAGGAGACTCAGAGCGAGAAGGCGGGCCGTGACGTGAAGGCCTCCCTGATCCTCGAAAGGGTCGCCGACACTGAGTCCATCCACACCACCCAGGACGAACTCGACGGCGAGGTCAACCGCATCGCGCGCCAGAAGCGCGAGCCCGTCGCCGCCATTCGTCTTAAGTTTGAGAAGGACGGCACGCTGGGCCGCATCGCCTCGCGCATCCGCACCGAAAAGACCCTGAATCTCCTGTTCGAACAGGCCGTCAAGGAATCGCCCGCTCCGGCTGCCGAATAGGCCCGTCCCCTGATTGACATCATCATGCGGTAGCCTCATAAAGAGGATGAGGCGTGGGGTTTCTCGCGCCACGGGGGATTGCATGGATGTTGACCGGTCTGAACGGGTACGAGCTATTTTCAGCGCCGCTGTCGTGCTGACGTCGCCGGGGCGCGAACAGTATCTGGTCAGCGCCTGCGCGGGCGACCAGCAACTTCAAGCGGAAGTCGAATCGCTGCTCTACTCCGCCACGCAGGAGGGCCCGCCCGTCGCTGCACCCGCGGGCGCCCCGGAGCGCGTCATGCGCCTCGGCCCATACCGCATCGTCCGTGAACTCGGACGCGGCGGCATGGGCGTCGTCTTTCTGGCCGTCCGCGACGACGGCGCGTTCCGCAAGAATGTCGCTTTGAAACTCCTCATCCCGGATGAGAACGCGGCTCTCTTCGCCGACCGCTTCCGCCAGGAACGCCAGGTTCTCGCCGGACTCGAACACCCCAACATCGCCCGCATCCTTGACGGCGGCGACGCCCCCAACGGCGCCCCCTACTACGTCATGGAGTTTGTCGAAGGCGCGCCGCTGGACCGCTACTGCAACGACAACCGCCTCAACGTCGGTGAACGCATCAAGCTGTTCATGCAGGTTTGCACCGCCGTCCATTACCTGCATGAGAACCTTGTCATCCACCGCGACCTCAAACCCAGCAACATCATGGTGGCGCCCGGGCCCACGGCCAAACTTCTCGATTTCGGCATCGCCAAGATGACCGGACCCGTGCAATCCGACGTCACCTCGCCGCAGATGCGATTCCTGACGCCCCATTACGCCAGCCCGGAACAGTACACCGGCGAACCCTGCACTCGCGCTTCGGACGTCTATTCGCTCGGCGTCATTCTCTATGTCCTGCTGGCCGGCAAACTGCCCGGCCCGCACGACCTCACTGCGCCCAGCACCAACATCCGCGAGGATATTCAGCGCACCCCCGAGACCGTCACCGAGTTGCGCAGCCGTATCCGCGGCGACCTCGACCACATTGTCCTCAAGGCGCTTCAACGCAATCCGACCAATCGCTACATCACCGCCGCCGAACTCGCAAACGATCTCCAGCGCTACCTCGACGGCCGTCCTGTCATCGCCCGTTCGACTCCTCCGCACGAGCGGCTTGCCAAGTGGGCGCGCCGCAACAAACCCATGGCCGCCGCCGCTGCCTTCGCTTGTCTGGCTGTCGCCGCCGCCGCCGTCTGGTTCGCCCTGCGGCCC
Source organism: uncultured Bryobacteraceae bacterium (assembly GCA_947084845.1). Lineage (GTDB taxonomy): Bacteria > Acidobacteriota > Terriglobia > Bryobacterales > Bryobacteraceae > PNKE01. Next base: position 43,445 of record CAMTUE010000023.1, on the reverse strand, counting down.
GCTGCATCCGGACCCGCGGCAACGGCATCACAATCCGCGCCCGGACAGTCGCTACCTCCAGCGGCGCCGCCCGCGGTCCAGCCCCCTGTTCAGCCCCCCGTCCAAACGCCGGAAACCTCATCCGCGCTGAATGGCGGCATCCAGGCGCCCGCCAGCGCCGCCACGCAATCCCAGCCCCTCACTCCGCCCGCCGCGGCCGTCCAGTCTCCTGTCCGCCCGTCCGGGACTGCTCGCCCATCGGCCACCTCTGCCGCGGTTCAAACGGCGCCCGCGCCGCGCCAACCCATTCAAGCCGCCAATCCCCCTCCGCAACCGGCCCTCCAGCCTCAGGTTTCGCCGGCGCAACCCGCCGTTCAAGCCGCTCCCCAAGGTCCACCCGCTGACCTTCGCGAGAAACTCCTCCGTGTCGCCGGCCGTGTCCGCCAGGCCAATGCCATGTTTGAACAGATGCAGAAAGACCTCTCCGCCCGGGGATTGAGCCCTAACGCCGAGTTAACTTCGGGACATCAGCAGATGAAACTTTTCTTCGACATGGCGCAGGGCGACATCAACGGCGGCAACTTCGCCGGCGCCGCCGATTCGCTCGATCGCTCTGAGGCCTATGCCGCCCGCATCCTTAAAGCTGGCGGAAGATGATTTCACTCAATGGAGGAAAACGATGACAACTCCTCGCGCCCTCGCCATCCTGGCGCTCTTCAGCCTCGTCTCAGCGGGCCAGACGCCCGCCCCCAAACGGGCCGCTCCGCCGAAGCCCGTTCCCGCGGCTTCCAAAGCCGCCGCGCCGCCCATCGACCAGATTAAGAGGATGGTCCGGCTCAAACTGCCCGATCAGGCCATCGTCAACAAGATCCAGGAATTCGGCCCGTCATTCAGAGCCTCCACAGACGATCTGATCGCGCTGAAGGAACTCGGCGCGTCCGACGCCGTCCTCGTCGCCCTCTCCAGAGGCGGCGCAGCCTCCGCGCCGGCTGCGAATGCCGCCCCCGTTCAGGCTGCGCAAGCGGCAACCGGGCCGAACTGGAACTCCGACCTCGCCGCCATCCCCTGCACTCCCGTCGTCTCCTCTGCCAAACGGATCCTGGCCATCGACGAATTCGACTACGGGACGGTGAAGACCTCCGCCCAGGCCATCTTCGGCACCAATGTCGATCTCGGCAAGGGCATCCAGGCGCTGCTGATGAAGCGCATCGCCGAGTCCGGCACCTATCGGGTTGTCGAGCGCCGTAACCTCGGCAAGCTCATGGCTGAACAGGACCTCGGCGCCAGCAACCGCGCCCGCCAGGGTCCCAACGCCCGCATCGGCCGCGTCATCGGAGCCGACGCGATTCTGATGGGCACCATCACCATCTTCGGCCGCGACGACAAGCGCAAGGGCGTCGATCTCGGCGGCTACGCCCCCAGAGTCCTCGGCCGCACCAGTGTCGGCGTCGGTCAGGGGACCGCCGTTGTCGCCATCAGCTACCGGCTTGTCGATGCCGAAACCAGCGAAGTCATCGACCAGGGCGAGGCCCGCGGCGAATCCCGCCGCAAGAGCAGCAGCCTCAGCGTCGCCGGCGCCGGTTCTCGCGGCGGCGGCTTCGGCTCCACCGACGTCACCAGCACCAATTTCGCCGCCACCATCGTCGGCGAGGCCACCACCGATTGCATCGACAAACTGGCCAGCACCGCCAATACCCGCGCCATGAAGGTCCAGCAGCGCAGTCTTGAAATCGAGGCCCGCATCGCCGACGTCTCCGGCGACCGCATCTACATCGCCGCCGGCGAGGTGAACGGCGTGGCCAACTGCGACCGCTTCGAAGTTTTCCGCATCCGCCGCGAAATTCTCGACCCCATCACCAAGGAAGTCATCGACTATGACCTCGAAAAGGTCGGCCAACTGTTGATCACCGAAGTCCGCGAACGTGTCGCCATCGGCGCCTTCAACGGCACCGCGCCGCCGGAAGCAAAGATGCTTGTCAAGAAAGTGGCTCGCTGACCCCGCTTTCCGCGTACCACGGGAAGGAGAACCCCATGCGTTGGATCTTGATTGTTTGCCTGATCGCCGTCACTTGCTCCGCTCAAAGCCCTTCCGCCGCCGGCCTTCTCGACCGTCTCGAAGGCCGCCGGGGCCGCGTTGCCGCCACTGACATCGGCGCCCTGACCCGGGCCCTTCAAACCGAACTCGGCGGCGGCGGTCCCATCGGGCCGCAACACCGCCTCCTCATCGGTCGTACCTCAAACTACCTCGCCCAACTCCAGTCCGGCCCCGGCCTCGACCCCTCCGTCGGCATCGCCGCCGCCGGAGCCTGGCAGCGCATGGCCATGGCATTGGATGCTCCTGAATCCGGCATGGCGGCCGATCCATCCGGCGCCCTGCTCGGATACCGCAATGCCTACCTCCTCTATTCCAGGTACGGCGCAAGCCGGCCCGAACTCGGCTACCTTGGCGGCCGCATCAACTCCCTCGGCGGTTCCGTGCCCGGCTGGATCTCCATCGGCGCCTCGCCCCAGCAGGACCAGTCGCAAAACGAATGGGGTGGCATGCCCCTGCGCCCGTCCACCAATGCCCCGTCGGGTCCGCTGGCCCAGTTGCCGCCGTTTCCAAAACTCGATCCGCTCGCACTCTCCCCCGACGCCGCCAAACAGTACCGCATCTTCGAAGAACGTTACACCAGCCTCGCCGCCAGCGTTTACACCGCGCGCTCGTCCACTGAAGCCATCCGTCTCTCCGTTCAAGGCCGGGGACTGGCTCTCCACCCCGACACCGAGCAGGTGCTCGTCCGCATGGACCTCTCCATGAACTCGGCTCTCAAGGCCATCGAAGCCCAGCGCTGGGACGACGCCCGCCAGAGCCTCGATGCCGCCGCCGAATACGCCTCGCGCCTGCTCAAACTTGGCGGACGCTGACACCCTCGGCGGTCAAGCGCCCGGCCGCGGCGCAGGTTGATTACGTCGCCTGGTCCAACTGGTCCCACCCCGCTGTCCCATCGAGCATGTGGCGGACGTCGCACAAGGTGACCTGCGGGTTGTCCAATGAGAGTTCGGCCGAGAAACCCAGTTTCCTGCCCTTGTCCGTCTCGACCGTCAGGAAGTTGTTGACCCTGCCCCCGTCGGGAGTCCAGGTGTATTCCGAAGAGTAAGTCATTTTCACGGAATCCGGATCGATCCCCGCACCCACCATCGCCAGCCGTAACGCCGCGATCGACCGGTCCTTGAGTTGATTCACTTCTGAATTGGATGCACTCGATTCGATTGCCGCCTGGGTCGCGCTGGCGGCAATCGAAATCTGGTTCACCAGCGCGAGCGTACCGTTTTGAGACTCCTGTCCGCCGGCTGATGCCGAAACGGGGCTTGTACCGGAACCGGCGGAACTCCCGGCGCCGGTCGCACCTCCGCTCGCGGGAGGCGCCGCTTCATCCGCGGCTTTCTCCATATGTTCTTGAAAAGAAGACGACTGTCTCTCCGCCGCGGAACTCGCGGATCGGCTATTCGTCTCTTCGAGGAAAGCTCCGAGTGACGATTGACTGGTGGCGGTTGTGGTCAAGGCTTGCCTACTCCTGCCGCTTCTACCGCAAGCCAACGGCCAAACCCCGCGTCAGTCCTCTTGCTTCGGCGGAGCGCCAGCAGGCGGCTTTGCGGGACTCACCGCGGTGGTATCGAAGACCAACGCCAGGTCCAAAACCTGCCCGGTCGGGACCACCTGAACCGAAATCCTGGCGGGCGGTTTAGCCGAGCGGTCCGGCGGCGTGTAGGTGACCTTGAGCCGGGCCCTCTCATTACGGCCGAGTCGCGTGGTCGACAGCGCCACATCCAAGCCCGGCATCTTCGGCGCGCCGAGTTGGAGTTCAACCGTGCCGGCCAGTCCGTTCAGGATCTCCACCTGATCGCTCGAAGCCTCGTACCCCTTCACGCGCAGCTCAATCCGGCTCACGCTGACTGCGCTCATGACAAACGCGGCGTCCACGTTCGGAGCCACCGGCAGCACGCCGGATTCACCCTGAGCCGGGGCCGATGACATCTTGCCGAATGACGTCTGTCTCTCCCCCTGCCGCAAGTCCGGCATCAGAAAACACCAGCCGCCCTCTTCCAGTCGCCAGTCTGTCGGCACCATCGATTTCAGCCGGACCACACCCAGCGGCATCATGGCCTCGGTGCTCAAGGTGATGAACACCTTCGCGCTCTTGAAGCCTTCATCGAAGGCGACCCGGACGATTTCCTTGCTCAGCCATCGCCTCTTCTCCGCAAGGTAATACGACTCCTGGCTTGACTCGCAGACCAACTTCTCCGAGGCGCGGAACTTGCCGTCGATCTGCAACTGGTAAAACTCGTCGGCCCGGCTGCGCAGAGCCTCCTCTACCCCCTCGGGCGCTTTCAGCGGCTGGCTCGCGGGAGCCTGCGCCGCCGCGGGAAGGAGAGAAACGGTGAGAATCAGGGATGCACGGATCATATTCGTCAATTGGATAATGGCCACCTGGATCTTAGACGGACGCCGAAGCCGAATAGTTTAGTGGGATCTATGGTCAGGATAACATCCGGTCGCGCGCCCTTTCAGCGCATCCCGGTCTTGCCGGCTAAGTAACAACGGGCGTCAAGGCGGGTCAGACGGCGCTCGGCGGCCGGTGAAAGCAGCCTGGTATGGGCGACGTGTCCGAGGTAATCGGGAATGGCCCAGAGCGGCTCTGCACTGGTCATCCAATGGATTGAATCGAAACGCTTTAGCTGAACAGGCCGGGTCGAGAACGCCCGCAATGTCCGTTCGCTGGCCGCATTGTAGTAATGATCGAAGTAACTCATCGTCAGTTCGCGCAACGTGCGGTAGACCGGCTCCCGGTACCGCAACCCTGCGTAATTCGACTTGGCGACCGCGCCCCAGCCGCCCTCCTTCGACCTGAACAGCGCCAGCACATGATCGTCGTCGCGCACCGATTCCAAATCGAGCAACAGCGGCGGGTGGCCCAGCACCCTCAAAGCCGCCGCTGCCAGCAGCGCCCCTCCCATGCAGTGCGCCACCCCATCCACCAGCGTGAACCGCGGCGACCGGCAGCGCGGACCATCCGGCTCCAGATCGTACAGGATCTCCTCATCGACAAACCGCTGAACCCCTTCAGGCGAGCGCATCGCCTTGAAACGGCGCACCTCGTCACGGGTCAGGCCCCAATAGCGCGATTCGGCTTCGTGAGAAGTCATGACCGGTCTCCGGAACGTGAACTACGGGATGGGCTGGGTGCTGAAGACAACGGGTGTCCAGGCAGCGGGCTGATGCGTATCATACACGCCATGCGGCGTCCAGCACCAAGCCGGATGGGGCGAAATCTCCTTGCCCCCGGCCCGCAACTTCTCGAACCGGCCAAAGAAGAAGCGCCAGACGTCACCATCCCGAGGCGGCGTCGACCGCCCGGCTGCCAGATGCTTCATGCCCGCCCACGGAAATCGCGCCTCGGCTGACCATGCCTTCGACAGGCGGGTCCGTTCGTTCAAATGACCGTCGATCGTCACCGACGTCTCCAACCCAGGGAAATCATAGTCAAGAAACGCCCAGCGCGTCCCGCGCGGGTGCGTCCCCCGCCAGAATGTCTCGCCCGACCGGTCCGCGTCCCCGCCAAACGAAAGCGCCTTGCGGCCAGTCAGGCTGAACTCCGCCGGATCGAACTTCCCATAGGCGTCCTGCCATATGAAAAATACTTCATATACCGTATTAAGTGCGTTGATCTCGAACTCGTAGTAAGCGTCGCCGCCGTCGATGAAAAGCTCGAAATCGCTCTCCAGGAAGACCAGCGAATCCCGTTCGGTCTGGCGCGCCTCGATACACGGCGATTCGCCCCAAAACTTGACGTATAAGTTATCTTTATCCCACAGCATCGCCGCCCGCGTGTCGAACCACGCCGGCTCAGCCGAAACCATGTCGACAAATCGCGGCGAACGGGGAGCGCGATCCCAATCCGGGCCGCCGTCGGTGAGGTGGCAAGTGTAAACGGACTCCATATCCAGATTATCGGCGGATCAAGGGGAGTTCGTTTGGTCGCGACCTAAGTGCCTCATACCAAACCATTTGGCCTGACGCCCGCTCACGTCTCAACCCGCAGCGCCCATGGGCCCCCGCCCCGCAATCTCGACCCGGCAGGTCCAGGACGCCCTTCCAGCCGCGACTTTCAACGAAGTTCCACATTGCCGTTGTCAGCCGCAACAAGGGATGAAAATAGCAGGCGACATTTTCAGTGGAGCGCCCCAGGACCGTCTTCAACCGCGAACGTAGAGTGCGGGTCCTGTTCGTCATTTTCAGAGGAGCGGTTCAGTGCTGGCGTCATCGCTACCGGTCGAGCCGCAGAGCCTTTTTCTTTGCCTCCGTGTCCGCGTAGAGGCGTTCCCAGGAGCCATACGCAGGGTTCGGCACGATGAACCAGCGGTCGCCGAACCAGCGTTGGTAACGGGCCAGCGCCTCGTCGCGCGCCTTGGCGTCACGGGCGACAGTGAAGAAATCGCCGATGTCGTCGCCGATCAGCAGGACCACCCGGTGTCCCGCCGTGGCCAGATAGCGGCGGGCCGACTTGTCCGACGAATCGGCGTCCGAGGTCTTGCAGAGCAACAGATCCGTTCGGTTCAGCAGCCCGTGGCGGGTGAGAACCGCCACCGTCGGATCGTCCTTCTGATTCGGCGCGCAGACCCGGTTGCTGACGTAAATGCGTCGAACGCCGTGCAGCGCGGCGAAGTTCAGAAAATCGGCCGCTCCTGGAATGAGTCCCGCCTTGGCTTCGCCCACCCAGGCGGTCCAGGTCTTGCCGTCGAACGCTTGCCCGTCCACGATGAGCCGCGCCTGATAGGGCGAGTTGTCGAGAACCGTCTCGTCCAGATCGAGCACGACGGCGGGAGGTTTCGCCGAAAAGTCGCCCGCCTGTTCAAGGGCGGCGGTCCAGTTGGGCGTAGCCAAAGCACGGACGAGCGACTGCTCGGCCGAGCGGTACGTCTGCGCCGTGGCGGCGCGGTATTCAATCGATCCCTGCATCCAGAGAACCGAGTTCAAAAGCTCCTGGGCCGAGACCGGGACGATGGCGGCAAACAGGAGTAAGGCGGTTCGTAGTCTCATTCAATCCCTCCGGCTTCCCAGCATAAGATGGGACGTGGCTCAAAAGCGAGAGATGCCCGCGCCGGAGATTGCGGCGAGCGACTGGTTGAATACAGCGGAACCGCTCGATTTCGACAAACTGAAGGGCCGTGCCGTCGCCCTCTACGCCTTCCAGCAGAAGTGTCAGGGATGCCTGGAACTCTCGCTGCCGCAGGCCAAAGAGGTCTGGGAGACGTTCTCGCGCGACGATGTGGCCGTGATCGGCTTACACTGCCCGTTCGAATCGTCGTCGCGGTCGGACAAGGCGGCGCTCGAGTCGTTTCTGCTGCGACAGGGCATCCGCTTCCCCGTCGCGATGGATGCGGACGGTGACGGCTGGGAACCACGCACCTTCGCGCGCTACTCCATGCAGGGCACGCCCACGCTCGTCCTGATTGGCCGCAACGGCACGCGCCGGCTGCAGCGCATGGGCCATGTTCCCGACCTTAAGCTCGGCGCGGCGTTGCAGGAACTCATCGACGAGCGCGCCTGAACCCGCGCTACTTCACCGGCCAGCAGACCATCGTCTGCCACTTCGACGGGTCGGGTTCGGCGCCTGGATCGGTCACATACTCTTCCCAGCACATCCCCGCCGTCTCCAGTTGGTTCCGGCGCACGAACTCGCCCAACGCGAAATGGGCGTCGCCCAGGCTGTCATAAGGGCCGAAGTGCGTGACGGCGGCCGCGCGGCAGGCTTCCAGGCGAACGCACCCGGCACCCTCCTCCATCGCGACCGGCGCGGCGATGGGCAGACAGGCTTCAATTTCAATCGTCGCGTCGGCCTGCGACTCGCCATACCGGGTGAACGGCTTGCCAACAACCAATGCGCCCCGCGTTACGGCATCCGCGCACAGCTTGGGGAAGAGTTCAGCCAGGGCGTCCCCCAGACTATCCATGGTGGTGGTGGCCGCCGCTAAAAGCGCCCATCGCGCGGGACACTCGCGGATCTCGATTGGCGAAAGCACCTCAGCCCCTCCAGTTCACTCCGGTTCAAGCGATTCAAAATCGCCCCGCGACGAAATCTGGATCGCATCCAATTTCCGCGATGCGGCGAACTCCAGATGGCGCGGCGCCTTCCACCCCCACGCGCGGACGGAGTATGTGTCATAGCCCAACATCAGCCCTGGAGCCGCGCGCCGACTGCCGCTGAATCAGGTGAGGCCACAGGGAGGTCACGACTTGTCATCTTAGTAAGGTATCCTAACCGTAACGATGAAACTGGGAACACTCTTGACGATCCTCTCACTGGCTGCGGTCTCCTTGCCGCTCTCCGCTCAGCAGGATCCCGGCCCGGCCGTGGGTGCAAAGATTCCGCCATTCGAGGCGCACGACCAAACAGGAAAGGTGCAGAGCCTCACGACGCTCACAGGCCCCAAGGGGCTTTACCTCCTTTTCGTCCGGTCGGCGGACTGGTGACCGTGGTGCAAGACCCAGCTGGTCGAGCTGGAAGAAAATCAGGCTGAATTCGCCCGTCAAGGCATCCACGTCGCGGCTCTCACTTACGACAGCCCGGAGATTCTTGCCCACTTCGCCGGGAGGGTGAAGATCAACTATCCCATGTTGTCCGACCCGGACTCAACGATCATCAAGGCGTTCGGACTGCTGAACGAGACCGTTCCCAAGGGGACTCCGTCTTATGGAGTTCCCTGGCCGGCCAGCTATCTGATCGCGCCGGACGGCACGGTGAAGGCGCGGTACTTCGAGAAGGACTACAAGGAGCGCTACACTGCCGGGACCGTCCTGCTGTCGATCTCGCCGGATTCGCGGGATGGTTGGCGGGAGGCGAAGACAAAGCACCTGACGCTGCGATGGAGGTCCGCGGACACCTCAGTCCGAGGCGGGTCAAGAACGGCTCTGCTGGTCGAAATTTCCTTACCCAGGAAGATGCATGTCTATGCGCCCGGTGTCGGAGGCAGTTACATCCCGATCCGGCTGAACGTCGAGAAGAGCGAGGCGCTGGCGTCCCTCCACGAAGCGGAGTTCCCACGTTCGAGGACGCTGCACCTTAAAGCGATCAAGGAGACGGTTCCCGTTTACGAGGGGACGTTCAGGATCAGCCAGGACGTGACATTCGTCCAACAGAAGCCGCTGCTGGCGGCCGCGCTGGACGGCAAGGCGGCGGTTAAAGGCGAGTTTCGCTATCAGGCCTGCGACGACAAGCAATGCTACCCGCCGGCCACGGTTCCCCTGGAGTGGAGTTTCACCGCGCAGCCGCACGACAGCACGCGAGTGCCCGAGGGATTACGCCGCAAGTAGGGATCACCAATCGGAGTAGGTCCCGCCTTCGAGAGTCGTCTTATCCGACTTCGACCTGACCGTATAGATGCCCGGTTCGCTCTGGTTGACCGACGTCACGGCGTCTTCCATCTCGACGATCCAATCCGCCGCGCCCGTCATCGGGTCGATTGGAATCTGGCGCAGGTATCCGGCCGAGACGAGATCCTGCAGCGACTGCGGCGCTTTGGCCTTGTCGTAGGTGTACTCGTCGATCACCGTGCGCAGCGAGAACAGGTTCTGCTTCAGCACGCTCTCCTTGGCGCGGACCACCGATTTCTGATACATCGGCGCGGCGATGGCGACCAGGATGCTGATGATCGCCATGACGATCATGATCTCGATCATCGTAAACCCGAATCGTGATTTACCAGTCCGAGTACGGTGTGCCATCTCCGGCCCTTTCCATGGTCTTTGAGAAGATGTCGAAAACATTCTGGCCGCCCCAGGCGATCGACTGCGGATCGTCCTGCGTCGACCTCATGCCCCACTCGCGCTGCCTGGTGAACGGGTCGAGCGGGACGCGGCGGAGGAAGCGGATCTTCTTGCCCGTGGCATCGCTCGCCATCTTGATCCCTTCGACAAGAACTTCGATGTTTTCGGGATAACAGTCGGTCCCGATCTTCGGCGGCCCCAGCACGCCCTGGTCGCAGGCGTCCTTATACTTGTCGATGGCCGTACGCACTTCGCGCAGGGCATAGCGCAGTTCGCGCTCGTGCTCGCGCCTCACTTTGAATCGCGCCAGCGGCAGAGAGAGCGTGGCAAGCAACGCAAGGATGGTGAAAGCCACAATGAGTTCGACAAGCGTCATCCCGCGTTGATTCGACCTGCGCATGGCGTCATTTCACGGTCACGGAGACCGGGGCCGGCGACACGGCGATGCTCTGCAACTTGCCATCCCTAAGCGTGAGTTCCGAGAACGAGACGTTTGTCGTGCCACGGCCCACCGCCTGGAACAGAAGCGTCACCAGCGTGCCTGAACCCGACACCCCGCCCGCTCCAGCCACCCGGTTCAGCGCCACGACAGCGCCGCCCGGATCGTCCACGATCGTCTTGTCGAAAGTCACCTGCTGGCCGTCCTGCGCGAGAAAAGCCCCGCGCCTGACGTCGATCAACTTCAGCACATTGCCGTCGTAGGCCAGCTTCATCGGCGCGGCGAACAAGTCCTGAATTGTCTCGACGTTGACATTCACTGTGACCAGCGAATTCAGAGCCGGCTGCGCGGTGGACGCCGATAACACCACCCTCGGTTGCGCTGTCTCCCCGGCAGCCGGCGCACCGCCCGGACGCGCCAGGCCCGGGATTCCGGGCGGCAACCCTGGGATCGCCTGCGCCGGTTCCGCGCCTGGCGGGGGCGGCGGCACGGCCTCCGGCCCAGCCGGGGCGGGAGGGAAGTTGACGGCAGGCGGCGCATCAGGCTGCGGCTCGGCCGGTTGCGGTTCAGGTTTCGCTTGCACCGGCTGGACAGGTCCGGCCGCAGCCGGCACACCCTGCTTTGGCTGGTAGTTCACCTTCCAGATCGTTTCCGTACCCGTGGCGATGCCCCTAATGTTCTCCGGCGTGATCTCCGGCGCGCGCACGATATGCGGAATCAGGACCACCAGCAGGTCGGCGTCATTGGACTCCACCTTGTCGGAAGAGAGCCAGCGCCCGATCAAAGGGATGTGCATCAACCCAGGGATTCCGGTCCGCGTCAACCGTTCCGAGGACTGCATCAGGCCGCCGATCATGGTCGCCTCGCCTTCTTTGACGCGGATGATGTGCGACACCTTGCGCTGTCCGATCACCGGCTGCTCCAGGCCACCGACATTGATCCGTTCCTTGATCGAAGAGATCTCCAACTCGATCTGCATCGACACTTCCTCGGTCCCGTGGATGCGCGGCGTGATATCAACATTCACGCCCACCTCGGCGAAACTGAACTGCGTCGAAACCAGCGGACTGACCCCGCCCCCGCCGACGCCAAGGCTGGACTGAAATGACCCCGTGGCGTACGGGTATCGGTCGCCAAGGCGCAACGACGCCTTTTGCCCGTCAGTCGCCCGCACCTGAGGCGCTTGAAGTACTTTGGCGAAGCCTCTCGACAATATGGCGGTCAACTGCGCGCCCGGCAATGTGACCGTCCAGTCGCTGCTGCGAATCGTGTTCAACTCGTTCAGCTTCAGCGTTGAACTGCCGGTCGATGGCGTCACCGGAAAATTCAACCCGGCCCCGCCTCCCATGACCGGCGTCAGCGCCCATTCCCTCGACCGGCTGCGGCTGGCTTCCATCACCAGCACGTCCACCACCACCTCCGGCTTGGGCTTGTCAATATCCATCAGCACCTTTTCGGCCAGGGCGATCTGCGCCGCCGTCCCGCGCACCACCAGCGCGCTCTGCGAGTTGAACGGGAACACTTTGCGGACATCGGTCACCGTCCGCATCGCCGTCATCGCTTCCGACAACTCCTGGGCGCTGGTGATGTTCTGAAGGTAGAAGACCCGCGTTATGTGTTCCTCGTAGTCGCGGCGCTTGGTGACATCGTCTTTGGTAACGAAGATGGCGTTGTTCGAAAGCGGCTTCCAGAACGTCTTGGTGAGGATCGCGACGTAGTCCAGCGCCTGCTCCAGCGTCGAGTTCGTCAGATCAAGCGAGACACGCCTGGTGGGCTCGACGAAATCGCTGTCGAACAGGACATTGACGCCGGTCAGTTTGCCCAGCGTCTCGTACAGCACTCTGACCGTCTGATTGGCCATCTTCAGGTTGGTCACATTGGCCGACAGCGGCCGGAGTTCGGGCGCGGCGGACATCGAGGCGGCGCGCTCCTCGGCGTCCTTGCGCGCCGTCTGGGCAGGAGTCAGGCCGCGGTCCTCGGGACTGGGTTCCGCCTTGCCGTCCTTCTTGTCCTTCTCACGCTGGATCATCTGGTAGGTCCGGCGCATTTCGGTCTCGGCGATCGATGACGCCGGGTCGATGGCGAACGCCCGTCTGAACGATTCCAGCGCCTCCTCCAGCTTGCCTTCCTTGCGCAGCGTCTGGCCACGGTCTACATGAAGCTGGCCGGCCTGGAACCGCACCCGGTGGACCGACATCTGATAGGTCGAGTCCATCGGATCCTGTTGCAGCGCCTTTTCATAGAGTTCCAGCGCCTCGTCCCATTTCTTGGCTCCTTCGGACTTGCGGCCTTCCTCAAGGAACCTGTCGCCTTTGCGGTTGCCCGCCAGGACCACGGAAAAGGTCAGCGAAACCAGGACGAATCCAAGTGTTAACCTGTTCCAGATCAATGCTTTAGAGTGACTGTTGCGTTTCATGCGTGCTACACTCAACATGAGTGGCTTGCCACGTTAGGCGGTAGCTCACTCTTAATCCCTGACGATGGAAGGCGTCCAGGCGTGGAGATCGAGGTCCACTTCCCATGAGCGGAGACAAAAAAGACGGCGGCTCGAAGATGGTCTCGGAGAACCGGAAGGCCTACCACGAGTACTTCGTCCTCGACAAATTCGAGACCGGAATCGTCCTCACCGGAACTGAAATCAAGTCGGCGCGCGAGGGCAAGGTCCAACTGCGCGACGCCTACGCCGAACTCGACAAAGGCGAAGTCTGGCTCAAAAACGCCCACTTCTCGCCGTACTCGCACGGCAACATCTGGAACCACGAGCCCACCAAGAAGCGTAAACTCCTGATGCGAAAGGCCGAGATCCGCAGACTCGTCGGCAAGACGGTGGAAAAGGGTCTCACGCTCATCCCGCTCAAGATGTATCTCAAAAACGGCTGGCTGAAGTGCGAACTCGGCCTCTGCAAGGGCAAAAAGACCCACGACAAGCGCGACGCCATCGCCGAACGCGAACAGAACCTCGAAGCGCAACGCGCCATGCGCGCCCGCAACTCCAGATCCCAGGACTGATCGAATGGAACTTAAACTCACCACCACCGCCGCTGCCCTGCTCGAAGCCGATTCTCTCGTCGCCATTTGCTTCGCCGACGGGTCCACTGTCCCGGCGCTGAACGGCGATGCCGCGTCGCTCGTTTCCGAAGCCCGCGCGTCGGGCGAATACGACCCGAAGCCGCTCGAAACCCTGTTCATCCACCGCCCCGCCGGATTCGCCGCACGCCGGCTTCTGCTGGTCGGCGCGGGCGAACGCGAAAAGTTGACCCCGGACCTCGCCCGCCGGATCGCCGGCACGGCCATCCGCGCACTCAAGCCGCTCAAGTTCCGCCAGGTGGCGTTCTCGCTCGACAGTCCGCTTCTCGACCCCGCCATCATCGAAGCCGTCGCCGAAGGCGCGCTTCTCGCCGACTTCGAAACCGACCGCCTCAAGACCGACGAAAAGCTCCGCGAAAAGCATATCGACACGGTCCTCGTCGGCGTCCCCGGGATCACGCCGGAAATCGACGCCGCATTCAAAAAGGGCCTGGTCGTCGCCAAGGCGCAGAACTTCACCCGCAACCTGGTGAACGAGCCGGCGAACCTGATGACGCCTCCCAAACTGGCCGAACACGCCCGTGGATTGGCCGCCGAACACGGATTGAAGCTCGACATTCTCGACGAGCCGCGATTGAAACAGCTTGGCTGCGGCGCGCTGCTCGGAGTCGCCCAGGGCTCGATTCAGCCGCCCTGTCTCATCCACATCGAGTACATCCCGGAGAAGGCCGCCGACGAGACGGTCCATCTTGCCCTGGCCGGCAAGGGCGTCACCTTCGACACCGGCGGCGTCTCCATCAAGCCCTCGGACGGCATGGAGAAGATGAAGTACGACATGGCCGGCGCGGCGGCTGTGATGGGCGCGATGATCGCCATCGCCCAGTTGAAACCCGCCGTCCGCGTTTCGGCCTTCGCGCCCTGCGTCGAGAACATGGTCTCGAACAACGCCCAGCGGCCCGGCGACATCGTACGGACATTGAGCGGCAAGACCGTCGAAGTCCTCAATACCGACGCCGAGGGCCGCCTGATCCTGGCCGACGCCATCACCTACGCCATCCGCAACTGCGGCGCCTCCCACATCGTCGATGCCGCCACGCTCACCGGCGCAATCGTCGTCGCCCTCGGGCACATTCACGCCGGCCTGTTCACGAACAACGATGAGTTGAAGGACCGTCTGATCGCCGCCTCGAAGTCCGCCGGCGAGAGCCTCTGGCCCATGCCGCTCGATGAAGATTACAACGACTATCTGAAATCGCCCTCGGCAGACCTGCCCAACATCGGCGGGCGCTGGGGCGGCGCGGTCACGGCCGCCAAGTTCATCGAAGCATTCGCCGACTCGAAACCCTGGGCCCATCTCGACATCGCCGGCACGGCCTGGCTCGAAGAAGGCAAGCCGTATCTCGCCAAAGGGCCGTCAGGCATGCCCGTCCGCACGTTCATTGAACTCGCCCTGGCCTTCGGCAAATAGGCCCCCGGCAACAATTCCATCCGCGAAGAGACTCCCCCGGTGGGGCGGGCTTCAGCCTGCAAAGGGCTTCAGCCCGTTCCGGCCCGGGCAAGATACCGATCCGAGCGCTCAGCCCGGCTCAACTCAAACTGAACTGTTCGCCGATCCCCTGCCAACCGACCCTGCTTGAACCACCGCCCGCGGCAGCCAGCAGACGCTCAACGGGTTCGCCAAGCGGTTCACGGCTGAGTGTAAACGTCCGGTGATGCACCGGAGCCACGAACTCGGCCCTGGCATGGTTGGCCATCGTCCAGGCCTCCTCCGGCGAACAGTGGGCGTGAATCCAGGGGTTGTAGGCGCCCACGGGCATCAAAGCCAGGTGCGCCCCCGAGACACTCCTGAAATCCTCAGTCCAGGCAGTATCCCCGGCAAAGAGAACCTTCCAGCGTCCGCAGCGAATGACATACCCGTTGTAGCCGCGCCAGGTGTCGGTTCGAATCCGCGCGCCCCAATGATTCACCCTGATCCCCTCGATCGTCGCCGGACCGATGTTCACCTTTTCGCCCCAACCAATCTCCTTCACCCCCGCATAGCCCCCCACATTCAGCAGATCGGACGTGTTGCGGGCTGTAACCACTTGCGGCCGCCGTGCTTCGATCGCTTTCAGGCTGGGCAGGTCGAAATGGTCCATATGGGCGTGCGAAAGCAGAACGAGATCGATCCGTGGCAGGTCCCTCAACTTCAACGCCGGTTCCACCAGCCGTTTCAACCCAAGCGTCAGCGGCCCCATACTCAGGCCGATCCTCGAGCTGAACACCGGATCTGTCAGGATTGTGAACCCATCCATCCGCAGCAGGATGGTCGCGTGGCCCAACCAGCCGGCATAGAGGCCGCGATCACTCCAGTTCTGAACAAGGGGAGCTCGCGGCGCCGGTTCGATGTCGCGCCCCAGTTCCTCAAAGTACTGCCGCCAGAACGACGGCGCCGCCCGGTAAGCCAACCCGGCCCCAACCCCGGCCAATCCCAACCCTACGCCGCCGATCCATGATCGCCGCCGCCATTTGCGCCCACTCATCTTTCCCGCCTCAGCCCCAGGTGCCAAATCGCTCCTCTTTCCACGGATCTCCATTCATATGATAGCCGTTCCGCTCCCAGAACCCGGCCCGGTCGCGCTCCAGAAACTCGAGCCCTCCGAGCCACTTGGCGCTCTTCCAGGCGTAAAGCTGAGGGACGATCAGGCGCGCCGGCCCGCCGTGCTCGCTGGTCAACTCCCGCCCGTCATGATGTGTCGCCACAAGCGCATCCCCGGCCAGAAACATCTCGATCGGGATGTTCGTCGTCCAGCCATAGTCGTAGCCGTGCGCCAGCACAAACCTGGCCCCGGCCTTCAATCCGCAAAGCTCAACCAGATCACGTGTCCTGACCCCGCTCCAGAGATTGCCCAGCCGCGACCAGCGCGTCACACAGTGGAAGTCGGCGAAGACCTCAACCCGCGGCAACCCCGCAAACGACTGCCAATCCAGCGAGACCTCACGTTCCACCAGGCCATGCATCTCCAGCCGCCATTTCGACAGATCGATCCGCGGAGCGCCCGCCGCATCCAGAACGGGCCATTTCCTTGTCCGGCTCTGCCCCGGCGGGATCCTGTCCGGCAGCCGCGTGTCGGGACTGATAATCACTCCCAGTGGCTGGTCTTGAGGAGCCGGAGCGAGTTCCTCTTGAGGCTTTTCTGAGTAATAATCCATTTCTATCCCTTGGCCTATTCCATTATCACCCAGGTAATACTCCCAGAGTGTCCGCTACCTCCAGAACCACCCACGCGGCCCAGCGGCGCACTGCGGCGGTGCGGGTAGGCTCCCGCCCAGGCTGGTGACCAAGGCGCGTAAGTGCCAGATGCGACTGACCTTCTTTCATCAGAGCCGCAGCCTCGCGGAGTGTTTCGGCGTCAACGCCGGCCAGCCTCTGGATGGGATGCGGAGACGCCTTGGGATCGCATTTGCCTTGGCCGCAGGGAGAAGGCAAGACGAAAACAAGAAGGAGTACGAGGAGGGCGGCCAGGCGACTAATCCCCGTATTGGTTATCGGCACGCGGGCTTTGATATTAAAAGACATTCAATTCTTAAATTTCTTCTTGTTTTCCACGGAGTCTCCCATACGATGTAGTCATAGACGTACCAGACCGGTAGGCGTGAGTCCATGCGGCACATCCTCATCTCTTTGATGCTTGTCATTGCATGTGGATGCGTGATCGCTGGGGGATTCGGCTTTAAGGCCGAATACCTTGGCGGTACGCTTCCAACGCTCGCTCCAAATACCGGCGGCACGATCCTCACAACCGACCCTATCTCCTTTATTTTCAAGACGAAGAACGCCACCATCCGGGTTCCATTCGACCGTATTCACCAGATTGAATACGGCCAGAAGGTGGACCGGCGGGTTCTCGAAGCGTTTCTGCTCTCTCCGCTGTTCGTTCTGAGCAAGAAGCGCGCCCACTTCGTCAGCATTGGATTTGAAGGGGAAGATGGCCGGTTGGAGGCTCTTGTGCTTCGTGTGGACAAGAAAGCTGTCCGCACCGTCTTAGTGTCACTTGAGGCAAGAAGCGGAAGGAAAATCACCTTCCAGGATGAGGAAGCTCGAAGAGCAGGAAAAGGATGAACCCCTACAGTTTGGCCCTTATAATGCTCGCTGCGCCAAGCGCAAGCGAGCCGGAAGCCCTTGCAATGCAGCTGCCCACGGTAACGCGGGTGTATGTTGAAAAATTCGGCGGTGGAGAGTCGGCCGCCCAACTCCGCGACATGATTATCGCCAGCGTGCAGAAACTCAGGGTCTTTGTATTAACCGAAAGTCCGGACCGCGCCGACGCCGTTCTGCGCGGATCCGGGGAAGACCTGGTGTTTACCGATGTCTTCCAGTCTGGCGATTCAATCACCGCCCGCGCCGGTCTCTCGCTTGGCCGCGGCTCGTCTTACTCCCGGTCGGGACGGGATTCGGTCGGTTTGCAGGGTTCGGTCGGGGAAAACGAGAGTATGCGGGTCCAGGAGCGCAAGCACGAGGCGTCGGCCTCGGTTCGTTTGGTCAACCGCGGCGGAGACGTCATCTGGTCCACCACTCAGGAGAGCCAGGGAGCCAAGTTCCGCTCCGCCAGCGCCGATGTGGCAGACAAAATCGCCCGCCAACTGCTTCAGGACATTGCACGGGCCAGAGGCGCGCGCCCGGTCTCCTGAAGCCGGCGCAGGAGTTTGAGCCTTGAGCTTCCTCCCGGAGGGAGCAGGGCTTTCGTTGTGCGGGAAATGCCCCGGCGGGACAGAAGCGCTTCTGCCCGCCGCCGTGTTAAGCTCGGCAAGTAGGAGTTTGAAGTCCGAATAAGGAAAGGATTGGGAGTCTTGGTTGCCACACCGGAGCGCTCTCGGCAACGCCAGTTGACAGACCTTGCCAGCCTGCGTCAGGCGGCGGGTGTGACTCTTCAGCAGATCTCCGACGCCACCAAGATCGGTACGGGGTTTCTCACCGCGATAGAAGAAGGACGCTTTCAGGACCTCCCCGGCGGCTTGTTTACAAGAAGTTATATCAGGCAGTACGCCGCCGCCATCGGACTCGACCCGGATCCTATCCTACGCTCGCTCGACACCCCCGCGGATGCCCCTGCGCGGCAAATCCCGCAGCGCGAGACTCCGGGCGCCCTTGTTCGTTTCTTTTCTCTCGGATAACTCCTGGGGCAGGTAGTTCTCCACTACTCCCGTGCCTATCCCACTTGGCCTAGATCAGCGGCTGCATTCGCAAGTAAATGCAGTCCTGAAGCCATTCCCTCACATTTCCACTAAGA
Source organism: uncultured Bryobacteraceae bacterium (assembly GCA_947084845.1). GTDB lineage: Bacteria > Acidobacteriota > Terriglobia > Bryobacterales > Bryobacteraceae > PNKE01. The sequence continues at coordinate 24,922 of CAMTUE010000023.1, read as the reverse complement.
CTCCGCAACTGATCGGCCGATAATCAGGGTGAGGCTTTATCCCTCCGCCAGCGGACGGATGGGCAGGATGACTATGAGAATCGACGACAAAAACCTATCATCGGCAGGCGCGGCCGGGCTTGAGCGGACGCAGGCGGCTGACAAGGCCGAACAGGCGGCACAGCGCACCGCGGTCGGGCGGTCTGGAACCTCGGGCCAGAGCGACCAGGTGCAGCTCTCCAGCCTGGCGGAAAGTGTCCAGTCTCTCGAACCGGGCTCGGCTGTGACGCAAGCCCGACTGGATCAACTGGCAAAACTTGTGGCCAGCGGCAAGTATACCCCCGATACGGAGGCACTCGCAGACCGGATGATCGAGGATTCGATCGAGACCAAACCGTCCAGCGAGCCCCGATAGGGCCGCGACAGGGCGAAGGTCGCCTCTGGCGAGGGGCCAGCGGCGAGGAGGCGAAAGCAGCGGCGCGAATGAAAGATTTTGAACTGGCGGAAACTACGCCCCTGGTGCGGGCGCGGAGAGCGATCTCGGAGGCTGAGCAACTCGTTGGCCTGGGCTCGGCAGGCCGGTTCTTCGAGGCTGCAGTGCTGCTGGAAACGGCTGTGACTGCTTGCGCCGAATTCCAGGCCGGGGCCAGCTCTCTGGCTGCGAGCGATCGAGCCGCGGCCACCGGGCAATTGGTCCTGCTCAGGCTGGGACTGGCGCGGGTGGGCGCCTTGATGTCATCCGCCGCGGAGTTCCACGCCGGCTGGGCGAGAATCGCCGCCTCCCGGGCTACGGCCTATGGCCCCGATGGCGTCGAGATGGGATTGCCCGCAGGGATTGGTTGCGGGAGCCGCTGCAACGCAAGCGGTTGAGCCGGACCTCGCCCGTCGTGGCGGTTAGTTTCGTGCGACCGGCCCGTTTAGGTTGGTGCGCTCACGGCCAGTCTGGGCCACCATGCTGGATTCCGAGGCCGGAAAGAGGCCACCGGGAAAGGAAACGCGCTCGTCACCATGGGTAGTCTGTTCGGTTCACTTCGCAATGCGGCCGCCTCGATGCGGATCTTCGAGCGCGGCATGACGGTGGTCCAGGGCAACGTCACTAATGTCAACACACCCGGCTATGCCCGGCAACGTCAGATTCTGACCGCTCAGCGGACCGACGTTGACATCGGCTTGTCGGGAGGGGTCGCCAGCGGCGGGACGCTCGATCTGAGGAGTGAATACACCGAGCAGAGCGTTCGGCGGTCGTTGCACGCCTGGGGCCAATCGGACGAGCTCGCTTCGCAACTGGCGCGCCTGGAACCGGTCTTTGACGTCAGGGAGGGAGCCGGCGTCGGCGCAGCTCTCCAAAGTCTGTTTGGGGCCTTTTCAGCCTTGTCGGCGGCGCCAAACGACAGTTCGGCGCGTCAAGTCGTCCTGCAACGCGCAGGGGTGCTGGCGCGCTCTTTTCAGCAGTCATCGGCCGGACTCGGTTCCGCGCTGGCCGACGCGGGCCGGGCGTTGAACAATGAGACCTCGAAGATCAACTCCACGCTCAAGCAACTCCAGCAGGTCAACCATCAGTTCAAGCAGGATTATCGTGCGCAGAGCGACGCCGGATTGAACGCGCAATTGAACACGCTGCTGGAAGATCTCTCCGAGTCGATGGACTTCACAATGCTGCGTTCGCCCGACGGCAGCGTCAACATTTATGCCGGCGGCCAGATTCCCGTATTGCTCGGTGAGCGGCATTATCCGCTCAGTTCCGACACCGGCGGCTCGCCGGCCCGGCTACTCGACCAACAGGGCAACAACATTCTGCCCATGATCAGCTCGGGCCGGATCGCGGCGCTGAGCCAACTCTACAACCAAACGATTCCGGGCTACATGGCCGATTTCGACCGGCTGGCTTCGACTTTGGCCGACGCGATCAACGGCCAACTGGCCGCGGGTCTGGACCGGGGCGGCAACTCGCCAACGACGGATCTGTTTGCATACGACGCGGCCCTGGGAGCCGCGCGCACATTGACGGTGACGGCGCTGACGGCCGATCAACTCGCGGCCGCCAGCGCCGGCGCGCCCGGCGGAAACGGCAATGCCGTGGTCCTGGCGGCTCTGGCCCAGTCGAACGTGATCGACGGGGGGACGTTTACCCAGTTCTATGGCGCCGTCGTTTCACGCGCCGGACAGGATCTGCGCGCGGCCAAGGACAACACGCAGATCCAGTCCTCGCTATCGATCCAAGCCCGCCAGCTCCGCGACGACATCTCCAAGGTCAACCTGGACGAGGAGGCCATCGCTCTGCTCGAATTCCAGCGCGCCTATGAAGCGGCGGCCAGAATGGTGATGACTCTGGACGAAATGACGAAAGTCGCGCTCAACATGATCCGATAAGTTCCAGGGAGACCACGCATGACCCGCTCGATCGACGCCTCGAATGACCGGTATCTTGACGCGCTCAGGATGATCAATCACCGGGTCGCCCGCGCCCAGCGTGAAGTGAGCACGGGCAAGCGCGTCGTCGCGCCGTCCGACGATCCCGACTCAATCGGGGCCTTGCTTCAAGTGCGCGCCGAGCTTGGGCGCCTCGAGCAGACGCAGGCTAACCTGACTCGAACCAAGACCGAAGTCGACGCCTCCGAGACGGCTCTGCAAAGCGCAGTCAAGCTCTTCGATCGGGTGCGGTCGCTGGGCATGACCGCCGGCAGCGGCATCAATACAACTTTGACGCGGCAGGGCATCGCAGACGAACTGAAAACGATCATCGAGCGTTTTGCAGGACTGGCCAATACGGAGGCCGACGGGCGATTTGTCTTTTCGGGCGACTCGGACCAGAGCCACGCCTATGCGCTGGATTTCGCCACACAGACCCCCCCCTGGGGAGCCTACCTGGGCGTCGTTTCCACACGGAAGGCGATGCACCCCACCGGGGTCCAGTTCCAGGTCGCCCTGACGGCGGATGTCATTTTTGACAACGCCGATCCGGCGAAGAACGCGATGCAATCGATCGAGACTCTGCGCCAGGCCCTTCTGGCCGACGACGACCAGGCGATTCAATCCGCTCTATCCCCTCTGGCTGGGATCTCGGCGCACCTGAACTCGGCCTTGATGTTCTACGGCAATGCTCAAACCCAAGTGGCCGACGGGTTTTCCACGGGCGAGACCATGAGACTGCGGCTGAGCGCTCAGCGCGCCGGGTTGGAGGATGTCGACCACACGGCGTCGATCCTGGAACTGCAACTGGCCTCGTTCCGGCAACAGGCGGCCCTCCAGGTGAAGGCGTCGGCGCCGAGGCGGTCGCTGTTCGAGTACTTGAAGTAGCCTCGGTGCTGGCCGTCAGCGGTCGCGGCCGAACTTGGGCGACGATGCCGGACCCGTGATGGCGATCGGCAAATATGTACCCGCGCCCTCTTTCGAAAAGAACCGGTCGGCAGGTTTCAACGCCCACCGCTTCCAGCCGCTCTGGGTCTGAGAAACCGTGGCTTCCAGCTTCAGCGAGCCGCGAAAATCCAGCATCTCGGTATTGAAGTCGTAGATCCCCTTAAGGGCCACGATCGCTCCCGGCACGGAGAAGCCGACGCGCGGGAAATCGATCTTTCCGTTGGCCAGCCGAAAGTCGCCCGCCAGGCGCGCCGGAACCTCTGAGATCTCCAGATTCTTCGGCTGGCCTTGCCCGCGGCGGCTGAGTTCGTCGAGTTTACCCCGTATGGCGGGCGTGGTGAAATGGGCGTCGTTCAATGCGAATGTGCCGGCGATATTCAGGCGGTCGGCGATTTCGCCGCGCCCCGGCGGCAGGATAAATTTCATTTTCAGCGCGACGCTTCCGCGCAGGAACGGGTTCTTGTCCTTCATTGCGATGCGCAGCAGGTCCTCGATCGAGCCACGAACGAGCCGGACATCGAGATCGACGGTCTTGCCTTTCTCGTCGACGTTGCGGACGATACCGCCCTGGACTCGAAAGCTGGATGAGCCCAGGATTGCGTCAAGGGGCTGGAGCAATGTGTTGCCATTGGTCCCGTCGACCAGGGCGCGGAATTGTGTCGTGAGGGGCACCGGGTTTCCACAAGCCTTCAACCTGAAGTTGGGCGTCCGGGTTTCGCCCTCGACCTCGAATTCCGAGAGCTTCCCCTTGAATTTGCCCTTGGAGGTCAAAGTGCCGGCGATCCCTTTGAAAACGCCCAGATCGGCATCGAGGAAGTCGTAGTCCCCGGATAGCGGAGTTGCGGAGGGTTCGGTAGCGTCCCATGGACCAAACGAACCCGTGGATTGGACCTGTCCGGGCGGTTTGGCGTTGGTGAGAGTGGCTGTGTAGCGCAGGGGAACGCCGAGTCCGGCCGAGTGCATGAGGAGGTGGTGTATGTCAAAGATCAGGGGCGCTTTAGAGGGATCCCTGGGAAGTATCGTAAGCCGGGCGCGGTCGGCCCGGATGGCGTCAATCAGGACCTGCGGCGGTCCCTGCTTGTCCTCGGCGGGAACGGCGGATCGAGTCCCGCCTTCAGCGTTCTTTCCGAAACGAGGGCGTTCCTCCTTGGGTGGGATAGTGATTTCCAGCCCATTCAATTCAACGGGTCCGACCTTCGTCGTGGCTCCCCACAGCGACTCCAGGTCCACCTCGGCCCTGACGCTGGCGACGCGGAGCAGGGGAGGACGGTCAACGACGCTGAGATGGTGGAGCGCCAGTCCCTGTATCCGAACATGAACTTTTGCGCCGCGGCCACGGTTCAGCAGCATGCTGAGCGGGGACTTCACCGGCAAGGAAACCGACATGCTCTTGAGTTCGACGCGGCTTTCGAACCGCCGTTCGAGATAGGCGTGCGTCTTTTCCCTGACGAACGGGTCAATCCGCCGTGAAATCCACCAACCGGAGGCGTAAAGCCCCAACAGCAGGACGACTGTGACCGCGCCTATCCAAATTGGCCACTTCAGTTTCCTGGACATGATGCCTCCGTACCTCATGGTGCGCACCAAACCATAACGGCGACAAGCGTTCTCTTTCCTTGTTCGCCAAGGACACGCGAGTTGGCATACGATTGTGAAGCAGTCTGTCATCAGACGACAAGTCCGAATTGCAGGACCAATCTAGAGGAGTGAACATGCCGCAGATCAAGGGACCGGCCATCTTTCTTGCCCAGTTCATGGGCGATCAGGAGCCCTACAATAATCTTCCGAACATCACCGAGTGGGTCAGTTCGCTCGGCTACCTGGGGGTGCAACTGCCCGCCTGGGATGGCCGCATCATGGATCTCAAGAAGGCCGCCGAATCGAAGGCCTATTGCGACGACCTGAAAGGCCAGACCAACGGGTTGGCCATCACCGAACTCGCATCGCATCTCCTGGGACAGTTAGTGGCGTCGCATCCGGCCTACGACGAAGTATTCGACGTCTTCGCCCCTAAGGAGCTTCACGGCGACCCGAAAGCGCGCTCGAAGTGGGCGACGCAGCAGATGAAGTATGTCATCAAGGCGAGCCGCAACCTGGGCCTGACCGTGACTCCGTCGTTCTCCGGGGCGTTGCTCTGGCCGTTCCTTTACCCATGGCCACAGCGGCCCGAGGGCCTGGTGGAAGAGGGCTTTGCCGAACTCGCCAGGCGCTGGAAGCCGATCCTCGATTACGCCGATCAGAACGGCGTCGACATCGCCTACGAACTGCATCCGGGCGAGGATCTCTATGACGGCGCGACGTTCGAGCGGTTCCTCGAAGTCACCGGCAACCACCCGCGCGTGACCATCAATTACGACCCCTCGCACTTCATCCTGCAGTGCCTGGATTATGTCGGTTTCATCGACGTGTACGGGTCGAGAATCAAGGCGTTCCACGTGAAGGATGCCGAGTTCCGCCCCTCAGCCAAGCAGGGCGTCTACAGCGGCTACATGGGTTGGAAGGACCGCGCGGGCCGGTTCCGGTCCCTGGGCGACGGCGATGTCGATTTTGGCCAGGTCTTTACCCGGTTGACCGCGGCGGGCTACTCGTCGTGGGCCGTCCTGGAATGGGAGTGCTGCTATAAGGACTCCGTCCAGGGCGCAACCGAAGGCGCGCCGTTTATCGAAGCGCACCTGATCGACGTTCCAGCAAAGGCCTTTGACGACTTCGCCGGCGCGGCGACCGACGCAAAGCGCAACCGGCGGATTCTGGGTCTGAAGTAGACTTCCTGACAGTCCCATGGGGGTGGTCCTCCGCGTGCGGGCCGCCCCCTTTGTCTTGATGCGGCAGGATTGCGTTCCGGCCTCACCCGATAGGGGTTATCAAAGGCTGATACCCTAATAGGAACTTTATTATGAGAGTCGCAATACTCGGAACAGGGTATGTTGGCCTGACCACCGGCGTGTGCTTCGCATGGTTGGGACACGATGTTGTCTGTCTCGACACAAATGAGGCGAAAGTCGCGTCTCTTCTGGCCGGCAAGATTCCCATTTATGAGCCCGGACTCGAGGAGTTGCTGTCCCTATCGAAGTCGCGGATGCGATTCACGTGCGACTACGCCGAAGCCGTGCCTCAAGCCGACGTGGTGATCATCGCGGTCGGCACCCCGCCTTCTCCCGACGGTTCGCCCGACTTGCGATACCTCAGGACCGCCAGCGAGCAGGTTGGACAGTGCCTCGACAGCGATTTCACAGTCGTCGTGAACAAGAGCACAGTGCCCATCGGTTCCGGCAACTGGGTCGAGTCCCTGATCCGCACCGCCTATGAGAAGAAGAACGGGACCAAGGCCGACGGGCGATTCGCCGTGGCGTCGAATCCGGAGTTCCTGCGCGAGGGCACGGCCCTTGGCGATTCGCTTTATCCGGACCGCGTGGTGATCGGCGGAGACAACCGGAAGGCCCTTGACGTCCTGCGGCGGCTCTACCAGCCGCTTCTCGAACAGACTTTCCCGGAACCCGGTTTCCTGCCCCGCCCCGCGGGCCTGACCAGTGTCCCTCTGGTGGCAACCGACCTGGCCTCGGCCGAGTTGATCAAGTACGCCGCAAACGCGTTCCTGGCGCTGAAGATCAGCTTCATCAACGAAATCGGCAATCTGGCCGAACGCGTCGGCGCGGATGTCCGCGAGGTCGGACGCGGCATCGGGCTGGATACGCGCATCGGGCCGCGATTCCTTCAGGCGGGCCTCGGATGGGGCGGATCGTGTTTCGGCAAGGACACGGCCGCACTGATCGCCACCGCGGGCGAATATGGCCTGGCGATGCCGATCGTTTCGGCCGCGCGCGACGTCAACATGCGGCAAAGGGTGCGCGTCGTCGAGAAACTGCTCGGCGAGTTGAAGATCCTCAAAGGCCGGCGCATCGCCTTGCTCGGCCTCGCCTTCAAGCCCGACACTGACGATCTGAGGGAAGCGCCCGCCATCGATATCGCCCGGCGGCTCATCCAGCATGGCGCCACCGTCGTTGCGCACGATCCGGTCGCCGCCGCGGCTTTCAGCAAGGAACACGCCGACCTCGACGTCATCATCGCAGCCACGCCCCAAGCGGCCATCGAGGACGCCGACGCCGTCATCCTGGTGACTGAATGGGCCGAGTACCTGCAACTCAATTGGGATGAACTGGGCGCCCGGATGAGGAACCGGGTCGCGGTGGATGGCCGCAGTTCTCTCGACCGGGCCGCGATGGAAGGCGCGGGCTTCCGGTTCCTGTCAGTACCATGAAAAGATCCTGGGTTCTCTGGCTCCTGGCTGTTGTCATCACTCTGTCCTCAGCCATCTATCAACGGGCGACCGGTCCAAGTTACCCCGCCCGCGGCTCGAACAAAGTCGGCGGCGTCGATGTGAAGTACAGGCTCATCCGCACTCATGCCTCAGGGGATGCGGAGGTCAGCGTGCAGGCTCCCAATACGATCTCGGGCACTCTGTCCTGGAAGCGAAACAAGACTGAGGACCCCTGGACCTACGTTGACATGCAGCGCCGCGGCTCCGCATTGGTCGCCAGTCTTCCGCACCAGCCCCCGGCGGGCAAACTTGCGTACAGAGTGATTCTGCAAAAAGACGGCGAACGGGTCACCCTTGGCGGCAGTCCCCATGTCATCCGGTTCAAGGGCGATGTCCCGGACTGGGTCCTGATCCCGCACATCATCGCCATGTTCGGCGCGATGCTGCTGTCGGCTCGCGCCGGACTGGAACTGTTCCGCCCTTCGCCGGCCACGAATCTGCTCTGGCCGGCATTCATCCTGCTCACCATCGGCGGAATGATCCTCGGCCCGATCGTGCAGCAGTATGCGTTCGGCGCCTTCTGGACCGGATGGCCTTTTGGGACTGATCTCACGGATAACAAGACGGCCGTCGCCTGGCTGCTATGGGCCCTCGCAGCCTGGCGCAAATCGCCTTGGCTGATCGCCCTGGCCGCCATCGGCACTTTCGCGGTCTATCTGATTCCGCACTCGATGTTTGGTTCAGAATTGAAGTACTGACGGGCCGTCCGGAGGCTCGGACCGGCGCAGCGAACTGGAGCGCCAGATCAGCCGGCTGCCCGCCTTCGACAGGGCTTCGCTCTGCCGGGAGGTCCCAATCCTACAGCCGCCGCAGGGCGACGCGCGCAGGCGATCCTTCGACTCCAGCGAGTTTCAGCGGCAGGCAGACCATGTCGTAGCGGCCCGGTTCGATTTGGCTCAAATCCAGGCCTTCGATGACCCAGATGCCCGCGCCGAGAATCGTCTCGTGCGTCTCCACCATGTCCTTGTGGAAGCCGCCGATCGAGAGGTAGTCGATGCCGACTGTTCTCACGCCACGGGATGCCAGCACCTGGGCGGCTTCGTTCGAGATGTAGACGAAGTCTTCCTGAAAGCCGGGCCTGGCCCAGAGTTCGGCCGAGTTGCGGGTGCGGAACAGGATCCTTTCGCCGGCGGCCAGATCGGCTGGAAGTTCAGCCGGGCGGACGGCGACGGGGTCGTTGATCTGGACGACGCGGGCTTCGCCGATGACGGCATCCAGCGGCAGGCCGTTCATGGAAACGCCGTCGGGGATAAAGTGGCGCGGCGCGTCCATGTGGGTGCCGGTGTGGACGCTCATGACGACCTTGGAGAGGTTGCAGATGTCGCCGTCTTCCATGGAAAGCGTCTGCACGATGTCCGGTCCGGGGTCGCCCGGCCAGACGGGCATTTCGTCCGTGATCGGGCGCGTGACGTCAATCCAGGGATTTGTCATGGGCGTGCGGATTCCTCAGCGGTGGATCAGCGGACGCAGGGGCCGCCAGTAGATGTTGCGGTAGGCTACGGGGCCGTGGTCGCCCTGGAGCATGAGCGGATTGACGGCGGCTTCGGGGATCGGCATGTGGGCGCGCGTGCCGCCGTCGACTTCGACGTTTTCCTGGACGAGGATGCCGTTATGGAGGACGCGGAGGAACCTGGCGTTTTCGGTCTTCCTGCCCGAGGCGTCGAAGCGCGGGGCGCGGAACCAGATCTGGTAGCTCTGCCAGTGGCCGGGCGGGCGCGAAACACTGACGCGGGGAGCGGAGCCGCCGACGCCCTGATTGTTGATCCAGCGGTGATAAATTCCGCCGGCGTCGGAGGAGGTGGCGGGTTCGGTCGAGCCATAGCTGTCGAAAACCTGGACCTCGTAGAGACCTTGCAGGTAGACGCCCGAATTCGAGCCCTTCGAGACCATCCATTCGAGATAGAGTTCGACGTCGCCGTGCTTCTCGGCGGTCACCAGGTTAACGGTGCGGCCGGAGGGACTATTGATAATGCGGTCGCCGGGACCTTTGCGGCCGGACAGGCGGGTCGGGCCGAGCAGGCGGTCGAAGAAGACGCTGGGCGAGGTGAACCACTCGTTGGGCTTGTCCGCATCCTGGCCGTGCCAGCCGGTCAGATCGGTTCCGTTCAGCAATGGCTTCCAGCCCTGCTCCAGCAGGAAGGGGGCGTCGCCGTGGTGCTCTCCGTCCTGGAAGGGGGAAGGCGGCTGGGCGGCGAGGGCGCAGATTGCGAGAATCGAGAGGATCGTGGCTTGGATCATCGCTTGGATCATGGGGTCATGATATCTCAGCGTTTCTTTCCCGTGGTTGACTTCCTGCGGATTGTGGATTTCCTGGCAGGAGAAGGGGCGGCGCCCTGCTTGATGGAGTAGCCGAAGCCGGACCAGGCTTCGATGTGGGCGTGGTCGATTTCGAAACCGGCGGCGCCGGAGCCGAGCAGTGCGGGCGACGGCGGGGCAGCGCCGGTGATGATCCAGACGAAGTCGCAGCCGGGGCCGCAGGGTCTGGGAGCGCCGGGTTTCCAGGGTGCGAGGATGCGTGAACGGACACCGGCGGGCGTGGCGACGCCGGGATCGGTTTCCACGACGACATAACGGCCGGCGGCCTTGACGACCTCAGCGGTGACGGCGACGCCCGAGGCCGTGGTGTGGATGGCGCGGATGGATGGGGAGATCCGAAGGGTGTCCCGCAAGGATGCGCCGGCTGGAGGGGCCGGTTCGATGGTGATATCGATGCCATACTCCTCGGCCAGTTCGGTGGTCAGGCGGATCGGGTCGTCCGGGAGGCCGGGGCCTGAATCGAAGATGAGCCGGGCGCGGTTGAAGCGGGCGAGGGCAAGGGAGCGGAACCAGGCGCGCCAGGATTCGCGGGGCAGGGCCATATCGTGAGCCGTCAGGGTCCGGCGGACGCCGCGGATGGAGAGTTGGGCTTCGCCGGTGGCGGACGAGACGACCCCCTTCCGGGTGAGCGACCCGGCGGCTTCCGCCAGGGCGAAGAGGATGGCGCGGGGACTGCCGCCGCGGATCAGCGCGCCTTGGATCTGGAAGCTCTCGAGAGGCAGCGCGGCGGACTGCTCGATGGCGTGGCGGAACGAGGTGGCCGGGAGTTGCCTGGCGTCGAGTGCGCGGCGGATTTCGGCGCGGCCGGATTCAACCGGACCGGCGGCCTGGAGATGGAGGGCCAGCGCGGCAGAGAGGCAGAGGACGGAAGTTGCCAGGTTGGCGAACACTCACCTATCCTTGGCGATTGAAGTTAAACCCTTGCACACCAGTAATATGACACATGCCTGGAGTCCGTGCCAAACGAACCCCCTGGATTCGTTTGGAAGCTAGACGGGGAGAGCGGGGCAGGTGGTTCGCGCCGGGCGGGCTGAAGCCCTTCGCCGGCTGAAGCCTGCCCCACCGGGATTAGGGACATTCGATTTTCACGGTGTGACGGAGAGGGGTTAGGGCGCAGAGGTAGATGGAGGGGCCGGGGAGTTTGGGGGCGGCGCCGCGGAGTTGAGTCCAGCGGTGGGCGCCGAGGCCGGGTCCGACGCGGATGGTGTCGCTGCCGGAACGGGCGGTGGCGAAGCCGGCGGGGAGGAGGAAGGAGTCCGCGGCGGCGACCGGGGAGACGCCATCGAGGGCTGTACCCTGGCGGAAGAGAATCTCGATGGAGATTGGGACGTTTGGGGTTCCCTGGGCGGAGAATTCGATTTCGAAGCCGGTGGGGGTCTCGCGGATGGAGGCGGTCTGGGTCAGACGGCAGACTTCGCTGCGGCGGCGCAAGGGGCGGGTTGGGCCGTAATCCTGAGCCGGGATGGGGCGTGGCGGATCGATGGGTTGATAGTAGGGGCCTTCGAGGATCTGGGTGAGTTGGTAGGCATCGCCGGTTTTCTTCAGTGATGAGGGGACGAACTGACCTTTGCCGAAGAAGGCGGAAGCGAACCGGACGCCCTCAATGACGCAAGCGCCGTTGCGGAAGGCGAAGAAACGGTTTACTCCGCTCCAGAGAATGGATGCGCTGCGCGGGCCGCGGCGGATGCGGGCGGCGTGGATGGAGGGGAGGTCGCGGACGTAGTTGTCCGGCAGGGGCGCAGCGGGGGGAAGTGACTGGCGGAGTTGGGGATAGATCATCGACAACGAGAGCGAGGCGTGATTGGCGTAGCCGCGGGCGAGGGTGGAGTAGCGCGGATTGCGGTCGAGGACGGCGAGGTAGTGAAGGGGGAACCAGTAACGGCGCATATCGCCGCGCTCGAAGGCATCCTGGCGGTTGGAGATTTCAGTGACGACCTCGCCATCGGCGTGGAGCAGGTAGAGCATGGCGTCGAGGTTGCGGCGGACGGGGTCGAGCAGTTCGGGGCGATTGAGTTTGTGGGCGAGGACGGTGAGGGCGCGGTCGGTGACGGCGTTGTAGATGGTGGTCGAGCGTTCGTTGAACTGGCCGTCGGCGTCTATGTCGATGGTTTCATTCAGCCACTGGTCGATACGGCGGAGGTAGGATTCCTCCTTGAAGAGTTCGTGCATCTGGGCGAGGGCTTCACAGACGACCCAGCGGTGGTTTGGCGTGTGGACGCCTCCAACGGCGAGCGCGGCGGCCATCCTGCGGAGGATGGGTTCGATCAGCGCTGAGACTTCGACGAGGTTGCCCTGGCGGGCGAGCAGGGCGGCGGCGGCGAAGCCATGGGTGATGAAGGCGGTGTCGGGCGGGGAGTTGAAATTGGTGATGGGCAGGTCGAAGTTGCCTGATGGAAGCTGGTTGCGGACCATCCATCCGGCGGCGAGGCGGATGCGTTCAATTAGAGCGGCTGACTGGTGGTGGCGGGATTGGGGACAGAGATAAGCGGCGACCGAGGCGTCGATGATGCCGCCGGGCGTGCCGGCGAAGAAGATGCCGTAGTCGTCGGGGAAGTTCCCGTTGTTGGGGTCGGCCGGCGAGGTGATCTGCTTGGAGAGGAGATTGTCGAGATAGGCGTCGTGGCGGCGAACGAGCGCATCGTCGAAACGGAAGGCGGAGGGGGGCTGGGCGGCGAGGGCCGCGGGGATGGCCGCGGCGAACTGACGGCGAGAGACAGGCAAAGAGGGCATTGGAGTGATTATAATGCCCATCACTGATCCTCTTTGAAAGACGGGAGAGTACGATATGCGGTTGACCTGGATTGGGATTGCGGCGTTTGCGCTGGTGATGGCGGCTCCGGCGGCGGAGGTTGACTTCGCCAAGGCTGGAATGGACCGTGCGCGGACCGAGCGGATCAAGCCGCGGATGCAGCAGTTTGCCGACGCGAATTCCATCGCCGGGACGGTGACTCTGGTGATGCGGCGGGGCGAGATGGTGCACCTGGAGGCCGCCGGGTGGCAGGACGTTGAAGCCAAGAAGCCGATGCGGACGGACACGGTTTTTCAGATCATGTCGATGACCAAGCCGGTGACGGGCGTGGCGGTCATGATGATGGTGGAAGAGGGCAAGCTGAGGTTGAGCGACCCGGTGGAGAAGCACCTGCCGGAGTTTCGCGGGCAGATGATGGTGGAGTCGAAGGAAGACGGCAAAGTGGTGCTGAAGAAGTCGGCGCGGACGATCACGATTCGGGATCTGATGACGCATACGTCGGGCATGATTGGCGGCCCGCCGCCGGGGATCGCCGAATTGCTGCAAAAGATGGACCGGACGCTGGCCGAGGCGGTGGCGATCTTCGCGCAGGCGCCGCTGGAGTTTGAGCCTGGGACGAAGTGGTTGTATTCGAATCCGGGCATCGCGACGTTGGGCCGGCTGGTGGAGGTGGCGTCGGGGATGGCTTACGAGAGGTTCCTCGATGAGCGGATCTTCAAGCCGTTGGGGATGGTGGACAGCCACATCTACCTGCCGAGAGAGAAGCGGGCGCGGCTGGCGCCGGTTTATACGGTGAAAGAGGGCAAGCTGGTGAAGGCGGGCGGCGGGTTGCTGGCCGGGGATCCGATGAATTACAGGGAGGGGGCGAAGTATTCGGGTCCGGAATATGCGCTGCATTCGACGGCGGCGGACCTGGCGAAGTTCTATCAGATGATGCTGAATGGCGGCGCGTTGGGGCAGGCGAGGATTCTATCGCCGGTATCGGTGGAGATCATGACGGAAGTGCATACGGGCGAGATTCAGGCGGGGTGGCTTAAAGGGGTTGGGTTTGGGCTGACGTGGGAGGTGGTGAAGGATCCGAGCGGGACGCTCTCCGGGATGGCCGAAGGGAGCTTCAGTCACGGCGGCGCGTTCGGGACGTTTGGGTGGGTGGACCCCAAGCGGGAACTGGTGGGCGTGTTCCTGGTGCAACACTCGGGCAGCGCGTCCGATGCGCGGGACGCGTTCATCGGGATGGCGAATACGAGCATTGTGCAGCCGGCGGGGCGGTGATGGATTCGGATCAGGAACTGTACGTCTTGCTGCAGCGGGCCGCGGACCGTCTGATGCAGGACATGCACCTGCTGTTGAAAGGGCATGGATTGTCGCCGCAGCAGTACAACGTGCTGCGGATTCTGCGCGGGGCGAAGGGCCGGCTGAACTGCACGGAGATCGCCCACCGGATGATCAACGGGGACCCGGACATGACGCGGCTGCTGGACAGGATGGAATCGAAGGGGTGGATTGAGCGGGCGCGTGAAGCGCATGACCGGCGGGTGGTGCTGGCGTCGATCACGGGGGCCGGTTTAGAGTTGCTCGCGGGGTTGGACGAGCCGGTGAAGGAGAGCCACCAGCGGCAGTTCGCGCGGTTGGATGCGGAGAAAAAAGCTCGGATGACGGAGGCGTTGAAACTTCTTCTTGGGTGATGGCATCAATGAACGTGATGCGTTTTGTTGATATGTCATTCAATTGAGGCCGCACGAAAGGAGAGACAACGTGAACAAGGTCAGAAGGGGGGAGGATCGGGGCAGGTCGAAGTGGAGCTGGCTGGATAGCCGGCACACGTTTTCGTTCGCCAGGTATTACGACCCGGAGCAGATGGGGTTCCGGACGCTGCGGGTGATCAACGACGACTTCATCGGCGGGGGAGGGAAGTTCGGCAAGCATCCCCACGAGAACATGGAGATCCTGACTTGGGTGCTGAGCGGGAGCATTGCCCATGAGGATTCGACGGGCGCGAAGGGGGAGACGCGGCCGGGCGAGATCCAGCGGATGACGGCGGGGACGGGGATCATGCACAGCGAGGCGAACGGGTCCGAGACGGCGGATATGCGGCTGTTGCAGATCTGGATCGAGCCGGAGCGGATGAGATTGGAGCCGGGGTACGAACAGAAGGCGTTTGAGGATGAGGAGTTCAGGAACCGGCTGCGGGTGGTGGCGTCGAGGGATGGGCGGGATGGGTCGGCCAGGATTTATCAGGATGCGACGGTGTTGGTGAGGCGGGTGGATGCGGGTGCGACGGTGGAGTACGGGGTGGGTGAGGGGCGGGGTGTGTGGGTGCAGGTGGCGGGCGGGTCTGTTGTGGTCAATGGCGAGGAGTTAAAGGACGGGGATGGCGTGGCGATCGAAGGGGAGCCGGCGGTGCGGATTGCGGGGGTGGAGGCGGCCGAGGTGCTGGTGTTCGATTTGAAGTGATTAGGGAAAAAGAAGGGGAGGCATTGGGGCCTCCCCTTTGTTAGCGTCCGGCTATAGGCTCTTTGGAGCGAAATCGAACTTACGAATGTACTACAGCGGGTGGGCTGGATGGGGAGGGGTTGGAAACGCGGGCGGGCTGAAGCCCTTTGCAGACTGAAGTCCGCCCCACCAGATTGCGGAGGGCGGGCTGAAGCCCTTTGCAGACTGAAGTCCGCCCCACCCTGTATAATGTGCGGTTGGGAGACCCCGGCATTCGATGGAAGAGTTGAAGAAGAAGCTGCAGGAAGAAATCACGGCGCTCGAGTACGAACTTCGCAACGAGTTGCCGAAGGAAATCCTGAAAGCCCGCGCCCATGGCGACCTGCGCGAGAACGCCGAGTTCCACGCCGCCAAGGAGCGCCAGCGCTATGTGGACTCCCGGCTGTCCAGCCTGAAGAAGCGGCTGGCCGAATTCTCGATGGTCGATATGAGCAGGATCCCGCGCGACCGGGTCGGGCTCGGCTCGAGCGTTCTTGTCCTTGATATGAACAAGGACGAGGAGGTGCGGTACAGGATTGTAGCCAGCGAGGAGTCCGACGCCACGAAGAACATGGTCTCGACCTCGTCCCCGATCGGGAAGGGGTTGCTGGGCAAGAAGGTGGGCGACGAGGTGTCCATCGTCATTCCGAGCGGCACGCGCCAGTTTGAAGTGCTGGAACTCGCGACGATCCACGATTTGGCGGAGTAGTTTTAACCATGACCTTCACACGGGCGATCGGCGTAGGCGCGGGCGCCATCATCAAGCTGATCGTGCGCGGATTGGCGCTGGCCAAGATCCACCCGAACGTTCTGACCTTCATCGGCCTGCTGATCAACATTTTTGCCGCCGTCTTGCTCGCGCAGGGGCGGTTCCTGGCCGCCGCACTGGTCATCATCGGGGCCGGCATCTTCGACATGGTGGATGGCCGGGTGGCCCGCGCGACGGGCCAGGTGACGCGTTTCGGCGGGTTCTTCGATTCGGTATTGGACCGTTATTCCGACCTGGCGCTGCTGATGGGGCTGCTGGTCTACTACGCCAACATCGGGCGGAATTTCTATGTCGTCCTGACGGCTGTCGTGATGACGGCGTCGGTGATGATCTCGTATACGCGGTCGCGGTCTGAGAACACGATTCCGTCCTGCAAGGTCGGGTTTCTTGAACGGCCCGAGCGGATCGTTTTGATCATCATCGGAGCGTTGTTTGACCGCATGGCGCCGGTGCTCTGGGTGATCGCGGTGGTGGGCAACATCACGGTGATCCACCGTATGTGGCACACCTGGCTGGTGTGCAAGGCGATGGACGAGAAGGATGGCGGCGAGGCCGCCTCAGCTCTCAAGGATGACGTAGGCCAGCCCTGACTGGGACGTGTGGGTCAGGCTGAGATGGATGTTGGTCACACCCAGCCGTGCGGCGAACCCGGCGGCGACCCCGTGCAGTTTCAAGGTAGGGCGGCCTGACGGGAGGTTGACCACTTCGAAATCCTGCCAGCGGACTCCCTTGCGCCAGCCGGTCCCGATGGCCTTCATGCCGGCTTCCTTGGCCGCGAACCGGGCGGCGTAGCGTTCATATTTGTTGGCTTTGCGCTCGACATAGGCGATTTCGCGCTCGGTGTAGATCCGTTTCAGGAATCTCTCGCCGAAGCGCTCGATTGATTCGCGTATGCGGTCCACTTCCGCCAGGTCCACTCCAGTTCCGACAATCATGCTTGTGCGGTCTCCCATCAGTCGAAGATCACGGTCTTGTTTGAATAGGACAGGATACGGTGCTCGAGGTGCCAGCGCACGGCCCGCGACAGGACCACGCGCTCGACGTCGCGGCCCTGGCGGATCATGCCGGCCACGCTGTCACGGTGCGACACGCGGACGACGTCCTGTTCGATGATCGGGCCGTCGTCGAGGACTTCGGTGACGTAATGGCTGGTGGCGCCGATCAGCTTCACGCCGCGGGCGTGGGCGGCATGGTAGGGCCGGGCGCCGCTGAACGCCGGCAGGAACGAATGGTGGACGTTGATGATCCGGCCGTTGTAGCGGGCCACGAAACCGGCTGAGAGCACTTGCATGTAGCGGGCCAGAACGACCAGGTCCACATCAGCTTCCCGCAGGATTTCGAGTTGGCGCTGCTCGGCTTCCGCCTTGTCTTGCTGTGTGACGGGAATCTGTTCGAACCGGATGCCGTGGAAGCGGGTCAGAGGCCCGGCATCGTCATGGTTGCTGACGACCACTTTCAACTGGCCCGGCAGGTCACCGGTGGAAAACCGTTCGAGCAGGTCGGAAAGGCAATGGAGTTGTTTCGAGGCGAAGATCGCCACTTTTAGCGGCCGCGACGAGTATTCCACGCGCCAGCGCATGTGGAATCGTTCGGCCAGCGGCGAGAAGGCCCCGGCGAACTGGTTTTCGTCGAGGGCGAAGTCGGCCAGGTCCCACTCATTGCGCATGAAGAAGAGGCCGATTTCGTCGTCGCGGTGCTGGTCGGCGTGGAGGATGTTGGCTCCGTGTTCGTAGAGGAAACCGGCCACGGATGCGACGAGGCCTTTGGAATCGGGGCAGTCGATCAGCAGGGTGGCTGAGCGGCGCGCCGGCGATACGGAATTGGAACCCATTCTAGCCATGCTAGCGTGTCAGGCCGGCTCGGGCGATTCGCAGATCAGCGTCACGGGTCCTTCGTTGACAAGGTGGACGCTCATCATGGCCTGGAAAACACCCGTTTCGACCCGCAGGCCGCGGGCGCGGGCCTTTTCGACGAAATGCTCGTAGAGGCGCCGGGCGAGATCGGGCGGGGCGGCGCCGTCGAAACTGGGGCGGCGGCCGCGGCGGGTGTCGCCATAGAGGGTGAACTGGGAGACGACCAGCAGCGCGCCGCCCGCCTGTTCGACGCTGAGGTTCATCTTGCCGTCCGGATCGGGGAAGATGCGCAGGCAGGCGATCTTGTCCACCAGCCAATCGGCCGCCGCCGGACCGTCGTCCCTGGACACGCCGAGCAGGATCGTCAACCCCAGTCCAATTTGGCCGGTGATGGCGCCATCGACCTCCACATGCGCCTGGGATACGCGCTGAACCACAGCTTTCATGGGTCTTCGCCTTTTCCTCTCCGCGATTTTATGTATACCGGAATCCGCCGTTCCCGCCGATAAGACAGAATATGATCTTCCGGCGCAGGCGTCGAGATTCATTGCCGAGCGGCTTCTTCCGATTCTCTCACGGGACTCGGACCGTGCACGGCCACGGGGATGGCGACTTCATCCGTCTGCGCGACGAGAACGGGGTGGAATGGCGGGGCGTCGCCGAGCGGCAGGACGACGGCACGATCCGCTACCGGTTCCGTGACGATGAAGACAACTATGCCTCCGGGGTGTCGGACGGCTACGGGATCATCCTGCGCGACGCCAAAGGCAACACCTGGCGCGGGTTCATCGATTAGGCTGGTGACGGAACGGGCCATACCGCGTGCTGACGCGCGCGGTATGCAAGGCCGATCCGGGTGTGGCAGTCGGTGATGCCGGGGATGAGGTGGTTGCCGTTCAGGTTTACGACGCGCGCGCCGGGCGCCTACGGCGGTACAACGCCAAGCCAAGTACTCCACACGCCACGAACGCGAGGGTGGATGGCTCGGGAATCACCGCTCCCGTTTGCCCCAACTGCACGTCGGTGATGGCCGGAGCAGAACCGGATCCTCCCTGGGAGGTCAACGTGAAGCCGGTGAAATACTCGGCGGGGTTGTCGGTGATGAATCCCTGGAAGGCGAGAGCCGTGTTCACGTTCGGGAAGGAGAGCCCGAGGAAGGAGTACGAGCCCAGGTTCGTGCCGATTTGGATGTCCACCAAGGACGTCGAACCCAACAGGCCGATGTTGAAGCCGAACATGTCAAATGCGTCCGGCGAGGTCGAGATGGTGCCAGGCAGCGGCGACCAATAGTTATTGAGGAAGACCGACCGTACGGTGCCATAAGAAGGCGGGATGGCGATTAGATTGTTTGTACTGGTATACGTGACCCCCCCAATGGTGTACGGGTCCCCGGGATAGGAGAACCCTCCTCCAACCAAGCTGTCCCAATTGGTGTTGTGCCAGATCACGCCCTGGCTCTGGAACACCGGTTCGCTCGTGAACGTCAGGACCCCCGCCTGCGCGCAGACAGCCGCTCCAAGAAGAAGTCCGGCCAACACTTGCTTACGCATTGATTCCTCCTCAATCCAACCACAAGAATTATCCGAACTTGCCGTTTTCGGGTCCGGCTCGGAATGACATGATTTTAATGCCCCCCCCCCCGCGTCAACATATTTGTCAAGGATGCCGTAATCCCCCAGTCTCGGGGACAGGCTTGAGTCTGGGGACACGGGTGCGTCGCCGCGACAGTGCGCTACGGTTTGGCGTGGATGTTGGGCGGCGCCATGCGCTTCAACTGGTGTCGAGCATCAAGGCGAGGGCGGCTTGGGTGGCTGCGCCTGGGCCGGCGGGCGCGACCGAGGGGATGCCCCAGGAACTCAGGGCGCCGATCAGGCCTGGATAGACGGTGAGACCGGTTCCATCGACGATCCAGGCTCCGGCGGGGGCTGGACGGAGTGCCCGGCCTGGACGATCAGCCCGTCGCGGATGACGATGGAGCCTTTGTCGATGACGGGTCCGGCGGCGGTGACAATGCGGGCGTCCTTGATGACAATCGACGATGAGGCGGATTACGCCAGGAGGCGGACGCTGGCCAGCGGAAAGCGACAGCGCATGATGGCACGTCATTCTAAACTGGTGGTAGACAAGATGCCAGTTCAACGACCTATCCGGTACCGCGACGCGGGAGTGAATATCGACGAGGCGGACCGCGCGGTCGGTTTCATTAAGCAGTCGGCCCGGAAGACATTCACCAGCCGCGTGATGACCGATATCGGCAGCTTCGGCGCCGGGTACCGCTTGACCGGCTTCAAGCGGCCGGTGCTGATCTCGTCGGCTGACGGGGTGGGGACGAAGCTGAAAGTGGCCTTCATGTCGGGCAAACACGACACGGTGGGCCAGTGCCTGGTGAACCACTGCGTGAACGACATCGCGGTGCAGGGCGCAGTGCCGCTGTTCTTCCTGGATTACTTCGCCGTGGGCAAGTTGAACGCCGACGTCGCCGGCCAGGTGGTGGGCGGGTTGGCGAAGGCGTGCGGCGAGAACCTCTGTTCGCTGATCGGCGGGGAGACGGCCGAGATGCCGGGCCTGTACGCCGATGGGGAGTACGATCTGGCGGGGTTCATCGTCGGCTGTGTCGAGCAGAGCCGGCTGTTGACGGGCAAGAAACTGAAGGCGGGCGACGTGCTGCTGGGTCTGCCGTCGACGGGGCTGCATACGAATGGCTACTCGCTGGCGCGGAAGCTGTTGTTCGAGGTCGCCGGCCACAAGGTCAACAGCTTCGTGAAGGAACTGGACTGCACGGTGGCCGATGAGCTGCTTAAAGTGCATAAGAGTTACCTGAAGCCGATTCAGAAACTGATGGCGGCGGGGGCGCTGGGCGGCGCGGCGCATATTACGGGCGGCGGGATCACGGATAATACACCGAGGATGTTGCCTGCGGGTCTGGCGGCGGAGATCAAATTGGGGTCGTGGCCGGTGCTGCCGGTGTTTGAGTTGCTGAGACGGTTGGGTTCGGTTCCGGATGACGATTACCGGCGGACGTTCAATCTTGGTATGGGCATGATTCTGGCCGTGCCGGAAGCGAAGATTGACAAGGCGAAGCGGACGTTGAAACGGCTGAAGGAGCCGTTTTACGAGGTCGGGCGCGTGGTGAAGCAGCCGCGCGGGAAGAAAGAGCGAGTGGTCTACAAATGAAACGGCTGGCGATTCTGTTGTCGGGGCGGGGATCGAACTTCGAGGCGATCGCCCGCAATATCAGGGAAGGGAAGTTGACGGCGGAGATTGCCGCCGTGGTGTCGAATAACCCGGAGGCGAAGGGGCTGGAGACGGCCGCGGCATTGGGATTGAAGACGGTGTGTTTGCCGTCGAAGGGCGTGGATACGGATGTCTGGGCGGCGCGGGCGGTGGATGCGTTGGCGCCGTTTGAAGTGGATCTGATCTGTCTGGCGGGGTTCATGCGGCGGGTTGGCGGGCCGTTGCTGGAGGCTTACCGCGGGCGGATTTTGAACATCCACCCGTCGCTGTTGCCGAGCTTCCCTGGGTTGCATGTGCAGCAACAGGCGCTCGATTACGGGGTGAAGTATTCGGGCTGCACGGTGCATTTCGTGGATGCGGGACTGGATACGGGCGCGATTGTAAAGCAGGCGGCGGTTGAGGTGAAAGACGGCGACGACGCCGATGCTCTGGCGGCGCGGATTTTGGTGGAAGAGCATCGGGTTTACAGCGAGGCGATTGCGCTGGTGCTGTCGGGGCGTTATAGGATCGAGGGGCGGCGGGTGGTGGGGAGGTAGGCGGATGGGGTTGGACACTGGCTTGTCGAAAGTCGCGCTGGTTGCCCGGAAGAAGGCGGGCTGAAGCCCTTCGCAGGCTGAAGCCCGCCCCACGGTGCGACGGGCGGTTTGATTTTCGGCGTCGCGTTCTGAAAAGCTTTGGAGAGCGAATGATGGATTCCCTGATGCGAAGCTTTGCCGTACTTGCCGCTTTGGCGGCAGGTTCGTTTGGTCAGGAGCGGCCGGCTCCGGTGGTGGAGTTTCGCGCGCCAGCGGGCGAAAGGCCGGCGGCGAGGCGCGTTGGAGCGGAGAGCATCCTGCCGGGCGGGCGAATGATCGAGCCGTTGGGGCGGCAGTTTGCGACCGGGCCGGGCGCGTTTGGGCTGGCGATATCGCCGGGCGGCAAGTTTGCCGTCACGGCCGATGGGGGACCGGACCGGTATTCTCTGACCATCCTCGACATGACGACCGAACCGTGGCGGTTGCAGCGGCTGGAGGCCAAGCGCAGAAACGACAAGCCGGCGCCGGGTGACGACGACGACTGGCGCAGCGTCTTCCTCGGCTTGGCCTGGGAGGACGACTCGAAGCTGTTCGCCTCGGAAGGCAACTCCGGACGGGTGCGGCATGTGGCGATTCCATCGGGGCGGATCCTCGGCCATTTCCACCTGAACGAAGGGAATTGGAAGGATTCCTACGCCAGCGACATCGCCTATGACGGCGACCGGAAACTGCTCTATGTCGCCGACCAGGCGAACTTCCGCGTGTCGGTTTTCAGCACGAGGACGCGCAAGATGCTGGCCAGCGTGAAGGTGGGCCGGTTGCCGTTCAAAATGGCGCTGTCACCGGACAGGAAACGGCTGTATGTGACCAATTTGGGGATGTTCGAGTACAAGGCGTTGCCAGGCGTGGACAAGGACGATGTATTGGGGACGGGGCTGCCGTTTCCGGCATTCGGGTTTCCGTCGGCGGAGGCCGAGCAGGGCGTGAAGCGGGAGACGGCGCGCGGGCCGGTGGATGTGCCGGGACTGGGCGACCCGAACGCGCCGGAGTCGAATTCGCTGGCGGTGGTGGATGTGACGGAAGCGGAGAGTCCGAAGCTGGTGGCGCTGGTGCGGACGGGCGAGCCGTTTGGGGTGAAGTCGCTGGGCGGGTCGTCGCCGGCGGGCGTGGTGGCCACGGCGAACGACATCTATGTCGCCAACGGGAATCAGGATACGATCAGCGTGGTGGATGCAGCGACGTTGCGGGTGAGGGCGACGATTCCTCTCAGGATTCCCAAGCTCGAAGACTACCGCGGCGTTCTGCCGCTGGGTATGGCGATCGATCACGACAATGGGCGGCTGCTGGTGGCCGAGGCAGGCATCAACGCCCTGGCGGTGATCGACACGGGCGGCAATAAGGTGCTGGGCCATTTGCCGGTGGGCTGGTTCCCGACGGCGGTGGCGCTGCATGGCGGGCAGGTGTTCGTAGCCAGCGCGAAGGGCCACGGGACGGGTCCGAACGCCAGCAAGACTTCACGGCTGGAGGAGAGCTTCCAGGGGGCGCTGAGGCGCGGGACGATCAGCGTCTTCCCCGTGCCGATGCCGCGGGCAATGCCGATCCACACGGGCCGCGTCATGAGCCTTAACGGATTTGCGCGCAGTTTTGTGAGGCCGGCGCAGTTGCCGATCGATGTCCACCATGTGGTTCTGATCGTCAAGGAGAACCGGACCTACGACGAGGTCTTTGGCGACCGCGAATCGGCGTCGAACGGGCCGTTGCGGGGCGCGCCGGAACTGGCCCGGCTGGGCCGCAGCGGGTGGATCAGCCAGACGCCGGGCAGCCTGAAGACGCGCGCCTACAAGAGCTACTACAACCTGACGCCAAACCACCACGCGATGGCCGAACGGTTTTCGTTCAGCGACAATTTCTATGCCGATTCGGAAGTGTCGGTGGACGGCCACCACTGGCTGGTCGGTTCGTATCCGAACGCCTGGACCGAGAGTTCGCTGATGGCGTCCTATGGCGGGCAGAAGGACTTCCGGTTGCCGACCAGCGCGCCGGGACGGCTGCTGTTTGCGCAATCGAATTCGAGCCTGCACCCGGAAGAACAGTTGGAGGCGGGGGCGCTCTGGCACCATCTTGAGCGCGGAGGGATCAGTTTCCGGAACTTCGGCGAGGGTTTTGAACTCGCGGGCGTGGTGGAGGATCCGGGGGAGAAGCCCACTGGGGCGCGGTTTGTCACCAACGTGCCGATGCCCGATCCGCTGTACCGGAACACGTCGCGCGACTACCCCGGCTACAACATGAACATTCCCGACCAGTACCGTGCCGATCAGTTCATCAAGGAGATCGAAGAGCGGTACGGGAAGACGGGCCGTGAACTGCCGCGGTTCATCTTCATCCACCTGCCGAACGATCACATGACCAAACCGCGGCCGGCGGACGGCTACCCGTTCGAGGTGTCGTATATGGCCGATAACGACTACGCGTTGGGCCGGATCGTCGAGTACCTGTCGCATTCGCCTTGGTGGAAGAAGATGGCGATCTTTGTGACCGAGGACGACGCGCAGGGCGGGGTGGATCATGTGGACAGCCACAGGACCGTGCTGCTGGCGGCGAGTCCGTGGGTGAAGCGCAACTACGCCTCGCATGTGAACACGAGTTTTCCCGGGTTGCTGAAGACGATCTTCCGGCTGCTGGGGCTGCCGCCGTTGAATCTCTATGACGCGGCGGCGGCGGATCTGTCGGACGTGTTCACCTCGGCGCCCGATTTCCGGCCTTTCCTGGCGGTGCGGCCCGATCCCGACATCCTGATTCCGGAGAACGCGAAGGATCCGCTCGACCCGCAGCCGCAGCCGGCAATGGACTCGCCGTCTTACCTGCGCGAACAGCACCGCCGCCAATAGCGGGCGCGTGGACACGGCTTGTGTTAATGACAGACAGCAGACGCCCGCACTTCGTCTGCCGCGAGTTGACTCGCGCTCACAAGCCCTCGCGGATCCCCAACGCGAAGGAAGGTTCGATTGCTGACCGCGCCTGGTCTCTGAGAGAATTGCGGAAGCAATGAACGCTCTGTACTACGGGGATAACCTTCAGGTGCTTCGCGACCACATCAAGGATGAGTCGGTTGATCTCATCTACCTGGATCCTCCCTTCAACAGCCAGGCCAACTACAACGTGCTGTTCCGCGGGCCTTCCGGCGAGAGATCCAAGGCGCAGATTGAGGCTTTCGAAGATACCTGGCACTGGACCGTCGAAGCAGAGCGGGCGTTTGACGAGGTGATGCAAAGCGGCAACACGGACGTTGCCGAGTTGGTGCGGGCGCTGAGGTTGTTCCTCAAAGAGAACGACATGATGGCCTACCTGTCGATGATGGCCGTC
>CAMTUE010000022.1:0-19139 GCA_947084845.1 uncultured Bryobacteraceae bacterium | reverse complement strand
CTGAAGAAGGGCGACGATCTGAAGGCGTTCCTGGCCTCGGCGATCTACATCGTCGGGATGCTGACGAGCGTCGTGTTCGGCGTCTTCCCGTTGGTATTGCCGACGGTCGGCGATCCGTCGACGGCATTGACCATCCACAACGCCTCGGCGCCGGAATACGGACTGCGGATCGCGCTGACGTGGTTCGTCCCAGGGATTCTGCTGGCGATCTCCTACACGGTTTTCCTGTATAGGAAGTTCGCCGGCAAGGTGAGCCTGGACGACGCCGGCCATTAGCCTGGTTCAACCAAACGAATCCCCGCCGGGTCGGGCGGGCGGCCGCCGCCTGTTAGAATCTTGAATATGAAGTCCTTTCACGCTGCGGCAGCGCTGGCGGCTGCGCTGATCGCCTGGCCGGTGGTTGCCCAGACCGCGACCAAGACTCCACAAAAGGGCGCCGGCATGGCAGCACCGAAAGCGGCGAAGCCCCAGCCCAAGGCGGCCGGGCTTGACAGGGCCGCTCTCGAAGCCTACGTCCGCCACCTGCTGCTGTGGAACGACCAGATCAAGGTTGTCCTGAGCGACCCCAAGCCCGCGCCGATGCCCGGGTTCCAGGAAGTGGTCGTGACCGGCTCGGCTGGAGAGGTTTCGCTCGACGAGACCTTCTATGTCAGCCTGGATGGGACCAGGATCGTCCGCGGCACGGTTTATGACATCAGGAAAAGCCCCTTCGAGCGCGAACTGTCGCTGCTCAGGAACGAAACATCACCCTCCATGGGCACGCCTGGAGCGCCGGTGGTCGTGGTGGCGTTTTCCGACTTTCAATGTACGTATTGCCGCGAAGAGGCCAAGATGATTCGGGCGAATCTGTTGAAAACGTATCCCAAGGAAATCCAGTTCTATTTCAGGGACTTTCCGCTCGACCCGATCCATCCCTGGGCCCGCAACGCCTCCATCGCCGGCCGTTGCGTCTACCGCGCCAACGCGCCAGTTTTCTGGGATTACCACGACTGGATCTTCGACCAGCAGAAGGAGATCACCGTTCAAAACCTGAAGGCGAAGTTCATGGAGTGGGCGCAGTCGAAATCGCTCGACACGCTGCAACTCGGGCGCTGCTACGACTCGCGCGCGACCGAGGCCGAGATCAACGCCAACGTGGCCGAGGCCAAGGCGCTGCGGGTGAATTCAACCCCCACGCTGTTCGTCAACGGCCGGCCGCTGCCCGGTTCGCTGCCCTGGCCGCAGTTGAAGGCGGTGATCGACTGGGATCTCAATTACGCCAGGAAAGCGGCTAAAACGGCGGAAGAATGCTGTTCAATCTCTCTGCCAACGCCCGTGCCTGCAAAGAAATAGCCGACTGAAGGATCATCAGAATGTTTTTCCGCCAATTCGTCATTGCCGCTGTGTTCGCGGGCCTCTCGCTGGCCGGCGACATCGACGCCAACCGCTACCGCGAGACTGTCAAGACGTTGTCGACCGCCGACATGAAAGGCCGCGGGACGGGATCCCCCGAGCTTGAAAAGGCGGCGCGCTACATCGCCGGACAGTTCGAAAAGGCCGGCGTCCCGCCCGCCGTGGGCGCTTCCTATTACCAGCGCTTCACCGTCACCACCAACGCCAAGCCGGGCGAAAAGAACAGCCTGACATGGACCAGCGGCGACACGAAGACGAAACTGGAGGCGCTCACCGAGTTTGTCCCGTTCAACTTCTCCGGCAACGGGTCGAACGAAGGGCAAGTGGTTTTTGCGGGCTACGGGATCACGGCTCCGGAATACAACTACGACGACTACGCCGGCCTCGACGTGAAAGACAAGATCGTCATCCTGATCCGCCACGAGCCGCAGGAGTTCGACGAGAAGAGCGTGTTCGCAGGCAAGGCTTACACGCGCCACGCGCAACTCGATTCAAAGGCGGTGAACGCCAAGTTCCGGGGGGCCAAGGCAGTCCTTTATGTGAACGACCTGGTGAACCATCCGGTGGACCCGGACGAATTGGACAGGTTTTCGCGCGTTGTCGGGCCGGGCTTCACGGCCATCCCGTTCGTCCAGATCCGCGTGGAGGCGGCCCAGAAACTGCTCGCCACGGCGGGCGTGGACTTGAAGACCTGGATTGCCGAGACCGACAAGGAACTGAAGCCGAAGCCGGTGGCGCTGCCCGCCACGGTTCGCGTCTCGCTGGTGACCGACGTCGAACGGGAGCAGAAAGAGGTTCCGAACGTCTGCGCCTATCTCAAGGGCGAGACCGACGAATATGTGATCATCGGCGCCCATTACGACCACCTCGGCATGGGTGAGTATTCGTCGATGGCGCCGTCGCTGGCAGGCAAGGAGATCCACCATGGGGCCGACGACAACGCCTCGGGCACGGCTGGCCTGATCGAACTGGCTCAATATTTTAAGGACCGCAAGCTGAAGCGCGGCATCCTGTTCCTGGCGTTTTCGGGCGAGGAACTTGGGCTGCTCGGCTCGGCGCATTACGCCAACAACCCGCTGCTGCCGGCGGAAAAGGCCGTGGCGATGATCAACATGGACATGATCGGGCGGATCAAGGACAACAAGGTGTTTGTCGGCGGCTCGGGGACGGGATCGACGTTGAAGGCCATTCTCGATGAGACGCAGGGCAAGTATCCGCTCATGCTGGACCTGTCGGAACAGGGCGGCTACGGGTCGTCCGATCATACCTCGTTCACGACCAAACAGATTCCCGTCCTGTTTTTCTTCAGCGGGTTACACACCGATTACCACAAGCCGTCGGACACCTGGGAGAAGATCGACCACACCTCGGCCGCCACGCTGCTGAACCTGGTTGCCGACATTACCGTGAAACTGGCCGGCGCCGGCGAGCGGCCGCTGTTCGTGCGTACCGCGGACCCTCGTCCGCAGGCCATGGCGACGGCATCGGCCCGTGGCGGATCGGGAGTCTATTTCGGCTCGGTCCCGGACATGAGCGACGTGCCGGGCGGATTCCGACTTTCCGACGTGCGGGACGACTCGCCCGCGTCGAAGGCTGGATTGAAGGGCGGAGACGTGATGTATGAGTTTGGCGGCCATCCGGTCAGCAATCTGACGGAGTTCAGCTATGCGCTGCGCTCGTTCAAGCCGGGCGACGAAGTGACGGTGAAATGGAAGCGCGACGGCAAGGAGATGGAAGGCAAGACAGTACTGACGGTCCGCAAATAGATAGTACCGGGGGCGCTGGTTTTGTTGGAGGATCCAGCACTTCTTGCCGATAGAATAGTAGATATAGAAGATAGCCGCCATGCAATTTGCCCCACTGCCAGCCGGCCGGAAATGGGACCTCCCGCCGGTCATCCTCCACCCCTTCGCCGATCCCACGGGTCCCGAGCGGCTCGTCGAGAGCAGCCGGGCGCAATTGATGATGCAGGGTCTGCTTCCCAGCGGCGAATTGAGCCCCGAGGAGTTGCAGAAGCGCTTTCTCTCCGGGCGGTTCTGCGAAATCCGGATGCTCTATTATGTCGGCAAGGATCTGGAGCGCTGGATCGAACAGTGTGTGGAGATGGCCGACCGCGATGAGGATCTGCGCAATGCCGGGGCGGCGGCGGGCAGTTTCATCGAATTGCTGATCAACAATCCGACACAGGACGTTCGCGAAAAACTGACCCGCTGGGGCGTGGCCGACTACAAGTCGATTTTCAGCCGGGCGCTGGGCGTGAAGGCTGTCTTTGACCAACCGCCGGCTCAGGAGCAACTGACGGCGCACTTCATCCGTTTTTACTACCGTTTCGCCGACCACCTGTTCGCCTGCCGCCAGCATAACGAAGCGTTCTCGACGCTGCCTCCGGACCAGTTCCACTTCGACCTTTACGCCTCGGGCGAGTATTCGAGGATGCTCGAGCGCGAGTGGGAAGAAATCTAATCCTCTCCACCAGTTGATAGAATCGCGGGCATGGAGTTTCCCCGCTTCCTCCTGGTCCGCCAACGGTTCCCCGACCTCGGCATCACAGACATCGAAGGCAGCATCCGCAATACGCTCGGGCGATCCGGCATGGCGGACAGCTTGCAGCCCGGCGCGGCTGTGGCCATCGGAGTCGGCAGCCGGGGTATCGCCAACATCCAGCTCATCGTCAGGACTTCGGTTGACTGGTGGAAAGGCAAGGGGATGCGCCCGTTCGTCTTTCCGGCGATGGGGAGCCACGGCGCGGCGACGGCGAAGGGGCAGGCCGAAGTGCTTGCTAAATATGGAGTTACCGAAGCTGGGGTGGGCTGTCCGGTACGAAGTTCGCTAAAAGTGGTCCACTTGGGCGCCTCCAGCGGGATCCCGGTCTACATGGATGCGTTGGCCCACGCCTCGGACGCAGTGATGCTCTGCGGGCGGGTGAAATGGCATACAGACTTCGCCGGAAATCTTGAGAGCGGCCTGTTCAAGATGATGGCCATCGGTTTGGGCAAACTCGCCGGCGCCCAGGCCTATCACAGTCACGCGCATACTCGCGGACTGGAGGATGTGATCCGGACCGTGGGCCGTAAAGTATTGGAATCAGGCAAGATCCTCGGCGGCCTGGCGATCATGGAAGACGCCAACCATGCCACCGCCCATCTGGAAGCGATCCGCGTCGAAGCGATGGAAACGCGCGAGGAAGAGCTGCTCAGGATCGTGAAGACCTGGAAGCCGATGATTCCAGTGAAAGAACTCGACTACCTGATCATCGACGAGATCGGCAAGACGATTTCCGGTTCCGGAATGGACCCGAAAATCGTCAACCGGAACATCCACGGTGCCTACAACCCCTGGCCGGACGCCCCGACGATTCGCCGTATCTACTTGAGAGGATTGAACAAAGACAGTTACGGGAACGCCGTCGGCCTGGGTATGGCCGATGTCGTCCACGGCCGCCTGTTGAAGGCGATGAAACGCGGGCCGACCTATATCAATGGGATCACTTCCGGCGCGCTGGCATCGATCAGGACGCCCGCGAGCTTCGCCTCGGACCGGATTTGTCTTGATAGGACCTGGGTCACGGCCGGAAAGTTGTCGCCCGGCGAACTGAGCATGGGCTGGATCCGGAACACTCAGGATCTGTCATTGATGGCTTTCAGCGAGAATCTGCGGGAAGAATTGGAGGCTGACGAGCGGATCGAGGTTTTGGGAGCAGCGCGCGGACTGGAGTTTGACGCCCGTGGGGATCTGGCGAGGTGGCTGTAAATGCAGGAAAACTCTGTATTTAGGCTGATTCCTTGGCTTGGATAGCAAAGAGGGGTGGTCCCGAAGGACCACCCCTCAAATGCTTTTGAGCAGTTATCAGCTAGATTACGCGCCCTGGCTGGCTGCGCCAGCGACAACAAGGTTCACCTTCGAGAAGATGACGCTGATGTTGGCGGCAACCTGGGGCACGATGGCGCCGGCGGCGACGGCCACGAAGCCGGCCATCAAGGCGTATTCGATCAGGTCCTGACCGCGGGTATCCACCATCACCCGCAGCTTCAGAAGATAGTTGTTCAGTTTCTTCATTTCGATTATTCTCCTCTCCCTCAGCAACTTACTCTCTGTCCGTTGCTAGTCCAAGAGTAACGGTACGTCCTGCTTCCTCAAATCGGCAATATCCCCTAATTCTCAAGCAAGAATTGACTAGGCGCCGCTAGGGCCTCCTCTATAGTGCGAGGCCGCTTCAGACGATTTGAGAAGGAGCGGCAAGATGAGGATTCTCACTGCAAACAC
Organism: uncultured Bryobacteraceae bacterium; assembly: GCA_947084845.1. Lineage (GTDB taxonomy): Bacteria > Acidobacteriota > Terriglobia > Bryobacterales > Bryobacteraceae > PNKE01. Next base: position 13,484 of record CAMTUE010000022.1, on the reverse strand, counting down.
AGGGTCGCGGGACGTATGGCCGGTGCTGGCGTGCGTGGGCGCGGTCCTATTCGCGACTGGCTGGTGGATGCTGGATCGAACGGGACGGTGCGGATCTGACTTCTCCGCTTTCTATGCCGGAGGCCGGCTCCTTTGGCAAGGCTCGGTATACGATCAGCGGGCGGTGCTGGAACTGCAGCGCGCAATAGTAGGATGCGCCGAGACGGGCAACGCATTTATCCGCCTGCCTTTCTTCGCGGTTCTGATGGCTCCCCTCGGATTGCTCTCCTATTCCGCGGCTCTGCTGATCTGGAAGTTCATCCTGGGACTCCTGTTGGCGGGGTTCGTTTGGTTGTGGCCGGGGCCGCGCTGGCGGACCGCCGCATTCGTCTTCTGGTCGCTGCCGATGGTGATCGGTTTTGCATACGGCCAGGACGTCGTCGCCGTGTTGGTGCTGATGGCTGCTTCGACCCGGCTGTTGGGGTCCAGGCATCCACGCGCGGCCGGGGCGCTGATTGCCCTGGGAGCGATCAAGATCCATCTGTTCCTGTGGGCGCCTTTGCTCGCCGCAGCCCGGCGCCGGTGGGGCTTTCTGGCGGGGTGGGCGGCCGCGGGATTCGGCTTGGCGGCCGTCTCCTTTATCGCGGCCGGATTGGATTGGCCGGCGGCCTTCGCAGCGTCGGCGCTGAATCCCTCATCGAACCCGCATGTCGAGACCATGGTCAACTTCCGAGGCATGTTCAATGGGTTGAAACACGCGGCAGCCTTGGAAATCCTGGCATCATCGATCCTGCTTGCGGCTGTGGCAAGGCCCGCACTCAGGTGGCCTTTCGGGGCGGCCGCCTGCCTGGCGCTGGCGGTATCGGTGCCAATCGGCCACCATTCCTATGCCTATGACCTCGTCTGCCTGCTGCCGCTCAGCCTTCACGTGATCGAACACGCCAGCCGCCGGTGGCTGAGAATTTTGACTGTCTTCATGGCCTCGCCCGTCCTGCCGCTGCTGCCGATGCCCTGGTCCAGCGAGACCAGTTACCAGTTCGCCGCGCCTCTCTTTATCATTTGCGTTGCGATGTTCCATCAGCCGCCAGCGGAAGACCCGGCGACTGACGCCATGAAACCGGCCGTCCTTCCAGACACGGCCCACGCCAGTTCCGCCCGATGAGTTCGTTTGGTCGTATCCCGCGGATGCGGCCGTTTTCACCCTCCCGGCAATGCCGGTCACAGCGATAAGAAACAAATCTGGGGACGCGCAAACGAAATGTTTGCAGCCATTTACGGCATCAACGCGTCTATCCAGACAGCACCGCGCTTGACACGGCGGTTGTTATACTTGGAGAGAGGGAGATTCCACCCCGCTTGAGTCCGCCTGGCGCCGGGGTGATCCGCACAATGAACCGCACCTTTAAGAACGTCCTCGTCACCGCATCAGGCCTCCTGGTGGGTCTACTGCTGGTGGGAGCCGTGCTGGGCCAGAACCCGGCGCCGCAGGCGAGCGAGCCGTACCGCCACCTGAATGTCTTCACCGAGGTGTTTGCACGGATCAAATCCGACTACGTTGAAGAGCCGGACATGAAGAATGTCACCCTCGGCGCGATCAACGGCCTGCTGGTGACTGTCGACCCCTTTGCGAGTTACCTGGACGCGGGCCAGTACAAAGCGTATTTGAAGGCGAAAGATCAGCACCGGGCCGGTCTGGGCCTGGTCCTGTCGCGGAAGTACAGCACCGAATTGAGCGTGGTTGATGCCATTCCGGGTTCGCCGTCGGATCAGGCGGGCCTGAGCACCGGAGACATCATTGAAGCCATCAACGGCGTCTCGACGCGTGACATGCCGCTGGCCTATGCCGACGTCATGCTGGAGGGCGAGCCGGGTTCAACCATCGAATTGACCGTGCTGCGAATGCGCAAGCCCGAGCCGGCGACGATCAAGCTGACCAGGGCGATGGTGACTCCGCCCGCCATCACTTCAAAGATGCTTGACAGCCAGACCGGCTATGTCGTGGTCCAGGACTTGAACAAGGGCAAAGCGGCTGAAGTGGCTGCCAAAGTCAAGGATCTCGAGAAGCAGGGGATGAAGAAGCTGGTGCTGGACCTGCGCCATTCGGCCGTTCAGAGTCCCGAAGAAGGCGCCGCGCTGGCGTCCTTGTTCCTCGATAGTGGTGTGATCGCGACACTGGAAGGTCAGAAGTACGAAAAGGTGACCTTTAAGGCCGATCCGTCGAAGGTGGTCTGGAAAGGCGACCTGGTCGTCCTGACCAACCGCGGCACAGTGGGCGCGGCCGAGATCGCCGCGGCGGCGCTTCAGGACAATAAGCGCGCCAAGGTGGTGGGCGAGCGGACCTACGGCGATGCGGCCGTGCGGAAAGCGATCCCCACCGGCGACGGCGGCGCGCTGTTGCTGGCCGTGGCTAAGTACAAGACGCCCGAGGGCAAGACGATTCAGGAGTCCTCGGTGATGCCGGCCTTCCCCGTGGCCGACATGGGGTCGGACTCGGCGCTGGACGATGAGGATGCGCCCGCCGAAACGCCCGCGGCGCAGCCAGGACTGAGGACCGAACCTGCAAAGCCGGGCGAGGACGCCATCCTGAAAAAGGCGCTCGAGGTGTTGAGCGGCAAGGCGGCGCAGGTGGCGGGCAATTCCCCTGTGGTTGCGGCGCCGGGCCAGCCGAAGGTTCTGACCCCGCTTGCAGGGCCGGCCAAGCAATCGGTTGGCGTGCCGGTGAAACAGTAGGCGCGACAGGCCGGATGAAGCGGATTCCGAACAGAGAGTGTGAGGTTGGTTAGCAGATGCCTTTGTATGAGTACAAGTGCGCCAAGTGCGAATTGGTCCTCGAAAAGATCCAGAAATTCTCCGACGAACCTCTGACGGTTCACGATGACTGCGGCGGAGAACTTGAACGGCTGATGGGCAAGCCTTCATTGCGGTTCAAGGGCAGCGGGTTCTATATCACCGACTACAAGAAGTCCGGCGGTTCGGAACCGTCGAAGAACGGCAAGGGATCGGGAACGGAATCCCAGTCGGAGTCGAAGTCGGAGACCAAGTCCGAATCCAAGTCCGAGTCAAAGAGCGACACGAAAGCCGCCACGCCGTCCGCCGGTTCGTCCTCCGCCAAGAAGGACTGATCGGCCTCCACCAACTCAACATCCCTCCCGGATGGGAGCGCGGACGCGGCTCGCCAACGGGTATGTGCCGTGTCGGGACCAATCTCGACACCTCTTTGCCACGAGACTCTCCGAAAACGCGATTCCCCCTTGACAGCTTCCATATTTCGACTACCATCGAATTAATGGCGCTCAACGAGGCCGATCAAACCGCGAAGTTCGCCGACATGCTCGCCGCCATCGGGACGGAGCCGCGTCTGCGGATCATCCGCCTGCTGCTCAGCGCGCATCCGAACGGGATGATCGTGGGCGACATTCAGGCCGAGTTGGGCATCCCTGCGTCGACGTTGTCCCATCACCTCGACAAACTGAAGAACGAGGAACTGGTCAACGTGCGAAGGGAGAGTACGTTCCTTTGGTACAGCGCCAACACCGGGGCGCTGCGTGAGTTGCTGACCTTTCTCTATGCGGAGTGCTGCACCAGGAACAAGGTGTTCACCCGCGAGGAGATTGTTCAGCTCTGCGAGTAAGAGTCGAAGGTAATCGAGTGTCGCGAGGATGTGGGGAGATGTGTGTCCGCTCACAGCTTCGGTGCGGAACCAGGAAAAGGAGTTCAAAAAGAGACTATGAGCATAAAAGACGTCAAGGAAGCGGTGAAAGAGAGATACGGCCAGGCGGCGCTTCGCGTGGTCTCGGGGAGCGGCAGCGCGTGTTGCGGCTCTTCGCCTTCGGCGTCCCGCTGCGGCGAGACGACTGATCCCATCACGTCGAGACTGTACGACGAATTGCAGAAGAGCGAACTGCCCGAGACGGCCGTCCTCGCCTCGCTCGGGTGCGGCAACCCGACCGCGCTGGCCGAGTTGAAAGCCGGCGAAGTGGTGCTCGATCTCGGCAGCGGCGGCGGCATCGACGTGCTGCTTTCCGCCAAGCGGGTCGGTCCCGCGGGCAAGGCCTATGGCCTGGACATGACGGATGAGATGCTCTCCCTTGCGCGCGACAACCAGCGCAAAGCCGGCATTGCGAACGTCGAGTTCCTCAAAGGCGAGATCGAGAACATTCCGCTGCCGGATGGCACGGTCGACGTCATCATCTCGAACTGCGTCATCAATCTTTCGGCCGACAAAGACCGCGTGCTGGCCGAGGCCTTCCGCGTGTTGAAGCCGGGCGGGCGGTTTGCCGTTTCAGACGTGGTCGTTCGTGGAGAAGTACCGGTCGAGGTGCGCCGCAACGTCGAACTTTGGGCCGGCTGCATTGCGGGCGCGCTCGAAGAGTCGGAATATACCGGCAAACTCGCACGCGCCGGATTTGTCGACATCGATGTCGAGCCGACCCGCGTGTACAACATCGAAGACGCCCGCGAATTCCTTTCGACCGCAGGGATCGACGTCGACGCCATCGCCCCGGCGGTGGTGGGCAAGTTCATGAGCGCCTTCATCCGGGCGAGGAAGCCGTAAGCGCGAGAAGCCCGCCGTTGTTGTGCTCTGCACCGGCAATTCAGCGCGCAGCCAGATAGGCGAGGGCATCTTCCGCCATTACCTTGGCGCCCGCTTCGAGGATCCGGCCGCGGTGGCGGGCAGCGAGGAAGAACGTCTCGCCGCCTTTCGCCGCATCCGCGATCAGATCCGCGAACGGGTGATCGAATTCGCCGCTACGGTTTGACTGCGAAACTCCGCCACTCCGGCGGGCGGGAGTCGCTATGCCGGCAGTTCGAAGCCCTTGCGGCGCGGGCGCATCAGCAGCGCGTTGGCTTCGCTGTCGCCGGTGAACCGCTCGGCGGCCGGGTCCCAGCGCAGCTTCCTGTTCAGCTCTCTCGCGATATTTGCCAGGTGCGACACGCTCACTGACCGGTGGCCGATCTCCGGCCCCGCCAATGGAGCCCGGCGCGTTCGCATCGCGTCCAGCCAGTCCTGCATATGGTACTTGGCCTGCCACAGTGCCCGGTCCCACTTGTCCGTCTCTTCCTTCGGCGGCAACTGTATTTCCTTCATCAGTTCGGGGGGATCGAGGCGGAAACCGTTGCGGACGATCTCCATGCGACCGCGTTTGCCGACGAAGACCGCGCCGCCGTTCAGGTTGCCCATCGGCAGTTCAAGACGGACGAGCACACCGTTCGCGTAGCGGAACGCGACCGCGCCGGGCGCGGAATCGGCCAGCGGGAACAGCTCCACCGGGCCGGTTCCATCCATGCCCAGAGCCGATTGAATCTGGTCCAACCCATGCGCGCCCCAGTTGGTCATCTCGCCGCCGGAATAGTCGCGCCATCCCATCCAGCCGCGGTACAACTGATCGTGATAAGGACGAACCGCCGTCTGGCCCTGCCACAGATTCCAGTCCATGCCGTCGGGTAAGGGCTGCGCTGGTTGCGCCTCCCACAATCGGGCCGAAGGGTAATTGCAGCCCTGGACGAAATAGATCTGCCCCAGCCCTCCGCCGCGAACGAACGCGCAGGCGATCTGGTTCATCGCCATCGAACGCTGCTGGCTGCCCACCTGAAAGACGCGCTTGTAGCGTTCCGCCGCCTTGACGATGGCGCGCCCTTCGGCCACGTAGAGCGTCAGCGGCTTCTCTGCATAGACGTCTTTGCCCGCCTGGCACGCATGGATGCAGAGCAGCGCCCGCGCGTGGTCGGTCGCGCCGACGATGACGCCGTCGATCTCTTTGTCGTCCAGCAGCCGGCGGTAGTCCTGATGGATGCGCCATTTCGCCTGCCGCTTGGCGGCCAGGTCTTCGGCCTTCTTCAAATAGCAGTCGGCGATGGCGACGGCCTCGGCCCCTTCCGGAAGTTGGTCGATCAACAGGCCGCTTCGATTGCCCGCGCCGATCACGCCGACGCGGATACGGTCATTGGCGCCCACGGCGCGGCGCGAGAGCAACAGCGGCGCGGCGGCTATCCTGCAAACATCTCTACGGGACCAGGTCTTCATGAGTTCTCCGTATGATTGATCAACGTTCCGAAGCGCTTCCCGATGGCCAGCGCCGGGTCGAGCGGGACATCCACGGCGACGCAGCCGTCCGGGATCGAGATCCGCGGCCTGGGTGCAATCGACTTGCCGTCAAAGCCCGGCAACCATTCGCGCTGCGCCTCCAACATCTCCGAGCACATGCGGCGAATCTCGTCCAGCGTGCAGATGGCCGATGACAGCGGGTCGAGCGCGGCGGCCTGCATGACGAGTTCGGGGTCCGACGCCAGCGCGGCTTCGGCGGCCAGCGTCTGCACGTTGACGTTGGTCATGCAAAGCGCGGCGCATTGAGGGGGCAGGTCGCCGATGACCGTGGGATGCAGGCCGGTGTCGTCGGCGAATGTCGGCACCTCGACACAGCAGCCTTGCGGCAGATTCGTGATGTAACCGTCGTTGCGGACGTTGCCCATGAAGCGGAACGGCTTGCCCGTGGCCACCGCCTCCATGATCCAGGAGCAGTATTCGACGCTGCGCCGTTCGATGCTGGTGGACTCGAATTGCAGCGGGTCGTGCGCGGCGTAGTAGTCGGCCACGGTGCGGCACCAGGAATAATATGCCCCGGTTTCGCCGCCGAAGCTCGGCTCGTCGCAGTAAGCATCGAGCGCTGCACGGGACTTGCGGAACCATGGGACATACTCGCTCAGATGGCCTGTCGATTCGGTCATGAAGTAGCCGAAGTGGCGGAAGACTTCGCCGCGCACCTTCTCGTTCTTGTAGAACTCCGGCTTCTCGAAGACCTCGCGCAGCATGGGGTAGAGGTTTCGGCCCTTGTGCGACAGGGTCAGGAACCAGTCCATGTGGTTGATGCCGCCGCAGGTGTAGCTGATCTCGTCCTTCGCTACGCCGCAGTATCGCGCGATGAGATCAAGGGTCGTTTGCACACCATGGCAGAGTCCAACGAAAGAGACCTTCGACGCCTTGCCGAGCGCCAGGCAGTTCGCCGCCATCGGGTTGGCGTATTGCAGCATGATCGCGCCGGGCGCGGCGAGTTCTTCCATGTCGCGGGCGATGGAGGAGAGAAGGGGAATCGAGCGCAGGGCGCGGAAGAGGCCTCCTGGGCCGAGCGAATCGGCGATGCACTGATCGATGCCGTACTTGAGCGGGATTTTATAGTCGATCTCGAAAGCGTCGACGCCGCCCACCTGAACCATGACGACGACGAAATCGGCATCCCGGATCGCCTCGCGGCGGTCGAGCGTGGCCCAGACGCTGGCGGCGAGTCCGTTGTCCGAGACCATGCGCCGGGCGAAGCTCTCCATCGCGCGCAGCTTCGGCTCAGTGCGCGACATCAGCGCGATCTCTGAATCAGCAAGCGCCGGCGTGGCGAGGATGTCGTTCAGCAGTGTCCTGCAAAAAACGATGCTCCCTGCCCCGATCATTGCGATCTTCTTGGCCATGTCTCGATTCGCTCCTCGGTTCAGATGGACTTCGTAGGCATCATATTGCAGTTGGGAGCCGGCGTGCGAAGCCGCCGCTTTCAGCGCTGCTTTCAGCGGGCCGGGAGTTCGTTTGGCCGCAACTTCCCGAATGCCGTCACCAGTCTCGATACACTGGAATCCTCCCCATGGCCGCACCCGAAACCCAGTCGATCGCCGTGCTGGCCGAAAAACCGTCGGTCGCGCGCGACATCGCCCACGTCCTTGGCGCCACGACCAGGGGCGACGGGTATCTGCATGGAAACGGGTATGTCGTCACCTGGGCGATCGGCCATCTGGCCTCGCTTGCCCAGCCCCATGAGATGAATCCGGAATGGAAGCAGTGGCGGCGGGACCGCCTGCCGATGCTGCCGCGAGAGTGGCCGCTGGTGGTCTATGAGAAGACGAAGGACCAGTTCGAGGTGGTCCGCAAGATCCTGAATTCGCCCCGCATATCGCAGGTCGTCTGCGCGACCGACGCCGGCCGCGAAGGTGAACTGATCTTCCGCTACATCTATGAGGCGGCGCATTCGCACAAACCCGTCAGCCGCCTCTGGATCTCTTCGCTGACGCCCGACGCCATCCGCAAGGGCTTCGATTCCCTGCGTCCCGGCCGCGACTACGACCCCCTGGCCGACGCCGCCCGTGGCCGCAGCCGCGCCGACTGGCTGGTCGGCATGAACCTCTCCCGCGCCTACTCGCTCATCTATGACGAAGATCTTTCCGTAGGACGTGTGCAGACGCCCACCCTGGCCATGCTGGTCGAGCGCGAACTCGCCATCCGCGCCTTCGTCCCCGAACACTACCAGGAAGTTGTCGCCACATTCCATCCCAAAACCGCAGCGCCTGACAGCACGTATAAAGGGACCTGGTTCCGGCCGTCGCAGGGCGAAGGAACAGACAAGGAGTCTCTTCAACTCGCCAAGCGGCTGAACCCGGACGGCGAAGAGGCGGCGGCGATCATTGAACGCGCCAGCAAAGGGCAGGCGTCGATTGAGTCCATCGAATCGGTGACGCAGAGGATGGCGCCGCTGCCGCTCTACGACCTCACCGAGTTGCAGCGGCACGCCAACCGGCTCTACGGTTTCAGCGCGCAGCAGACCCTCGACCTTGCCCAGGCGCTCTACGAACGCCACAAGCTGATCAGCTACCCGCGAACCGACAGCCGCCACCTCTCGAAGGATGTCGCCGCCACGCTGAGCAAGGTTGTCCACGCCATCGAGGCTCCCTATCGCGAACTCCTCGCGCCCGGTACGGGTGAGCGGCCGTTGGGGCGGCGGTTCGTCGATGACGCCAAGGTAACCGACCACCACGCCATCATCCCGACCGCGGCGGCGCCCGAACGAGCCTCGCTCGCTCCCGAAGAAAAGAAGATCCACGACCTGATCTGCCGCCGCCTGCTGGCCGCCTGGCACGACGACCACATCTCGGCCGTCACAACCGTGATCACGGCCATCCGCGACCCCCGGTGGGGCGGGCTTCAGCCTGCAAAGGGCTTCAGCCCGCCCTCCACCGGCGAAACGCTGGACCGATACCATTCCTCCGGCACCGCGGTCCAACAGGTTGGCTGGAAAGTGCTCGACGTGGCCCTTCCAAAGAAGACCGTGAAGAGCAAGCCCGATGCCGACGATCAGGACGGAGACCAGGCGCTGCCGTCCGGCCTTGCCGCGGACCAGCCGCAGGACGTGGCCGACATCGTCGCGCTCGACAAAAAGACGCGTGCGCCCAAACGATTCACCGAAGGAACCCTGCTGACGGCGATGGAGACGGCCGGCAAGACGCTGGACGAGAAGGAACTCTCCGACGCCATGAAGGAGACCGGCCTTGGCACGCCCGCGACGCGCGCATCCATCATCGAAGTGCTGTTGAAACGCGGCTACATCGAACGCATGGGCAAGAGCCTCCAGGCAACGGACAAGGGCATCCATCTGATCGAAGTGGTCCACCCGGAAGTGAAGAGTCCCGCCATGACGGGCCAATGGGAGGCTTTCCTCGGGCGGATTCAGCGCGGCAAGGCCAATCTGGAACCCTTCTTGAAAGGCATCGAGGATTATGTCCGCGAGGTTGTCGGCAAGGTAGCCCAATCGCAGCCCTCGCAGAGAAAGCCGGAAATGGTGCACATTGACGCTACGCCGCCGGAGCAGCCGGCGCCTTCGAGAACGCCCGACGTTCGATTCGATCAGGGGACTCCGCTCGACGATCTGCTGCACCGCGCCTTTGGCTTCGAAGCGTTCCGATCGAATCAGGAAGAGGTTTGCCGGGCAGTCATCGATGGCAGGGACGCGCTGCTGGTGATGCCCACCGGCGCGGGCAAGTCGCTCTGCTACCAGTTGCCCGGCATCGCGCGAGGCGGGACGACGCTTGTCGTCAGCCCGTTGATCGCCTTGATGGAAGACCAGGCGTCGAAGCTGAAGGCGCAGGGGTTTTCGGTCGCCTGCATCCACTCCGGCCAGCAGCGCACCGTCTCCCGTCAGGTCTGCATTGACTACTTGAATGGCCGCCTGCAATTCATGTTCATCGCCCCGGAACGGCTGAAGGTGGCGGGTTTTCCTGAGATGCTCGCCAAGCGCAAGCCGGCGCTGATCGCCATCGACGAGGCGCACTGCATCTCCCAGTGGGGCCACGATTTCCGGCCCGACTACCGCATGTTGGGCAACTACCTGCCGGCGTTGCGCCCAGCGCCGGTGATCGCGCTCACGGCGACGGCGACTCCGCTGGTCCAGGACGACATCTGCCGCCAATTGGGCATCGACTCCGCCACGCGCTATATCCATGGCTTCCGCCGCGACAACATCGCCATCGAAGTCGTAGAAGCCGTGCCTTCGCTCCGCCCGCCGCTGGCGGCTCGACTGCTGGCGCCGGACCTCCGCAGGCCCGCCATCATCTACGCGCCGACGAGAAAGATGGCCGATAGCATCGCCGCCGAACTCGCCGGCCACTTCCCTGCCGCCGCCTATCACGCGGGTCTGGACGCGGATCGACGCAGACGGGTTCAGGAGGGATTCCTCGCCGGCCGCCTGGAGGTGATTGTCGCGACGATCGCCTTCGGCATGGGCATCGACAAACCCGATGTCCGCACGGTCATTCATACCGGCCTGCCCGGCTCCATCGAAGCCTATTACCAGGAGATCGGCAGGGCCGGGCGCGACGGCCAGCCGAGCCGGGCCATCCTGATGCACTCCTACGCGGACCGCTACACGCACGACTTCTTCATGGGCCGCGACTATCCGGACGTCCAGATCATGGACAGGCTGTTTGCGGCTCTCGGGCCTCAGCCGGTGGAAAAAGCCAGCCTGCTGAAGCGCATGAAACTGGATCCCGACGTGTTCGACAAGGCGCTGGAAAAGCTCTGGATCCACGGCGGCGCCATCCTCGATTACGCCGAAAACGCCACGGCCGGCGGCGCCGGGTGGAGGGAATCCTATATCGAACTGGGTGATCAGAAACGTGCGCAGGTCGACCTGATGATCCGCTATGCCGAAGCGGATCAATGCCGGATGTCGGCACTCGTGCGCCATTTCGGCGATCTCGAAGACGGGCAGGCGCCTTGCGGAATATGCGATTTCTGCGCGCCCGGCGACGCATTGGCCCAACGCTTCCGGCAGGCCAGCGAGGCGGAGCGCGCGGCCGCGCAGCGAGTCCTGGAGACGCTCGATTCGGGTCAACAGCGCTCAACGGGCAAGCTGCACGCGGAGCTCTTCCCGAAGGGCGGGATGAGCCGCGACGATTTCGAGCAGGTGCTCGGAGCGCTGGCCCGCGCCGGTCTCGCCAGTCTCGCCAATGCCGTGTTCGAGAAGGAAGGCAAGCAGATCCCCTATCGCACGGTCCGGCTCACCGCCGCCGGCATGGACGCCGGTTCGGCGCCTGATGTCGACCTCGTCCTCAAGGAAGCCCCGGCATCATCGGGGAAGAAGAAGGCGAAGAAGGCCGCGGCCAAGGCCAAACCGGAAGCGAAACCGGTCACGCAGAAGGGCAAAGCGGTGGCGGCGAAGCCTGCCAAGGCGGCTATAAGCAAGGTCGCCGAACCACCCACCGGACTGGAGGACGCGCTCAAGGCCTGGCGGTTGGCCGAAGCCCGCAAGCATGGCATCCCCGCGTTCCGGATCTTCAGCGACAAGACGCTGCGGGCCATCGCTCTAAACCGTCCCGAGAGCGCCGCCGATCTGCTGGCGATTCCCGGCATCGGGATCAAGGCCATCGAGCAATACGGGCGCCAGATCTATAGAATCCTGAACGACTTCAAGAAGCCCTGAACGTCGCCGGAATCCCGCCGCCAGCTCGGCACTGATGCTGCACTTCGCGCCGGATCTGGTTCTGACTGCCCACACGCGCCGCCAATACGATGCGCCCGAAGCAGCCCCGCGATTTCGGCCACCGTCGTGGTTGGTCTAACCATACCCGCGTCAGTGATCACCATTGCTCTAACTTTCTCGTCGGCCTCCATCCTGTAGACCCGCTTGGGTCTGTGCAGGCGCCATCCGCAGCCGAAGCCATTTCTCCAATCCGATGACGCCATAAATGGCCAGGCTCACCGCCAGGATGAGGAACCAGGAGAACAGTCCGATGGGAGCGCTGTTAAACATCAGGTTCATCGCAGGCATGTAAGTGAAAAGCATCTGGAGAGTCACCATCACGGTAACGCCTCCGACTACCCAGCGGTTGGCGAATACACCGAGCTTAAACATCGACTGTGTGAGCGAGCGGCAGTTGAACAGGTAAGAAAGCTCTCCCATCACGAATACGATAACCGCCACTGTTCGAGCTTCCGCCAGGCTGGCGCCGTTCGATAGTTCCCAGTTGAACAGGCCGAATGAGCCTGCCAGCAACATCGCCGAGACCAATGCTATCCGCGGTTGCAGTATGTGGGTGAGGATCGGCATCCGGGGATCGCGGGGTGGCCGGAGCATGATTCCCGGCTCCTTCGGCTCGAAGGCGAGCATCAGTCCGAGCAGCGCGGCAGTCGTCGTGTTGATCCAGAGAATCTGCACCGGAAGAATGGGCAGGGTCGCGCCCGCAAATACCGCGGCGAGGATAACCAGGCCTTCACCGATATTGGTCGGAAGGGTCCAGGTGATGAACTTCACGAGGTTGTCGAAGACGCCCCGGCCCTCCTCGACGGCTGCCTCGATGGAAGCGAAATTGTCGTCGGTGAGGACAATGTCGGCGGCTTCCTTGGCGACCTCGGTCCCGGCCACGCCCATGGCCACCCCAATATTGGCCTGCCGCAGAGCCGGCGCATCATTGACGCCATCGCCGGTCATCGCAACGATATGACCACGGGCCTGAAGCGCCTCCACCAGACGCAGCTTCTGCTCCGGCGTCACTCTCGCAAAAACCGCCGTGCGTTTGGCGGCCATCTCCTCGGCGCGGCCCTGAATCCATGTCGCATTCACTTCCTCGCGAGCGCCTCGTGGCCCGAGGGCGGCATCGCAGGCCAGGAGTATCTTCTCGACAGACCCTTTCAGATAAACCAACCTTTGCTGTTCGTGACCGGCCCGTTGGCTGCGGGTAGGCGCTTCGAGCCGGCCGGAGACGGCACATCGGGAGGTCGCGCATGCCTCAGGTGGGGCTTCATGGCTCTTTTGGGGCACAGTGTCCGCGCAGCGCCGCAAGGCCCGTATGCCGGCGGCCGGAGCGGTCCGGTTTCCTCCGCGGCGGGCAGGCGGTTGACGGGCAAAGGCGCCCGCCAATCCGAACCAGGCCTGTAGTTTCAAGTGGGACGCGCTGGCTTCGTTCGCGGCCGATTGCTGGTTGGGTTGGTGGTGGTTTTCAGGCTGCGGGGCGCCTTTCGGGCAGTTTTGCGGACCCGTCTTTTGTGATCGGGGGCTCTGGTGGGCGGGTGGCGGCGGTGGTTTTGGTTTTTGGGCGGCGCTGGAGGGATTTGAGGTGGGCGAAGAGGGGTTTGAGGCGGACTCCGGGGGGGATTTGGGCGGGGAGGGCTGCTTTTTGATCGGTCTCTCTCATTAGGCGTTCCTGTTGTATCTGCTTGAGTTGATTGAGGGAACGGAAGAAAAGGCGTTCGTGGGAGG
>CAMTUE010000021.1:0-63844 GCA_947084845.1 uncultured Bryobacteraceae bacterium | reverse complement strand
GTGCTAACGCCGATGGGCGGCGATTGCAAGGGCGGCGAAGGATGATTTCCACAGATGAACGCCGGCGGCGGCTGTGGAAAACTCGCTTCGCTCAAAACACGCCCATACCAGCTATAAGGCTGTCCCAGGTTCCCAGGTTCCCAGGTTCGTCCCAGGTTCCAGGTTCCAGTCAGCCGACCTGATCGAGCTTGGGGAGGGGTTCGGAGTTTTGAGGAGAGGTTGGCGGGGGGCGAGGTGTGAGGGTGGCTGTATGGGCGGGGGGGCGACCGGCTATCGAGGCCGGCCGCCTGGCGTTGCGGATTGGTTAGGGGGCTGGGTTTGCGCCCACCGGTTGGCCGGTCGAGGGGCGGATCGGCTTGTTCAGGGGGGCTCCGGGGAAGGCCTGGACCGGTTGTTTGAGGTTGGAGGGGAGGATGGTGGTCCGGGTGGAGACGTCGAAGAGGGTGAAGATCAGGAAGACGGCGAGGAAGAACAGGCCGAGGATGAAGATGACGGCGTTGAACTTGTCGTGGCGGAGGTGCATGAAGAAGAGGGCGACCAGCGCACCCTTGATGGATGCGATCAGGATGGCTACGACCGTGTTCATGCCGCCGAAGTCGATGCGCGAGATGCCGACGGTGAGGATGGTCAGGACCAGCAGGGCTCCGAGGACGGCGGCGTAGGTTTTGGGTCCGGTGATTGCGTGTTCATGGGTGGCGGCGTGGTTGGACATTGTGTTCAAGACTCCTTACTGAAATGCGGGGAGGAAGCGGCTTGGTTGGAAATTGCCGCGGAGACCCGCTCTCTTCGTTCGCGGTTGATGGGGGCGGGTGGCGGGGGAGAGACCCGCTCTCTTCGTTCGCGGTTGATGGGGGCGGGCGGCGGCGAAGAGACCCCCTCTCTGCGTTCGGGGCCTCCGGGTTCGCGGTTGATGGGTTTGGGTGGCGGGGGGGGAGCCGCTCTCTTCGTTCGCGGTTGGTTGGGGTCAGGATTGGGGCATCCGGACTTGCTCGCGTTCGCGGTCTTCGTGTTTGTCGGAGAGGGGTTCATTTGCCTTGGTTACGAGATCAGGTACATGAGGGGGAAGAGGTAGATCCAGATGAGATCGACCAGGTGCCAGTAGAGGCCTACGATATCGACCGGGCCGTAGTATTGGGCCGAGAACTGGTTGCGCCAGGCTCGGAAGGTGATCCAGAGGAGGGCGACTATGCCTAGCAGGACGTGGATGCCGTGGAGGCCCGTCATCATGAAATAGAAGCTGAAGAACATGAACTGTCCGGGGACGGTGTCGCCCTGGTGGGAGTAGTATTTGCCGGGGAGCAGGCCTTCGTGGAATTTGTGGGAGTATTCGACGTATTTGACGCCCATGAAGACCATGGCGAGAAGGACGGTGAGCAGCAGGAAGGCGATGAGCTTCTTCTTCTGGCCGGTCTGGGCGGCCCAGACTCCCATGACCATGGTGAAGGAGGAGAGGAGAAGGACGATGGTGTTCAATGCGCCTAGACGCCAGTCGAGGTGGTGGTGGGCGGCGACGAAGGCTTCGGGGTGCTTGGCGTGCATGATGCCGTAGCCGACGAAGAGGCCGCCGAAGAGGAGGACTTCGGTGACGAGGAAGAGCCACATGCCGAGTTTGGCGGCCTCGAACTGCTGCTTCATGTTGGTGAAATGATGCTGCAGGCCGGGGGCGTGGGCTTGGTGTTCGGTTTGGACTGTGGTGGTGACGTCACTCATTGTTATTACCTGGTTGGTTGCCGGAGGTCAGGGTGGTTTGATTGCTTATTCCGGATGCCGCTGCTTGCAGTCGCGGCTGCCTCGGAGCGGGCTGGCGCCCTTCCTTATTTAGCCTCGGGACGGGCTGGCGCCCTTCCTTATTTAGCCTCGGAGCGGGCTGAAGCCCTTTGCAGGCTGAAGCCCGCCCCACCGGGGGGAGGTTAGTGGGTGGCATTTTCTTCCTCGGCGACGGGGACGGGGTGTTCGCGGTAGTCGTAGGGGCCGTAGATGCAGACGGGCTGGTGTTCGAAGTTGTGGGTGATGGGCGGGGAGGCGGCCTGCCATTCCATGGTGCGGCCGTCCCAGGGGTTGGCGACGGCGTTCTTGGGCTTGCGGAGGCTGGCGAGGAGGGTGGCTAGAGCCATGAAGAGGCCGAAGGCGAGGATCCAGCTTCCGATGGTCGAGGCGACGTGCATGGGCTGGAACTGTTCCAGGTAGTTGTAGTAGCGGCGGGGCATGCCGCGGCTGCCCATGACGAACTGGGGCAGGAAGGTTGCGTTGAAGCCGATGAAGACCAGGGCGGAGCCGATGTTGGCGAGGGTCTGGTTGTACATGCGGCCGAACATTTTGGGCCACCAGTAGTGGATGCCGGCGAGCAGGGCGAGGAGGTTGGAGCCGGCCATGACGTAGTGGAAGTGGGCGACGACGAAGTATGTGTCGTGGAGGTGGACGTCGGTGGAAAGAGCGGCGAGGAAGAGGCCGGTGAGACCGCCGATGGTGAAGATCAACAGGAAGTTGATGGCGTAGATCATCGGCGCCTCGAGCGAGATGGAGCCGCGCCACATTGTTGCAATCCAGTTGAAGACCTTGATGGCCGAGGGGATGGCGATGAAGAAGGTGATGAAGCTGAAGATGGCGGCGGCGTAGAGGCTCATGCCGGCGACGAACATGTGGTGGGCCCAGACGAGGAAGCCGAGCAGGGCGATGGCTACGGAAGAGAAGGCGATGGCCTTGTAGCCGAAGATCGTCTTGTGGGAGAAGGTCGGGATGATCTCGGAGATGATGGCCATGGCGGGCAGGATCATGATGTAGACGGCGGGGTGGGAGTAGAACCAGAAGAAGTGCTGGAAGAGGACGGGGTCGCCGCCGAGTTGGGGGTCGAATATGCCGATGTTGAAGACGCGCTCCATGACGAGCAGGAGTAGCGTGATGCCGAGGACGGGGGTGGCGAGGATCTGGATGATGGCGGTGGAGTACATGCCCCAGACGAAGAGGGGGAGTTGGAACCAGCCCATGCCGGGCGCGCGGAGTTTGTGGACGGTGGCGATGAAGTTGACGCCGGTAAAGATGGACGAGAAGCCGAGGACGAAGGCGGCGAGGACCATCATGGAGACGCCGCCGCCGGTGGTGGTGGAGTAGGGGGTATAGAAAGTCCAGCCGGTGTCGACGCCGCCGAGGACGAGGGTGGAGACGGCCATGGCCGCGCCGAACCAATAGACGTAGAGGGAGGCGAGGTTGAGGCGGGGGAAGGCGACGTCCTTTGCACCGATGAGGAGTGGGAGGAGGAAGTTGCCGAGGGAGGCGGGGATGGCGGGAATGATGACGAGGAAGACCATGACGGCGCCGTGGAGGGTGAAGGCGCGGTTGTACATTTCGGCCGACATGACGGTGGTCTTTGGGGTGAGCAGTTCGAGGCGGATGAGGAGGGCGAGGAGGCCGCCGATGATCATGAAGGCGACGACCGACCACATGTACATGACGCCGATGCGTTTATGGTCGACGGTGGTGAGCCAGTTCCAGAGGCCCTTGTTTTCGGAGAGGTAGTCGGGGTGGCTGTGCGCGGCGGTGGATGTCATTGCTTCTGCCATGGTTGGATCTCCTGTATTACTGCAACGACTTGATGTACTCGATCACGCCGGCGATCTCGCGTTCACGCAAGAGGCCCTGGAAGGTGGGCATGATCGGTTCGTAGCCCTGGACGATGACGGCCTGGGGATTGAGGATGGAGTCGCGGATGTAGTTTTCGTCGACGGTATAGGACTTGCCGTCGGCGGCTTTGATCTGGTGGCCGAAGATGCCGGCGAGGGTGGGGCCCTGGCCGCGGGTGCCGTCGATGGAGTGGCAGGTGGCGCAGCCTTTGTTTTCGTAGACGATTTTGCCGAGGTCTTTGAGGGGCATTTTGCGGACCTGTTCGTCGCCTTCGCGGAGGAAGGTTTCGTACTGTTCGGGGGTGTCGGCGAAGATGCGGGCGAGCATGTCGGAGTGGCCCTTGCCGCAGTATTCGGCGCAGAAGACCTGGTGGACGCCGGGCTGGTTGGCGGTGAACCAGAGTTCGGTATAGCGGCCGGGGATGACGTCGCGTTTGATGCGGAAGGCGGGGACGAAGAAAGAGTGGATGACGTCCTCGGAGTGCATGACGAGCTTGACGGGTCTGTTGAGGGGGACGTGGAGGTCGTTGAGGCTGCGGGTGCCGTCGGGGTATTCGAACTCCCAGACCCATTTCTTGGCGGTGACGACGATTTCGATGGCGTCGTTGGGCACGACCCAGGCGCGGACGTAGCCGCGGAAGCCCCAGAAGAAGATGCCCATGACGACGATCAGGGGGATGACGCTCCAGATGATTTCGAGCTTGGTGCTGTGGGTGATGTGGGGGGTGATGTCGCGCGAGGAGCGGCGGCGCCATTTGCGGACGGCGTACCAGATGAGGCCGCCGTTGAAGAAGAAGAAGAAGACGGTCAGCCAGGTGATGAACATGAAGAGTCCATCGACGTCGCCGGTGGTGGCGGCGGCTGACTGAGGCAGTAGGAATTCGCGGAACCAGTTCATTTCACATTCACCATTAGGGGGGTGGAGGGCGTGCGGTCACGCCTCCAGAGCCTGAGAAGAATCAAACCGAGGATGAGCAGAGTGACGAAGCCGCCGATGCGCATGACGTTGCGGGCGAAGAGGGTGTAGCTACGGGCGACGGGGTCGTAGTGGAAGCAGTAGAGGAGAAACTTTTCGAGCGATGCGCCGGTGTGTTCCTTGGCGGCTTCGGCGAGGGCGAGGCGGATGTCGAAGGGTTTGAAATTGATGCCGTAGAGGTAGCGGGAGACCTTGCCTTCGGGGGTGATGACGAAGATGACGGCGGCGTGGGCGTACTGGCCGGTTTTTTCGTCGAGTTTGTAGTTGAAGCCGATTTGGGAGGCGAGGCGGGCGGTGGAGCCGTTGTAGTCGGTGAGGAAGTGCCAGCCGGGGGCGGGGCGGGCGTAGGATTCGAGGTAAGAGGCCTTCTTGGTGCGGGCGATGGCGTAGTTTTCGGTGGGGTCGATGGAGATTGTTACGATTTCGAACTCTTTGCCGGGGGTGGAGTCGAGTTTGCGGAGGGCGGCGACCTGACCGTTGAGGACGAGGTTACAGAGCATGGGGCAGGTGTAGTAGACGAGGTTGAGGATGACGGGGCGGCCGGGTTTGAAGAACTCGCGGAGGGAGTGCTGGTAGCCGTCCTCGGCGGTGAACTGGAGGTCGAGATCGAGTTGCGCGCCGAGATGTTCGACGACCTGGACGCCTTGGAGTTCACGCAGAGGCTGGTCGCTGACCGCCTGCGCGGCGGCGGGAGACGCCAGGGCGAGAAGGAGGGCGGCGGCGAGGCTACTTTGCTGAAGGAGTCTGGACATTGGTATTCGGTGCTGGGGCCGCGACTGGGGCGGCTGCGCTGGCTTGAGCTGGGGCGGCTGCGCCGCCGGGGGGCTCGGGTTTCACGGGATAGGTCACCGTGTTGTAAAAGACTTTGCCTTGGGCGAATTCGCTGGAGACGAGATCGATGGCGCGGTCGATGGGGATACGGTACGTGCCCTTCGCTTTGTCGAGGGTGGCGTACTTGTATAGATGCGCGTCCTCGCGTTCACGAATCGCGATAAGTTCCTTACTTGCGACGCCGCTGTACTGTTGCTGGTCGATGGCCTCGAAGGAGACCTGGTTCAGCCAGTAGATGCCGACGATGAAGACGACGAGGACGAGGACGGTGACGCCGCTGACGATGGCGACCATGCCGGCGTGGGGCTCGTGGCGGTCGTAGCCCTGTTCGGCGGTTGGGGTTTGAACCTGATTGTTTTCGTCTGCCATTTTGAAGATTCCTTTTCCCTGGATCAGGCGTTATGGAAGCCGAGGCATTGGTCGAGCCTGGGGTCGCCGATGGGGACCAGCGGGCGCTCGCGGAGGCCGGACCAGAAGACGAGGCCGAAGGTGCTGGTGAGAGCGACCAGGGCGGCGAGGTCGAGCCAATGGAAGGCGACGCCGGACTTGTGGAGGACGGGCATGATCTGCCAGTAGAGGTCGCAGTAGTGCATGAAGAGCATCCAGCCGGAGAAGAAGCCGAGGAGTTTGAGATTGCGCTTGCTGGAGCGGGGCATGAGGGTGAAGAAGGGGACGATGAAGTGGCCGCCGATGAGCAGCGGCATGAAGGCGGACCAGGAGCCGGCCATGCGCCTGTGGTACCAGATGCCCTCTTCGGGGAGGTTGCCGTACCAGATGAGCATGTACTGGGAGAAGGCGATGTAGGCCCAGAAGACGGTGAGGGCGAAGAGCCATTTGCCGAGGTCGTGGTAGTGTTCGTCGTTGATGGCTTCGGTGAGGTAGCCGGCGCTGCGGAGGGCGAGGCAGATGGCGATGAGGAGCGCCATGAAGGCGACGGCGCCGCCGGCGAGGAAGTAGAGGCCGAACATGGTGGACCACCAGTGGGGGTCGAGGGACATGATCCAGTCGAATGAGGCGAGGGAGGCGGAGAGGAAGAGGATGAGGACTCCGGGGGCGCTCCATTTTTCGGATGAGTTGGTGAGCGAGAGCGAGCGGGATTCGTCCTGTTTGCGGGAGAGCGAGTAGAGTTTCAGCGCCCAGAAGCTCCAGAGAGCGATGACGATGAAGCCGCGGACGATGAAGCCGGTGGAATTGAGGAAGGCGGCCTTCTGGACGAGGATGGGGTCGGATGCGGCCGAGGCGTGGCTCCATTCGTAGACGGAGTGGATGCCGAGGGCGATGGGGACGAAGAGGACGAGGGCGACGGGGATGGTGCGCATCAGGGTTTCCATGAGGCGGCGGACGGTGACGCTCCAGGCCGAGCCGGTGAGGTGCTGGACCTGGACGTAGAACAGCGCGCCGAGGGTGATGGAGACGCAGAAGGCGAAGGCGACGAGATAGGAGAAGTGGAACTGGTCGCGGTTGAGAGCGAAGCCGGCGGCGAGGGCGATCCAGCCGGTGAGAGCGGCGAAGGCGAGCGAGTTGCGGACGCGATGCCAGAGCTCGGGCTTGAGGATGTAGCTGTCGCGGGAGAGGGCGGAATCGTGTTGCGAGTGGGCCATGTTATTTCACCTTTTCCTGCATGTCCGCGGGGACGTCGGCGGCGGTGGCCTGCCCGGCGCGCTGGAGTGCGCGGATGTAGGCGACGATGGCCCAGCGGTCGTGTTCGCTGACCTGGTAGCGGTAGCCGGGCATGGTGCGGCGTCCGGAAGTGGCGACGTGGAAGAGTTCGCCGTCGACCATGTTGACCATGCGGGGGTCGTGGAGATTGCCGGGGACCCAGACGACTTTGGCCGGGACGACGCCGCGGCCGGTGCCGGTGCGGTCGTGGCAGGGGGCGCAGTAGATATTGAAGCGCTGCTGGCCGCGGAGGAGAGTTTCCTTGGAGAGCGGCAGGGGGTTGCGGGCGACGTAGGTTCCGTTGTCTTCGATGCCGGTGGCGCGGGGGGTGTCGGCCTTGTAGAGTTCCTGGGAGATTGTCCCGGCGACGGGGAGGCGGGAGGCGCGGCCGTCGGCGAAGAACTGGCTTTCGGCCTGGGCTTTGTATTTGTCCTGTTTCTTCATGTCGTCCCAGACCCAGACGGGGGGCTGGCGGGTGGTGAAGTTGGAGCAGGCGGATTGGAGCATGGCCATGGCGATGGCGGCCAGGACGAGGGTGGCGCGTTTGTTTGGGCGGATGGAGTGGGATCGCATCTGGGTGTCAGGCCTCCACCAGTTCGGTGCAGCGGCTGCCGAGGGATTCCATCAGGATCTGGATTTCGGCGGCGTTGAATTTGGGGTCGATGGCCTCGATGGCCAGCAGGAAACGGTCGTTGGTGGCGCCGGCCCAGCGGGAGAAGTTGAACGCCGGGTGGTAGTAGGTGGGCAGCTTGTTGAGCGCCAACATGCCGAAGACGGCGCCGAAGGCGGCGAGCAGCACGCTGAGTTCGAAGATGATCGGTATCGAGGGCTGAATGGAGAACAGGGGCTTGCCGGCGATGATGAGCGGATAGTCGACTGCGCCGGTCCACCATTGCAGGACGACGGCGAGCGAGAGGCCGACCAGCGCGCAGACGATGACGATGCGGCCCAGCGGGGAGCGGGGCTCGCCCATGGCGTCGTCGATGCCGTGGATGGGGAAAGGCGTATAGGCTTCGAACTTGGTGTAGCCGGCGGTGCGGGCGGTGCGAATGGCGCGCAGCAGGGCTTCGGGTGAATCGAAGTCGCCGATGACGCCATAGTGCTTCGAGCCTTCGGCGGGTTTCAGAAACGCGGGCAGCGGCAGTTTGTCGAGGAAATCGGCCATGGTGTTAGTGGCCTCCTTTGTTGGAGACGAACTGGTTGTGGAGCACGCCCTTCACTTCGCTGATGGCGATGGCGGGCAGCGGCAGTTTGTCGAGGAAACCGGCCATGGTGTTAGTGGCCTCCTTTGTTGGAGACGAACTGGTTGTGGAGCACGCCCTTCACTTCGCTGATGGCGATGGCGGGCAGGAAGCGAAGGAAGAGCAGGAAGAGGGTAAGGAACAGACCCATCGTGCCGGCGAAGGTGCCGATGTCGACCCAGGTGGGACTGAAGTAGCCCCAGGACGAGGGGAGGAAGTCGCGGTGGAGCGACGTGGCGATAATGACGAAGCGCTCGAACCACATGCCGATGTTGATGAAGATGGCGATGATGAACATGGCCGGGATCGAGGTGCGGATTTTCTTGAACCAGAACAACTGGGGCGAGACGACGTTGCAGGTGATCATGGTCCAGTAAGCCCACCAGTAGGGGCCAAAGGCGCGGTTGATGAAGGCGAACTTTTCGTACTGGTTGGCGCTGTACCAGGCGATGAAGAATTCGGTGGCGTAGGCGAAGCCGACGATCATGCCGGTGGCGAGGATGACCTTGCACATGTTTTCGAGGTGCTTGATGGTGATGAGGTGCTGGAGGTTGTAGACCCAGCGGGCGAGCACCATCAGCGTGATGACCATGGCGAAGCCGGAGAAGATGGCTCCGGCGACGAAGTAGGGCGGGAAGATCGTCGTATGCCAGCCGGGGATGACCGACGTGGCGAAGTCGAACGAAACGATGGAGTGGACGGAGAGGACCAGGGGCGTGGAGATGCCGGCGAGGATGAGGTAGGCCAGTTCGTAATGTTTCCATTGACGGGCCGAGCCGCGCCAGCCGAGGCTGAGGAGGCCGAAGATGCGCTGGCGCAGGCCGCGGGCGCGGTCGCGCAGCGTGGCGAGGTCGGGCACGAGGCCGACATACCAGAAGAGGGCGGAGACGGTGGCGTAAGTCGATACCGCGAAGACGTCCCACATCAGGGGCGAACGGAAGTTCTGCCACAAGGCGAGGGGTTCGTTGGGCATGGGGAAGAGCCAGTATGCGGCGCGCCAGGGACGGCCGGTATGGAAGAGCGGATAGATGCCGGCGCAGGCGACGGCGAACAGGGTCATCGCTTCGGCGGCGCGGTTGATCGATGTGCGCCACTTCTGACGGAAGAGGAAGAGGATGGCCGAGATGAGCGTGCCGGCGTGGCCGATGCCGATCCACCAGACAAAGTTGGTGATGTCCCAGCCCCAGCCGACGGGCGAGTTGTTGCCCCAGACGCCGATGCCGGTGGTGACCAGGTAGGCGAGACAGACGAACAGCAACCCGGCCAGCGGAATGGCGACGGCCATGGCGTAATACCACTGTTTGGGCGGCTTGGACTCGGTGATGACGCTGATGGTGTCGGTGAGGCTCGCGTAGGACTGGTCGCCCTGCACCAGGGTCGGGTTGAGTTCGGCGCGAGGATCGAGGGCGAGATCAGCCATGAATCAGCTCCGGGTTGGGATTGCGCAGCTTGCCGAGGTAGCTGGTGCGCGGTTTGATGTTCAGCTCTTCGAGGAGGACGTAGTCGCGCTGCTGCTTTTTCATTTGGGCGACGCGGCTTTGCGGGTCGTTGATGTTGCCGAAGACGATAGCCTCGGCGGGGCAGACCTGCTGGCAGGCGGACTTGACGTCGCCATCCTTGAGCTGGGCGCGATTGTTGGCCTTGGCCTCGATCTTCTTTTCCTCGATGCGCTGGACGCAGTAGTTGCACTTCTCCATGACGCCGCGCATGCGGACGGTGACGTCGGGGTTGAAGACCATCTTTTGCGATTCGGGAAGGTTCTTGTTCCAGTTGAAGAAATTGAAACGGCGGACCTTGTAGGGGCAGTTGTTGGCGCAGTAGCGGGTGCCGACGCAGCGGTTGTAGGCCATGTCGTTGAGGCCCTCGGGCGAGTGGGTGGTGGCGGCGACGGGGCAGACGCTTTCGCAGGGAGCGTTTTCGCACTGGACGCAGGCCATGGGTTGATTGACGACCTGGGGGTCGTCCATTTTGCCGGTGAAGTAGCGGTCGAGGCGAATCCAGTGCATTTCGCGGCCGCGGCGGACCTGGTCCTTGCCGACGACCGGGATGTTGTTTTCGGCCTGGCAGGCGACGAGGCAGGCGTTGCAGCCGGTGCAGGCGTTGAGGTCGATGGCCATGCCCCACTGCTGGCCCTTCCATTCGAACTGTTCGAACATGTTGACGACTTCGGGGACGTGGACGGCGTGTTCGAAGTGGTCGGGATGGTGGTGGTACTCCGCCATCGTCGCTTCGAGGACGATGGGGCGGAGCTTGCCGGTGATGGGCTCTTCGAGGGTGTGGTGTTCCTGGGTGGTGACGAGTTGGTAGGTGGCGCCGGAGTTGGAAACCGTGGCCGGGGCGATGTGGAAGGCGGCGGAACCGCGCAGACCTTCGATGCGGTGGCCGACGCCGCGGCCGACGCGTCCGCAGGCGGAGCGGCCGTAGCCGAGGGTGAGCGAGATGGAGTCGTCGGCGTGGCCGGGCATGACCATCGCGGGCGCGGTGGCCTTGAGGCCGGCGGCGGAGATGGTGAGCAAAGTGCCGTTGACCGCGCCGAGTTTGGTGGCGGTGGTTTGCGAAAGCAGGGCGGGATTGTCCCAGACGATTTTGGTCATGGGGTCGGGCGCTTCCTGCATCCAGGCGTTATTGGCGAAGCGGCCGTCCCAGGTGGAGTGGCCGGGGAAAAAGGCGATTTCGATGCCGGCGGGGGCGGGTTTCAAGGCGGGCGCGATGGCGGCGAAGAGCCTGGCCGCGTCGGCGGAGGGCTTCACTGTTTCGAGTTTCGTGCCGTCGATGAAGCCGTTGTAAAGGGCCTGTTTCCAGGACTTTTCGGCAGTCGCGCCCCACTTGGCGGACCAGTTGGATTTTACGATGTCGTGGGCGCGGGTGTTTTCCAGACCGGCGACGATGGCGGCGACTTCGAGAGCGGGCTTGCCGTAATAGAGCGGCGCGACCATCGGTTGTTGGATCGAAACGGTGCCGTCGAGCGCGCGGGCGTCGCCCCAGGATTCGAAGATGTGCGCTTCGGGCAACTGCCATTGAGCGGCGGCCCAGGTTTCGTTTTCCTCGGCGGTGAGGACGACTGTTGAGGCGGCCTTCGACATTGATTTGGCGAAGTTGAGGTCGGCGGGCAGGGTGTAGACGGGGTTGCCGCCGAGGACGACGAGGGTCTTGACCTGGCCGGAGTTCAGATCGGATGTGAGCTGATTGACGGCGGCGAGGGAATCGATGGCGGTGACGACGGGCTGGGTGTAAATCACCGTTTCGCCGGTGTTGCCGAGGGCCTGGTTGACGAGGGCGACGAGGGCGTGGACTTCCCTGGGCTGGCGGGGTCCGGCGACGACGATGGAGCGGCCTTTGTGGGCGGCGAGATCCTTGGCGACGGCGGCGACGAAGCGGGCTTTGTCATCGGACGCGTTGGAGAGGACCTTCAACGCGCCGCCGATGTTCAATTCCGTGGCGAGGGCGAGGGCGAGGGCGCCGATGTCGGAAGAGCGGAGGCGGAGGCGATGATCGGCCATTGCGCCGGTCATCGAGTAGTTGGACTCGGCGGCGTAGAGGCGGTTGATTTGGGAGTTGTGATCGGAGACGCGGCGCTTGGCGGAGAACTGTTTTACGGGCAGGACGGATTGCGAGTCGAGTCCGAGGAAGTCGGCGTCGAGGGCGAGGACGACATCGGCCTTGTCGTATTGATAGTGGGCTTCGAGGGGTTGACCGAAGGCGAGGGCCGTGCCGAGGCGGGGGTTGTCGAAATTGACTGAATCGAATTCGACCCACTGGGCTTTGGGGAATTTCCTGGCGATTTCGTTGCGGACGGATTGCAGAGAGGGTGACGAGGAGTGTTCGGCGAGGATGCGCAGGCCGGAACCATCGCCCTGTTTGGCGGCGGAGAACTCGTCTTTGGCCCAGGCGGTGAATTCGTCCCAGGAGGAACGCGCGCCGTTGCGTTTGACGCCCTTGGCGCGATCGGGATCGTAGAGGTTGAGCAGGAGCGCCTGCATGTGGGCGGAAGTTGCTCCGAGCGAGGCGGGGTGCTTTTCGTTGCCTTCGATCTTGGTGGGGCGGCCTTCGTGGGTTTCGACCATGAGGCCGGTGGCCGCGCCGCCGACCGTGGCGACAGTGGCGTAATGGAGCGGCTTGCCGTGGATGAGACCTTCAACGCCTTTCGAATGCGGCAGGATGTGTTCGACGGGACGGCGGCAGGCGGCCAGGCCGGCGAGTCCGAAACTGGCGGCCATGAGTTTGAGGAGATTGCGGCGCGAACTGGAAGAGATGGCGTCAACGCCGCCCGCGGGAAACTCCTGTTCGACCCACTGTTTGAATTCGGGCGTGCCGGAGAGTTGACTGAGGCTGCGCCAGTACTTTTTGCCGGTGGTGGTGGTTGGGTTGATTTGAACGAATTGGCTCATCGCGTCAGTTCCTTGGGCCATGGCGCTAGCGGTGGCATCCCGAGCAATGGGTGGGCGGTTTGATGCCCTTGGCCTGGATGATTTTCAGGCCGAGTTCGACGGGGTCGCCTTCGGGCGTCCAGTCCAGTTTGGTGACGAACTCGACGGGGCGGATGTTCTGGGCGGGGTTACGGTGGCATTCAAGACACCAGGCCATCGAGAGGGGTTGAACCTGTTTGACTTCGACCATCTGGTCGACGCGGCCGTGGCACGACACGCAGGAAACGCCGCTGGTGACATGGGCCTGGTGGTTGAAATAAACGTAGTCGGGGAGGCGGTGGACTTTGACCCAGGGGATGGGCTGGCCGTTTGAATAGCTCTCGCGGACGAGTTGCAGCTTGGGGCTTTTTTCCCTGACCCGGTGGTGGCAGTTCATGCAGGTCTCGGTGGTGGGGACGGCGGCGAAGCTGGAAGTTTCGACCGTGGAATGGCAGTAGTAGCAGTCCATGCCGAGGTTGCCGGCGTGGAGTTTGTGGCTGTAGGGGACGGGCTGGACGGGCGTGTACCCGGTATCGACCTGTTTGGGATGGAAGAGGTAGGCGGCCACACCGCCCGCGCCCGCCAGGACCAGGACGACACCGGCAACCGCAAGCCGCAGCGTCGTGTCAAACTTCTTTGAGAAGATGGCGCTCATTCGCGAATGTTCTTTCTCTCGTGAAACCTTGCCGCCCCTCTGTGGGCTGATCCGGTCCATTATGGATAGAGGATGGAGCCGGATGGATCTCCCCGGTGGCGGGGAGGATTAGAATATTTCTACCATAGCCGTAAGAATTCCGCAATAGGAGAAGAATTTCTTGTCTGGCAGTAATGATGCAGCACGCCGAAGCGAGGTCGCAACGAACTCGCAGGCGCAGCCGCTGACCGGGATCGACCGGCGATTCAGCGCGTTGCGGGTGCGGCCGAAGCTGATGGTGCTGCACAATCTGTTCTTCCTGATACTGACCCTGGCCGTATACTTTTCACTGATTCCTTTGGTCGAGGAGAGGCTGACGGCGACGCGGACGCGCGAGGTGACGCTGATCTGGAACACGTTTTCGACGCTGACGCCGGAATCGGGGGAAGAGGAGTTGCGGGTGTACGGCTTGCGGTCGGGGACGGGGGCGGAGTTTGGATTGCCGGACATTGCGCAGGCGTGGATGGTGAGGTATCCGGGGCGGATCTGGCAGAGGAGCGCGGCGTCGGACACCATATATAAATTGGTGCAGGGGTCGGGTGCGCGGTATTACCGGTTGACGTTGCCGTTGGGGTTCTATGACGGCATCCTGGCTTCGATCAAGGTGGCGATGTTCGCCGTGTTGGGAGTTTGCTACATCCTGGCGGTGTTGTTGCTGGAACTGGTCATCATGCCGAAGCACGTTTACCAGCCGATCCGGTTGTTCCTGGAGGCCGACGCGGCGACCCGGCATGGGGACAGGGAGGCCGAGATTGTGCCCGAGGCGCTGATTCCGGGCGATGAGATCGGGCAGATCATGAGGTCGCGCAACGACACGGTGGAGGCGTTGCGGATGCAGGAGGACGTGCTCGAAGAGGCGTTGCGGCGGCTGGAAACGACGGCCACCGACCTGCGGGCCAAGAACGAGCAGCTTGAGACGGCGAAGCGGAGCCTGGAGGCGCAGGACCGGCTGGCGTCGCTGGGGTTGCTGTCGGCGGGGGTGGCGCATGAGATGAATACGCCGCTGGCCGTGCTGCATGGGTCGATTGAGAAGTTGATCGAAACGGTGCCGGATGGGGGGGCGCAGGCGCGGTTGCTGCGGATGGTGCGGGTGACCGAGCGGTTGCGGAAGATCAGCGCCGGGTTGCTGGATTTTGCGCGGGTGAGGACGCGGGAGACCGCGGCGGTGGTGGTGCGGCCGTTGATTGACGAGGCGTGGCAGTTGGTGGCGATCGACGAGAAGGCGGGCGAGATCGGATTCGAAAACGCGGTGGGCGAGTCGGCGGCCGTGGTGGCGAATGCCGACCGGTTGGTTCAGGTGTTCGTCAACCTGTTGAGGAATGCGTTGAATGCGTCGCCGGCGGGCGGGCAGGTGAGGGTGACGGCGGCGGATTCGAGACTTGGGGAACGCAAGGCGGTGGCGATTCGGGTGGAGGACGATGGGCCGGGGATTCCGCCGGAGGTTTTGCCGGAGATCTTCGAGGCTTTCGTGTCGACGCGGCTCGATGACCGGGGGACGGGTTTGGGATTGACGGTCGCCGAGGGCATCGTCCATCAGCACGGCGGGACGATTACGGCGTCGAATTGCGCCTCCGGCGGGGCGAGGCTCGAGGTGACGCTGCCGGCGGCAGAGGAGGAGGAGACGAGATGAGCAAACTGGAGAGTTTGGGCGAGGCGCAGGGGCCGTTGATCGACGTTGCGATACTCGACGACGACGCGGACTTCAGGCAGTATGTCGAGGACCTGTTGATGGACGAGGGGTTGTATAGGGTGCTGTCGTTTTCGCATCCGGATCAGTTGTTCGCGGCGGCCGAGGAGCGGCAGCCGGGGATCGTGCTGCTGGACATGAAGATGGGCAAGGTGCGCGGCGACAAGGTGCTGGAGCAGTTGCTGGCGCGGTGGCCGGGGCTGTGCGTGATCGTGGTGACGGGGTATCCGTCGCTGGAGGACATGCGGGCGACGTTCAAGATGAAAGTTTTTGACTATGTCGCCAAGCCGTTTTCGATCGCGCAGTTGAGGCAGGTGCTATCGAATGCGATCGAGACGTTTTCGCTGGGCAAGTCGGCGCAGGACCGGTTGCGGGAGAGGTTGGGACATAGGGTGAGGATGCTGCGGGCGGAGCGCGACTGGTCGTTGAAGGATTTGGCGGAGGCGGCGAAGATATCGGTGTCGCAGTTGTCGTCGATTGAGAGAGGGACGAATCTGCCGTCGATGGAGAGCCTGCTGGCGATAGCGAAGGCGTTTGACGCGAAGCCTAGCGAGTTGCTGGCAGCGATTGATTTCTAGGCGCTTTCAAGGCTCTGCCGAAGCTTCCGCAGGGGAATAGTCATCGATTGCAGCATCCCCATGAGGCACTTCGAGAGCATTCTCAGGGCGAACCTGTTGCCCTGCATCCGGATTAATAACCCTGCATGCCAGCTTCGAACGATTCCGAGGTATTCTACTTTCATGGGTCTACTGGATCGCCTTGCGGCTGCGGTACCGAGCATGCGCAGCCTCGCTCGTGACCATGCACAACTCCAGTCGCAAATGGAAGAACTCACGTTGAGGGGTGCAGCGCAGGCTGTCCCCTTCGCCCCTTCGCGTCCCCTTCGCGCTTCCGCCTGATTCTACAGTGTGTCACGATAATGTTACCAGATTTGCAGCTATGAGAGAGTGTTATCATGAATTGCCTTCGTAGTGTATTGTTCATGGGTGTTGTTGTGTTCGTGTTGCTTGCGACCCTGCCAGGCAACTACCTGCCACTTCAATCTGGTCTCGATCCTTCATGGATCTATGCCGCAAACTGGTTGCCTCATAGTGATTACGTTTACGGCCGGGATTTTATATCTCCCTATGGGCCTCTGGGATTCCTTCTTGTTACGCAAGATGTAGGGCCGAACCTGATGTTGGCGATCTTCTTCTGGTTAGCAGTGCAGTTACTACTTGGCACCTTGCTCGTGCGATTTTATCGGAATGGTCTAGCCACGGGCGCGGTGATATTCGGGTTTGCGTTTGTCGCGGCAGCCTCGACGGGCTTATGGGCCGAGTATCACCTGATTATCATCACTGCACTCTGCTGCGTGGGAGCATTAGCTGGTGAAAAGGTGTCAAGTATGCGGTTTTTCGCCTTGGCAGCCGGAGTGTTGAGCGGAGTTGGTTTTTTCATAAAGCTAAGCATCGCCTTGAGCGCTGTCGCAATTCTGTGCATCTTCACTGTTGCGGCTTTGCGGCGCAAATCGCCGGACTGGAAACTCCCCGCCTTGCCGTGGATCGGCTTTTTTGTGGTGCTGTTGCCATTGAGCCTGCACTTTTTCCCAGCCGCCGGTGACTGGTCGATGTGGATCAGGGAATGGCTATCTATCGGGTCCGAACTCAGCGTGGCGATGTCGCTGAGTGGCAGCAATTCGGCTGTCGCGCTTGCGCTGTTTGTCCTTGCGCTGGTGTCCTTCGCATTGCTCCGGCAGATGCCTCCTCATCGTTGGACTGCGATGTTCTTAATTGCACCCCTGATTCTCGCCTTCCGGCATGGCTTCTCCCGGCAAGACGGTCATGTGACCGCCTTCTTTGCCACCGTTGCCGTTGCCGCCACGGTTCCGCTGTTATTCTGGTCGATCCAGCCTCACGGTCGATTCCTCCGAACCACGGCGGCCTCCGTGGCCGTTGGCATATCTCTGATTGCTGGCCTGGTCTATCAGTCCCTCCCGCCGCTGAGCGTTGCCGCTTACCTTCGGAATGTGACCGGCGTTACCGGATTCAAGAAGGTCGCATCGTGCGTTCGCCTGGGTCGCACACGTGCGGAACTGGCGATTCAAAGCCGAACGGCCACTGCTGGCAGTGTGCTGCCCGCCAAGTGGCTATTGAAGCTACGGAATCGGGGAGTGTGGGTTGATAGCTTGCCGTGGGAACTCTCCATCATCCCGGCGAACAGGCTGAACTGGCGTCCTAACCCCGCTTTACAGTTGTTTGGAGCGTACACGCGGGAACTCGATCTGCGAACAGCTCGACATTTCGGGTCCGGCCGCGCTCCAGACTACATCGTGGCTGAGCACGGCGCAGTCGATGGAAGATCGATGCTTTTCGAAACTCCAGAGGTTTGGCGATCAATTTTATCGCGTTACCGTCTGGATGACTCCGATAGACCCGGCCGCCGCCTCTTGTTGCGACGGGACCCTCGCGACCGGTTGGCCCCACCCAGAAGTATTGGGAGCCGCATTGGCCGTTTTGACGAGGAGATACGGGTACCGCATTCGCCGCACCTGGTCCTTGTAAATCTACGCTTTCAGTTGGTGCCGCTCGGGCAGTTGGCTAAGACATTCTTCCGTGTTTCACCGATTTGGATTGCGGTTCAAACTCAGTCTGGACGTAGAGAGCGGTACCGGATACTTCCCGCTACCTCACCGGGTGGCTTGATACTCTCCCCATTGGTCACGGACATTAAGAGTCTCGAGACGCTGTTCGAAACGATGCATGGGGAACAGACCAGCAGTATTTGGTTGATGTGCGAAAACCCACATGAATACAAGGACATGATAGAGATCGAGTTTCTGGAGGTGAAGACTGTGGATCTTTGATCTCTACCTGTTTATAGTGCTAAACAAAAACACAATGCACTATTTCCCGGGAGTGGTCAGGCCCTACTCGCCCATCGCCTATACGGGGCCTGCGCAGGGCAGCGTGGACGGAAAATGCGACGATGGAAAAGGCCTGAGTCTTCTTGGTCTCAAGTTGTTTGCGAAGCGAATCGAGAAACGCGCGGCGACGATCAATCTGGTTCTCCAATCGCTCCCGGGCTGCAGTGTAACGCTCTGCTAGATTGGGGTAGAAGGCTGCGACATCATCAAGGCGGACAGTTTGCGCCGCCACACCATCAACTTCTCTTTGAAGCTCCTCGATACTCGCCATGAGCGAGTCGTACTCTGCCGAGAAGTACTCACTCAGTTGCTTTAACAGACCCGGCGGAATACTGCTTCCGCAGAAATGGCAGTTCTCAGCGTCTTGATGAAAGCTGCGCCCGTTGTCGACCCATCGTTCTAAGGCGGGATTCCCGGCGAGGTGTGGAAGTTCCCGCTTCATCGCAACAGTCTTGGATAAGACAGACAAGACCCTTTCGCGGAGTTTCTCGACCGAAACTAAAGAAAGCACTTTGACCGGAACCGTCGATTTCTTGTCTGTTGACTGGAACAAGGTCAACTTTGTCTCGTACTGTTCGTCGCTCAAGACGTGATCTGCGAGATTGTTGTGAACCTGCTTGACCAATTGCTCG
This sequence comes from uncultured Bryobacteraceae bacterium, assembly GCA_947084845.1. Taxonomy (GTDB): domain Bacteria; phylum Acidobacteriota; class Terriglobia; order Bryobacterales; family Bryobacteraceae; genus PNKE01. Next base: position 45,196 of record CAMTUE010000021.1, on the reverse strand, counting down.
AGCTTCGTCTTATCAAAGTTCGGAATGCCCAGCGGGTTCTTGATGTTATCTCGCGCACACTTCATCAACTGCCGGTCGAGTTCCGCTTGGGCGGCATCTCGATCTGCCCGATGTTCCCTCAAACGATCGCGCAGCGAGGCAAGTTCGCTTCTGAGGGAATCGAGCTCACGTTGTTTGGCGATATCTTCGGCTCCAAGAAGCAGAACCGCATTGGCCTTGGCAGTGTCGAAACTGAGGTTGTCCCTGACGAAATCGCTATTGAAGACGCGAATCGGCATGGATGGCGCGAAGGATCCGAGGTCGTGAACGGTACCGGTTGCGTCCCTAATCTGTGCCTGCGCGCTGGTAAAATCCTGGTGAAGCTGGTTCATCTCGAAGCAGCGGAACACTCGCGAGAGTGTCGTCTTGCCCGAATAGTTCCATCCGTATAGGAGGTTGAATTGCTTGAACTCGGGGAGATCGCTGGGCCAACGAAAGTCCTCGAATACCCCGAAGGTCTTGATTGTCGTTACGGCCCTGATCATAAGAGCAGTGTACTGAGTGCTGGACGATAAGAAAAGGCTTGGCGATCTGGCGACCTGGACGGCCTGGGCGACCTGGACGGCGACCTGGCGACCTGGACGGCCTGAATTGAGCAACTCGACTTTTCCTCCAAGTGGACGCACCGCTCCGTCCACATTACACCACCCACCCCATCACATCAGCGCCCCGTTCGCCCGACCCTTCTCCACCCCGATCCTCCTCCAACTCACCCAAACTCCTCCTCCATCCGCTTGACGAACTCCTCTTCCCCATACGGCCGGCCCGCGTACGTGCACCGCCTCAGCGCCATCTCATCCCTCGGATCCCACTGATTCTGAGTCAGTTTCCTCCACCCCTCGATCCCCCAGCGTCTTCCCACACCCCCCAATCCAGCCTGGCGAACCGCCCCGCCTCGCCCGTCACATGCGCCGCCGCGCTCGACCACTCATACTCTTCCGCCCGCCCCACCATCGCCGCCCTCACCGGATTCCGCTCCACATACGCCAGCGCCCGCCACATATGCGTCTCCGAAAGCGCGCACGAAAAGTATCGGTTCTGCCACAGGTACCCGCGCCGCCGCCGACGCGCGTTGTAATACTGTGCATACCTCCCATGTACCCTGCGGAATAGCACCTCCATCGAATCCTCCCGCTCCGGCACAACCACGAAATGCACGTGGTTCGTCATCAGACACCACCCAAACACCCGGATTTTGGCCTCTTCCAGGTTGTCCCCCACCAAACTCAAGTACGTCTTCCTGTCCGTCACCGACCCGAACACCTGCTGCCCGTTCGTACCCCTTTGCGTCACGTGGTATGGCAACCCCGTCTTCACGCATCTCGCATTTCTAGGCATCTCGTCAGGTTAGTGGCCCAAAAACACCAAATCTCTCCAAACCGTCAGACCGCTCCGTCCCCTTCGCCGGATTCGCGAATCCGTCAGAGCGCTTCGACCCCGCCGCCCCTCCCCCTCAATCCGACCCCGACCTGCCCTCGCTCCGACCACTGTTCACACGATTAGCAGAAAAATCTTCACCCCTAACTCCCTCATTCCAAACACCCACCCCTCCCCGACCCCATCGCACTCCGAATCCCCCTGTGCATACTGATACTCGGGAAGGACTCTCCAAACGCATGCCTCTATCTAAGTCCGAACAGGCCCGCCTCAACGGCGCCAAATCGCGCGGTCCCAAAACTGCCGAGGGCAAGGCCGTCTCGTCCATGAACGCCCTCCGCCATGGACGCCGCGCCAAGCCCGAAACAGCCGCCCCGCACGGGCCAGCGCTCCAGGATCTACTCGAAGACTGTGCAGCTCAGTTCCTACCCCGTTCCGCCGTCGAAGCCGCCTTCGTCCGCCAGTTCGCTGCCGCCGGCTGGCAAGTCACGCGTTGGCGGGCCATCGAGACCGCCCTCATGAACCGCCTCTACGCCCGCGCACAACCCGCCGGCCCCGACCCCAACAACGACCCCGACCCATACGCCACCCTCTCCGCCGCCCTCGAAGCCTCGGTCAACCAGTCCCCACTCCTCTACTTCATCCTCCGCCGCAACTCGAAGTACATCGCCGCACAAAACCGCGCCCTCCGCGCCCTCCGTCAGCGCCGCAAACTCGACGCCCTCACGGCCCTCCAGCCTGCCCAACCGTCCCCAAAAGTCGCGCCGGACAAGTTTTTTGTATTGGCCGCGGGAGCCCAATTTGAGCCGCACTCCACTGAATCTACACCACTTACCCAAAAACAACCCAAAACAAACGAACCCAACTCGATCCCGGACCCAACGCACGAATCGGCTCTCACCCCAACCCGCCCAGCGAGCCGCGACTGCAAGGAGCGGTCCCAATTCGCATCCAGCGACGCGACCTCCCGCCTAACTCCGAATCCACCCTCGCCGACCTCCCCCGGCCGCCGGTCGAAGCGCACGGATCAGGAGATATTTTCACTGGGGAAAAATGAGCAAATTGAATGGCAACCGGCTGATTTCAAAGCGGTTGTCTCAATTCATGCGAAAACGAACGAACCCAAATCTAACCCGTCCCCGCCAACGGCCTGCTGGAGCGGAACTGACAACTTTTTGCCTTGCGCAATGAATCCCGCAAACCTGCGGCAACCATCTGATTCCAAACCGGTTGTCTCAATTCATGCGAAAACGAACGAACCCAAATCCAACCCGCCCCTGCCCCGCGAGCACTCTGAACCTGGACGCGAGCAAAATGCCCCTTCTCCGAATGTTCGTCGACAACAAGTTTTCACCCATCCAGCGATCTCCACCGCCGTGGCCATCGTCGCTCCCCCGCCCGGCCAGCCGGATTTGCCCTCAGCGGGTCGCGCTTCACGCACGCGATCGCTCGAATCGCGTGCCCAACAGCCGTCGGACAGGAACAATACCTCACATGCCAGAAGTAGCCTGCCGCCCTCAATCCTTCGCGTTCCACCGCACGATTGCCGGATACCCGTTCTCTCTCCCGAGCACCGAGATGCGTCCAGTGCCGAGCGAGAAATGCCGCGCCGCCCTTGCCTCCATGCCGAGGTAACTCGCCGTGAAGATTCTCAGGAAATGCCCGTGGGCGAAGATGGCCACGTCGCCCTCCACTCCGTCCAACCCCTGCAGCACCCGCTTCGCCCGAACCGCCACATCCTCCGGCGTCTCGCCGCCCGGAACAGGTCCCTTCCAGATGTCCCAATCCGCTCCGAGCCAGGCGCGGACTTCGGGCTTGGTCTTGCCGTTCAGTTCGCCGTAGTCCCATTCCATGCAGTCGGGTTCGACGAGGGCTTCGGGGAAGTAGCCGGCGATTTCGCAGGTCTCGACGGCTCGGCGAAGAGGGCTGACGAGAACGAGTTCGAACGGCCGGCGGGCGAGGATGGCGGCGACGGCACGGGCCTCTTCCCTGCCCTTGTCAGTGAGCGGCAGGTCTGTGCGGCCGGTGTGGCGGCCCTCGCGGGACCACTCGGTTTCGCCGTGGCGGACGAGCCAGATGTGGCGGCGTTTGAGCATCGAATCCATGATTGTCTCACGGCGCGTGAGGGCGCCCTTCGCATGGCGATAAGCTATTCACATGCCTCTGTTGCTTGCACTCGACCAAGGGACCACGTCTTCCCGGGCCATCATCTTCGACGAATCGGGCCGCGCGCTGGCCACGGCGCAAAAGGAGTTCACTCAGATTTTCCCTCAGCCCGGCTGGGTGGAGCACGACCCGATGGAGATCTGGTCGTCGCAGGTCGCGGTGGCGGCCGAAGCGGCTGCCAAGGCGGGCTCGACGGGCGACCGGATCGTCGCCGCCGGCATCACGAATCAGCGCGAGACGACGGTGGTCTGGGACCGCAAGACCGGCGCGCCGGTCCACAACGCCATCGTCTGGCAGGACAGGCGCACGGCCGGAATCTGCGGCAGGTTGAAGGGCGACGGGCTGGAGCCGTTGTTCAAGCAGAAGACGGGGCTGCTGCTCGATCCGTATTTTTCGGGCACGAAGTTGAAGTGGATTCTGGACAACGTGGCGGGCGTGCGCGAACGGGCCGAGCGCGGCGAACTCGCCTTTGGCACTGTCGACACGTGGCTGCTTTGGAACCTGACCCAGGGCCGCGTCCATGCCACCGACCCTTCAAATGCATCGCGCACTTTGCTCTACAACATCCGCACCGGCGCGTGGGACGGGGAGATTCTGGAGATCCTCGGCATTCCGGCTTCGCTGTTGCCGGAGGTGAAACCGTCGGCGGGCGTATTTGGGGAGATCTCGCATCCGATGGGTCTGGACGGCGTACCGGTGGCGGGCATCGCGGGCGATCAGCAGTCGGCTTTGTTTGGCCAGGCGTGCTACAGGCCGGGTCTGGCGAAGAACACGTATGGCACGGGATGTTTCCTGTTGTTGAACACCGGCGGCCAGGCGATTGAATCGAAGAACAATCTGTTGACGACGGTGGCGTGGCAGATTAACGGGCGGACGGATTACGCGTTGGAGGGCAGCGTGTTCATTGGCGGCGCGGTGGTGCAGTGGTTGCGGGATTCGCTGGGCGTGATCCGGTCGTCGGGCGAGGTGGAGGCGCTCGCGGCGTCGGTCGATGACGCGGGCGGCGTATTGTTCGTGCCGGCGTTTGCCGGACTGGGCGCGCCGCACTGGGACCCGTATGCGCGGGGCGCGATCGTCGGGTTGACACGCGGGTCGACGGCGGCGCATATTGCGCGGGCGGCGCTCGATTCGATCGCCTATCAGGTGGCCGATCTGCTGGAAGCGGTCCATGCGGATTCGGGTGTCGATCTGGGCGAACTGCGGGTGGATGGCGGCGCGTCGAATAACAACCTGTTGCTACAAACGCAGGCCAACCTGTTGCAGCGGCCGGTGGCGCGGGCCGCGCAGACCGAGACGACGGCGTTGGGCGCGGCCTGGCTGGCCGGGTTGGGGACGGGCCTGTATCCGGACACGGTGGACCTGGAAGCGACGTGGAAGGCAGGGGCGCGATTCGAGCCGCGGATCAGCGCCGATGAAGCGGCCGCGGCCCAGGCGCAGTGGCGTCGGGCGGTGGACCGCGCCCGCGGATGGGAACTGGCGTGATGACTCGATCCGACCTGCTGGCCCGTTTGCGGGAACATTCAGCCCCCTTTGACGTCCTGGTCATCGGCGGCGGAGCGACGGGCGCGGCCGTGGCGCTGGATGCGGCATCGCGCGGGTATGCGACGGCGTTGATTGAGCGGCACGACTTCGGCGAAGGCACGTCGTCGCGTTCGACAAAACTGGTGCACGGCGGGGTCCGTTATCTGGAGCAGGGCAACGTCCCGCTGGTGATGGAAGCGCTGCATGAGCGCGGGATCCTGAAGCAGAATGCGCCGCACCTGGTGAGTGAGTTGGCGTTCGTCGTGCCGAACTACGAATGGTGGGAAGCGCCGTTCTATGGGATCGGGTTGCGGATTTACGATCTGCTGGCCGGGCGTTATGGATTCGGCGTGTCGAGGAATCTGTCGCGTGAGGAGACGCTGGGCAAGATCCCGACGCTGAAGGAGGAAGGACTGCGCGGCGGCGTGGTTTACTACGACGGTCAGTTTGACGATGCGCGGCTGTTGATCCAGATGATCCTGACGGCGATCGAGCGGGGCGCCTCGGCGGTGAACCATTGCGAGGCCGTGGATTTGTTGCGCGGCGACGACGGATTTGTCGATGGCGCGAGGGTGCTGGACCGCGTCTCAGGCGATGAGTTCGAATTGCGGGCGCGGGTGGTGATCAACGCCACGGGGGCTTTCAGCGACAGCGTGCGGCAGTTGGCCGATGCGGACGCGGCGCCGATGATTGCGCCGTCACAGGGCGTTCACCTGGTGTTTGATAAGTCGTTTCTGCCAGGAGAATCGGCGATTCTGGTCCCTCATACGGCCGATGGGCGCGTCATGTTCGCCATACCGTGGCATGGCCACACGCTGGTGGGGACGACGGACACGCCGGTGGATGTGGCTCCCGTCGAGCCGGTTCCCTTCGCCCGGGAGATCGAATTCATCCTGGAAACGGCGGCTCAGTATCTGGACCATGCGCCGTCGCGGGACGACATTTTGAGCGCCTGGGCGGGGATTCGTCCACTGGTGAAGGCGGGCGTTTCTGGCGCCACGGCGGCGCTTTCGCGCGACCATTCAATCCACATCGACCGCAACGGCCTGTTGACGATCGCCGGCGGCAAATGGACGACGTGCCGCAAGATGGCCGAGGATTGCGTGAACCAGGCGGCGCTGCTGGCCGGATTGCAGGAGCGCGCCTGCGTGACACGGTCGCTGCATATTCACGGGTTCCACCTGAATGCGAAACAGTTCGGCCACCTTGGCGTGTATGGCTCCGACGCGATGAGGATCGAGGACATCGTGCGGCAGCGGCCGGAGTTGGGCGCGGCGATGGATGCGGAGTTGCCATTCACGGCAGCGGAGGTGGTGTTCGCCGCCCGGTATGAGATGGCACAGACGCTGGCCGATTTGTTGTCGCGGCGAGTCCGGGCGCTGCCGTTGAATGCCAAAGCGGCGTTGCGGATGGCGCCGGAGGCGGCAGGGTTGATGGCGGTTGAGTTGGGCAGGAGCGAGGCGTGGGCGGCGGAGCAGGTGGCAGGATTCAGGAAGCTGGCCGAGGGTTACATGGGTTAGATCCCAGGCGCCGTGTGTTGTGCCGTACGGCAATGGAAACGGCGTGGATCGGGTTGCCCGGGCCGTTTGAGCGGAGTGAAGCGCAGGCGCGCACCGCTATGGGGCGGGTCGACGTGCAACCGGCAGGACTTGCCGGTTTCAAATCCATAATGAGGCAATTGCAATGCTTCTCAACCGGCATTTCAACCCATAATTCGATCCATGTGAATGACCCCATGGGTCAGCGTCGAGACGTGATCCGATAATCAGAGCTTGATGTCTGCAACCCATGCATGTTAGCCTGTTGCAGTCGAATGGGGCAGTCCGGACGGGGACGAAGACGGGATGCGCCCGCGGAAAGGAATCCATGCCTATGCGTGACAAAGCAACTGCGCTCTCCGCGCAGGCGCCTATCTGGATCCCGCAGCCTGGCGGCCGGATTCCGCTTGCCGCCTGCCCGCCGGCAGCCGCTGGATCGCTTGACGCCTGTTTGGCTGCCCGGCGTTCGACGCGCGAGTACCAGGACAAGCCGATCACGTTCGAGCACGCGTCCCGCCTGCTCTGGGCGACTCAGGGCGTCACGGGCGTGGGCGGACTCCGGACCGCGCCATCGGCGGGCGCCATCTACCCGTTAAACACATATCTGGTCGCGACAAGAGTGGACGGAATCGCGGCTGGAGTGTACAAGTACGAGCCGGACACCGGCGAGTTGGCGTGTATTGGAAAGGGCGATCGCCGCAAGCGCCTCTTCCAGGCGGCGATGGGGCAGGAATGCGTCATGTCCAGCCCGGCCGCCGTGCTGCTGGTCTCGTGGGACAAGCGCATCAAAGCGGAGTTTGGCGACCTGTCCGACCGCCTCATTGCGATGGAGGCCGGACACGCCGCGCAGAACTTTCTGCTCGAAGCCGTTTCGCTGGGACTGGGCGGGATCGGCTTGGCGAAGTTCGACAACGACGCCCTGAGATCGGTGGTCGGCTTTCGTTCGGACGAAGAACCTCAGTACCTGCTGCTGACTGGATACGCCGCCGGCAAGGGCAAGTAAGCCGCCTCAGACGTCCTGGTCGACCGACTTCGAGAACTCGACGTATGCGTTCAGTTTTTCGAGCGCCGAGCCACTGTCGATGCTCTCGGCGGCCAGGCGCACGCCCTCGATTGGATCCTTCGCCTTGCCCGCCGCCATCAATCCAAGCGCGGCATTGGCCAGCACGATGTCCCTGTGCGCGCTCTTTACGCCCTTCAGCACGGCCAGCGCAATCGATTTATTGGTCTCGATATCGCCGCCGCGAAGTTCATCGATTGTCGCCTGACGCAAGCCAAAATCGGCTGGACCGAGACTCTGGTGACCGATCGCTCCCCCCGCGATTGCGAAGACGTCGCTCTGGCCGGTGGTCGAAAACTCATCAAGTCCATCGGCGCCGTGGACGACGAAGCCATTGCGCAGTCCCAGCGCTGAAAGAGTAACGGCCATCAGTTCGGCGGCCAGCACTGAAGGCGCGCCAACCAACTGGCAGGTGGCGCCGGCCGGGTTGGTCAAAGGCCCGAGCAGGTTAAAGGCGGTCCGCGTCTTCAGTTCCGCTCTGGCAGGCTGGGCGTGGCGCATGGCAGGGTGCAGCGCCGGCGCGAAGAGGAAGCCAAAGCCGATCTCTCGAATGGCCCGGCCCATGTCTTCGGGCCGCATCAGCAGTTTCGCTCCGAACGCTTCGAGCAGGTCGGCCGACCCGCACAGGCTCGACATCGACCGGTTGCCGTGTTTGGCCACTTTGACGCCCGCGCCGGCCACGACAAACGCCACCACGGTGGACACGTTCAATGTCCCCTGGTTATCCCCGCCTGTCCCGCAGGTGTCCAGGACCGGCTCGCCCGTCACCCCGTGATCGACATGCACGGCGCTCTCCCGCATCGCCAGCGCCAGTCCATGCAACTCGTCCACCGTCTCGCCCTTCATGCGGAGCGCGGTGGCGAAGGCGGCGATCTGGGCCGTCGAGGCTTCGCCCGCCAGAATCGCCGCCATGGCCAGACGGGCGTCTTCCACCGGGAGCGGCTCCTTGTTCATCACGCGGTGCAGAAAGGGGAGAAGGGACATGACTGATGCGTTGGGGACCCGGCCGTTCTTAAGAGGCTAGCAAATCCACCGTCCCATTGCGCGCGGACGGCTCTGCCATGCCTGACGGCGTTCGAGGCCGGTAGCGCCCAAATGTGAGGATCCGCGAGAATCGCCAAGCAAGACTAGAGCAAGACTAGAGCTTTCAATTCAATCGCTCCTGCGCTATAGTCATAACTATTCAATTCGGTACGGTAATCCGTTGCCGGCCACGCCGCCAGGGATGCGCGGCTATGCGGGTAAGCAGTTTATATCTGCGTTTGACTGGGCATGATTCACCCCACCATCGGGCATTACGAGATTCTGGGCAAGCTTGGCCAGGGAGGCATGGGCGTCGTGCATCTTGCGCGCGATCCCAAGCTCAACCGCCAGGTCGCGCTGAAAGTGCTCCCGCCCTCCGTCGCAGCCACGCCCGAAGCCAGGCAGCGCTTCACGCGCGAGGCTCAATCGGCGTCCGCCCTCAACAGCCCCAACATCGTCACCATCTACGAGATCGGCAGTGATGGCGAAACCGATTTCATCGCCATGGAGTATGTCCGCGGCGAGACCCTGGCCGAGGTTCTAAAGAGCGGCCCGCTGGCCTTCGAGACCGGCGTCCAGTACGCCCTGCAGATTGCCGCGGCGCTGTCGGCCGCGCATTCCGCCGGCATCGTCCACCGCGACCTGAAACCGGGCAACGTCATGGTGACCGCCGATGGATTGGTGAAAGTGCTCGATTTCGGCCTCGCCAAGCCTGTCTTGCCATCCGAAGAGAACTCCGAGCCCGGCGCGATGAACACGATGACGTCGCCGCTCACCCAACTCGGCCTGGCCATCGGGACACTGGCCTACATGTCGCCGGAACAGGCCCTTGGCGCGGCCTTGGATACCCGGTCCGACATCTTCTCGCTGGGCATCGTGCTCTACGAAATGTTCACCGGAAAGGCGCCGTTTGCCGGTCCCTCGCCCGGCGATACGTTCCGGCGGCTGCAACTCGACGAGCCTGAGCCGCCCAGCCGGGTCCGCCCCGGCCTCCCGCCGCTGCTGGACGGGATCATCCGGAAGGCCCTGGCGAAGAAACCTGAAAATCGCTACCAGTCAACCGGCGAACTGGAGGCCGGCCTGAAGCGTTTGGCCGCGCCGTCCGGCGCAATGCCGGCGTTCAACTGGCGCGCCTTGCCGGGGTTATCGATGATCCCGCCGGCGCTCTGGGAGCGGTTGACTTCGCGGCGGGCGCTGCTCGGCGTGGCAGGCGCGGCGATTCTCATGGCCCTGGCCGCGTGGCAGCCATGGAGCACGCCATACAAACCGCCTCCCTCGGCCCAGCGCTGGTTCGATCAGGGTACGGCCGCAATTCGTGACGGAACCTATCACACGGCAAGCCTCGCGCTGGAACGGGCCGTCGCCGCCGATCCCAGGTTTTCGCTCGCGCACATCCGTCTGGCCGAGTCCTATTTTGAACTCGACGCTCCCGACAAGGCCAAGGAAGAACTGCTCCGGGCCGTTCCACAAGATTCGAGTTCAAACCTCGCCGGGATTGACGAGCTTTACCTCCAGGCAGTCCGCCTCACTCTGACCGCCGATTTCGAGGGCGCGGCCCAAAAATACGCAAGTATCCGGGACGCCGTTCCATCCGAGGACCGGCCCAGCGCTCTTGTCGATTATGGCCGGGCCCTCGAAAAGGCCGAAAACGTCAACGGCGCAATCGTCGCCTACGAGGAGGCCGCCCGATCGCTGTCGCAGTACCCGTCGGCATTTCTGCGGCTGGGCATGATTCACCGCCGGCGGCTGGACCAGTCGCGCGCGGGCGCCGCCTTCCAGCAGGCCGAGAGCCTCTACCGCAGCTTGGGCAACATGGAAGGCATCGCCGAGGTGAACTACCAGCGCGGCGTGCTGCTCAACAGTCTGGGCAACCCGCGCGAGGCCAGGGTGATCCTGGACCAGGCGCTCGACATGGCCCGCACGGCCGGCAACGATCAGCAGCAGATCGCCATCCTGCTCCAGTTGAGCGGCGTGATGCAGCGTCTCGACGGGTCTGACAAGGCGCGCGAGTTCGCATCGCAGGCCATCAGCCTGGCCCGGGCCAGGGGTCTCGAGCCGCTCGCCGCCCGTGGCATGATCGACCTCGGCAACTCCTATTTCGTCGCCGGCGACGCCGTCGAGGCCAGGAACTACTTCACGCAGGCGCTCGAAACCGCGCGCCGCAACAATTCGCGCCGCACCGAGGCGCGCGCTCTGCTCTCGTTAGGCAGTCTCTCTATTCAACAGGGCGACTCCCAGGAGGGGCTCAAGCACGTCGAGACGGCGCTCGCCTATTACCGGCTGGGCGGCTACCGCAAGGAGACCTCGCAGGGGCTTCTCCTGGCCGGCAGGGCGCGCCGTTCCCTCGGCGACTACGAGGGCGCTCACAAGGCGTTTGAAGAGCAGCATCGCCGCGCCCTGGAAGTCGGAGATCTTGAACAGGTGGCGCTTTCGCTCGAGGCGATGGGCTCGGTCAGGGTCCTGCAAGGCCGGTTACCCGAGGCGCTCCAGTACTTCCAGAATGCTCTGGCATCGAGCAGCGGATCGCCGAGTTCCCTGGCGTTGGCCTACATTCGGATGAACTGCGCGAATGCGTTGCTGCGGCTGGGCCGCTACGACGAATCCGAAAAGCTTGTCCGTTTGGTTGAATCCTCTGACTCTTCCGCGAAGGTCAATCGTGCCGTATCCGCCATGCTGGGTCTATTGCGCTCCGCCACGGCCCTGAGCCGCCGGCAATACGCCGCATCCGCCGCGATCGCCCGGCGCCTGCTCGCCGAACCAGGACTCAGCGCGTCCGCATCGGTCGAGGCAAAGACGCTGCTTGCCTCTGCTCAGGCATATTCGGGGGACGCGCAACAGGCCCTGCGAACGGCCGGCGAGGCTGTCCAGGAAGCATCCCAGGCCGGTCTTCCCGACCTCGCGGCCGCCGCCCTCACGGCCCAGGCCAGCGCCCTTGTCCAGGCCGGCAAGTACGCCGAGGCCGTTGAATCCGCCGCCGCCGCCCGCGGCAAGGCCGCTCAGCCGGGTAACCACGAACGCGAGTGGCGCGCCCTTGCCCTGGCCGCGCGGGCGTCGATGGCCGCCGGACGCTCTGCCCAGGCGGCCGAGTTCGCCGGCTTGGCCGCCGCCGCTCTCGCCGAAGTCGAGAAGCTCTTCGGCCCCGCGGATTTTGCCGCCTACTCCCGGCGGCCCGATATCGAGTTCGACCGGGGTGTGCTCATCTCGCTCAACAAATCCACCACTACTCTTGTTCACCTGAAAGGACCATCTAAGTGAAGAAAATCAGCCGCGCTCAATTCCTCTCCTCCGCCCCGCCCCTGCTGGCTCTCGCCGGCTCCGGCCGCCTGCTGGCTCAATCCGGGGACACGCCCATCATCATCTCCGACGGGTCGCTCAAAATGAACTCCGCCGTGCCGTGGGCGCAGTTCGCCCAGCAAAGCTCCCGCCGCCGCGTCCACCCGGCCGGCGGCAAGCGAATCGCCAGCGTCGAACTCGTCGTCGAAGGCAACATCAGCACCTCGGTTCAGTTCAATAACCAGCAGTGCGAGGTCACTTTCAGATACGCCTCCGCCAACTTCGTCCTGTTTACCAACCCCACCGGGAGGAATCTCAGGATTGACGCCGACTGGGGTGATTTGCAGCCCGGCGCAACCCCCAACGATCTCCAGCACGCCGACCAGAGCTCGAAAATCTCGCGCGTCGTCATCAAGCGAGGCGGCTCCACCGTCCTCGATCAGAGCCCCAGCGGCGGAACGCGGATTACCCTGCACTACGAAGACTAACCCGCTTCTAAGGGAGTGACTTCCGGCTGAGCGGCGAGCCGTCACGTCGCCGCCACGCCCCGGCCACGTGGCGCGAATACTCACGTTTGCCGCGTCCGTACCCATGCGGACGACAGCGAACCCCGCACGTCTCTTCCTCCCCCACTTTCATGTCGCGAAACCCACTCCGCCACTCCCATTCCGGCCAAACTTGCTATATTTAAAATTGGCTCATTCCGAGCCAAGTGCAGCGACCGTATTCCTATGAAAATCCACGAGTACCAGGCCAAGGAGATCTTGGCGCGATATGGCGTTCCTGTGCCCCGCGGGCGCATGGCCGCCTCCGTCGATGAGGCTGAAGAGATCGCCCGCGAACTCGGGCGAGGCGTCGTCGTCAAAGCTCAAATCCACGCCGGCGGACGCGGCAAGGGCGGCGGTGTCAAACTCGCCGCCGACCGCGATGCCGCCCGCCAGGCCGCCCAGCAGATCCTGGGCATGACCCTGGTCACCCACCAGACCGGCCCCGAAGGCCGTCTCGTCCAGCGTCTGCTGGTCGAAGAGACCCTGCCCATCGCCCGTGAACTCTACCTCGGCATCGTCCTCGACCGCGCCAGCGGCCTGCCCGTCGTCATGGCATCGCCCGCCGGCGGCATGGACATCGAAGAGGTCGCCGCCAATACCCCCGAACTCATCTTCAAGGAACCCTTCCAGCCCGGCGCCGGCCTCATGGCCTGGCAGGCCCGCAAACTCGCCTTCAGCCTCGGCCTGCCAAACGAAGCCATCGCTGCCGCCGTCAAAACCATCGTCGCCCTCGCCAGGGTCTGGATCGAAATGGACTGCTCGCTCGCCGAGATCAATCCGCTCGTCCTCACCGCTGACAACCGCATCGTCGCCCTCGACGCCAAGATGAGCTTCGACGACAACGCCCTCTACCGCCACAAGGACGTCATCGAACTGCGCGACCTCGGCGAAGAGGACCCCCTCGAAGTCGAAGCCTCCAAATTCGGCCTCAACTACATCAAACTCGACGGCAACGTCGCCTGCATGGTCAACGGCGCCGGACTCGCCATGGCCACCATGGACATCATCAAGTTTGCCGGCGGCAGCCCCGCCAACTTCCTCGATGTCGGCGGCGGAGCCAATAAGGAACAGATCGGCAACGCCTTCCATATCCTGCTCGCCGACCCCGGCGTCAAGGCCATCCTCATCAACATCTTCGGCGGCATCCTGCGCTGCGACGTCCTCGCCGCCGGCGTCGTCGATGCCGCCCGCGCCCTCGACGTCAAGGTCCCCATCGTCATCCGCATGGAAGGAACCAATGTCGAAATCGGCCGCCAGATCCTAACCGATTCCGGCCTCGACTTCACCGTCGCCCAGGGCATGCGCGACGCCGCCGAAAAGGTTGTCGCGCTGGCGAAGTAGCCAAGGAACATCACATGAGCATCCTCGTCAACAAAGACACGCGCCTGCTGGTGCAGGGCTTCACCGGCCGTGAAGCCACCTTCCACTCCGAACAGATGATCTCCTACGGCGGCACGATCGTCGGCGGCGTCGTCCCCGGCAAGGGCGGCGCATCGCATCTCGGCCGCCCCGTCTTCAACACAGTCTCCGAGGCCGTCAAAGCCACCGGCGCAAACGCCACCGTCGTCTTCGTCCCGCCCGCATTCGCCGCCGAAGCCGTCATGGAGGCCGCCGACGCCGGTGTCGCCCTCGTCGTCTGCATCACCGAAGGCATCCCCGCCGTCGACATGATCCGCGCCTGGCAGTTCCTCCAGTCCAAACCCGCCACCCGCCTCATCGGTCCCAACTGCCCCGGCATCATCACCCCCGGCGAATGCAAAATCGGCATCATGCCCGGCCACATCCACATGCCCGGCCCCGTCGGCGTAGTCTCCCGCTCCGGAACCCTTACCTATGAAGCCGTAGGCCAATTAACCGCCCTCGGCATCGGCCAGTCCACCTGTATCGGCATCGGCGGCGATCCCATCATCGGCACCAACCACACCGGCGCATTGCGCCTCTTCAACGAAGATCCCAAAACCGAAGCCATCGTCATGATCGGCGAGATCGGCGGCAACGCCGAGGAGATGGCCGCCGCTTACGTCAAACAGTACGTCAACAAGCCCGTCATCGGCTTCATCGCCGGCCAGACCGCGCCCCCAGGCCGCCGCATGGGCCACGCCGGAGCCATCATCTCCGGCGGATCCGGCAAGGCCGAGGACAAGATCAAGGCCATGGAAGAGGCCGGCATCATCGTCTGCCCCACCCCCGCCGACATGGGCGACCGCGTCAAGGCCGCCCTGAAACTCTAAAGGACATCCCAACCAACCTCCATGCAGAAAACATTCGCAATCATCAAACCCGACGCCGTCGCCGCCGGTAACGCCGGCAAAATCCTCGCCCTCATCGAGGAAAACGGCTTCCGCATCGTCGCCATGCGCAAGGAAACCCTCACCCGCCCCGTCGCCGAAGGCTTCTATGCCGTCCACAACGGCAAGGGCTTCTTCGCCGAACTGGTCGACTTCATGACCGAAGCTCCCGTCGTCCTGCTCGCCCTCGAACGCGAAGACGCCATCGACAAGTGGCGCGAAGTCATGGGTTCCACCAACCCCGCCAACGCCGCCGAAGGAACCGTCCGCAAACTCTACGGAACCAGCATCGGCCGCAACGCCTCCCACGGCTCCGACGCCCCTGAAACCGCCGCCTTCGAACTCTCCTGGTTCTTCCGCGGCTACGAACTCGTTTAGCTCCTGAATCCCCTCAGGGCTGCCTCCACGCGGCCCTGACCGGCCCCCCCTCCTCCTACCTGTACCATTCAGTCCTCTATTCGGTTGACACGCCGCACCTTCCACCCGTAGACTGTCATCCAACTGGATACAGAGGAGGGGCCAATGCCCAAAGCCATACGTTTCTCCGTCGGACGAGGAGGACAGAACTGCTCGCCTCAGGATGTCATGACCGTTCAGTACCTGCTGAACTGCGTGCCCTACAGTAAAGGCGGGCCCTCGCCCGAACTCGCCGTCGACGGCATCGCCGAACCCATCACCCTCACCGCCATCGCGCGCTTTCAACAGGCCTGTCTCAGCCACCCCGACGGCCGCGTCGATCCTGGTGGCCCGACCTTATCCCACCTTCAACAGTACGACCCCTACCCCGGCCAACCCATGCCCTCGTCGCCCTCCTATAAGCAGGGCCACAAATACGCCGGGATCAAGGACCACAACCCGCCCGGCCACAAGAGCCCCTATCCTCCCGGCTTCAAGAAACCCTACCCGCCCGGCTACAAGGAAGCCTCGCCCGGCGGCTTCAAGCAGACGGAGCCCGCCGGCTACAAGCAAAACTTCCCGCCAGTCAAGGGTGGCGGCTTCAAGCAAGGCGGCTGGTGAGATCACAACTCACGCCCTTCGTCCGCCAGGTTGTGCTGCCCGCCGGTCCTGACAAACGCCCGCGCATCGACCGCGGCCATTGCCGGTTCAGCCTGACCTACCGCCGTTCCCTCATCCACCGCTGGGGCATCTTCGCCGCTGAACCCATCCCCGCCCGCCGCCGCGTCATCGAATACACCGGCGAGCGCATCGGACTGGCCGAGGCCCGCCGCAGGAGCCTGCGCCATCAACTCTATATCTTCCTCGCAGGCAAGCGAACGCTCATCGACGGCGCCATCGGCGGCAGCGGAGCCGAGTTCGTCAACCACTCCTGCTCGCCCAATCTCACCGCCCGCCTCCGCCGCGGCCACATCTGGTTCGTCAGCCTGCGCCCGATCGCCTCAGGCGAGGAACTCCTCCTCGACTACCAGATCACCGGCGACAACCCGCTCTACCCCTGCCACTGCGGATCGCCAATCTGCCGCGGCTATCTGAACCGGCCGCCGCCGCCAAACCTTACACCCGGTAGTGATCCGCCTTCCAGTTCTTGATGGACTGCTTGATCTCTTTCTCGCTGGTGCCCTCTTCGGCCGCCTTGGCCGCCAGCGCCACGAACTCCTCGTCGGGCGCGAACCTCAGCCCGACGATCTGCCTGACGGTGATCCGCGCATCCAGCGGCTTGCCCGTCAGCAGGTAGTGCCGGAAGTTCTCTTCCACCTTGATCGCCCGATCCTGCGCCTTGAGCGCGAAGATGCGGGCGCAGAACGCAAGCACGAAAACGCAGACCGTCAGCACGGCGATCAGCGCCGCGCTGTAGAACCGCGTGTGATCGCCCCATGACTTCGACAGGTTCACCCCTGATCCGATCAGCGTCAACAACAGGATCGGAAACAGGACCATATGGAATCCCACAACGAACTTCGCGTGGTTCGAATAATTCTGTTCTTTCATCGACTCGCCCTCCCATCGGCGTGGTGTGTTTTCCGGGCCTGAGTAACCTGTTTTCAGGATCGACCCGAAACGCCCATTCACCCTACCATGGGCTTGGAAGTAACGGCAATGAAGAACTACACGCTGGCGCAACGCTCGCTTCAATCCCTGCGCGACTCTCTTGCCCGCGACCTCCGCCGGCCCGTCGCCGTTGAGCTAGTGCTTTGACCGCAAGCTCAGATTCTACTGGACGACCGCTCCGTCGAAAATCACCTTGCAGATTTTCATTACTTCTGTTGGCCAGAAGGGCCATGAAGGCTTGCTGACGCGCCCGGCGCCAATCAGAGCCACGACCGTGAGTGGACGCGCGCTTCTCCTATCAGAGCCACGACCGTAAGGGAGTGGTTTCCGTAAAGGAGCAAAATCACGCGCTCACGGACCTGGAGAACTTCTCCGATCCCATCGACAACGTCCTGGCCGCCATCGATCGCGATGCAAATCTCGCCCATCTTCAGCGCACCGCCGCGCGCTACCGCGAAGTCGTCGCTGCCTTGCGTCGCAATCAAAATCGCGAATTCGGCATCTGTGAAGACTGCGAAGAAACCATCGCCGCGCCGCGCATCAAGGCCATCCCCTGCGCCCGGCGCTGCATCCGCTGTCAGGAAAGCCTCGAACGCATCGCCGCCTGAACCATTTCCTCCCTGGGCTGCCAGTCGCGTCACGCCGCCTGCGCGACATGGAAGTGGCGGCGGGGAAAGGCATTGATTCGGAGGCCGCGAACGAAGAGAGCGGGTTCCTGCCCGCATTCTCAAACCAGCGCCCGCTTCCCGGTCTTTGATGTCATCATGGAGCCATGGCAAAGACTCCAACGGCGAGCAAGTTCTCACTCGCCATCGAGTACTGCCGCGAAGAAGATGGCCGCTGGCTCGCGGATATCCCCGCACTGCCAGGCGTCACCGCTTATGGGCGCACCAAGCAGAGCGCCACTGCGGCCGTTCAGGCACTGGCGTTACGGCTGATCGCCGACCGCCTGGAGCACGGCGAAGCCGTGCCTGGACCAATGGACGTCTCCTTCATTGCGGCCTAGAAAACCGGCGCAGGACTACCCATCGACAAAAGCAAAGCAGGCCTTGGCTGCCTTGCTTCGGAATGGGTGGAGCATGAAGCGGCAAAACGGAACGTCGCATCGCATCTTGGAACGGTCCGGCTGGCCTGATCTGTTGTTCGCTTACCACGACAGAGTGACATTGGGACCAGCGGCGATGAGGCTGCTCGGGAAGAAGTCGGGCCTCGGGCCTGAAGACTTCTAGCCTCCCGTCTGAAATCCCCACCAGCACAGCGAGGCGGATCCCAGCCCCTCCCCGCGCCCGCTACCCCAACTTCTCCAGATACCGCACCACCGCATCGATCCCTCTGTAGAAATTCGGCAGATGGAACTTCTCATTCGGCGAATGCAAATTATCATCCGGCAGTCCAAACCCCATCAGCACACTTGGAATCCCCATATTCTCCGCGAACGTCCCGACTATCGGAATCGACCCCCCCGACCGCATATAGACCGTCCTGGCCCCGAAGACCTCTTCCATCGCCGCCGCCGACGCCTGGACGAACTTGTTCGACGTATCGACCAGCGACGGTCCGGCTCCGTGCAGCAACACGAATCGCGCCTTCACGCCTTTCGGACAGGCCGCTTCGACCGCCGCCGTCACCTGTTTGACGGCCTCGTCCGGGTCCTGATCGGCTACCAGACGGAGGCTGACCTTGGCAACAGCCTTGGCCGGGATTACCGTCTTTGCGCCTTCGCCGATGAAGCCGCCCTTGATGCCGTGGACCTCGAAGGTCGGCCGCGCCCACGTCCGTTCAAAGACCGAGAAGCCCGGCTCGCCCGTCAATGCAACCGACCCGACTTCCTTCTCCAAATACTCGACTTCGTTGAACGGCAGCGTCTGCCATGCCGCCTGCTCGTCGGCTGACGGCTTAACGACCCGGTCATAGAAGCCGGGGATTTGAATCCGGCCGTCGCGGTCCTTCAACGCCGTCAGGATCTCGGCCACCGCCATCAGCGGATTCGGCGCGGCCCCGCCATAGACGCCCGAATGCAGGTCCTGCTTCGGCCCTTCGACATGGATTTCGCCATAGACGATGCCGCGCAGGGCGGTGCAGATGGTCGGCATCCCGGGGGCGAACATTTCGGTGTCGCAAATGATGACCACGTCGGCGGCCAACTGCGCCGGCTTCTCGCCGGCATAGGCCGTCACGGCCTCGCCGCCGGCCTCTTCTTCGCCTTCGATGATGAACTTCACGTTCACCGGCAGGCGGCGGTCGCGCTCCATCATCCATTCAACGGCCTTGACGAGGATCCATGTCTGGCCCTTGTCGTCGCTGGTTCCGCGGCCAAAGATGTCCTGGCCGCGAATCTCGGGTTCGAATGGCGGCGACTTCCATTCGTCGAGAGGATCGGGCGGCTGCACGTCGTAATGGCCGTAAAAGAGCACGGTCGGTTTGCCCGGCGCGCCGAGCCATTCGCCAAAGACCATCGGGTGGCCTTCGCCCCGGCGGATCAGTTCGGTGCGGGTCATGCCGGCCTTATCCAGCGCGGCTTTGACGAATTCCGCCGCACGCTCGACGTCGCCTTTATGTTCGGGCAGCGACGATACGCTGGGGATCCTCAGCCATTCGATCAACTCCTCCAACGCCCTCTTTTTGAAGCCTTCACTCGCCGGCATGAATCAATTCTCCTTTAGGCCTTCGCCGTTTTCGCTCGACCCCATTTCAACATGACCGCCCACCCGTACACCAACCGCCTCATTCACGAAAAGAGCCCGTACCTCCTCCAGCACGCCCACAACCCTGTCGATTGGTACCCCTGGGGCGATGAGGCCTTCGAAAAGGCCCGTTCCGGCGACAAGCCCATCTTTCTCTCGATCGGCTATTCGACCTGCCACTGGTGTCACGTCATGGAGCGCGAATCGTTCGAAAACGACGCCATCGCCGCAATCCTCAACCGCCATTTCGTCTCGATCAAACTCGATCGCGAAGAGCGTCCCGACATCGATCGCGTCTACATGGCGTTCGTGCAGGCCACCACCGGCAGCGGCGGCTGGCCGATGTCGGTTTGGTTGACACCTGATCTGAAGCCTTTCTATGGCGGGACGTACTTCCCGCCCGACTCGCGCTATGGCCGCCCGGGCTTCCCATATCTGTTGGAGCAACTCGCCGTCGCATGGCAGTCGCGCCGCGATGAACTTATGGAAACGGGCGCGCGCGCAGTCGCCCATCTTGCCGCGGCGGCTGCCGTCGAGCCGGATGACCACACCCTCGACCCATCGGCCCTCGAACGGACCTATTCGTATTTCCGCCGCACCTACGATTCGCGCCTGGGCGGATTCGGCACTGCCCCTAAATTCCCGCGCCCGTCGGTCATGCAATTCCTGTTCCGCTACCACCGCCGCACCGGCGATTCCGCGGCCCTCGATATGGCTCTGCATACGCTGCGCGAGATGGGCAAGGGCGGCATGAACGACCATCTCGGCGGCGGTTTCCACCGTTATTCGGTCGATGAGCGATGGCACGTCCCGCACTTCGAGAAGATGCTCTACGACCATGGGCAACTGGCCATCGCCTATCTCGAAGCCGCGCAGATCACCGGCGAGTCGATCTATTCCAACACCGCCGCGAGGATCTTCGAATACGTCCAACGCGACCTGACACACCAGCAAGGCGGTTTCTATTCGGCCGAGGACGCCGACTCCGCCGCCGATCCGGCGCTGCCTAACGACAAGAGCGAAGGCGCGTTCTACATCTGGTCCACAGCCGAAATCCGCGCCGCGCTTGGTGAACCCGCCGCCTCCTGGTTCATCCAGCGCTACGGCTGCCAGGACAACGGCAACGCGCAAAGCGATCCGCACGGCGAATTCACCGGCAGGAATATCCTGTTCGATGACGTCGAGGTTGAGGACGTCGCCCGCCGCAACCAGGCCGATCCGGCGGAGGTTGAACGGTCTCTCGCCGGATCGCGCGAAATGCTGTTCCGCCTCCGCTCAACCCGTCCCAGACCGCATCTCGACGACAAGATCCTCGCCGGTTGGAACGCGCTGATGATCTCGGCGTTTTCGCTGGGCGCGCGCGTTTTCCAGTCGATCGACCCGCTGCTGGCCGCGGGCTATCTGGAGTCCGCCACCCGCGCCGCGTCGTTTCTGTTGTCGAACCTGCGCGATCCCGCGTCCGGCGCGCTGCTGCGCCGCTGGCGCGACGGCGCGTCCGCCGTACCCGCCTTCCTCGACGACTACGCGCTGACGACTCTCGCCTTCATCGACCTCTACGAAGCCACCTTCGACCCTGTGCATCTGGAAACCGCGCTCGACCTCGCCCACCGCGCCGTTTCGTTGTTTGAAGATCCCGAACACGGCGGTTTCTTCTCCAGCGCGGCCACTTCCTCCGACCTCATCCTCCGCCTCAAAGACGACTACGACGGCGCCGAGCCTTCCGGCAACTCCATGCTCGTCATGGCCCTGCTCCGCATGGCCGCCTACACCCGTGAACCTTGCCTCCAGCAAGCGGCTGAACGCGCGTTGCACGCCTTCGCAGCCCGCCTGAACGACCAGGGCCCGGCGTTGCCGGCCATGCTTTCGGCCTATATGCTCCACCTGGCCCCGAAGACCCAACTCGTCTTCGCCGCCGGTTCGCGGGGCGGCGATCTCCACGCCCTGGCGTCCGCCGCGGCCCGCCGTTTTCTGCCCGAGGCGACGCTCCTGGCCGCTATCGAAGGCCCCACCCGTGACGCCCTGGCCAAATGGCTCCCCGAAGTCGCCGCCATGTCGCCCGTCGACGGCCATGCTGCCGCCTACATGTGCCGGGACTTCGCCTGTCTCGCCCCGGTCACTTCGCCGGATGAATTGTCGAAGTTGCTAAACTGAAGTTCGTCAGACTCCCAGGTGTGGCAGCGTGTGGCGGCCTTCGGGCTGCAGCCGGCTTCGAGCCGGCTCTGAGTTCACCTGGGAAGGGTTGAAACAAGTTCATTCCGAGGAGGATTCATGGCAAGACAGACGACTTTCAAGGGCGGCCCGCTCGAGCTGGCCGGACCCGAACTCAAGGTGGGCGACCCCGCTCCCGAATTCCAGGCCGTTGACAAGGGTATGCAACCCATCTCGCTGGCCGCCACGGGCGCCAAGGTCCGCGTCTTCAGCGTCGTGCCGTCACTCGACACGCCGGTTTGCGACGCCCAGACCAAACGATTCAACGACGAAGCCGCCAAAAGCAAGGACATCGACTTCTACACAGTCAGCGTCGACCTGCCCTTTGCGCAGAACCGCTGGTGCACCAGTTTCGGCATCGACGACGTGAAGATGATCTCCGACCACAGGTTCGCCAGCTTCGGCGAAAACTACGGCACGATGATCAAGGATTGGCGCATCGAATCGCGCGCTCTGTTCGTCGTCGACCAGAACAACGTCGTCCAGTATGTGGAATACGTCCCCGAAGTCGCCGACCACCCCGACTACGACGCTGCCCTCGCCAAGGCCCGCGAACTGGCCGGATAGCCGTTTTCGCGTCAGCCGGTCACCCGGCGATAGGCGCGGTTGAAATAAATCAGAGGGCGGCCCTCCCGCGAGGCCGCCCTTTTTACTTCCCCGATAAACAGCGTGTGGTCGCCGGCGTGGACGCGGTCCACCACGGCGCAGTCGAACTCCGCCAGCGCGCCCTGAAGCACCGGCGCGCCCGTCGTCCCCACCCCTACCGCCAAGCCTGCAAACCGTTCGTCGCCAGGCCGCGAAAACCGCATCGAAAGCTCTTCCTGATCGTCCCCAAGTACATGAATCGAATAGCCGTTCGCCGTCGCGAAGTGCCTGTACGCCGTCGCCCGGTGATCGATTGATACCAGGACAAGATGCGGATGCCAGCTCACCACTGTAAACGAACTGGCCGTCATGCCGTGCGGCAGGTGGTCGGACCCCGTCACAGTGGCTATGCAAACGCCGGTCGCCCAGCGCGCGCACGCTTGTCGAAAACTCTCCTGATCCAAAGCTCTCTCCGGCCTAAAGGGAAAATGTCGTTGACCAAGCGGCTTGACAAGCCGAAAACCCTAATCATATCATGGGCTTTGCGAATACACCGGAGCCCGGCGGGCCACCGGTTACCCCGAGGAGGCGAACTTGATCAAGCTCGACATCGTCAACGAGGTTGTCAACCGGACCGGCATCACGAAGACAAAGGCCGAGATGGCCGTCGAAACCGTCTTTGAGTCCATGAAACGTGCCCTCGCCCAGAGCGAGCGCATAGAGTTGCGCGGCTTCGGCATCTTCACCGTCCGCCCCCGCAAGACCGGCATCGGGCGCAATCCCCGCACCGGCGACGAAGTGGCCATCCCGCCCGGCAAGGCTGTCCGCTTCAAGCCCGGCAAAGAGCTTCAAACGCTCGAATAGCACTGGTGGAGTCAACACCCACGTCCACCCTTCGGCGTCTTCCGCTTCATCTGCTCCTGTTCGCGCTCACGTTTCTGACGGCGACCGCGCTCGGCGCGCGCTTGCAGTTGAACTTCGACCATAACCTGCCAGCATTCGACCTGGACAGGGATTGGTCCATCTTCATCGACATCTGGCGTACGCCGCGCCTCCTGCTCGCGGGCCTGCCGTATTCCGCCAGCCTGCTCGGCATCCTGCTCGCCCACGAGTTCGGCCACTATTTCGCGTGCTCCTGGCATGGCGTCCGTGCCAGCCTGCCCTACTTCCTTCCCGCCCCCACTTTCATCGGGACCTTCGGCGCTTTCATCCGCTTCCGCTCGGCCATCGCCGACCGCCGCCAGTTGTTCGACATCGGCATCGCCGGACCCATCGCCGGTTTCGTCTTCCTGATTCCCGCCCTGGGGATCGGCCTCGCCCTGTCCAGGGTGGTGCCTGGAATCGCCAACATGGGCGAGATTTCGTTTGGCACCCCGCTGCTGATGCAATGGGCCGAGGCGCTGGTCTTTCCGGGCGTTTCGCCGGCGGACATCAGCCTGCACCCGGTGGCGCGCGCCGCCTGGGTCGGCCTGCTTGCCACGGCGCTCAACCTGTTGCCGGTCGGCCAGCTCGACGGCGGCCACATCATCTACGCCGTCGGCGGAAATCTCCACGGGAAGGTCGCCATGAGCGCCATCCTGCTGATGCTCCCGCTTGGCTTGGTCTATTGGCCATGGTGGCTCTGGGCCGTCATCCTGTTCTTCTTTGGACGCAAGCACTTCCACGTCTTCGACCGCTCCGGTCTCGGCCGCGGCCGCATCGCCCTGTTCGCCCTCACGGTGGCCATCTTCGTGGTCTCCTTCATCGCCTCGCCGGTCCAGTACAATAGCCCTCAGGGCGTCTTGGGCCAATGAAGATCTCGGCCACCATCATCACCTGCAACGAGGAACTCAACCTGCCGCGGGCCATCGAGAGCCTGCGCTGCTGCGACGAAATCGTGGTGGTCGATTCAGGGTCAACCGACCGCACCGTCGAGATCGCACTCCGCTACGGCGCCCGCGTCCTCGAAGCCAACTGGCGCGGCTACTCCGGCCAGAAAAACTACGCCTCCAGCCAAGCCGCGCACGACTGGATTCTCTCCATCGACGCCGACGAAGCCCTCAGTGAGGATCTCGAAGGCGAGATCTGGGGTCTCAAGAAGAACGGCTCCGGCTGCGACGCCTACACCTTGCCCCGCCTGGCCCAGTACCTCGGCCGCTGGATCCTCCACTCCGGCTGGTATCCCGACCGGAAGATCCGCCTCTTCGACCGCCGTAAAGCCCATTGGGAGGGCGACTACGTTCACGAGAGCGTCGTCTGCAAGGGCCACGTCGGCCACCTCGAAGGGAACCTCCTCCATTACACCTGCGGGTCGCTTTCCGAACATCTGAAGACGATGGACCGCTACACTACCCTTGCCGCCGAGGAGATCGTAGCCCAGAAGAAGCCCGCCGGCTACCGCCAGCTCCTGTTCGATCCTCCCTGGACATTCATCAAGTCCTACTTCTTTCAGCGCGGCTTCCTCGATGGCGTCGAAGGTCTCGCCATCGCCTACATGGCCGCCATCTATACCTTCGTCAAATACGCCAAGGCGCGGTTCATGAGCTGATGCGCATCCTCCACCTCGATACAGGCCGTGAACTCCGCGGCGGCCAGCGCCAAGTCCTGCTCCTCATGCGCGGTCTGCGCGAGTCAGGGATCGGCCAAACCCTTCTGGCCCGCCCCGCCGCGCCCCTTCTCGCCGAAGCCCGCGCCCAGGGTTTCACCGCCCATCCGATCTCCATCGCCTCGATCTATTCCCACTCCGGCTCCGCCGCGCTGGCCCACTGCCACGACGGCCGCTCGCACGCCCTGGCCGCACTCGCCGCGCGCTGCCCCGTGGCCGTCTCGCGCCGCGTCGCCTTCCCCGTCGGCCGCGGCTGGCTCGACCGCTGGAAGTACCGCCGCGCCAAGGCCTATCTCGCCGTCTCCGATTACGCCGCCGCCCAACTCATCGCCGCCGGTGTCGCCCGCAGCCGGATCCACATCGTCCGCGACGGCATCATTCCTCCCTGTTCCCCAAGCGACCTTTCCGGTCCCATCCTCGCCCTCCAGATGGACGACCCGTTGAAAGGCGGAGCCCTCCTGTCAACCATCCATACTCCGGTCACCCTCACGCGGGATCTGGAAGCAGGCCTCCGCACTGCCCGCGTCTTCCTCTACCTCAGCCAGATGGAGGGTCTCGGCTCGGCCGTCCTGCTCGCCATGGCTTACGGCGTCCCGGTGGTCGCCAGCCGTGTCGGCGGGCTGCCGGAAATCGTCCGCCATGGCGATACCGGCCTGTGTGTCGGCAATGGCCCCGAGGAGATCGACGACGCCCTCCAGTCGCTCCTCGCCGACCCTGCCCGCGCTCAGGCGATGGGCCGGCGGGCCCGTGATTGGGTGGTCGGCGAATGTCACGCCGATCAGGTCGTTCGTCGTACCCTGGAGATCTACAAAGAACTGGCTCGATGAGCGATCTCCTCACACAACCGCTCGGCTGGAACTGGCTGGCCGCCGCCTTCGGGCTGCTGTTCGGCAGCTTTCTCAACGTCTGCATCTCGCGCCTGCCGGACGACTACTCCGTCGCCATCCCCCGCTCCCACTGCCCCCGGTGCGGCGCCTGGATCTCGTGGTTCGACAACGTGCCCGTCCTCAGTTTTGTCCTGCTGGGCGGCCGCTGCCGCGTCTGCAAATCCCAAATCTCCTGGCGCTACCCGGCCGTCGAAGCCCTCACGGGCCTGCTGTTCTTCCTCGCCATCTCGACCCACGGGCCCACCTGGGCCGGCCTGAAATGGTGCATCTTCGGCGCGTGGCTTGTCGCACTGATCTTCACCGACATTGAAACCCGCATCCTGCCCGATGAGTTCACCAAGTCCGGCTGGGCCCTGGGCATTATGCTGGCCCCCATCGCACCTCTGCCGCCGGGCATCGCGGCACTGTTCGTGGGAAGCGAATCCGCTGCCCTGACTTCGCTGATCGACGCCCTGGTCACCTCCATCCTTCTTCCGCTGGGCCTATTGGCGATGGCCCTGGCCTACAAACGGCTCCGCGGCATTGAAGGACTCGGCTTCGGCGACGTCAAGATGCTCGGCTTCCTGGGCGCATTCCTCGGCTTCGAGTCCGCCCTGCTCACCCTGATGCTGGGCTCGCTCATAGGCACGGTTCTGGGCCTCCTGTGGATCAAGATCAAGAAACAGGACGCGGCAACCTACGAACTCCCATTCGGCTCATTCCTGGGGGTCGCCGCCCTCATCGTGGCCTTCGCCGGCCCGGCCATCCTCTGGTAACGGGCAGACGCCGCCGTGCGGCCGCCGGCCAGTTCAGTCGCCAAGGCGGCTGCGCATCGAGTCCTCGATCATCGCCATGAGGGCTATCGACCCGCTTTGCGCATGAAAGTCGCCATCCCGAATAGCTGGCGCAATGGCATGCGCGCCTGTTTGCCCAGGGCGAAGCGGCCCGCGGCGGTGTGCCCACCTGCATATTGCCCCGAACCGGCGTAACAGTCGAGCACACCTCAGCGAGGCCCTCGTTGAGCCAAAACGGGTTCGGACGGCTCTCCGCGTGCCGTTGGTTCTGCACGTTCGCGGCCTGGCGGGCGTCTAGGTTACCAGGTGAAGTTGTCGATTCGCATTACGGCTGCCGGGCTGGCTCTAGCGGTGTCTTTGATGGCCGCCGGGCCGGGAAGCCGTGTTTACAAGGAAGGCCGGGAGGCGGAGAAGGCAGGGCGGTACGGGGCCGCCTATCTACTTTATTCACAAGCGTTTGCATTGGAGCCTTCGAAGGCTGAATACCGGGCCCGGGCGGAGTCTGTGCGGCGTCAGGGGATCATGCAACTCGATATCGATCATGGTGCGGTTACGTTGGAAGAGCCGGGCGAGGAGATGCCGGGTGTCGAGGATGGGGACCTGAAGGAATCGGCCACGATGCTGCCGCCGCCAGGACTGGTGGGCACGGCTGGATTGCAGGATTTCGATCTCAAGGGCGACGCGAAACAGCTTTGGGAGAAAGTGCTGGCTCCGTATGCGTTGGAGGTGGTCTTCGACGCCGATTTCGTCGAGGGGGCGCAGGTTCAATTCAGGTTGTCGCAGGCGGATTGGCGGACGGCGGTACGGTCTTTGGAGGCGGTGACGGGGTCGTTCATTGTGCCTTTGGGCGATAGGTTGGGGATTGTCGTGAAGGACACGGTGCAGAAACGGACGGAGATGGAACGGCACATGACGGTGGCCATTCCGATTCCGACGACACTTTCGGCGCAGGAAGTCCAGGAGGTTGCGACGGCGGTGCGAGCGACGTTCGATATCCAGAAGTTCGGCATCGACACGTCGCGCGGGATTGTTCTGCTGAAGGACCGGGCATCGCGCATCAAGCCGGCTATCGAACTGTTCAGGCAACTGACGGCGCATAGGGCGCAGGTGCTGCTGGAGATGGAACTGGTGAACCTGGGGGAGACGTCGAGCCTGCGGCTGGGGATGTCGCTGCCGACTTCGTTTCCGATCGTGAATCTGAGTACGGCATGGAACAATACGCCGTCGGTGCCCTCGGCGATTGGGCGGTTGCTGACGTTCGGGTCGGGGCAATGGATGCTCGGCATCGGTTTGAGCGGGGCGGAGTTGTTTGCGAGCATGACGCGGGGCGAGTCGAGCGTTGTGGCACGGAGCGAGATTCTGACGGTGAACGGCCAGGCGGCGACAATGCATGTGGGGGACCGGTATCCGCTCCAGACACAGTCGTATCAGGGGACGGTGGGGAGCGGAGCGGGCGCGATCACGCCGGCGCCGACGATTCAGTTTGAGGATTTGGGAGTGGTGTTGAAGGTGACGCCGTATGCGCATGGTTCGGAGGAGATGACGCTGGAGATCGAGGCGGAGTTCAAGGTGCTGGCCGGGACGGCGTTGAACGGGATTCCGGTGATCTCGAACCGGAAGATCCAGTCGCGCGTGCGGATGAAGTTCGGCGAGACGGCGGTGATCGCGGGGTTGACAAGCGGGGCGAAGCGGCGCAGCATGAGCGGGCTGCCGGGGTTGATTCAATTGCCTCCGTTTAGGAGCAACGAACGGAGCGAAGAGAAGGCGGATCTGTTGCTGACGATCCGGCCGCGGCTGACGGGGTTGGCGCCGAGCGAGTCGGTGACATGGCCGATCTGGGCGGGGACGGAGACGCGGCCGTTGACGCCTCTGGATTGAGGATATCCGGCCCGGTTTTCCGTGTGGGACGATGGAGGGTAGAGGTGTCCCCATGTCGATGATGCTCAGGGAGATTCGAGAACAACCGCGGGTGATTGAAAAGACGCTGAAGGCGGAGCGGAAGGGCTTTGAGAGGCTGCGCAGACGGTTTGAGAAGAACCCGCCGAGGCTGGTGGTGCTGGCGGCGCGGGGCACGTCGGACAATGCGGCGCAGTTCGGCAAATACCTGATTGAGATCACGACGGGGATTCCGGTTTCATTGGCCGCGCCGTCGGTGGCGACGCTGTATCACGCAAAGCTGAGACTGGACGGGGCGCTGGTGGCGGCAGTGTCGCAATCGGGCGAATCGACCGACACGAATGTGGTGCTGGCGAAGGCCAAGGAGGCCGGTGCATTCACGATCGGGATCACGAACGAGGCGGGTAGTGCGCTGGCGAAGCTGGCGGATTTCACGATGCATATCCGCGGGGGGCGCGAACGGAGCGTTGCGGCGACGAAGACCTATACGGGGCAGTTGCTCGGATTCTACATGCTGGCGTGGGCGCTGGGCGCGGACATCAAGATGGACGATCTGGCGCGGTTGCCGGATTGGGCCGAGGCGGCGCTGACGCTGGAAGACGAGATCGCGGGCCGGGCGGAACGTTACAGGTTCATGGAACAGGCGGTGGTGGTGGGACGGGGGTTGAACTACGCGAATGCGTTTGAATGGGCGTTGAAGATGATGGAGACGTGTTATGTGGTGGCGGAGCGTTTTTCGCAGGCCGACATATTGCATGGACCGATCGCAATGATCGGGCAGTCGTTCCCGGCGTTTCTGGTGGCTCCGGCGGGGGTGACGTGGCCGGTGATGAAGGAGTTGGCGGAGCGGTTGGCGGGGTTGAGGGCGGATACGTTGATGGTGACGGATGAGTCGAACAAGGCGGCGCCGAAGGCGGCGGTGAAGATTCCGGCGAGGTTGGCGCACCGGGGCGCGCTGCCGCAGGAGGT
This sequence comes from uncultured Bryobacteraceae bacterium, assembly GCA_947084845.1. Lineage (GTDB taxonomy): Bacteria > Acidobacteriota > Terriglobia > Bryobacterales > Bryobacteraceae > PNKE01. The sequence goes on along the minus strand of CAMTUE010000021.1, from coordinate 15,770 downwards.
GTATACGCCGATTCCGTATATCATCGCGGCACAGTTGTTTGCGGCGAAACTGGCCGAGGTGAAGGGGCTGAATCCGGATCAGCCGAGAGGATTGAACAAGGTCACTCTGACCATTTAGGAGACAGCCGTGGCCGTTTCCGCCTGAGCGAACCGGCGCGGTTTAGCGGGTGGCGGCGAACGCCTTGTAGAGTTCCGCGACCCTGCCGGTCGGGGCATCGCCTGGGTGCTCGTCTCTAATGCGAAACGGGCCTTCGGCCGAGACGGGGAGCCGCGCCAGCCAGTCGGCGCCCTTCTTGCGTCACTCCCGCCGGTTGCGACAATCTGGGTTCGGAGACGATGCATTGATGAAACGACGGCCGAAGGGAGGATGGCTGATCCTGGCAGCCCTTTGCGCCTCCATGGATGTGGCGGCAGCCGGCGAACTTGCGGGCGCGGCACTGCTCGGCGGACCGAAACCGGTAGTCCTGGCGTGGGGGAACGGTGTAACGCGCTGGCCTGCCGGGGGAGGCAAGCCGGAACGTTTCCTCGCCGGGAGGAGGTTCACTGCCGGTTGCGCTGACGGTGACGGTACGTTGTTTCTGCTCGAAGGCGGGCGGTTGGTGATGTTCCGCACCCCGTACGCGGAAGGAGTCCTACTGGAATCCGCCACCGGCTTCCAGGACTGTCTCCCGTCGACGCTGGATGGCAGGCGCGGCGTGCTGATCCCTCACCGCCACCTGCAATTGCGCTTCTATCGCGAAGGCGCATCGCCGAGGGATTTGTATTCGATCTATACGCCATCAAAGCAAGGCGGGCTCATGGCCCGCGACGTCGACCTGGACGGCCGCGACGACCTGCTCTGGGGCAATTACTGGCTCCAGCGGCCCCGCCAGGAGAATGCGCATTGGAGGCTTTTCGCGATCAACACTTTCTTCGAAAAGGAAGACTCGGCCCTGGCCCGGCTGGCGTGGTCCGGCCGCGAGGGTCTCTTCTGGGGCACGGCGGCGGGGGAACCGCGGCTGGCGCTGTTGAAACCCGCCCTGGACAGGAAGCAACTCTGGGAGGCGGAGATGCTGCCCGATGCGCCGTCCGGCATCACCGCGATGCTCTCTCTCAACCAATCCCTGATCGTCGCCCACGCCAGGGGCATCGCCCTTTATCAACGCGGCGGCAACGGGTTCACGCGGCGCGACCTGGCGGCTTCCTCCGCCGTTGCGCTCTACGAGCGTGACGGAGCCGTTTGGGCGGTCTTCGACGGCGGGCCAAGGGTTGTCTATCGTCTCAAATAGGCGTCGTCGCCGCGGATCCAATCCTGGCGAGGCGGCGAGAAGAGATCGAGCGCGACCGTGTCGCCCACCACTTCCACCCCGTGCGGTTCCATCGGCGCAATGGCGAGGGTGTGGCCGGCCGGCAAGTCCAGTTGGCTCCCGGCGATCTTAAAGCGCAGGAGCCCGGAGAGGACCGATGTCACCTGTTCGTTCTCGTGGGTGTGCTCCGGCACCACCGCGCCGTCCTTCAACTCCAGGCGCGCGATCGTGAACAGGGCCGTGTGGACCACCTGCCTGACAAGAAACTCGTTCATCACCTCGCGTGGCTGCTTGGACCAGTCAATATGTATCACGGGGCACAGTGTAGCATGAGAGAATCGTGGAGGAGCATTCATGAAGGGCGTCGTACTCGCGGGCGGGAAAGGCAGTCGCCTCCACCCGCTGACCAAAATCACAAATAAGCACTTGTTGCCTGTCTATGACAAGCCGATGATCTACTACCCGATCCGGACGCTTGTCGATGCCGGCATCAGGGATATTCTTATCGTTACCGGCGGCGGCAACGCCGGAGATTTCCTGCGCCTGTTGGCCAACGGCAAGGAGTTTGGCCTCACCCACCTCAACTTCACATACCAGGAAGGCGAGGGCGGTATCGCCGAGGCCCTCAGCCTGGCGCAGCACTTCGCTGAAGGCGAACGGATCTGCGTCGTGCTCGGCGACAACATCCTCGAAAAGCCGATCAAGGACGCGGTGGACGCGTTCCGCCAGCAGGAGCGCGGCGCGCGAATCCTGCTCAAGGTAGTGCCCGACGCTGAACGTTTCGGCGTGGCTGAAATGAACGGCCAGAAGATCATCGGCATCGAGGAGAAGCCCTCGAAGCCGAAGTCGAACTACGCCGTCACCGGTATCTATCTTTACGACGAGACGGTCTGGGACAAGATCAAAACCCTGGTCCCCTCAGGCCGCGGCGAACTGGAGATCACTGACGTCAACAACGCCTACATCGCCGAGGGTGCGATGGAGTTCAGCTACCTCGATGGCTGGTGGACCGACGCCGGCACTTTCGATTCTCTCCTGAGGGCGTGCAACCTGGTCGCTGAGTCGCGGCCAGCCGAATAAGCCATGGCGTCACCATCGATTCTTCCCCGCATCGAGATCCCCGCTTGCAATCCCGGTATCGGCAGCGTCATCATGTCGCCGGAGTCCGATCAACTGATCGGCGGGGTGCGTGTCCAGCCACAATCGATCTGGGCCGACGACCGCGGCTACTTCATGGAAGTCGCCCGCCTCGGCAAGGGGCTGGTGGCGCAGTTCCCAGGCGAAACCACACAGGTCAGTTGCGCGCTCAGCTATCCGGGCGCGATCAAGGCATTCCATTTCCACCGCCACCAGACCGACTACTGGCTCGTCGTCAAGGGCATGTTGCAGGTGGCGCTCGTCGATCTTCGTCCGGACTCGCCCGCCTTTGGACGAAAGAACACGCTCTACCTTGGACAATTGCGGCCGTGGGCCGTCTCGATTCCACCGGGCGTAGGGCACGGTTACAAAGTGATCGGGACTGAACCGGCGATGCTGGTCTACCTGACCGATCGCTTCTACAACCCCGACGACGAAGGCCGCATCGCCCATAATGAACCTGGAATCAACTACGATTGGGAACTCCAGCACAAATGAAACTGCTCGTGACCGGCGGCGCCGGATTCATCGGATCCGCTTTCGTCAGACTGGCCCTCTCGCAACGCTGGGCGTCGAGATTGATCAACCTCGACATGCTGACCTACGCCGGCAACCTCGAGAACCTCGCCGAAGTTGAGCGCGATCCCGCTTACCGCTTTGTCCACGGAGACATCAACGACTCGCAGCTCGTGATGCGCCTGCTCGAAGAAGAGCGTCCCGACGCCATCGTCCATTTCGCCGCCGAGAGCCACGTCGACCGCTCCATCCTGGGTCCCGGCGCGTTCTTCGAAACCAATCTACGCGGAACGTTCACATTGCTCGAGGCCGCGCGCGCGGTTGGAATCGGCCGCTTTCTGCACGTCTCGACCGACGAGGTCTACGGATCGATTGATGAACCGCACGACGCCGATGAGAAGTATCCTCTCAAGGCATCCAGCCCATATTCCGCCTCCAAGGCCGGCTCCGATCTGCTCGCGCTGAGCTACTGGACAACCTACAAACTCCCGGTCACCATCACCAGGGCGTCGAACAACTACGGGCCGTTTCAGTTCCCGGAGAAACTCATCCCCCTGATGATCACCAACGCCATGGAAGGGAAGCCGCTGCCGATCTATGGCGACGGCATGCAGGTGCGCGACTGGCTCTATGTCGACGACCATTGCAGGGCGATCCGGGCGGCGCTGACCAAAGGCCAGCCGGGAGAGGTCTACAACGTCGGCGGGTCCAGGGCATTGCCGAATCGCGAGGTTGTCACGATGATCCTCGACGCCATGGCCAAGCCGCACAGCCTCATGACGCCGGTCAGGGACAGGCCGGGCCATGACCGCCGTTACGCCATCACCACGGAAAAGTTGGAACGGGCCACCGGCTGGCGCGCCGAGGTCGATTTCGAAACGGGTCTGAAGCAGACAATCGAATGGTACCGGGCCAACGGCGACTGGGCCGCGCGAGTGAAGTCCGGCGCGTATCAGGACTACTACCACCGCAACTACGCCAACCGCCAGTAGGTAGGACAGGCCTCCTGGCCTGTCACTTCGAGCTGCGCCAATCACCCCTGACGGTTCCGTTGAACCGCCAGGGCAGGCAAAACCAATCTACATCCCGGCTTGCTTCCTGGCGAAGTCGCCAATCACGGGAAGGTGCAATCCCGCACCCTGATAGGCCTTGTACATCAGCATGAGCCACAGAACGAAAGCGCCAAGCCAGATCACCAGGCTCACCGGCACCAGCAGCAGTGCGAGAATGCCACCGGTCAGGGCCGTCAGGATGCTGAACAGAATCATGATCGCGATCATCGCCACGTTGAGGCCGATCGACTGCCAGGCGTGGTACTTGATCTTCGGATCGGTGTTATAGGGCGCAATGACGAGGAAGATGATCCCCGTAATGAACCCGGCGAGATAGCACAGCGCCGCTGCCGTGTTGTTCGGCATCCCGGCGGCTTGTGGCTGGTATTGCTGCTGTGGCGGCGGCTGGTTCTGTGCACCCGGAGCTGCGCCGGCGCCCATCGTCGCGCCGCAGTTGCCGCAGAAACTCCCATTCACCTGCGCTCCGCAGTTGGGACAAAAAGCCATTCGATTTTCCTCCAAAAAAGCGCATCCGGGCCTCTGACCCGGCATTGGGCTTGTCTGCGAGGATACTACAATTCGAGCCGCGCTGAAACTACCGGATCGCCTGGCTCGCGCGTCAGCTTGAAGCCGAGCTTCTCGCTCAGCTTCTGCATCACCGAGTTCTCGGCCAGGATGTCGGCCGTGATCACCTTCACGCCCTCGGCGCGGCCGATTTCAACCAGACGCCGCAGCAACTCCGTCCCGAGTCCGGTCTTCTGATACTCGTCCGCGACAACAATCGCGAATTCAGATTCGGTCGCCCCGGTGATCCCCTGTAGCCGCCCCACTGCGATGATCTGCTTTTCGCCCGTGCCGGGGACCTCCCTTTCGGCCACCAGCGCCATCTGGCGCGCATAGTCGATGAAGCAGATCCGGGTGAGCCTCTCATGGGCAATGCGCTGGCTCAGGTTCAGCATCTGCAGGTAGCGCTGATAGACCGTACGCTCCGACAACGCCTCGTGGAACTTCACCATCATCGGCTCGTCTTCGGGGCGGATCGGACGGATGACAAGCGGATCGCCGTTCTTCATCCTCCAGTCGCTCTCGTACTGCACCGGATACGGCCGGATGGCCGGTCTCGGCAACTCGGATTCGGGCGTTGCCGGGTCGTGCAGCACCACGCGCGCGTCAAGCGCCAGCAACCGCTCGGGCGATGCCACCAGCGGGTTGATGTCGATCTCCTTGATCCAGGGCTGATCGACCACCAGCAGGCTGAACCGCACCAGCAACTGTTCCAGCGCCGCGAGGTCCACCGGTTGGCGCCCGCGGACACCCTTCAGTGCCGTGTAGATCTTCGTTCTCTCCATCAGCCGGCGCGCCAGCGTCGTATTCAACGGCGGCAACGCCAGAGAACGGTCCTTGAAGACCTCCACGAGTTGACCGCCCATCCCGAACAGCATCACCGGGCCAAACTGCGGGTCCACTGAACTGCCAATGATCACTTCGTAGCCATCCAGCTTCGCAAACGGCTGAACGTTCACGCCCCCAAAATGCTCCGCGCCCGCCTTCTCCGTCACCGAATCGCGAATCGACGCAAACGCCGTCCGCACCGCCGCCTCGTCCTTCAAATTCAGAATCACGCCGCCCACGTCGGTCTTGTGCGTGATCGTCTCGGAGTGGATCTTCAGCACAACCGGGTAGCCCATCCCCGCCGCCGCAGCCGCCGCTTCATCGGCCGAAGTCGCGATCACCGATGGCAGGGTCGGGATGCCGTATGCCGCCAGAACCTGTTTCGACTCCTGTTCGGTCAGAATCGTCCGGCCCGTCCGCCTGACCTTTTCCACGATCGCGGCAGCGCCTTCCCTGTCGGCCGATTCGTTCGTCCCGCCGTAGCGCGGCGTCTCGTAGAGAGCGCTCACGTTGCGCGCGTAGCGCCACATGTAGTTGAACAGGCGCGCCGCCGTGTCGGGATAGTCATAGGTGGGAATGCCCGCGTTGTTCAGAATCTGCTCGCCCGCCGCGACATCGGTCCCGCCCATCCAGGAAGCCAGCACCGGCTTGTCGCCCAGCTTCGCATAGGGCTTCAACTGCTCGGCCGTTCGCGTCGCGTCCGTCATCGCCTGCGGCGTCAGAATCACCAGCATTCCGTCCGAGTTCGTATCCTTCGCTGCTATCTCCAAAGCCTTGGCGTAACGTTCCGGTTCGGCGTCGCCCAGGATGTCGATGGGATTCGAATGGCTCCAGGCACTCGGAAGAATCTGGTTCAACTCGGCGATCGTCTGTTCCGAAATCTCCGCCAGTTCGCCCCCGCCCAGCAGCAGCGAGTCGGCCGCCAGCACCCCGGGACCGCCCGCGTTGGTCAGAATCGTCAGCCTCGGACCCTTCGGGCGCGGCTGCTTCGCCAGCACTTCCGCCATGTGGAACAAGTCCGAGATGTTGTTCACGCGCAACACGCCAGACCGCATGAACGCCACATCCAGCACGTCATCTGAACCCGTCAGCGACCCCGTATGCGACGCCGCCGCCTTCGACCCCGCCGCCGTCCGGCCCGCCTTGATGACGATGATCGGCTTGTTCATCGCCACTTCCCGCGCCGCCGAAAGGAAACTCCGGGCGTCCCCGACAGACTCCATGTAAACCAGAATCGACCGCGTCTTCGGATCGTTGCCCAGATAATAAATCAGGTCGCCCCAGCCCACATCGGCCATCGACCCGATGCTCATGAACGCCGAGAAGCCCACCATCTCCCGCATCGACCAGTCCAGCACCGCCGTGCACAGCGCGCCCGACTGCGACAGGAATCCCACGTTGCCCGGCCTCGCCATCGACGCCGCGAACGTCGCATTCAGCCCGCTTGGCGGAATCATGACGCCCAGGCAGTTCGGCCCGATGATGCGCATGTTCGCCTTGGCTGCCTCGGCCAGCAACTCACGCTCCAGCCTCTTGCCTTCCTCGCCCGCCTCTTTGAAGCCGGCCGAGATCACTACCGCCGCCCTGATTCCCGCCTCTCCGCACTCGCGGATGATTCCGGGGATGAACTTCGCCGGAGTCGTGACAACCGCCAGATCGACCTCCGCCGGAATATCTCTCACCGTCGGGTACGCCTTGATCCCAAGTACGCTCGCCCGCTTCGGATTCACCGGGAAGATGGCGCCGCCAAACGGCGTGCTCATCAGGTTCCACATCGTCGTGCGGCCAACGCTCCCCGGATTCTCCGTGGCGCCGATCATGGCAACGTTCTTGGGCGCGAAGAATGGATCCAGCGGGTGCGCTTCGCGGCGGAAGACGTCATGCTTGAAGATGTCGTGGGCGGATTCGGGCTTGTAGCCGATTGGTTTCATGGAATGAGTTCCCGACAGAAAAGTCTCTTATCACTCCCATCTTCGACCCTACGGCAGCCCCACTTCAACCTGTCAAAAGCACTATAGGCAGGTTTTATCACAGGCCGGGAATCCATAAGGCGAGCGCCCAATCCGCACCGCCTCCCGCCGCGATATAGTGTTCAGAACATGAGACTGAAGCTTGCCCTCATCCCTCTCTTCTGCCTGACCGTCCTCGCCGGCGACTCCGACGAACGCCTCAACCGCTTCAATGAGGCCAAGTTCGGCATGTTCATCCACTGGGGCCCTTACTCGCTCGCCAGCGTCGAAGCCTCCTGGCCCATCATGGGCCAGAGCCACTGGGGCATCAGCGAAGCCGGCTACCGTCAATTGCCCGGGCGTTTCAACCCGGTCAAGTTCGACGCCAGGGCATGGGTTCGTTTGGCCAGGGACGCCGGCCAGCGCTACATCGTATTTACATCGAAGCACCACGACGGCTTCTGCATGTTCGACTCCGCCTATACCAACTACAAGATCACCCGCACCCCCTACGGCAAGGACATCGCCGCCCAACTCGCCGCCGCCGCAAGGGAAGAAAAAATGCCCCTCGGCTTCTACTATTCGCCGCCTGACCTCAACCACGCCGGCTTCCGCGACACGTCAGTCGATTCAAACAGGAACTGGCGCGGCGAACCCTGGCGCGCCGAATGGTCAACCTACCTTGATTACATGGAAATGCAATTGAGGGAGCTGCTGACCGGCTACGGCGACATTTTCGTCGTCTGGTTCGACGGCCTCTCCGAGCAGCGTAAGTTCGACGGCCACCGCTTCCATAAACTCATCCGCGAGATGCAGCCCCGCGCCCTCATCAACAACCGCATCGGATTGACCGGCGACTACGTCACCCCCGAGCAGCGCCTTCCAAACGCCATCCCAGTGAAAGGCGCCAAGGTCGGCAACACCGACGCCAACGACGCCGGCCTCAGCATCGTTCCGCCCAAACCTCAGGATTTCCAGCCCTGGGAGACCTGCATGACCATCAACGAAACCTGGGCATACAACCGCAACGACCACAAGTACAAATCCACGACAGACCTCATCCGCGCCCTCGTCGATGCCGCCAGCAAGGGCGGCAACTTCCTGCTCAACGTTGGTCCAACCCCCGAAGGCGAGATCCAGCCCGAATTCGCCGGCAGGCTGCGGCAGATGGGCGCATGGCTCATGGTGAACGGCGAGGCGATCTACGGAACCACTTACGGTCCGCTCCAGCAGGCCCGCGGCATCCGCACCACCGCCAGGGCCAAGACCGTCTACCTGCACATTTACGACTGGCCCGGCGCCACCCTCACCGTCGACGGCCTGCCCGGCGCCGCGCGCGGCGTGCGCTGGCTCGGCGGACCCTCAAACGTCGCTTTCAAACGGACAGGCGGCCAGTTGGTCATCGATCTCGCTTCGGTCAAAGCGGACCCTTACGCCACCGTGCTGGCCGTGGACCTGAAGTAGCCGCCAGTCTGTGGAAATCCTGTGGACAGCGGTGCAAAACCACGACAAAGTTGTGGGTAAGCCGGACCCCGTCCTTTTCACTGGGACCGCCTCGGATCGGCCGCGATAGAATGAGGTTCGACCCCCTTCCCATGGCCACCCAGCAGACCTCGCGGGATCCTGAATTCGAGCGCGGACTCCCGTCGAACGTCTACGCCGAGCGCATGGTCCTCGGCTCCATCCTCCTCAACGACGCCGCGTTCATAGCCGTCGCTTCGGCATTGCTCGCCGACGATTTCAGTGTCGAAAAGCACCGCAAGATCTTTCGCCGTATGCTCGAATTGAACGAACGCGAAGAGCGCATCGACCGCGTTACTCTCGCCAACGAGTTGATGAAATTCGGCGAACTGGAAGCGGTCGACGGTTTGAGCTACCTGGTCAGTCTCGATGAAGGCCTGCCCGAGCTATACAACCTCGACAGCTACGTCCAGATCGTCAAGGAAAAGTCGGTCCTGCGCGAGTTGATCTACTCCTCCCAGGAGATCATGCAGCGCTGCTATATGGGCGAGGAGTCGCCGTCGGGCATCATCAGCGCCGCCCAGACCTCGCTGCTTAAACTCAGCGAATCCCAAACCAAGGCCGACCTCGTCAGCGCCCGCCAGGTCTTTGAATCCTACGACGGCGGCCTCAACGCTTTTCTCGACCCCTCCCACCGCGAATCCGGCCTCCACACGGGTTTCATGAAGTTTGACAACATGACCGGCGGTCTCCACGGCGGCGAACTCTTCATCCTCGCCGCCCGCCCCGCCATGGGCAAGACCGCGCTTGCCCTGAACATCGCCCTCCACGTCGCCACCCACCGCAGGAATCCGAAGGGCGTGGCCATCTTCTCCCTCGAAATGTCCAAGGAGTCGCTCATGACGCGGCTCATCTGCTCCCGCGCCCGCGTCAACCAGCAGAAGTTCCGCATCGGCGCGCTGGACCGTGAAGAGCGCAGCCTCCTGACCATGGCCGCGACCGACCTCTTTGAAGCCCCTATCTACATCGACGACACCAGTTCAACGACGATGATGGACATCAACGCCAAACTGCGAAAGCTGCGTACGCAGACCGACCTTGGCCTCGTCGTCGTCGATTACCTCCAACTGATGCCCACACCCGCCCTGGGCCGCAACAGCAACCGCACTCAGGAAGTCGGCGCCCTGTCGCGGGGCATGAAACTGCTCGCCAAAGACCTGAACGTCCCCTTCATGGTCCTCTCTCAGCTCAGCCGCGCTCCCGAGCAGCGGCTCGGCGACCATCGCCCGCAGTTGAGCGACCTGCGCGAGTCGGGTTCAATTGAACAGGACGCCGATCTGGTCGCCTTCATCTTCCGCCCCGAAATCTACCATAAGGACCGCGAAGATCTCCGCGGACAGGCCGAACTGATCCTGGGCAAGCAGAGGAACGGCCCCACCGGAATCGTCAATCTGTTGTTCCTGCACGAGTACACCAAGTTTGAGAATCCAATCGACGACCTGCCCGGCGACCCCGGCTAAGCCGGCCTCCCTCCTCACCCACCCGTGATCCCGCGAAGTACCCCGAATCGCGAGGCCGCGAACGCAAGAGAGCGGGTTCCAGGCCGCCTTTCGACGGAGCGGGTTCCAGGCCGCCTTTCGACCGAGCGGGTTCCAGGCCGCCTTTCGACAGAGTGCCCATGGGCCGCAGGTCCCAAATAATCCCTGAAAGTCGCGCCACCCCGGTGGGGCGGGCTTCAGCCGGCGAAGGGCTTTAGCCCGCCCACCGCCGGGCAGCCAGGCGTGCCTTTCGACTGAGCGGCTCCCATTCTCAATCCCGGCCACGATACGGACCGGCTCTCTCTCGATGATGCGTATCCGCAACTCCCGTGTTTTCAAAACAACACGTGACGCGGGCGTTCGGCGAGCCGCTCCCGTCAGGGGGCGGTATGCTGTGTCGTACCTCGCGCTCACGCACGAGGCTCGCCTGAAGACGAGGCACTTGTGTAACTTCAGTGCTTTCAATAGAGCTACGGGCCGGCGCCTCGTTGTGTTCATGACACGCGCCGCGGATAGCGGGTTCCGAGGCACAATTCAAAAGCAACTCCAAGTCGCCCACAAAAACGATCGGGCCGCCGCACCTCTGTCGGCGGCCCGGCGAGCGTTACTTCCCTTTCCGCGACCACTCGCGAATCTCGCCGATCTCCCCGGCCGGAATCTTGAGGAATTCGAGGAACTCCTGGTGTTCGGCCGGAGCCGATCGTTCGAACTCCACGTGGAACCTGTTCATGTCCTCGTCGGTCAGTCAAGCCGCGCGCATGATGGAAACGAGCTTATCTTTGGTCAACATCTTGAATCTCCTGAAGGATTGCCTGGTTTTGAGTAATTGGAATATGGAGCGTTGATGGCTCCGGAGCCGTTCGATCTCCGCGGTGATCCCGGCGAGCCTCCCGGCGTGGCAGTGGGACAGGCCTCCCGGCGTGGCAGTGGGACAGGCCTCCCGGCCTGTCGGCGGCCTATCAGACCGACCTGCCGAACGCACTCGACCACCGCCAATCTTCCGCCCTTTCCACCAGCCCTGCCGCCACCGGATTCCACTCGATATACCGAATGGTCTCCTCGAATTCCTCCGGCCCCCTCACCCAATGGTCATAGGATTCGTCCTGCCAGAACGGTTGGCCCCTCCGCCCCAGGATCGCGTTGGCTTGCCGCGCCGAGTAATTCTTAATCGCCTTGGTGATCCTCGACAGCTTCGCGCCGGGTAGATTAGGATGTGAACATGGTTGGTCATCAGGACCCACGCCTGAAGGGTGTACAAGCCAAGCTCCCGCTCCCCAAACCTGAGAGCATCCACCACGCACTGGGCCACGCGTACTTCCTGGAGCCATCGCGGACCGGTGGCGGCCATGTCAAACTCCCGATCCATGGCGGCAAAAGGCGCTCCCGGCAGTCCCGTTCTCCGGTCCTGCAATACCTTCGGGGAGCGATCCGTGCAAACGCCACGTGACGAATAGGGCGGCACCGTCAGGTTGCCAGTGGGGCAAGTGGCGTTCGTAGTAGGTCAAGCCGTAGTTGTAACACGAAAAAGACAGGCCGGGAGGCCTGTCCTGCACACGGCAAGCCGACAGGCCGGGAGGCCTGTCCTACAGAGAAAGAGGGCGCCCTTTTCGGGGCGCCCTCTTGTTTTGTCAGTCTGAACTTGCCGCTTAGAACGACACGCGCAGTCCGAACCGGAACTGCCTTGTCGAGTCCGCGCCAGTGATGGTCGCGAACCCGCGCAGCGGGTCGGATACCGACGTGTTCAGCGAACCGTCGGCGTTCAACTGCATGCTGCCCGCGCTGCCCGAAGGATTGCTCCAGCGAGCGTTGTGCGCAACGTTGGTGGCTTCCGCACGGAACTCCGCATTCACCCGTTCGGTGATCTTGAAGTTCTTGAACAGAGCCGGGTTGAGCTGCCAGAATCCAGGTCCGTGGAACGGCAATTTGCCAGTCGAACCAGACTTGTGGACGCCGGTCTGCGTGAACCAGAACTGTGGATCACGGAACGAACTGGGCTCGAAGTACGGCTGTTGCGGCCCCTTCTTATCCAGTTTCTTGAATGGGCCGAGCTGCTCGGCCGTCTGCGTACAGCCAATGCACTGTAGCGACGAACCGCTGCCGCTCATCCAGAACGGCGTACCCGTGTAGGCGTAGAACGTCCCGTTCACGCGCCAGCCGCCAAACACCGCATCCGCAACGGCGTTGTCAATGCCGAACTTCTTGCCCTTGCCAAACGGCATCTCGTACACCCACGCATTGGTGAACATGTACGTGCGGTCATAGCCCGCGTAGCCGTAGTTGCGGTTCAGCATCGGCTCCCAGCTCCAGCCCCAGACGCCGGCCCAGCCGGTGTCGTCGGCCATGTTGAGAGCCTTGCCCCACGTGAACGACGACTTCGTGAACAGGCCCTTCGTGAAGTTCTTGTTCAGCGTTGCCTGGAGCGAGTTGTAGGTGGCATACCCGATGCCGTCCCACATGTTGGTGGTGATTCTCCGGTTGTAGAGTTTCGCCAGCGGCAGGTTGGCTGTGGTGGTGCCGAGACCGGGTCCGACCACGTTGATGTTACGATCCAGCATCTGGCGGATCGTGTTGGTGGCCACATAGCCCACCGAACCCACCATGTCCCCCGGCAGCTTCCGCTCGAAGGTGAGGTTCCACGACTGGATGTAGCCGCGGTTCAACTGGCCGCCCCAGGCGCTGCGCGGTCCCATGTCCAGGGTGACCGGCAGAATGCCCTGGCCGGAACTGGTGTCCGGAATGGGAACCGCCGGGATGCCCTGATTGATCGAGTTGAACCAGCCGAACGTGCCCACATCGGGGACCCACGAGCCGGTGACAGTAGCCGGGTAGAGGCCGCGAAGCGGGCGACCGAACGGAACCGCGTCATAGGTGATGCCGTAGCCGGCGCGGATCACGTTGTTGTCGCCGATGCGGTAGGCCAAACCGATACGCGGTGCGAACAGCTTCTTCGAAACCGTGATGCCCACGTTGCGCGGCGTGTTGCCCAACCCGCCAAAGTAAACGATGTTCGTGTACGGGTCCCAGCGCTCGATGCCGCGGTCGCCGCGGTTGATCAGCGGATAGTACTCATAGCGCAGGCCGAGGTTGAGGGTCAACTTGCGGTTCACCTGCCAGCGGTCGCGGAAGTAACCGGCAAACTGATATTCCCGCGTCACCATCTCAAAGTTCTGGATGGACTTGCCGTAGCTGGTCACGTAGCCAAGCAAAGCGGCGGCGAAGGAGTTCGGTGTGCCACGCTGCCCGGTGGTCAGAGTCGGGTGGATCGTCGGAGCGCCGCCAAACGAAATCTGGCCGCGCGGGTTGGAGGTCTCCGGCTGCCAGTGGTTCATCATCAGGCGGCGGGCCTCGAAGCCCCAGCGGAACTCGTGCGCGCCCTGGATCTTCGAGAAGTTGGTCTGATAGGTGTAATTCTGCTCGACGCGCCACAGCGGGGCCCACGTCGCGTCGATTCCAACATTGCTGAATCCGAAGCCCGAAATGTTCGGGGTGCCGCCGTAGCGCTTGTCGTTCGCGAACTGAGTGCCGCCGTTGGTGCCCGGAATCTTCCAGACGTCAAGGCCGATGTTCTTGTCCACGTTCGGAATCCCGACCGTCTGGTCCATGCGGGTGTAGCCGAACACGCCGTCCATGAAGAACGTCGGCGAGAAGGTGTAGTTGTAGCCCACGACCGGCAACTGTGTCTTCGTGTCGCCGAAGCCGTGGGTGCCCAGAGCCGGTCCGCCAAGATCGCCAAAGACGTACTTGCCGGCGACAGGCGCATCCATGCGGCTGTACTTGCCCCAGATCATCAACTTCTCGCTGGCCGAGTAGTTCATCTTCACGTCGTACTGGTTGCGGTTGAGCTTGAGCACGCCCGCCGCATAGTAGTTGCCGCCCAGGTTATACAGCAGATCGGTCGGCGACTGCTGGTTCGGCAGCGGGATGCCCTTGTAGATGTTCGGGAAGATCGGGTTGAAACGCGCCGGAGGGACGATGTTGTTGGCAAACGGCGTACGCGCGGCGTTGTTGGCCTGCGTTGCCGAATCCGGATCGTAGACCACGCCTAGCGCCGTCCACTGGCTGAAATTGCCGTCGCGCATCGCCTGCGGAGCCACGGAGAAGTTGCCGTCGTTGCCGGTCCGCTCCATTGTCCGCTCGAAGCTGAAGAAGTAGAACAGCTTGTCCTTCTTGATCGGCCCGCCGATCGTGCCGCCGCCCTGGTTGAAGATGGTCAACGGCAGCTTGTAGGTGGCCGAACGGAAATACGGGGCCGTGTTCAGGTGCTGGTTGTTGTGGAACCAGAACCCGACGCCGTGCACTTCGTTCGTACCCGACTTGGTCGAAACCGTGATGGCGGCGCCGCCGGCCATGCCCTGCTCGGCGTCAAACGAGTTGGTCGTGATGTTGACCGTCTCGATCGATTCCACCGGCTGGACATAAGCGGTGTGGTGAGGCAACCAGACGTTGATGTTCACCGCGCCGTCGGTCAGCGTGTTGTTCGTGTTCCGGGCCGTGCCGTTGATGTTGGTCGTCAGCGCGCGTCCGGGAGTGTCGACAACGGCGTTCTGGAAGCCCGCCGGCGTTGCGCCCGGCACCAGGTTGATCAGCGACTGATAGTTGCGGTACCCCGGCAGTGGCATCGACGTGATCGCCTGCGATGCCAACTCCGTCCGCACATCGGACTTGTCGGTCTGCAACGCGACCGCGCTGGCCGAAACAGTCACCTGCTCGGTCATCTGGCCGACTTCGAGTTTCGCGTCCACGCGCGTGACAGTGTTGATCGATATTCCGATGTCGGTCCGCGTCAGCGTCCGGAATCCCTGCGAAGTCACTTTGATCGTGTAACTGCCCGCCTGCACGTTCGGAATCGTGTAGCGGCCCTGCTCGTCCGCTTTGATCTCGCGAGTTGAGCCCGTGGCGGGGTTGGTCAGTGTGATTGAGGCGCCAGGAACAACCGCGCCGGTGGGATCTTCCACCGTGCCGACGATTGACCCATAAAGGACCTGCGCGTTCACCGGTGCTGAACTCAGTAGAGCGAGCAGCAGAACGGCACAGGTCAGCCCAAGAAGCATTCTTGTTTTCATGTTCGATGGTTCTCCATGCAAATACACTCGCCCGCGCAACGTGGGCGGGCAACGATTGCACACTGGGAAGGGGCAGAAGACACCGTGAGGCTGTGCATGTAACTGCACTCCACGATCTCGTTGCGGCGACTCCCCAGCATGGTATCTGACCAAAGATACCACCCTCAGCCATCTATCTCAAGCACATTCCGTTACGGTGTTTCATAGGCGTAGAGGCGATTCTCTACGTTCTTTCATAGATATACGAAAAGGCGCCGCCAGTGTGGCAGACTTCAGTCTGCAAAGGGCTTCAGCCCGTCCAGTGGGGCGGACTTCAGTCTGCAAAGGGCTTCAGCCCGTCCAGTGGGGCGGACTTCAGTCTGCAAAGGGCTTCAGC
>CAMTUE010000020.1:0-65082 GCA_947084845.1 uncultured Bryobacteraceae bacterium | reverse complement strand
TCGTGACGGGTCCGATGTTTTCAGGCGTCGTACCTCGCGCTTACGCACGAGGCTCGCTGTTCCGGGATCGTGACGGGTCCGATGTTTTCAGGCGTCGTACCTCGCGCTTACGCACGAGGCTCGCCTGAAGACGGGGTGTCTGTGGAACTCCAGTGCTTTCAAAAGAGCTACGGGCGAGCGCCTCGTGGTGCTCATGACGCCGATCGAACTCCACCAATAGATCGATATCACTCTCCGCAGTCTGTTCGCCCCTGACCGTCGAGCCAAACACAGTCAAAAACGCGCGCCGCGCGTCATGAAAACCACGAGGCGCTCGCAGATACTTTTGTTGAAAACACAGCAGTTACGCAAGAGCCTCCTGGAGAGAGAGTTTGCGGATACCGAACTTGCGGCAAAGCTCGGAGAGCCTCTGTTGGTCTGCCAGGATCATTGTCGTCCTTCAGGCTCCATTCCAGAGCAAGATGCCGTGGCCGTTACCCCAGCATGCGGGCGGCGGGTTTGGCGAAGTAGGTCAGCACCATGCCGGCGCCGGCGCGTTTGATGGATGTCAGCGACTCGATCATGGCCCGGTCCAGGTCGATCCAGCCGTTGCGGGCGGCGGCGTGGATCATCGAGAACTCGCCCGAGACCTGATAGGCCGCGAGCGGCAGATCCCAGGTGTCGCGGGCCATGCGGATGATGTCGAGATAGGGCATGGCCGGCTTGATCATGATGATGTCGGCGCCCTCTTCGATGTCGAGTTCGATCTCGCGCATCGCTTCGCGGGCGTTGGAGGGGTCCATCTGATAGCCGCGGCGGTCGCCAAACTGGGGGGCGGATTCGGCGGCGTCACGGAACGGGCCGTAGAAAGAGCTCGCATACTTGGCGGCGTAGCTCATGATCGGCGTCTTCTCGAAGCCAGAGCCGTCGAGCGCCTCGCGGATGGCCTCGACGCGGCCGTCCAACATGTCAGAGGGGGCGACGATGTCGGCTCCGGCGCGGGCGTGGGAGACGGCGGACCTGGCCAGCCAGGTCAACGTGACGTCGTTATCGACGTCGTTATCGACGACCAGGCCGCAGTGGCCGTGGCTGGTGTATTCGCAGTTGCAGACGTCGGTGACGACGACGAGGTCCGGCGTCGCGCTCTTGATGGCGCGGACGGCCTTCTGGACGATGCCGTTGTCGTCGTATGCGCCGGTGGCCTGTTCGTCCTTATGAAGCGGGATGCCGAACAGGATCACGCCGCCGATGCCGAGGGCGCGGGTCTCTTCGCATTCCTTCACGAGTTCGTCGATGGACAACTGAAAGTTGCCGGGCATCGACTTGATCTCGCGCCGGACGCCTTCGCCCTCGACGGCGAACAGGGGGAGGATGAAATCGTCGGGCGCGAGTTGAGTTTCGCGGACCAGCCGGCGGAGAGGTTCGGATGCCCTCATGCGCCTCATGCGATTGACGGGGAAGCCCATGAGCCGAGTATGCCACGGCGCGGGGCGGGACCTGTTCAGCCGGGGTTTGCACCCGATCGAGGCTTTCCCGCTACGATGATGTTGATTGGCCAAAGCTGCAGCAGGATCCGCCCGCCGGTTTGTCGTCCGTGGACGCGTGCAAGGCGTTGGTTACCGCTCGTTCGCGCAGCATGCGGCATCGCTGACCGGCGTCAGGGGTTGGGTGCGGAACCTGGACGACGGGTCGGTGGAAGCGGTGGCCTGCGGCACGCAGGAGCAGATCGACGCGTTTGCCGGGTATCTGCACGTGGGACCGCGGTGGGGAGAAGTGCGGGCGGTGGACGTCACTGAATGCGCGATCCTGGCCGATTCCGGCTTCTCGATCCGCTATTGACCCGCCGGCGACGGCTTGGGGATTGTCCTCATCCCTCAATGGGAAATCTCGTGTCTCGGGCAAAGAAGCATCTGGCCGGGGCATGATGTGATTCGATGGATGACAGCGGATTCGATGCCAGCCAAAATGCTGGTGAGGCTGGTCGCCCCGATCCCCAGTCTCCAACGCTTTTGCTCCTCTTCGGCGCGGCGAACGCTACGCAGCCACTGGTGTCGCTTGGGCTGGGACGGCGAGCAGAGCGATCAAGTCGTCGCATGTCTTTTTGTCGAGGTTGTATGCGAGGCGTGTAACACGCGTAACGAGCGCTTCTCCCGTCGTAGCACGCCACTGGACGCCGAGCGCCTCGGCCATCAGTTGAGCAACTGGCTGCGCCTCGCTCCAGTGCACGTTTAGGGCACGCAGCAGTCTCCATCGTCGGGTCCACTCGCGTGCTTCTCGCAGCAGCAACGCGTGGTCCTCTCGTCGGTCGTCGTAACGAAAGAGTGTTGCCGGGAAAGAATCCCAAACGAAAGTGATTGCACCTCCATTTCCGACGGCGGGCACCGGGATCTCAATCTTCGCTGTCGCGATGTCATACCGTAGCTCACTCTTGATTCCCTCAGCAGTGATTGGCTCCCACCCCTCAGGATGACAGGACGACTGGTTCTGCGACTGGTACTGGTTCCGCAACCGACCGTACACCCACACGACCGGACCAGGTGCGAGGTCAATCCTAACCAGCAGGTCCGTGCCCCGAGATCGGCCACCGCCCAACCTCTTGATCTCCACCTTTGACAGCGGGACCGAAGGAAAAACGTTAATCTTCATGAGTATTCTCCTTTCATAAGATCCGAAATAAAACATAAAGCCTTCATATCAAAGTACTACAAATGTAGTAGATTGCCCCGCGCTTGTCAAGGGGAATCGCACTTGTGGGTGCACGAGCAGGCCTAACTCATTGAAGGAACAACAAATAAAGTTGCGGGGGTGACCTGCGTTTGCGATTTGGGGCCGACCAACCGGAACCGTCCCAATGGGGATTCTGATCCCGCGGACCCTCCGTCAACGGGGCTACTGGCGAGTTCCCTTCGGCTTCCACTCCCGCGCTCGCCGCTGGGCCTCGGCAATCTGAGCGGGAGTCATCTTGCCGCCGATGGAGTCACGGGCGCGGGCAAACGCCTCTTGCTCTTTCCCGGTTTCGCGTGATGCCGCAAGGTTCGTCCACATGTGAGCCTCGAGGTAGTCTTGAGTCACCCCTTGGCCATTCTCATAGAGGCTGCCGAGAAAGAATTGGGCCCCCGCAAATCCTTGCTCCGCCGCTCTGCGGAGCCAGCGAGCAGCTTCCGCGTAGTCTTGAGTCACCCCTCGGCCGAAGAAATAGCACGCACCGAGGGCAGCCTGCGCCAGAACGTCTCCTTGTTTCGCCGCCTTGTGATACCAGCGCGTGGCATCGGTGTGGTCCTCTGGCACTCCCTGACCCCTGGCGTAAAGTGAGCCGAGCCTAAGCTGTGCTGTAATTTGACCTTGATCTGCGGCTTTGCGGTACCAGCGAGCGGCTTCAGAGTAATCCTGCGTCACCCCTTGACCTTCCTCGTAGCTGGTTCCGAGCATGTACTGTGCGCCAGCATGCCCTTGCTCCGCTGCCTTTCGAATCCACCGCGAGGCTTCTGCATAATCCTTCACGACTCCTCGTCCTTCCCCATAGGCTGATCCGAGAGCGAGCTGAGCGCGAACGTCACCTTGTTCCGCTGCTTTGCGATACCAGAGGGCGGCTTCGACGTAGTCCTGTGGCAGACCTCGGCCAGCGGCACGAAGCACTCCAAGCCTGAACTGCGCCCCAGCGTCGCCCTGATCTGCCGCCTTGCGCCACAAGCGAGCAGCCTCGGCGTAGTCCTGCGCCACACCTTCGCCTTCGGCGTAAAGTGCGCCGAGGTAGGCCTGCGCAGATTTGTCTCCCTGGTCCGCCGCCTTGCGGTACCAGCGGGCGGCTTCCACATAACTCTGCGTCAACCCATCACCCAGGTGATAGAGACTGCCAAGCGCCCGCTGTCCCGGCGCGTGACCCTGCTCTGCTGCTTTGCGGAACCAGCGGACCGCCTCTGCGTAGTCCTGCGTTACACCCTCTCCTTTGGAATACGCCACTCCGAGCGAGAATTGAGAACTGGCATCACCAAGATCCGCCGCTTTCCTGAACCACCGCACGGCTTCTGCAGGGTCCTTTGGAACTCCGGGGTGGCCGTAAATATACAGAGCGCCCAGGAACCCCTGAGCGTTGACATCGCCCTGCTCCGCTGACCTGCGATACCAGCGCACAGCCGCAACATAGTCCTGCGAAAGACCCTCGCCCTTGTCGTAGGCTACACCGAGCCAAAACTGCGCCTCCGCGTGGCCCTGCTCCGCTGCCATGCGAAGCCAGCGAGCCGCTTCCGAGTAGTCTTGAGGAACCTTCAAGCCATGGCGGTACATCATGCCCAGCTGAGACTGAGCAGAAGCGTTGCCCTCGCTGGCAGCCTTCTTGATGACGGCGACTTCGGAGGCTTGCGGCTGTACTAGTGCGGCTCCACTGGAGGTCGAGAACTGCAACAGCAGCATAGGGATGAAGGCCAGGTTTCCCACTGTGCCTCCTGTCAGTTGATTGCAAACCGATCACAAACCGGGACGGCCCAAACCGGGCCCGCCAGCATTTGGGCTCGATTCGAATCCGCTGCCATCCACCGCATTGCATACCCCCGTGAGATGCTCCCGGTTATGCGGGGGTCACGGCCTCGGGGGCCACAGCGCCACACTTGGTTCCGAGGAACTCCAGCATCTCCTCTTCGTTCTTCAGGAGGTCGCGGAGTGTCGTTTTGGAGAGGATGCCGTCGAGGGTCTTTTGGACCGCCGACCAGAGCAGGCGGACAGAACAGTCACTCGTATGGGCGCAGTTTCGCTCGAGGCCGGCGTGGCGGTCGCAGAAATGCGGTCCAAAGAAGCTTCCGCCGAGCAAAGCCAGGATTTCAGAGACTGTCACCTGCTCGGAGGGCCGGGCCAGCATGTAGCCGCCGGCTTGACCGCGGACGCTATCGACAAGGCCGCCAAGTCTCAATATTCTCATTAACTTAGCGACATTTGGAACCGATAGGCCTTCCGCCCGGCTGATCTCCGGGATGCTATGGCTGCGTTCTTCGCCGTGCCTGGCCATGTAGAGTAGGCAGCGCAATCCATACTCTTCCTGCGCGCTTAGCTTCATGACAGTATTGTATGCCGAAACCTATCAAAACGGAAAAAAAGATTTTGATATCTTTTTTACGTCAATTGAGCGGGCGGAGATGAGTGCGGAGAGGGCTGGGCGCGGGGCGGTGATCTGGTATTCTGGGAGCAGTCGAAGCGCTTCCTTGTTCGAGCCTCCACCCCCAGTGAATCAGCCTGTGAGCATTTCAGGGAGTTACTTGTACGCCAATGGGATTTGAGATACAGCCTGTCCGTGAGTTTCTGGTCAGCCCGGCGCTGCCGTCGCCGTTGTCGCGGCTGAGTGAACTGGCCAACAACCTGCACTGGAGTTGGGATTATACAGTCCGCACGCTTTTCAAGCGGCTCGATGAAGGGCTGTGGAAACAGTGCGGCCACAATCCTGTACTGATGCTGGCCCGCATCCCGCAGAAGACGCTGGAACGGGCAGGCGAGGACCCGCGCTTCCTGGCGGCGTACCGCCGGGCCTGTGACAGCCATGACCGGTACCTCGATTCCAGATACAGTGGCTCGTCACGGAAGGAATCGATGGCGGTGGCGTACTTCTCGATGGAGTACGGGCTGCTGGAGTCGTTGACCATATACTCGGGCGGGTTGGGCATTCTTTCGGGCGACCATTTGAAGTCGGCCAGCGACGCGGGACTCAATCTGGTTGGCGTGGGACTGCTGTATCAAACCGGCTACTTCCAGCAACAGCTCAATCCCGATGGCTGGCAGGTTGAGAAATACCCGGTAAACGATTTCTATACGTGGCCGGTCCATCCGGCGCTGGACGAAAGCGGGAACGAGATCCGCGTCGAGGTCCGGATGCCGCAGGGGCGGGTTGTCGTGAAAGTGTGGGTGATGAAGGTGGGGCGGGTGAGCCTGATCCTGCTGGACACCAACGTCGCCGAGAATACGATCCCCGAGTTGCGCGATATCACGGACCAGCTTTATGGCGGCAACAGCGAGGTGAGAATCCGGCAGGAGATGGTGCTGGGCGTCGGCGGGTTGAGGGCGCTCAAGGCGCTGAAGTTCGAGCCGACTGTTTACCACATGAACGAAGGGCACTCGGCGTTTCTTTCGCTGGAACGTATCCGGGTGATGATGAAGGACCAGGGGTTGACGTTCGACGAGGCGCTGGACGCGGTGAGGACGAACAACGTCTTCACCACGCACACGCCGGTGCCGGCCGGAATCGACCAGTTCGATTCGCACATGGTGTACGACTACACCAAGGGCTTCTGCGAGGATGCCGGGATCGAGTTCGACGGCGTGCTGAAGCTGGGGCAGAAGCACCCGCATGCGCGCTTTTCGATGGCCGTACTGGCCATCATGACCTCCTGTTACCGCAATGCGGTGAGCCGGCTGCATAGCGAAGTATCGCAGGCCATGTTCCAGGACCTGTGGCCGAATCTGCCGGAACACGAGGTCCCGATCACGAACATTACGAACGGCGTCCATCTGCCGACGTGGCTGAATGGCGACCTGGCGCGCCTATACGACCAGTACCTTGAACCGGAGTGGCGGGAGAGTTACCCTCACGCGCCCGTTTTTCAACATGTCCAGGACATTCCGGCGCGGGATCTGTGGGAGATGCGGCGCAAGAGGAAGCGGCAACTGGTGCAGTTTGTGCGAACGCGGATGACGGAGCGGGCGCAGCAACGGCACGCGTCGTCGTTCGAACTGCGGCGGATCGGCGAACTGTTCGACCCCGAGGTTTTCACGATCGGGTTTGCGCGGCGCTTCGCCACTTACAAGCGGGCCACGCTGTTGTTCAGGGACATGGAACGGTTGAAGCGGATTGTCGCGAACTCGGCGATGCCGGTCCAGATCATCATCGCGGGGAAGGCGCACCCGGCCGACGATCCGGGCAAGGAACTGATCCGGCGCATCATACAGAACATCCGTGACACGGAACTGGCCAAGCACATTGTCTTCATCGAGGACTACGACATCGAAGTGGGGCGGGAACTGGTCCAGGGCGTCGATCTCTGGTTGAATAATCCGCGGCGGGGCGAGGAGGCGTGCGGGACCAGCGGGATGAAGGCGGCTTTGAACGGGGTGCTGAACCTTTCCGTTCTTGACGGCTGGTTTGACGAGGCGTATGAACTCTCCGGCGGTTGGGCGATCGGCGACCGCGAGGAGTATCACGAATGGATGGAGAGTCTTCACGCGACGGCGGTTTACTCGCTGCTTGAGAATGAAATCCTGCCGCTGTACTACAGCAACAGGGAAGACGCGGTTCCGGTGCAGTGGATCCAGCGGGTCAGGATGTCGCTTGAACATTTGAGCGCGCAGTACAACTGCCAGCGGATGATTCGCGACTACACAACCCGGCTCTACGAACCTGCCCATGAAGGCTGGCAGAGCCTGGTGCGCGGCGGCTTCCAGAGCGCCCGCGAGAAAGTCAGGTGGCAGGAACAGGTTGAGGCCGCGTGGCCTGGCGTGCGGATTGAGGACGCCGGCACTTCGCTCGGGCCGTGCCATTTAAGCGGGGCGGCGCTTGAATTGAGGGCGGCGGTGGAGCTTCGCGGCCTGAATGCGGAGGACGTGCGAGTGGAGGCGGTGGTGGGACGAGTGGGTTCGACGGGCCGGCTTGAGGAGACCAGCGTGCTGGTGCTGCATCCGGCGATGGAGACGGACGGCAAACGCATCTTCCTGCGTGAGTTCGTGCCGCACCAGACAGGGCGGTTGGGGTATACGTTACGGGTGAGTCCGAATCATTGCGACGATCCGCTGGCGAAACCGTGTCACAGTCCGCTGAAGTGGGCGGGACGGTAGATCCTGGAAGAGTCGCGGATCAGACTGTCGCAGATCGGACTGTCGCAGATCGGACTGGATTCCGGGGCCGAAATCTGCTAAACAAGAACTGAGCCGGGTGTGTTCTTGTATCCGGGCCGGACCAGGCCCGGTGGATTGGGTGAATGAGAAACCCGGATCAGCCAGCCCCAGGCGCCTCAGGCAAATGAGTCCTCCGCGCCAGGATCCTCCAGACAAGAAGCGTCTTGCCTGAGCTGGTGTTTTCTTCCGCCCTAGCGGGAGCATCAAAACCAAAGGAGCGTCCCTAATGGACGACGACCGCAAGTACAAACAGCGCGGCTACATGGACTCGAATGTCGAGACGGGCGATCGTGGCGACAGGTCCGATCGGGAGCGGAATCGCGGTCCCCGGCCGCCGATCGACCTGACGGGCCCAAGACTACCCCGCCTGGTCGAGGCGACAGCCGCGTCGCGCTGCTACAACTGCGCAACCGCGCTGGCCCCCGACTGCGACTTCTCGCAGGCGTGCCCGAAGTGCAAGGCGGCCCTTCATTGCTGCAAACAGTGCACCTACTTTGAGCCCGCCACCCGGTTCCAGTGCACCAAGCCGATCACAGAGAGGATCGCTTCGAAGGACGGCGCCAATTCATGCGCCTTCTTCCGCGCCCGCGTCACGGTGGCTCGCGACAGCGCCGCGCCGCCCGCGATGTTCCGCCCGCCGGCCCGGCCGGACGGGGCCGCGCCGAGGTCGGTCAACGATGCCCGTCTCGCATTTGATAATCTCTTCAAGAAAGAGTAGTTCAATCTGAACGGCGCCCGGAGCCGCACATGGAGACACTGGATGCGCGGATTAGCAGAGGCAGTTCTCTTCACACTGGCCGTGATTCCGCCGGTCCTGGCCATCGAGGTGAGCACAGGCTTCCTGATCGGGCCCAAGTACGACGCGAGGGCGATCTACATCCGTGCCAAGGGCGACGGTCCATGGCAGAAGGTGAACGCGGGCGGGTACCTCAAATCGGCGGAAGGGAAGGTGCTCGGTGCCAGGCGCCTGATGGGCGCCAATCCGCAGCCTGCCGGCGCCACGATGATCAGGGTTCCGCTGCAGAGTGAAGACGGGAACGCCTTCACGCCGCTGGGCAAACTGGATCCCGCCCAGGCGCGCGAACTCTCCGCGCTGATCGCCGCGGCCGCACGCAATCAGCTTATCGTCGAGCTTGGGGTGTTTCACCCCTCACGCGACCAGGAGTTCCACGAGCCGGATTTCCTGCTGGTGGCGGTCGGGAGCGTGGTGGACTGGCTGATCGACGGCGACCACCGCAACGTCATCATCAATTTCGCCCCGGACTGGGAACAGGCGGGATGGGACTTCAGCCACTGGGTTCCATTGCATCTCGAACAACTCGCCGAAACCGCCCGCGCCCGCTTCCAGAATCGCCGCGCTGACTTCGCTTCGCCCATCGCCATCACAGTCGGCCACCGCGCGGGAGAGTTATCGGGCCTCATCCAAGCCGCCGACGTGGTTGAACTCGCCGGCGCGGCGCTTCAGATGGACACGAGGAAGATCGAGCGGCCGGTCCTCGCCGTGGGCAGCGAAGCCTGCCACAGCGAACTGCGCCGCACATCGGGCTGCGTCGTCGAATCGGGGAACCCTTCCGATCCGTTGCTGCGGCTCTTCTTCGCCAAGCCGCCGGCCGGGCCTGTAGCACAATAGAAGACATGGCTATAGCGGAACTGACCGGTCACCGCCGGTTTGAAGTGAATGATTATGTCCGGGAGGCGCCCGGTCCGGGCGAAGTGCAGGTCCGCATGGCCGCCGTGGGCATCTGCGGCAGCGACCTGCATCACTTCGTCGACGGACACATCGGCGACTACGATTCCGTCTACCCGATGGTCCTCGGCCACGAACCTGCGGGCGTCGTCACGGCGATAGGCGAAGGCGTCACCGGATGGGCCGTGGGCGACCGCGTGGCCTGTGAGCCGCCTATCTACTGCTACCACTGCGAATGGTGCATGTCGGGCCGCCACAACCTCTGCGATCATGTCACGTTCATGAGCAACCCCGGCGTGCCGGGATTCTTCCGCGACCATGTCACCCTGCCCGCGGCCAACCTGTTGCCGCTGCCGGAAACGATGGGTCTGGCCGAGGCGACTCTTTATGAGCCGATTTCGATCATTCTCCACTCGTTCCGTTACATCCAGCCGAAGCTGGGCGACACGGCCGTCGTCTTCGGCGCCGGTCCGATCGGCCTCACCACGATTGCGGCGCTGAAGATCGCCGGCATCTCACGGTTATGGTGCGTCGAACCGGTTGCCTACCGCCGTCAACTGGCTCTCGACATGGGCGCCGACGTGGCCATTGACCCGGCCGAGGCGGACCCGGTGCAGGAGATCCTGCGCGACACGGGACAGCGCGGGGTCGATCTGTCGATCGACTGCGCTTCGCAGGACGACACGGTGAACCAGTCGATGTACGTGGCCTGTCCGGGCGGGCGGGTGGTCATTACGGGCGTGCCGCAGGAGCGCCGCCTGTCGAACTTCGACTTCCACCACATGCGCCGCAAGGAACTGTATTTCGCCAGCGTCCGCCGTTCGAACCACAAGGGCGCAGCCGCGCTGGAACTGTTGAAAGAGCAGGGCGGGAAGTTCATGCCGATGCTCACGCACCGCATGCCGCTGTCCAGAATCCAATCGGCGTTTGAGATGCTGATGCGATTCGAGGATGGGGCCTGCAAGGTTGTGCTCGAGCCCGAACAGGCCGGCTAAGCGCTGCGGTCGGGCTTCAATACGGCGATATAGGAAAGGTTCCGGTAAAGCTGTTTGTAGTCGAGGCCAAAGCCGATCACGAACCGGTCCGGGATTTCGAAACACTTGTAGTCGATCCTCAACGGCACGATCCTCCGCGCCGACCGGTCGAGGAGCGTGCAGAGGGCAACCGTGTTCGGGCCGCGTCCGGCGAGCGTCTGGAGGAGATAGCGTGCGGTGAAGCCGGTATCGACGATGTCCTCGACCAGGAGAACGTCCTCGCCTTCGACTGAATCGTCGAGGTCCTTGGCGATCCGGACCACGCCGGGCGCGCCCGTGTGGTTGGAAAAGCTCGAAATGGCCAGCATGTCGATCTTCACGGGGATGGACAACTCGCGCGCCAGCGCTGTCAGGAAGAAGATGGAGCCTTTCAGAACGCCGATCATTTTCAAGTTGCCGTCACGGTAGCGGGCGCTGATCTCGGCCGCCACCTCGCGGATGCGGTCGCGGATCTCGTCCTCGCTGAAGAGGACTCTCTCGATCGCGGGCGCTGATGGGACTTTCATCGCGCTGTTTACCCGGCCTTCTGTTCGACGAGCCCGTACTTGAAGATCAGGTCCTGCAGGTCCTTCTGGTAGAAGACCTGGATCTGCACATGGGGATAGATCTCGCGCAGCAGGCGGATCTTGCGATTCTTTTTGGTCACCAGCGATTGCTTCATGGTCGTCAATTCAACGTAGCGGTTGGACTCGGGCAGGTAGAAGTCCGGGGTAAAACTCTCGAGCACGCGCCCCGACTCGTCCCAAGCGATGGGAAAGCTCTTTGGTTCGTACTCCCAGTCGATGCGGTAGAAATCGAGGAGGTTGGCGAAGATCTCTTCGCTCGGATGCGAAAACTGCGCCCGCCGCAGGTCGGCGCGGCCCTTTGGATGGATGCCTTCCTTCGCCAACTGGAGGCGAAGCTGGAACTGCTGCTGGGCCTCGGATGCTTTCGACAGGAGGCCAAAATCCCTGAGCAACTTCACCTCGATGGCGGATTCGACGAACTGCGCCAAACGTCCGCCGTCCATCGACTCTGAGTTCAGGATGATGTCGAACGAATCAGGCGCGGCGGTGGCTCTGCCGAACCTGGACTTGCGGGCGGCCGCCACTGTCTTCTCCCGCGACTTCAACTGCTGGCGGGCGGCCGTGCGGTCCAGACTGTCGTCGAGCATCACGTTGCCGATCCGCCGGTTACGCGGGGCAACGATGCGGACTCTCAGCAGGCCGGGAAAGTTTCGGAACAGGTTTTCGGCGCCATCGACGCCCACCACCAGGTTGCTGTCGGTGGCGTGCCGCAGCAGGATCGAGGCCGCCATAGCGGGCCATGCCCGCTCGGGAAACTCGCCCGCCGGGCCAAACTCCTCTTCAAGCATCGCGTCCAGCCGGTTTGCGCTGACGTGCTCGAAGTCACACTGCTGGGCGACCAACCGGGCTACCTCGCCACTGCGGCAGCCGGGCTCGCCGGAGACCGTGATCACCGCCATTCACTCAGAATGATAGCGTATGAAGATGGCAACGTATCCCTGTTCCCGGCGCGCATTCATTCAAACATTTTCGGCGATCGCCGTTTCGGCCCCGTCCTGGGCCGCGTCTGATGCCATCCGCTGCGATGTCGCCGTGATTGGCGGCAGCACTGGCGGATGCGCCGCCGCGCTGGCCGCCCTGCGCGCCGGCATGAAGGTTGTCCTGACGGAGGAGACCGACTGGATCGGCGGCCAGCTGACATCGCAGGCCGTCCCGCCCGACGAGCATCCCTGGATCGAATCGTTCGGCGCGACACGCGCTTACCGCGCCTATCGTGAATCGGTGCGGCGCTACTACCGCGACAACTATCCATTGACGCGCGAGGCGCACGACAATGCGCGTCTGAATCCAGGGGGCGGGTCGGTCTCCGTGTTGACGCACGAGCCAAAGGTGTCGCTCGCCGTGCTCGAAGCGGCGCTTGCGCCCTACGTGACCGCGGGCCAGCTTGCCGTGTTGCGCAGCCACAAGCCCGCGACGGCCGACGTTGAAGGCGCGCGCGTTCGCTCGGTCAAGGTGAAGAGCGCTGAAAGCGGCCGCACCAGGACGATCGATGCGAGCTACTTCATCGACGCCACGGAGATGGGCGACCTGCTGCCGCTCACCGGGGCCGAATTCGTCATGGGGTTCGAGTCGGTCAAGGAGACGGGCGAGCTGAACGCGCCCGCCGCGGCCCAGCCCGACAACCACCAGGCCTTCACCGTCTGTTTCCCGCTGGGTTACGATGCGCAGGCCGATCATACGATCGACAAGCCGGATGAATACGCCTTCTGGCGCGACTACGTGCCGGCGATGCGCCCGCCGTGGCCGGGCAAGCTTCTGAGCTGGTCGATGTCCGATCCGATCACGCTCAAAGAGCGCAAGGTGATTTTCGATCCGACCATGGACGCCAGCCCCGCAGGCGCATTGAACCTCTGGATCTATCGCAGAATCGTGCGCTCGAAGAACTACCAGCCTGGTTTCTGCAAGGGCGACGTCACGCTGGTCAACTGGCCGCAGAACGATTACTGGCTCGGCAATCTCCATGGCGGGACCGAGGCCGAGGCCGCCCGCCATCTGAAGCGCGGCCGCGATTTGAGCCTGTCGCTGGTCTACTGGATGCAGACTGAAGCGCCGCGCCCGGATGGCGGCGCGGGCTGGAAGGGACTTCATCTGCTGCCCGACATGACGGGCACCGAGGACGGCCTGGCGAAGTACCCCTACATCCGCGAATCGCGCCGCATCCGCGCCGAGTTCACAGTGCTGGACCGCCATGTCGGCACCGAAGCCCGCATGAAGGCCACGGGGAAGACGCGCGAGGAAGTGACCGCCGAGCGGTTCGACGATTCGGTCGGCGTCGGCAGCTACCGCATCGACCTCCACCCGTCATCGGGCGGCGACAATTACATCGACGTCAGTTCGCTGCCGTTCCAGATTCCGCTTGGCGCGCTGATCCCGCGAAGGATGGAGAACCTGCTGGCCGGCTGCAAGAACCTGGGCGTGACGCATATCACCAACGGCTGTTACCGGCTGCATCCGGTCGAATGGAACATCGGCGAATCGGCGGGCGCGCTGGCCGCGCATTGCGTGTCGAACAAACTCGCGCCGCGCCAGGTCCGGAATACCGAGAAGTTGTTGCGCGAGTTTCAGGCGTCGCTGACGCGCCAGGGCGTCGAGATCGAATGGCCGCGGCTGCGGCCGAGGTAGAGAAGCGCCGGATCTCAGACCCGCTGTGGCGTGGGCGGCGGCAGGGCGCCCGCTCCCCTGAAAATGACGAACAGGACCCGCTCTCTGCGTTCGCGGCCTCAGGTTTCGGGAACAGGACCCGCTCTCTCTCCAGGAGGCGTATCCGTAACTTCCGTGTTTTCTGCACAACACTTGAGGCGGGCGTTCGGCGAGCCGCTCCCGAAAGGGGGCGGTATGGTGTGTCGTACCTCGCGCTTACGCACGAGGCTCGCCGGAAACGAGGCGCTTGTGTAACTTTCGTGCTTTCAATAGGGCTACGGGCGGGCACCTCATGGGGATCAGGACGCGCGGCGCGCGTTACTGACTCCGGCGCGCGGTTGCGGCTGTGCGGGTTCGTTTGGTCAGACTCAACGCGGCTTCGGAGGCGGGACGATGAACTCGCCTGGGCGGACCCCGTATGACGGGCCGAGCAGCTTGTAGTCCTTGCCCGTGCGCGCGTTCCAGTCCCACACGATCGCGCCGTCGCGCAGCGTCAGTTCGCAGAACAGCCGCTGTTTGCTTGAGATCGTGCCGGCGTCGGAATCGCCGTATTTGAAGTCGCCATCCAACAACCGGAAAGCGGCGATATCGGCGAGGGCGCCGATGGCGATGTGGCCGAGGTCGTTCTTGCCGATGACGGCCGCGGCCATATAGGTTGAACGGGCGATGACGTCTTTCAACGGCATGCCCATGGCGAGGAACTTGGACATGGTGGTTGGCATGTCCATCATCAGGGAGTTCGTGCTGCCGGTATGCAGGTCGGTCGAAATCGAATCCGGCCAGAAGCCTTGCGCGACGGCAGGCACGGCATTGCGGAAGGCGAAACTGCCGCCGCCGTGGCCGACGTCGAATTTGATGCCGCGCTTGCGCGCCTCATTGAGGTATGGATAGACTTTGCCGTCCTCGCCGATCCACGGCACCGGTGCGCGGTAGGCGTGCGTGGCGATGTCGCCGGGCCGCAGTTTCCGCGCGACCAACTCCCAGAACGGCCGCTCCTTCTTAAAGAAACCGAAATCGACCATGACGGGCAGCCCTGCGAGATCGCCGGCCTCGACCGCCTTCTGAACGGCAGTCCATTCGGAGGACTCCCAATGGGCGGTCTTCACGCCAACCACGATGTCCGAGTGCTTCTTCGCCAAACGCGCGATCTCGGTCGGATTCATGTCCTCGGGGTGCTGCTCGACCATGTTCGACAACATGCCGAAACCGGCGATGTTGATGAAGGCGAATACGCGCGTCCTGGCGCGGTCGAGCACGGTGTGGCGGAAGGTCTCGAAATTGCGCCAGCCGGCGCTGCCGGCGTCGGCCATGGCGGTGACGCCGGTGCGGAAACTGAAGTCGTCGGGGCGGATGCTGTTGTCGCCCGCCCAGACCCCGGCGATGCCGGTTGTATGGAAGAGATGGACGTGGATGTCGACGAGGCCGGGCGTGATGATCAGGCCCGAGACATCGAGCACCCTGGCCGCCGCGCCTGCGTCCAGACCGGCGCCGATCGCCGCGACGCGGCCGTCCTTCACGGCGAGGTCGGCCACGCGATCGACGCCGTTCTTCGGATCGATCACGCGACCGCCTTTGAGCAGCAGATCCCAGGCCGGTTGGGCCTGCGCGGCGGATGCGAACATTGCGGCCAGAATCAGCGCCCTCATGTCTGGTCTAGGCCTTGCGGGCCTTCTGCGCCGCGGCGTCCCACTTGAGGTACTGCCGCTTCTTGAAGGACTCGACCGACATCTCGCAGAGAACGACGCCGTAGTAGCCCAGCATCGAATCGCACTTCAGCGCCTCGCCCGTGCGGATGGCGGCCTGGAGGTTGCGGTGGTGGTAGACGACGTTTTCCGCGCCGGTCTTCTTATACGTGAAGGTCTTGGCCTCGTTGGCGAACTCTCGCTGCGGCGTGATTGTGAAGCCGGTACGGTCGAAGGTCAGCGTGGCGTGATGGCCGCGGATCAGGTGCGCGACCGGCGTGTCGTTGGCCATCGACGAGACCAACTGCATCGTCGGGCCGCCGGGGTAATCGGCCAGTACATTGAACGTATCCGGAATCTCGGCGATTGACTTGGTGAATTCGAACTTGCCGCCGGTGGCGACGACAAACTCGGGGAATTGCAGGTTGAGGGCCTTGATGAGGCGCGTGGCGCGGTGGACGTAAAGATCGGTGGCGATGCCGCCCGAGTAGTCCCAATAGCGCCTCCAGCGGAAGTAGCGTTCGGGGTCCCAGGCCCGCTTCTTGGCCGGTCCGAGCCACATGTTCCAGTCGAGGTTGACGCCTGGTTTGGCGTCCTCGTCGATCTTGTAGAACGGCGCGGACCAGAAGTCGTCGCGGTGGTTGCGCGAATAGTCGATCTGGCAGAGAACCACCTTGCCGAGCGCGCCCGCTTTCACCTGTTCCCAGGCCGCTTCGTAGCTGTCGTCCGACATGCCCTGGACGCCGACCTGCAGCTTCCGGCCGGGGTACTGCTTCAGCTTCGCGACGACCTTTTTGGCCTCGTCGATCGAATGCGTCATGGGCTTCTCGACGTAGACATGCTTGCCGGCGTCGAGGGCGTCGAGGGTGATCTGCGCGTGCCAGTGCTCGGGCGTTGCGATCAGCACATAGTCGATCGTCTTGTCGTCGAGAAGTTGCTTGTAGTTCGAATACGGCTTGCCGCCGCTGCGCTGGGCGAAGTCGTCGCGCCGTTTGTCGAAGACGTCGCAGACCGCGGCCAGTTCGATGTTCATCGCATCCCTGGTCTTGAGAAGGCCGTCAAGGTGGGCGCCGGCCATGCCGCCGCAGCCGATGATACCGACCTTCAGGCGGTCGTTTGCACCCTTCACCTGTGCGAAGCTCTTTGCGGTGAACGCAGCCGTGGATGCAACGGCGACGAAGTCCCTGCGAGAATAGAAAGCCATACTGGAATTTTACCCTTATGCACGTACTTCCGCTGCCTGTCGAAATCGCCCTTCTTCTGATGGTGCTCGCAGCCGCCGTGAGCGACATCCGTTCCCGCACCATCCCGAACTGGCTGACGCTGGGCGGAATCGTTGCCGGTTTGGCTCTGAATACCTACAGTTCGGGCCTTGGCGGGCTGAAGTTCTCGGCCGTTGGATTCGCAGTCGCGGCGGTCTTCTTCCTGCTGCTGTTCGCGTTGCGTTTTCTCGGCGGGGGCGATGTGAAACTGATGGCCGCTGTCGGAGCCATGGCGGGCTATGAAAACCTGATTATGATCTTCATCTTCGACGCGATCCTAGGGGGCATCGCCGCGCTGATCCTCGTCATCGTCCGCGGCCGCCTGAAGAAGACGCTGCGCAACACGGGCCAGATGATCGCCTCGTTGTTCAAGGGCAGGGCGCCCTACAAGGAGAACGAAGAACTGGAAGCGGGCAGCGAGAAGTCGCTCGGGATGCCGCGCGCGGTGACGATCGCCGCCGCCACGGCGCTTGTCCTCTGGGCTAGTCGAGTACCCGCACCGTAAGGGCGCTGGCCGACGCGCCGCCGGTGTAGACGCGCTGCGTCGCCTTCTGGAAGTCCGACGCCTTGGCTTCATGGACCGACACGAACTTCTGCGGGTTGCGGTCGGTGAGCGGGAACCAGGTGCTCTGCACCTGCACCATGAGGCGGTGGCCGCGCCTGAACGCGTGAAAGATGTCGGGCAACTCGAACTCGACCCTTTCGACCCTGCCCGGCGTGAACGGTTCCGGCTTGTCGAAACCGTTGCGGAACCTGCCGCGGAACGGCTCGCCGCGAACAAGCATCTGGTAGCCGCCCATGCGGACTTCGCCAGGGTTGGGGTTGTTGTCGGGCGCGTCGGCCGGATAGACGTCAATCAGTTTGACAATCCAATCGGAATCGGTTCCCGTGGTTGAAACGTAGAGCGACGCCTTCAGCGGGCCGGCGAGGCGCAGATCGGATTCGAGCACCTCCGTCTGATAGACAAGCACATCGGGCCTGGACGCGGCGAAGCGCTGATCGTCGGTCATGTAGTTGTAGTCCATCCGGTTGGTGATGTAAGGGGTGAACGGCACCGGCTTCATCGGGTCGCTGATGTACTCGTCAAAGGCCGCTGTGCCGGCAGGCGCGGCAGTGGCGAGTTTGCCCTGCGGCTGGAAGTAGAGCGTCCTCGGACTGGCTTCCTTGGGCGGCCAGGCATCGAGTTTGTGCCATTCATTGCGGCCCGTCTCGAACATATACGCCTCGGGCAGCTTGTTGCCGTCGCCCTTGCCCTTCAGATGGTAGTTGAAGAACGGAAATTCGATCTCGTCCTGGAAGTATTTCGACGTGTTCGAGGCGAAGTTGATGTTGCCCAGGCTGGTGCCGTCGGGGCGCGCCCATCCGCCGTGGCTCCAGGGTCCTTCCACCAGCATATTCGTCGCGCCCGGGCTGTTCTTTTCGGCCGACGAGTAGATGCTGAGCGGGCCATGGACGTCTTCGGCGTCAAACCAGCCGCCGACGGTCAGCATGGCGGGCTTCACGTTCTTCAGGCCGCGGTTGGCCGCGCGCGCCTGCCAGTAAGCCGAATAGGTGTCGTTCGAAATCAGGTCCTTCCAGAACTCGACCTGTCCCTTGAAGTACTTCTCGTCGTAGTTGGCCAGCGTCCCGGTCGACAGGTGGAAGTCGTAGCCGTCGGGCGTCTCCATGGCGAACTTCGAACCGGCCATCACTGCCTGGTCGCTCCGCGGACGGCCAAACGAACCGAGGAAGTTGAATGCGTGCGCCAGGAACAGGACGCCGTTGTGGCGGAAGTCGTCTCCGATGTACCAGTCATTGACCGGCGCCTGCGGTGACGTGGCTTTCAGCGCCGGATGCGCGTCGATCGCGCCCATCGCGGCATAGAAGCCGGGGTAGGAGATGCCCCACATGCCGGCGCGGCCGTTGTTGTTGGGGACGTTTTTCACCAGCCACTCGACGGTGTCATAGGTGTCGGTGGATTCATCGACATCCTTCGGGCCGGTTTTGTTCCGGATGACCGGGCGGACGTGGACGAACGCGCCTTCGCTGCGGTTCCTGCCGCGGACATCCTGGTAAACGAAGATGAACTTCTCTTTGACGAAGCGCTCGCTTGAGGGTCCGAGGCTGGCGCGGTAGTTGTCGATGCCATAGGGGGCGACGCTATAGGGCGTTCGCAACATCATCATCGGGTAGGCTTCGCTTGTGTCCTTCGGCGTGTAGACCGACGTAAACAGCTTCACGCCATCCCGCATGGGAATGAGGAACTCGTGCTTGGTGTAAGCGGCCTTGACGGCGGCCTGGCGATCGGAGAACCCTCTGTCCAGCGGCCCGCTCTGCTGCGCGAACGCCAGCGACAGACAGGCGATTGCGGCGATGCGAATGGCATGTGTCATCTCAACCTCTACATCTCATCTCAACCTCTAAACATGGTAAACATCTTCAACGCGGTCACGAAGCTGGCCAGGGACATCCACCGCCCCAGCCCAGTGGAGAAGATGGCGATCAGGATGACGAGGAAGCCGAAGCGCGCGACCTCGATGTAGATTTTCGGCGGGATGCGCGCCGCAAGCAAGAACTTCGATCCGTCCAGCGGCGGCACGGGCAGCAGGTTGAACAGCGCCAGGTAGATGCTGATGTATGCGGCGCGGAACAGGATCTCGCGCCCATCTGTCCAGAACTGCCCGATGATCGCCAGGACGAAGGCGAACACGACATTGGACGCCGGACCGGCCAGCGCGACCAGGACCAGTCCGTTATAGTGGCCCCGCAGGCGCGCGACATTCGTGTTCACCGGCCGGCCCCAGCCAAGGAAGCCGCCAGTGAACAGCGACGTCAGGGCGGGCAGCAGCACCGTGCCCATCCAATCGACGTGAGCCAGCGGATTCAGCGTCACGCGGCCCTCCTCGCGCGGCGTGGGGTCGCCCAGTTTCTCGGCCACCCACGCGTGGGCGAATTCATGCGGAGTGGTCAGCATCCAAAAGATGAGGACGTCGATTCCGGCCTGTGTCCAATTCATTCGGCAGCCGCCGTGGGCGTGTCAAGGACACGCGAAGCCGCCGGGGTGACAAGCAGGAATCTGAGCATATCCTCCATGCTACACTCCGCTACTTATGCGCCGCCGCGACCGGCCCGCGGCCAGGTCATCGAGGGCCTGATTTGTTCCTTCCACCACTGCTTCGCGATAGCAGCGCCCTGCGGCTCCCAGCGAGCCGCGAATAGAAGGAGCGGTAACCGAACACGTACAAAATCAAGCGACCGAAGGACCGGCCTTGCCACTGGCGCACTTTCCGGAGTAGTCTTGGGCAAAGCACGTCCTGCGCGGAGGGCGCAGGCCGGGGAAGAGGAGCTTATGGGTAATTTCTGTGAGAAGTGCGGCGCGCCGCTGGAAGGCGTGTTCTGTGGAACTTGTGGCGCCAAAGCGGGCGAGGCGCAGGCCCCGCCTCCGGTCCGGAGTATGCAGGCGGCGCCGCCTGCCGCTGCGCCTGTGAAGGGTTCAAACACCGTACTGAAGGTGGTTCTGGCCGTGTTTGGCGTTCTGGTCGTGCTCGGCATCCTGGCTGGAGCGGGTTTGTATTGGGCGGCCAACAAGGTGAAGAACAAGGTCCAGGAAGTTGCCGCAATGAGCGGCGTGGATCTGGAGAAACTGGCTCGCGAGGGTTCCTCTTCGTCGTCTTCACAAGGCGGCGACGGATGCTGGCTGCTGCCCCTGGGCGAAGCTGAGCGTCTGGCCGGATTCACGATCGTGCGCGCCGCGCCTGATCCCGAGGCCGATTCGAGCAAGCTGACCTGCCAGTACTTCGCCGACCCGGACGAACTCCGCAGGGCCGCCCAGGCCCAGGCCGACGAAGCGATGAAGGCGATGAAGCGATCGGACGCGCAGGGGCCGGAAGCGGGCGCTCAGCAAATCGAAAGATTCACCAAGGGGCTGATCGGCAGCGCCGCTGCCGGGGAGACGGGCAACGGGCTTGTCTTCGGACTCTCCGTCCGCAAGAGCGGAGGGGCGTCCGACTGGGCCGGCGTATCGATAGCCAGTAGGGCGATGGGCATGATGCAGCCGATTCCGGGTCTCGGCGACAAGGCTCTGATGGCCCCCATGGCCACGTCGATCTTTGCACTTAAGGGGGACAGCTTCCTGGAACTGGTGATGCCCGGATTGCCAGGCGGCAGGGAGAAGGGCGTCGAAATCGCCCGCGCGATTCTCGGGCGGCTCTAGCAGCTTTGTTTACTTTTTCTTCGCCGGGGCGGTCTTTGGTTTCTCCGGCTCGATCGACGGCGGGATCACCTTGGACTTGTCCTTCTCTTCGCCCTCGAAGGTGATCTCGCTCTCGACCTGAAGAACCTGCGACTCGACGGCGAACTTCCTGTAGTTGCGGAACTCGACCGAGTTCTTCGTGCAGGAAAACGAATGCGTCTGGCAGGAGAGAGAGTCGCTCCTGATGGGTAGCAGATACCGTTCTCCCGAGATCACAACCCAGCCGTAATCCACCGTCGTCTCGACCTTGTCGACTTCGTAATCCACCGGCAACTGGCGGGTGCCCCTCTCGATGCGCAACACGCGGGCCGTCTCGGGATCGACCCATATTGAGCCCCTGTAGGCGGGCTTTACCGCACGGCCAGCGCGGATCGTCCAGTGGGAATTCGGCTGCACGACAGAGAAGTCGAAGACTTTCGATTTCAGCCCGGCGGCTGTCGATTCCTCCTTGCGGAGCGTGAAGCGGGCATCCGTATTGTCGGCCATGATGTCGATCAGCGTGGAGCCGAATTCGCCTGTTGACCATGTGCCGGAATCTTCCGGAGCACCCTTCTTCAGCGGCTTCCCGTTCACGCGCACGTTGCGGTAGTCTTCCCTGCCGCCCGAATAGGTCAGTTCCACCTGCACCCGGTCCTTCAGCTTCCAATCCGGCTTGATCGTCTTGCTCTCGTAGCGCAAGACCACCTGGTCGCAAATGAAGTTGGGCAGCTTCTGGTTGAACTCAAACGCAGCCGCCCGGGCGCGCTCGATCAGTTCCCCGGCGGCGTTCTCAGGGCGCACGGTGGTCAGCGGCGCGTCGCCGCGGCCCTCCTCGTCCACGGTGATCTCCTTGTAGACCTGTTCCCTGGGCGGCGCCGGCGGCGGCTTTTCAGACGGCTTCTCGTGCTGTTTGGCGGGACCCCCGCGTTTCAGGATGGGCCGTCCGGTTTCGGACTCCTGACCAACCGCCAGGGCAGCCACGGCGAACAGCACTGCGATCGTTTTACGCATCTCTTCCGTAGCGTTGGACGCGGCCGCGCGATGCGGCGTTACCGCACGAACCCGCGCACCCTCAGCCAGTCCTTCAGCCGGCCCGGCCAACTCGACAACACGGGGTCCTTCTGCGCCAATCCGACGCCGTGCCGGCCCTCGGCGTAAATGTGCATCTCCGCCGGGACGCCAACCTGGCGCAGCGCCATGTAGTAAAGGACGCTGTTCTCGGGCGGAACGCCGGTGTCGGCATTGGTGTGGAACAGGAACGTCGGAGGCGTCTCCGCGGTCACCTTCAATTCGTTCGAGAGGTCCCAGACCAGCGCCGGGTCGGGCGGCGCGCCCAGGAGATTGCGCATCGACCCGGAATGCGCGTAACGGGTGGTGAACGAGATGACGGGGTAGCAGAGCACGGCGAAGTCCGGCCGCTCGCCCTGCTGGAAATGCGTCGAGAGAGTCGAAGCCAGATGGCCGCCGGCCGAGAATCCCATTACGCCCACGCGCGCCGGATCCAGGCCCAACTTCGCCGCGCGTTCGCGGATCATGCGTATTGCGCGCCGTGCGTCGTCAAGCGGCGCCGGATGACGGTATCGCGGCCCCAGGCGGTATTTCAGGATGAAGGCCGAGACGCCGAACGAGTTGTACCACTCGGCGACCTGCCTGCCCTCATGGTCCATCGCCAAGGCGCCATAGCCGCCGCCGGGGCAGACCAGCACGGACGCGCCGTTGGGCTTGGGGGCGAGATAGGTGGTCAGAGCGGGCTTGTCGAGTTCCTCTGAACCCACCGCGCCGGGCGCGCCCGCGGGCCATAGAAGTTCAGTGGCCGGCGGCTGTCCCTTCGCAGCCGCCGAGGCCGCCAGCAGTGCGGCTGCCGTCCTTCTGGTGATCTTGTCCTGCATCCTGCTAAGCCTCCGTGGCTGCTTCTTCGATCGTGAGCGTCGCCGCCGCCGTGTCCAGTGTGGCGCTGACGCCCAGGGGCAGCGTCAACTGATCTTCAGTGTGGCCGATCGTCATGCCGGTCAGGACCGGCACTTTCAGATCGCCAAGAATGTTGTCGAGCACCTCGCCGAGCGAGAACGTCGATTCAAAGCTCGGCTTGTAGTCGCGCGGGACGCAGCCGGCGCACTCGCCGATGATGAGTCCCTTGACATCGCGGAACTTGCCGGCGAGTCGCAACTGCGTCAGCATCCGGTCCATCGAATACGGTTGCTCGTCGACATCCTCGATGAACAGGATCTTGCCCGCCGTATCGATCTCCCAGGGCGTACCCATGGTGGTTGAAATCAGCGTCAGGTTGCCGCCGGTCAGCGGCCCCGTGGCCTTGCCGGGCCGGATGACGCGCGTCAGGTGGTTTGGGCGGAGCTGGTTCTTTTCAGCCGGATTGCCGAGCACGCCAAGCGGCTTCGGCTCGAACAGCGCGCGCTTGAAGCAGTCGAGAGTGTAGTCGGAGAAGCGCGAAAGAGTCACCGGCCCATGGAACGTCACCAGACCCGTCTGCTGGTGGATGCCCAGGTGCAGAGCCGTGATGTCGCTGTAGCCGACGAAGATTTTGGGATTGCGGCGGATCAACGGGAAATCGATTCGATCGAGCAGCATCGCCGAACCGTAGCCGCCGCGGACACAGAAGATCGCCTTGATCCCGGGGTCGGCGAATGCGGCG
The DNA here is from genome assembly GCA_947084845.1 of uncultured Bryobacteraceae bacterium. Taxonomy (GTDB): domain Bacteria; phylum Acidobacteriota; class Terriglobia; order Bryobacterales; family Bryobacteraceae; genus PNKE01. The sequence continues at coordinate 41,503 of CAMTUE010000020.1, read as the reverse complement.
TGAAGATCGTCAATCCGCGCCTGGATCGACCCGCCCAGATAGCCTTCGCGCTTGCCAACGTTGGCGCCCCACTTGGCTTTGAGACCGAGATAGTCGATCGTTCTTCTGACCAGCTCCAGCCGGTCCGGATCGGTCACGTAGGTTGAGGGAGTGATCAGACCAACGGTGTCGCCGGGCCGGAGCGCCCTGGGCCGGACGATTGTCTTGCTGTTACTCTGCATCGCCGACACGCCGCCCGCGGCTGCGCCCATGGAGACTCCCACCGAACCGAGAAAGGATCTGCGTCGCACCCTCAAATGGTACCTGTGTTTCGGCCCCGTTTGGAATATTTGAGCGGCCCTGGCACGCCCTGGGCGATGTGTTCGCCTCGCCCATCTACTATGCCCTTGGCGTGTCGTTAATTGCGCTCTCGTTCAGCGGCGCCCTGCGCACCACGCTTGCGCTCGCGTTCCTCCTGCCTGGAGGCACCTGGGCTGGCTACGCCTGCCTGGCCCGGCTCAACGAACAATCGATCCCCACCAGAACCGGCGATGCGTCTATGAATCCGGATGAGGCGCGCTGGCTGCGGACCCTCGAAACACACGTTCAGCGCGGCGATTCGCTTTTCGTCTTCCCCTATTTGCCGGTGTTCTACTTCGCCCTCGATGGCCGCAATCCGACCCGCTATTGCTTCCTGCAACCCGGCATGTCGGCGGCCAAAGACGAAGCGAACGTGCTCGCGGACCTGCGCCGCGACCCGCCACAGTGGGTTATCTACATGAGCGTCAAACCGGAGGACTACCTTCGCATCTGGCCGTCGAGCGACCGGTCGCGGCTGCGCATGGATTCAATCGAACGCTTCATCGCCGAGGGCTACGACGACGTGACCCAGGCGGGACCATACACACTCAAGCGCCGCCGCTGACGCTTTCGTCAGGCGTGTCCCCGGCCGGATTGTCCTCCACGCCGCTCTGTGCCGGCGCCGGTTCCGCCACGAACTTCACAGGCTCGGCAACCGGTTCTTCCGCCGGCAGTCTCAACACGCTGTCCAACTCGATCGCAACGCCCCAGAACATCAACCTGATCCAGATGCGGCTGAGGACATAGGTCTGTTGAACGGCCAGCAGGAGAACCACCGCGCCCAGCGTTCTCGATTCGATGGCGTTCTCGACGGTCCGCCAAAGCACGAAGAACAGCAGCCCAAAGATGCTGATCGCCGCCCACGCGCCCATCGTCCGGCCCGGATTTGTGATCACGAGTTTCGCCGATCCGAACGCCGCCCGCCATGTCGCGCGGCTGCCGTCCACGGCCAAACGAACCTTGGCGTAGTCAAAGATCGTAGCCACCAGCCCAAGCAGCAGGAATCCCGCCACCTGCATCACCCATCCGCCGATGATGACCGGCCTGGCCTCCATGCCCTCGCCCCACAGCTTGTCGATCGCTTTGTTGCCGGTCGAGATCAACGCGATCGCGACTCCATAGAACAGCAACGAAATCAACGCCAGCCGGACAAAGCGCCAGAAGTAGAGCCCCGCTCCATCCAGGACCCGGCCGCGGTGCAACAACCGGTAGATTGCCCCGCCCGACACCAGGACATGGACCAGCAGAACGACCCCGAGCAAAGGCACAACGATGCCGGCCAGCGCCCCGGGGGCGCCAGGAACGATCTGCACGGCCCATTCCACGGCGAACCCAAGGTCGAAACCGGGCAGATACTTCGGCCCGCCCTCCGGCAACCGCGAAAGAGGCATCAGCGTCCGTACGGCAGGTACGACAAAGACCATCGACAGCGCGGTGAACGCGAACCAGAGCAGGGCCCACAGGCCCTTATACATGCCAACCCGGCGGGCGGCGAAGGAAAGTGCGGATGTCAGTTTCATCTCCGTGGTCCTTTCCTAAATCAGCGCGCCAATCCAGATCGCGGCGTTCTGTGCGTAGAACAGGATGTTCGACAGCCAGCGTGCCGCCGTCGCGCGGTCCGTCTTCGCCTTCCAGACGTCGTTCGACCAATTCACATCCATGTAGTGCCGGCCCTGCGGATCGATCTCAACCCGCTCGACCTCCACCGGCTTGATGAAAGTGAAATTCGCCCAACGGTACTGGCCGTCCCAGGTCCGGCGCTCGACGCTGCCATCCTTGAACCGGACCACAAGTTCAACCGGCGCCACGGCATCGCCCTCGCGCCTGACCCTGACCACCGTCTCGTAACTCTTCTTGCGATCCTTCGCCTCGTCCCGCTTGGCGGCGTCTTCGATCGAGACACTCTTCTTCGCGCCGCCGGGCTGATCGAAGATGCCGAACGGCGTCCCCACCTCGTTCGTCGAGACGCTCGCCACGCTGTAGTCGAGCACCTTCGTGCCGAATACGAACTGGTCGAACATCCAGTTCATGTCGCGGCCTGAAACCTCGTTCACCACCGCCACGAAATCGCGCGAACCGGGATGCTTGAAGCGATACCTCTGCTGATAAGTCCGCATCACCCGCAGCATCGACTCCTCGCCCAGCACGCGCTCCATCATGCGCAGGAACGTCGTCGTGCGCGGGTACGAGTTCATGCCGTAGCTCGACGAATTGTAGTATTCCCAGGCGCGCCGCTGGATGCTGTCCACATCGGCCGAGGCCACGTTCGCGGCCCGGCTCAACCGGAAGTCGTCCATCTTCGGCAGGCCCAGCCACGACGATAGATTGAACCCGAAGACCTGAAACGTCGCCGGCCAGTTGCCATACACCTTGCTCATCACCTTAGCCGTCGAATACGAGTTGAGCCCCTCATCGAGCCACGACTCCTCGAACTCGTTCGTGGCGACAAGTTGCATCCAGAACTGGTGGCCGAATTCATGCACCGTCACCTCTTCCGGACCCAGCGCATCCGCCGGCATCCGCCAACTCGTCCCGGCCGTGATGAACGTCGGGTACTCCATTCCGCCCGCGCCGCCGCCGAAAGGCGGGTCCACCACGGTCAGCGTCGTGAACGGATATCGCCCGTACCAGAGCCCATACCACTTGATCGCGGCCGAGGCCGCCTTGAAATGCCGCTCCGCCTGGCCGGCGTGCTCGGGCTGCATCAGCAGGATCATCTTCACGTCGCTCAGTCGAGCTTCGCTCTCGCTGATGCCGTGCGTCTTCATCACCTCTCGGATCTCGGCTGGCGTGGTCTGCTTCGATGCGACAAACATCCGCTCGAACCGCCTGTACGTTGGCTGCGCCGTCCAGACGAAATCGGTGACATCCTCCTGCCGGAACTTGTATGTCATCGCGGTCCCGTTTTTTTTCACCGACACCGGTTCGCCGCCTGTCGCGCCGACGACCATCTCCGCCGGTACGGTCAACTCGACCTGGTAGTTGCCGAAGTTGGCGAAGAACTCCGAGTTGGCGTGAAACTGATGGCAGTTCCATGCGCCCTGTGTCGAGTAGCGGAACCCTGCCGTCTCCCACACGCCGAGTTTCGGGAACCACTGTCCCACCAGGTGGAAGTCGCCATGGAATCCCGTTCGCGCGAAGACCTTCGGCAACTTGGTGACAAAATCGATCTCCACCTGCAATGTCCCGCCCGGCTTCACCGCCTCCGGCAGCGCCACTTCGATCACCGTCTGATCGTCTTTATTGCCGTCGTCGGGCTGGATGAACCGGATCGCCCTCGTCAGATCCGCTCCCCCGGCGAGCCGCATCCGCGTGACATCGATCCAGCCAAACTCCCTTTGGTCCGCCTTGTCGCCGCGCAACTGGCCGCCGCTCTCCTTGAAGAACGTGCTGCGCGAGTTCTTGAACGCGTTCATATAGAGGTGAAACTGGAGCGTTGGGACCGTGTCCGGCGAGTCGTTCACCCACGTCAGCGTCTGGCTGCCGGTAACGGTGTGCGACTTTGCATCGAGCTTCGCCTTGATGTCGTAACTGGCGATCGGCTTGGTCAGCCCACCCCACGCCAGGCATCCGCCCACCGCCATGCAAATCAAGACTCTCACTTCTTTGTCTCCAATCCGGCGCGCTGCCGCAGCCACGCCGCCATCCTGTCGAGCGCCGCCGGGGCGATGGTCTCCTCGATCTGGTTATACTCGGCGCCGCCGCCCGTCTTCGCTGTCTGCATCAGGTGGTTCAATCCGGGCAGCAGGACAGTTTCGAAATCCTTGTTGCCGCCGCTCCTGAGTGCCGCTTCGATCGCCGGCAGGTTCTGCGACGCCACCACCTGCGTGTCGAGACTCCCGTTCAACGCCAGCACCGGGCACTTCACCCGCTCCAGCACCGGCTGCGGGTTATACGTCAGGAAGTAGCGGAACCACATCGAATTCACGCTCTTAATGCTCTGCTCCGCCGCCGGCGAGCCGCCCAGCACTTCCTTCAGTTTCGCGGCCGCCGCCTCCGGGTTCCTCTCGGAGCGGATTATGCCGAACATCTTCTCCTGGATGGCCTTCTGCGCTGCCAGGGCCTCCTCCGTTGCGCCTTGCGCCTTCAACACCGCCTGACCCTGCTCATACAGAATCTGCTCGCCATCCACGCCCGTACCCGCCATCAACACGATGAACGCCGCCTCCGGCCTGCGCACTGCGATCATCGGCGCAATTACGCCGCCTTCGCTGTGTCCAATGAACCCGATCCTCTTGGCGTCGATGTCCTTTCGTTTGGCAAGGAAATCCAGCCCGCCCTCGGCGTCTTCAGAGAAATCGACCGACGTGGCCTCAGCCCGGTCTCCATTCGACTTGCCGACGCCCCTGTCGTCATAGCGCAACACGGCGATGCCGCGCCTCGACAGGTGGTCCGCCAGCACATGAAATGGCCTGTGATTGAAGATCGTCTCGTCGCGGTCCTGCGCGCCCGACCCGCTGATCAGGATCACGGCCGGATGCGGCCCCGCGCCTTCGGGAATCGTCAAAGTCCCGCCCATGGTCACGCCGGCGGCCGTGCTCGGAAACGACACCTCCTCGACCTTGTATGGAAACGGCGGCTTCGGCGTCTGCGGCCTCGCCGCCGCGCTCGCTGCCACCGCCGCGGCCGTCATGCGCTTCAGGTCGAGCTTCAGCGCCATACCCTGCGTCAGCGTGCCCTCGATCACATCGCCCGCGGCCGAGAGCTTGCCCTCATACGAAGCGCCGATCCGCGAGATGCCCCACTTCACCACGCCGTCGGCGAATGTAATCTGATCCACCGGGATTCCCAACGCGCCCTGATCGACGCTGTCCATTTTCGCCGTCATCGCACCGCCATCGCCATCGCCCTTGGCGACATGCAGCCGCAGCCGCAGTTTCCCCCCGGGAGCGTCAATCGCTCCCTCCCACGAGCCGGCTATGTCGCGCGCCTGCACGGCCACCAGAACAGGCAGGAGAAGAAGGAGACACCCACTTCGCGTAAGAAAACGCATGGTCTATCATTACCTCTTTCGCGGCGGCGGGTGGAAATGGAAAGCCCCGGGGGCGGCTTGCCGTTGCCCCGGGGCTTGTTCTGGACTTGTTCCGGTTTTTACCAGTAGACCTTAAAGCCCAACTGGACCTGTCTCGGATAGCCGTTCCCGATCCATGCCTGGGAGGGGAACTGCGTACCGAAGTTGGGATCGTTCGGGTTGGTGTTGAAGTGGTTGTCGCGGCCGAAGAAGTTGTAGTTGGTCATGTTGAACGCTTCGAGCCGGAACTGGAAGCGGAGCCGTTCGGTGATGTTGACGGACTTGCTGAGCGAAGTGTCCATGTTGAACAGCATCTGCTTGCGCATCTGTCCGCTACGGAACGGTGTCGCGCGCGGAGCGTAGTCTGCCGTCATCATCCACGCGTAGTTCGAGGTGTCGGTGCCGCAGCCTCGGGCTGTGCTGAAGGCCTGCGGAACGATTCTGCCGTCGTTGAACTGGCGCAGAACGCAGGGGTTCCAGCCGACGATCTGGTGGGCATTCCAGTCTACTGTCCCCTTCCAGTCGCCGCCAGTGGTCCGCGGGTCCTTGAGCATGATCACGTTGCCCGGCAGGTTGTTGGGTTCGCCCGACCCTAGCTGGGTGTAGGTGCTGATTTGCCAGCCGCCGAACAGCATGTTCATTGCGCGTCCCATTCCGGAGCCGAACTGCTTGCCTTTGCCGAAGGGAAGTTCATACACGGTGTTGAACTTCACGTAATGGGGCCGGTCGTTGAAGTACAGGCCCTGCTGCATCACGTTGGCGAACGGGTCGGTGTAGCCCCAGCGCTCGATCATCTTGGACAACGTGTAGTTGCCGAGCAATGTGAGGTCCCGGCCGATCCGCATCGTGTAGTTGATCTGGAGCGAGTTGTAGTAGATGTTGGATTCGCCGCGTCCCTGCTCGATCATGTCGCCCGAGAACTGCGGGAACGGACGGTTCAACTGGTAGCGCGAGAGGCTGGCGGCCGTGAAGAAGGCCGTGCCCCGGAAGGCGTTGACGCCCATGAAAGGATTGGTCACCGCGGCGTTACAGAAGCTCGGATCGCCGCCCTCAAGCAGGTTGCACTGCTTGCGGAAGTTCAGCGACGGGATGTTGTACGCCTTCTCCGAGTTGGCGCCGATGGTGCGGCTGCCGACATAGGAGACGTCGAGAGTCGAGTTCCGGTTCACCTGGTACTGGACGCCAAACGAGAACTGGTGGACGTATGGCGTGTCGAAGTTCGGGTTGAACCACGGCGTGTTCTGCCCCAGGAAGGTCTGGTAGCCAAGGGACGAACCCGTGGGCCGAAGAACTCCGGTCGGATATGGATTGCTCAACAGATTGGCGATCGGCGTACGTCCGTCGTCAAGGCTATTCACGATCGGGGTGTTGACCTGGAAGCCTGCTTCACGGAGGTAGTCGTTATTGGGGTTCATGAAATAGAGGCCGTAGCCGCCCCGGAGAACGAGTTTGTTGTTGACCGCGTAGGCGGCGCCGATGCGGGGCTGCCAGTTGCCCATCACCTTCTTCGATGCGCTGCGCGGGTTGCCGCCGATGCCGGCAAACTCCAAACCGCCCTTCAGATCCTTCAGTTGCGGGTAGAGGGCGATCATCGCGGCCGGGATGGCGCTGGCGACCGGATTCCCGGCCGTGGGGTTGAAGCCGCGGTTCAGCCGGTTGTGCTTCTCGTCGGGAGGACCGTTGTAGTCCCACCGCAGGCCGAGGTTCAGGGTGAGTTTGCGGGTCACCTTCCAGTCGTCCTGGAAATAGGGAGAGAAGTACCACTGGCGGTTGAACGGGTAGACCGGAGCGAAGGAGTTGGCGCTGGACGACTGTAGCCCAAGCAGGAAGGTCGCGTAGGAGTCTCCCGCGGTGGCTTCGCCCTGGTTCCACAGCCGCTGCGTCCAGTCCCGGTCCGCGCGGAAGAACAGGATGTTGCCGCTGTTCTGGCGGATGAAATGGATGCGCCGCCAGTCAACGCCCATCTTGAGGGTGTGCGCCCCCTGGATCTTGGTCAGGCTGGCCATCAGGTTGAAGTTGTTGGTGATGTTGATGCTCTGGCCGCGGCCCAGCGCACTGTAGTCGCCCATCTCCCAGCGTCCGAAATAGGCCGGACCCGGGATTGAGTTGACCAGCGAGGCGGGCAGGCCAAGCGTCTTGAGGTCGAAGCCCTCGTTGGCGCGGCCGAAGCCTTTTTCGATGAACCGGTTGTAGGAACCGCGGATGTTCAGCACCGTGGTGGGCGTCAGCGTGCTCACCCAGTCGAGTACATACGCATCGTTGATGCGCTGGAACGGCTGTTGGCCTGCCTGTCCCGGTCCGGCGCAGACGTCGTTGGTGCAGCGGTCCTCGGTACGGTCATTGGAGGCGTGGCGGATATAGGAACGGTGGCGGTCGCCGAAGTTCCAGTCGAACTTCAGGATCAGGTTGTAGAAGTCGTCCGTTGCGGCGTACGTGGGGTTCAGACGGTTCTGGCGCGCATACCCGACACCGGCGGTGGCCGCGTTCGGCTCCGGCATGAATTTGGTGACGGCCAGCGCCACCGGGTTGTGCATGCTGGCCGGAATGAGGTTGGCGGGGAAAGGATCGCGGATCGGATCGCCGTTGGCGGCGAAGCGTGTCGTGAAGGGATTGTAAATTGTGACAGGCTGGCCGTTGGCCGCGGTCAGCTTGCTGAAGTCGCCCTTCCGCATGTCCATCTCGGGATAGGAGTTGCGCAGGAATTGGGGCCACTTCTCGTAATAGCCTTCATAGCTGCCGAGATAGAACAATCTCACCGGGCCGTCCTTCTTGAGCAACTTCGGGAAGTACAGCGGGCCATCGAACTGCCATCCGTACTGGTGCAGCACGTGGTCCGGCCGCGGCGCCCGTTCGGTCCCGTCGGCATTGCGGCCGAGAGAGTTGTTCTGGAACGTGTTGGCGTCAAAGATTTTGTTGCGGTAGAACTCCCAGAGCGTGATGTGGTGCTGGTTGGTGCCCGACTTCAACATGACGTTGAAGACGCCGCCGCCGGTCTTGCCATACTGAGCGTCGTAGGAATTTTGCTGGACAACAAACTCCTGTACCGCGTCCACGATCGGCACGTAGGCGATGTTGTTGCCGCCGGCCTGCGCGTTGTTCGGCGCGCCATCCATGAGGAACTCGTTGTTGGACTGGCGGCCGCCGTTCACCGACCACTCGGCAATGGCGCCGTTGTCAAACGGGCGTTGCCAGATGGCCGCCCCGCGGAAGGTGACGCCGGACATCATGGCGCCCAGCATGAACGGGTTGCGCGAGTTCAAAGGCAGCTCGGAAACCTGTTTCTGGTTGACCACGGCCACGCGGGATGCGGTCTGCGTCTCCAACAGGGCCGCCTCGGCCGTCACCGTGATGTTCTCTGTGATCGCGCCAACTTCGAGCGTGATGTCGATACCCGCAATCTGCGACACCTGCAAGGTGATGTTCTCGCGGATGGACTGCTTGAAGCCCTGAGCCGTCACCGTCATCCTGTACTGGCCAGGACGGAGGAACGGGATGGTGTACGCCCCGGAGTTGTCGGTCGTCGCGTTCGCCGTTTCGTTGGTTGCTACGTTCACCGCCGTCAGTTTTGCTCCCGGCACGGCGGCATTGGACGCGTCAAAGACGCGCCCGGAAACGGTCGCCCGGAACTCCTGAGCGGATACCGTGCAGACCGCGAATAGTAGCAACAGAGCTGCAGCATAGGTTTTTTTCATCATGTTGTCTCCCTTTCCGTCGCCTGAATCCCCCCCTGTCTGAGTTTCAGGTCAAGGCCAACCTATCACAGGATTGTGCCCAGTGATAGCGAAATAAAAGCGAATGCAGCAATATATCAATACGCATGAGAGCTTGAATCTTTGCACCCCAAGAGGAGGCTTTCAACGGCGTGTCCCTTGCCCGCTTTCATCGAGCGCCTTCACCAACGTCAACCAGCAGGGTCTGTACTTCAACGACCGCGCCCACATCTTCAAGTTCAACACCGTCTACGAACTTCCCTTCGGCAAGAACCAGAAGTTCGGCTCCGGAACCACCGGCCTGGTCAGCAAACTGATCACCGGCTGGCAGTTCAGCACCTACTACAACAACAGTTCCGGCGAGCCCAACGACCTGCCGGGCAACGTGATCCAGCTCAAGGATCCGCGCACCCCCGGCGGCGGATGGGACGGCACAACCAACTGGAAGGCCCACCAGGTGGCCGGCTGGAACCCCTGCGTTCTGCGGCAGACCAACGACGGCGCCATCGCGCCCCAGGCCCATTCGCTGGCCAAGGGCTGCGGAACGGACTGGGCCAACTACGCCTGGCTTCAGACGGCCGGATACGCGCCGCGCTACACGCCGTCGCGCTCGGGCCAGATCCGCAAACATCGCGCGTTCACGATGGACGCGTCCTTAAGCAAGATGACCCAGATCACCGAACGGCTCAGGGTCCAGTTCCGGCTTGAGGCCTTCAACGCCTTGAACCACAACTTCTTCGGCCGCAACAACGGCTTCATCACGGATCCCAACAACGCCAACTTCGGGACCATGTTCCCGAACCAGGCCTCCGACCAGAACGGCTATCCGCGCCAGATCCAGATCGGCCTCAAAGCCTACTGGTAATCGAACGCTCAGTCAGAACGGCCAAAAGCGGCGCCCCTCGGCGCCGCTTTTCTCTTCTCGGCCACGACGATAGTCGCGCCCTGGCGTCCCAAACCCGGAAATGCACGCCGAAGAGTGCGCGTCCCGATCCGCAACCTCGCCGAGGGCCTACTTCTTACCCGGTTGCTTCTTCGGCGCCGCGCCCGGTCTTGCCAGGTACTTAGCCAGCGAGGCGCGCAGGTTCTTCTCGGCGTTCTGGTGCCACGCGTCTTTTCCGCCGTGCTGCTCCTGGATCATCCCCTGCCGGTCGATGACCACGATCTGCGGCATCATCAGCGGTTCCATTACGCTGGCCTGAAGGAAGCTCGTGGCCATCCGGTGAGGCAACGCGCCAACGGGAAACGACGTCGCGTAGCTCCGCACATAGTCGGCCAACTTCAACCCCGCGTTCTCGTCGATCGCGACGCCCAGCGCCTGCACCCCCCGGGAACCGTACTCGGTCTGCAGTTTGCTCAGGATCTTCGAACTCTCCTGGCAGCCCGGACACGTCGTCAGCAGCCACTCAAGCAGTACGACCTTGCCCTTGTACTGCGCCAGGTCGATCTGCTGCCCGCTGTGCGAGACGAACTTCAAAGGCGGAGCCGCCCTCGGGATCTGCGCCCCGAACGCCCTCGCCGACAGGCCGGCCAATCCGGCGAACAGTAGGTTTCGTCGATTCACTTCTTCGCTCCTTGTCCCGCTACGGGTTCCTTCAGTAACATATCCAACATCTTGCGCAGGTTCTCCTCTTCCTTCTCGAAGAACGGGTCCGTGCCCGAATGCTGTGCCCGGATCACGCCCTTGCGGTCGATTATCAGCAGTTGCGGGAAATACACCGGTCCCGCATTCGGGTCAGCTTGCAGAAAAGCGTAGGCCTGGTCCCGGTCGGCGATTCCAATGGGAAACTTCGCGCCCGACGCCATCTCAAACCGCAACAGGTCAAAGCGCGCTTCATCGTTGATCGCCGCCCCCAGCGCCTCGACACCCCGCAATTTGTAGTCGCCCAGGACCTGCTGCATCGTATGCGCGCACCGCTGGCAGTGCGGGCAGGTCGTCAGCAGCAGTTCGAACATCAGGATCTTGCCGCCGTACTGGCTCAAATGAATCCGTTCGCCGCCTGTCCGCGTCACCACCAGATCAGGGGCCGGCCGCGGCACTTTCGCCGCCCACGACAACCGCGGTGACATGACCGTGGCCAAGCCCGCCAGGAGGGCGTTTCTTCTACTCAGTTTCTCCATGGATTATTTACCAATATACCCTAGGACGGTTTCCATCCCGCTCACGGTTTCATCCCTTCCAGACCCGTCACCAGCCGCCCCTGCCTCCAAACCCGGTACGCTCCGTCGTCGCTCGACCCGCGCAGTTCGTTCTCCCCTGTCTCTTCCGGCCTATGGTCTCTCAACTTCCCTGCCAGTACACGCTTGTACAGACGCATGAACTCCTTCGATGTCTCTTCATCCTTCCAGACCGAAGCGAACCTCAACACGGTGCGCCCGCTCTTCTTGTGCTCCAACAGGTCAAACCGGCCGCCCCGCCAACCCGGAGCCGTCGCCCGCGCCTCCTGCGCTCCCGCATACTGCTCGAACAGGATCCTCCAATCCAACTCGCCCACCGTGCCTGTCGTCAGCGAGCGGTATTCGCCCTCGCTTTCGATCGCCGGCAGCCGCGCGGCTTCCGCCTTCCAGCCCGACAGCCAGATCTCCGGATGCAGGATCTCTCTTGCCGTCGCCGGCGGCCGCTTCATGACCTCGCTGAACGCTTTCTTGCCCAACCGTTCGATCGCCGCCTGATGGAAGACCAGCCCCGCCGTGTAGGGAAACAGCAGCGTCTCCCGCAGGTACAGCGGCGCCTTCTCAAAGACCGGGAACATGCCCGCCGCCAGATTCGTCCCCGCAGACGCCATCATCTCGAACGCCGCCGAATTCGACTTCAACGACATCCCCATCTTTCTGAACTGCGCGTCGTACATCAGCCACGTCGCCTGGCCTTCCACCACCGCCATGCGCGCCAACTGCGCTTCGTCCGACCCTGGAGCCTGTTCCAGAAACCGGTTCAGGTCGAACGTCTGATCCGCCAGCGCGTGCGCCAGTTCATGAACCAGCACCAGTTCCCCCATCGCTTCCGACGCTCCATCCACGAAAAGCAACCGCTTCTTCCTGTGGTCGTAGACGGCCGCCGCCTGTTCGCCCAACAAGTCAACCGTCGCCGCCCGGAGGTCGAAATCACGCGGAATCAAGCCGAACTTCTTCAGCGTCAATTCCTCGGCCCGGATCTCCTCCGGCTTCACATTCTCCCTGATCTGCTCGTCGATCCAGACCTTCCAGCCTTCCCTGCCGATCACCTCCACCCGGATCGGCTTCTTCTGCCTGAACCCGGTCGTCGCCGACAGGTCGGCGATAACCTCGTTGATCGCCTTCTCGGACGGGGGCTCCGCCGTCGCCGGCAGACAGGCGGTGAAGAGAAGGAAGATCCCCAGGAAGCGGTTGAGCACGATACTCCTATTATCGCTGCAGCCAGCTCTCCCACCGCCCCGACCACCATCGCGCAACCATCGCCGCCGCCAGGCACCCCATCGCGCCCGCCATCACCGTCCACCGCGATCCCACCGCCTCCGCCATCGCTCCCGACATCAGGCTCCCGATTGGCGTCATCCCGATCACCGCCATCGAATACAGTCCCATCACCCGCCCGCGGTAGGCGTCCGGGATCGACATCTGGATCACTGTGTTGGCCGACGCCGACTGCCGCATCACCGACATCCCGATCACCGGCATCATCGCCAGGCACAGCCAGAACGACGGTGATACGGCGAATACCGCCATCGCCGCCGTCAGTGTCAGCGCTGAGCTGAAAATCACGTTCGGCAACCCCTTCGTCGCCTTGCGCCGCGCCAGATTCAGCGTACCCAGAATCGCCCCCGCCCCCATCCCGGCCGTCAGAAACCCCAACCCCTGCGACCCCATCCCGAAAATCTCCTCCGCGAACACCGGAGCCAGCGTCGAACCCGGCGATGTCGCGATCGCAATCATCCCGCACAGCATCAGCAGCGCCTTCACCTCCGGCGTCTTCATTACGAATCCCACCCCGGCCTTCAACCCCTCCAGCGGCGACTCCACCTGCACCTGCCGCTCCTCCCGCAACCGCATCGCCGCCAGCGATGCCAGCACCGCCAGATATGTCATCGCGTTCAGCAGGAAACACGCCCCTTCGCCCCACCGCGCCACGATGAACCCGCCCAGCGAAGGCCCCACGATCCGCGCCGCGTTGAACGTCGCCGAATTCAGGCTGATCGCGTTCAGCAGATCGTCCTTCCCGACCAAACGGATGAACAGCGCCTGCCGGCTCGGTATGTCGAAGGCGTTGGAGACGCCCAGCACCGCCGCAAGCGCCAGGACATGCCAGATCTCGACGTGCCCCGACAGCGTCAACGCCGCCAGCACCGCCGCCTGCGCCATGCCAACCGCCTGTGTCACCATCACGATCCGCCGTCTCGGAAACCGGTCGGCCACCGCCCCCGCGATCGGGCTCAAAATCAGCACGGGCACGCTGGCGCAAAACCACGTCAATCCCAGCATCCACTCCGACCTCGTCAGCCGGTACACCAGCCACGCCTGCGCCAGGTTCTGCATCCATGTCCCGGCCAGCGACACCGCCATCCCCCCGGCATAGAGCCGGAAGTCGCGGTGGCGCAACGCCCTGAACATCCCGCTTCCAAACGTCATGCTAGACTTTAGGATGACACCCCAAGTGGATACCGAGGAGACGAGTTTGTCCAACGCAACCAAGAACCCCGAAAAGCTCTACCAGGCCGTCTATATCGGCAGCGGCACCTTCATCATCAGCAAGCCGAAGCGCAGCAAGCGCAAGGCTCGCCAGCTCAGCCTGAAGAGCCCCAGCCCCGGCATGCGCAAGTAGACCGCTCCATCGTTTCCGCCTGGCTCAGGCTCCGGCTCCGGCCGTGATACCATTCGCCTGAGCCATGCGGATCAAATCTTTCACCACCTATCCCCTCGCCGTCGCCGACCCCCCTCTCAGAAGCTCCTACGGCCGTCATGCGCCCTACGCGCTGCGTACCGCCCTCGTCCTTGAAACCACCGACGGCATCACCGGCATCGCCGAAGCCCACGGCGGCGATGGACCCCTCGCCGCGCTCGAAACCATCAAACCCATGGTCCTCGGCATGGACCCATTCCAACTCGTCCGCCTCTGGGATCAGACCGACGACGACGCCGGCTCGGGTGACCGCAGTCAAACCTGGTTTGTCCCCGGCGAAAATCCCCGCGACGCCCGCTCGCGCTCCTACGCCGCCGTCGAGGCCGCCTGTCTCGACATCATCGGCAAGGCCGTCAACCGCCCCGTCTGCGACCTGCTCGGAGGCCGTGCCCGCGACGCCGCGCCCTTCTCCGCCTATCTCTTCTATAAACACGCCGGCGGTGGCGGGGAAGGCGATGACGCCCGCGAGGACGAATACGGCGAATGTCTCACGCCTGAATCGATGGTCGCCCAGACCCGTCGCATGATGGATCTCTACGGCTTCACGGAGATCAAACTCAAAGGCGGCGTCCTCCCGCCAGCCGAAGAGATCGAAACCATGCGCCTCCTTCGCGCCGAGTTCGGCCCCGCCGTCCCCCTGCGCATCGACCCCAACTGCGCCTGGTCGGTCGAGACCTCCGTCTCCATCGCTGCCGCGTTGAAGGAAGAACTCTCGAATGGCGGCTATTTCGAAGATCCCACCGCCGGCCTCGACGGCATGGCCGAAGTCCGCAATCGCCTTCTCGCCCTGGGCATCGACACGCCCCTCGCCTCAAACGTCGCCGTCACGGCCATGGAACACGTCATCCCCGCCTGGCAGACCGGCGCGTCTCAGGTCATCCTCTCCGACCCCCATTACTGGGGCGGCATCCGCGCCGTCCAGCGCCTCTCGATGCTCTGCGATTCCCTCGGCCTTGGCGTCTCGATGCACTCCAATAACCATCTCGGCCTGAGCCTGATGATCATGGCCCACACCTGTTGCGCCGCCCCGGCCATGCAGTTCGCCTGCGACACCCACTACCCCTGGCAGACTGAGCAGGACGAAATCATCGAAGGCGGCCGCGTCAAATTCGTCAACGGAGCCGTCCCCATGCCAAACAAACCCGGCCTCGGCGTCTCCCTCGACATGGACCAGGTCCACCGTCTGGGCGAACGCTACCGCAAACTGACCTACCGCAAGAGGGACGACGAAGCCGAAATGCGAAAACACGTAGACCCCACGTGGAAACGCATCCTCCCCCGCTGGTAACCCCAAACCCGTGGGGCGGGCTTCAGCCTGCAAAGGGCTTCAGCCCGGGCATCTCTTGCCCGAGCATCTCTGCCCGCATCCGGCCCCTACTTCCGCAGCACCGCCATCAGATCCGCCATCTCGGCTTCGCTGATCTTCGGCCACGCCGCCTTCTTCTCCGCGGTCTGCCGCTTCATCGTCGGCCCATGCACCCAAACGGCCGAGATCATCTCATACGCCGTCGAGGCCTTCGGCGTGTGCTTGTGGCAACCGCTGCACGTCTTGGACTGCAACAACCGCTCGCCCCGCGCGGCATCGCCGGTCGTCTTCTCAAACTGCAATGAGAACAGATACCCGACCAGCCGTGTCATCTCCTCGGGCCGCAGCGGTGAACTCTGCCGCATCGCCGCCGAGTGGTTCCACATCTCCGCCGCGAAATCCGCCACGGACCTGAACGTTCCCGCCTTCGGCAACGCATTCGTCCCCTGATGGCAACTCGCGCACCCCTTGACGTTGAACAGCGTCGCACCCGTCTCGGCCGAAGCCGGCGCAAACTTCGCCGTCGGCGCCTTCGTCTGCGGCAGGCTCTGCAGGTAGGCGATCATGTCGGCCATCTCCCTGGCCGTCATGTCCGGGAACTTCATCTTCCGGTCCGCCGCCGCTTGCCTCATTTGCGGCGAATGGACCCACATCTGCCGCGCCAGTTCGATCGAATCCACGATCGATTCCCACTTCATCACCGAAGCCCCGCCAGACGCGTTCGTCGACGTGATGTTGTGGCACTCCGAACACGTCTTGGCGACGAACACTTTCCGCCCGCGGACTGCATCGCCCGGCCCCCCAGAGAACCGCGCCAGGTAGAGATACGCAAACAAATCGGCCGACTGCTGCGCGTTCAGCTTCGGATTCGCGATGCCCGCCGCGTCCATTGCCGGCCACATCGCCGGCGCATGATTCCACAGGTCCGCCACCAGAGTCACCGGCGTGAACACCTTGCCCGCCATCTTGCCCAGGTCCGGCCCCGTCTTGCCACCCGTCCCGTTGACGGCGTGGCATGTCACGCATTTCTGCTGTTCAAATAGGACGGCGCCTCGCGAGGAGTCGCCATGAATGGAAGCGGCGGCCGGAAGGGCCGCCGCAATGAGAATTGCCAAACTTCGGTACATCATCGGCTGTATACCCCTATCGGGATATTACAGCACGAATTTGATGCCCGTCATTAACATGTTTGTCCGGAACGTCTCGTAGCTGTAGGTGAACGGCTGGTTGTAGCCGTAAGTCCTCCACTCCGAGAACACATGCACGTTGCGGTGCAGCGGCAGGCTCAGCCGGCCCTGCGGCTGGTAGAACCGTGACGGCCGGCTTCCTTCCGTCGTCACATACGACCCGCCGAAGCTCAGCTTCGGCTTGTGGATGCCCGATCCCGGCAGCGTGATGTCGGCCATCACCATCCCCGTATGCGCGTTGTCGCGGTACAGCGACTGCGCCGTCTGATAGGGGAACAGGATGAGATACCCGATGTCGGACCTCACCGTCGAGCGCGTGTAGTCCGCCAGGATCGTCAGCCACTTCCCGCCGCCCGGCATATACTGCAAGCCCAGCGACGAGTTCTGCGCCTTGAAGTCGTAGTTCACCCCGGCGGCCGGGTTCTGGTTCTCCATCCGGTTGTAGACCACCGTCATCAACAGGTCCGGCCGGATCTCATAGCGCCCGTTCACCTTCAGCCTGTAGTAATCCTGCAAACTGGTCCGGTAATAGGTCTTCGCCCCGTTGCTGACCTCGGCCGACGCACTCAACGTCAGCTTCGACCAGGGCCGCGCGACAAGACCCGCCAGTCCGATCTGCCGCCGCAGTTCCAGCCGCTCCTGCGGACCCGTAATGCTCAGCGAACCCGCGCGAATCAGCGCATCGCCCCACTCATACCGGTACCCGCCGCGCAGCGTGAACTTGCGGCCGAAATCGTACAGCGCCTCCACCGTCTGCCGGTGCAGGCTCGTCTCCAGACGGTCCGCATAGCTCGACTTCAACGTCGCCGCCAGCACCGTGTCCTTCACGTAGGTCGCTTCCAGCGCGCCCGTCGTGTCCGTCTTGATCCGGTCGGTCTCGAAGATCTCACGAATCCGCAACCGCGACACCGGCCTCAACTCCATGCCAAACGAACCCGTCGTGTGCGGGCGACGCGCGTCGCCATACATCGTGTCCTTGCCGCTGCCGTAGAACAGCAGGCCCGGCGCGGTCGTGTACAGGCTCCCCGCCAGCGTCTGGTTGTAATTGGCTGTCGTCTTCGGGTTGGCATACAGCACCTGCCCGTAAAGATCCACCCACTCGTAAGGATTCGCCGTGAACAGCACCTTCGTGATCCGTGAACTCCCTTTCACGTCATACACCTGGGTGCCGTTGGTCAACGAAAGCAACTGCCCAAGCACCGGGACGGCACCCCGGTTGCCCTGCATCTTCGCCGTCGAATACACGCTCTGCGCGTCGCCGAAATCGGTCGAACCGTGCTCGATCGTCACATGCGACCGCGTGAAATTCATCCGCATCCCGCCGGCGATATCCTGCTGATACCAATCAAGATTCGTCCGCAGCGGGTACTCGTTGCCCTGGACCACCAGCGGCGTGATCCCCGTTCCGTTCGACCAGTTCCGCGCGATCCGCAGATACGGCGTAAACCGTTCGTTTGGCAGAACCGTCAGGTCGTGGTCGAAATTCCGCATGTTCGTGTCGAACGTGCGCTGGCTGAAGCCGCCCGGAGCTGTCGGATTGCCATACGACGGCAAGTAGTTGTAATACAGCATGTTCGAATACTTCGAAACATACCTGTAGTATTTCTCATCACTCAACTCCAGCCGCGAAGTGTTGAACGGATCGCCCCAGTTGCCCGCCGACAGCCGCATCGTGCGCAGCAACTTGCTTGCGCCCTGGTAGCTGACGTCCATCGACGGCATCCGGAACCCATCCTTCAGGTTCACGATCGAACGGTAGGTGTTCATGTCGCCGCTGACGTCGGACCGCCACCGCCCGCCCACTTCCACCCATCCGCTCCAGGTCTTCTCGGCGTCCGGCGTCGCCGCTTCTTCCTTCTTCGTCTCCTGCTTGGCCTCTGCCTTCTTGGCCTCGGCCGGCTTGGGGTCCTGAGCCGCGAACAGGGCCAGCGGCATAAGGAGTGCAATTGTTCGGAGTGTCATCTCAGTAACCCCCTGTGGACGTTGGATCCATGGATCTTCTGATGGCACGTCGTGCAGTTTCTGTACCTCGGCAGGCGCATATCGTGAATCGCCGGCGGTACGCCTCCGGCAATCCCCGCTGCCGTCGGCGACACCAGGTTCGAATGGCACTCAAGGCACTGATTCGCGACCGATGCCCGCGTCAGCATCCGCGGATTCGCCGACCCATGCGGTTCATGGCACGTCGAACACGACTCGGTCCGCACCGGAGCATGTTCAAATACAAACGGCCCGCGCTTGTCCGCGTGGCAGGCGACACAACCAGGTTCGGCCGCATTCGCCGTCCTGATGTTGCGCGCCAGCACGCTGCCGTGCGGGTTGTGGCAGTTCGTGCACGCCATCGCCCCTTCCGGCACCCGGTGCCTGTGAGGCTTCTGGAACGACGCCCACACATTCGTATGGCAACTGGCGCACTTCTTCGTCACGCCCATCGCCGTCCGGAACTGAAAGTCCGAACTCGCCTGGCCCGTCTTATGGACCGTGTGGCACGACGTGCAAGCCACAGCCGACCTTGCGTGCCCGTTCTGAATCACGCCCACCTGTGTCTTCGAATTCCTGTGGCACGACAGGCACATCTTGTCCACTGCCGCCGGCTGCATCTTCGACGGGTTCAAAATGTCGTCGGCCGAGTTGGTCTCGGCGTGCTTCGCCCCCGGACCGTGGCAGGCCTCGCAGGCTCGCTCCTGCAAGCCTCTCCACTTCGTCTTACTCAGATTGTGATGCGGATTCTTCTCGAAGGCGGTACTCACCTCATCATGGCAGCCGGCGCAGGACTCGGACCCGACATAGCCTTTCGGCAGTGCGGTAGTCTCCTGCGCCGATAGCCACGCGGGGAGGAAGAAGACGGCCAGGGGGAGGAGGGCCGTGCTGCGTGACAGTCGAATCATCAAAGATCTCCCGTTGAATGAAAAAAACAGGGGAAAGCCTCCTCGCGAAGGCTCTCCCCCATCAATGGACTTAGTTGGCGTGAACCTTGTCCACGGCCTTGTCTTTGCCCGCCCCGTGGCACACGCCGCAGCTTTCACCAAGCTGTGACGTATTCGCCAGGGCATGGCTGGCTTCGTCCAGACTCACGTGGCAGCCGATGCAGGCCGCTGTCGCCGGTTTCACCGGATTCAGATACCCGCGCGGATCCCGCTTGTCCGCCGACGCCTTCACCGGAACCATGTAACTGGTCCCTTCATGACACGTGGTGCAGTTGTTCAACCCGCCGATGTATACAACCTTGTTGAAGTTGTACGCGATGCTGCTGCGGCCATAGATCGTGTAGTCGCGCTCCTGCCGGTCGCCGGCGTGGATGCGGTGAATCATCAGCGCCATGTCGAGCCCCTCGGCCGGCATCAGCGCCGCTGGCCGCACCGCGGCGTCAGTCTCCACCGGGTTGTGGCACTGGATACAAGTGCCCACCTGGTTCCGGTTGTTGCCATGGAGCGCCAGGTTGGCGTGGCATCCGTTGCACTTCGCCGTCGATACGATCGTACGGCGCGGTACGACAGCCGAACCGTCCACCGAGAAGTGGAAGATCTGGTTGTTGATGTTGTACTGCACCGTCCGCTGCTTCAACGTGCCTTCAAGCAGGATCACCTGATGGCGTCCGTCCAGGCCCACCGTGAATGTGCCCTTGGCGTCGGCCGGAAGCGCGTTGGTGAACGTATAGCGGTAGGTCGCGCCCGACAGCGTCGCCGTCGCCCGCGGATCCTCCCGTACATAGCCGCGCGCGGTCGGCGAAACGTAGTCCGTCGTCGGACCCGACAGAATCATGCCCATCCCGTTGATGGTCTTGATGTCCCAGGTGCTGCCGTCTTCCTTCTTCAGCGTGAAGTTCACCGTGATCTTCTGTCCCGGCTGGGCGTTCTCCACCGACGTGATCGCCGCGATCACCTTCGGCAGCATAGCCGACTGCTGCGGTACCGTGTGCGCGCCCTTGATCGACGCGTCATACTCCAACTCGCCCTCGGGGATGTGGCAGTTCTTGCACAGGTTGTCGGTCGGCTGCGGCAGATTGATGTGATTCTGCCCGGTGGCGAAATTCACGTTGTCGTGGCACGACCCGCAAGCGGACCGCGTCGGGTTCGTCAGATGCGCATCGCCCTGCGACGCCTTGCCGTCATGGCAGAACGCGCAGTTGCGAACGTCCGACGGCATGTTCACGAACGAGAAGTCCGCTACGCTGTTGCCGAAACCAACCCAGGTGTACTTGCCGCCCGCGATCACGCTCGGCAGCGTCGCTCCCGCGTGGATCTTGTGCGTCATCACCGTCATGTCCATGTCCGCGCCCGTCTCCGGGTTCAGGTTCGTGACATCCTCATAGGCCGGCACGTGGCACTGCACGCAGCCGTCCAACCCGCGCCGCGATCCGCCATGGAAGTTCAGATCCGTGTGGCACTTGTTGCACGACGCGTTCGTAATGATGTCGCGCCTCTTCGCCACCGCGCCACCCGCCGGGACAAAATTGTACAGCGCCGTCCTGTAATTGACCCCAAGGTCAAACTCCGTCAGGTTGCGGTTGCCGTACATCTGAATCGTGTGCGTGGCGTCCTTCTCATACGTCGCCGGCAACTTCGTCCCGAACGTATAAATGTACTCGCCCTCGACTACCGTCGCGTAACTGCCGCCCGTGTCGGCGGCCGTCTGACGCGCCGTCTTCCCAACCGTCCCCGGATATGTGCTCGTCTTGGTCCGCTTCGTGTACGGCTGGTGCCACTTCGAAGCCTTCGGGATCCGCGAAAGCACGAAACTCGTCGCCACCGTTCCCGGCGTGTTCACTCCCAACCGGTCCAGCGGCAAGCCCCGCGGATCAGTCAGCTTGAATCGAACTTTGACGGTCCCATCGGCCGCGATCTCGTGGCCGAGGATCGTATACACCAACCCTGGCCTCACGAAGCTGACCGTTGCTTCATCCGCATAAAATGCCTTGTCCCGAATCGTGAACGGGCCGTCATCGGCGCTGAACAGCACAGCCGATCCAACCAACATCATGCTCAACATAATGAGCGCGGACCACCGTGCATGGCCCGAACATCGACGATAGATGTTCATGAGCGATCTCCTTTATTCATAACGAAGTGCGGCGAGGTACATATTGCGTTCCGCGGCAGGTTCCAGACGCCTGAAGCGACCCTTCCCCTGCGTAGCTATCCTATTCTTCTACACTCGGCAATTGAATGCAAGACATTTTGGTCCGAATACCAGTTGCCCTAGTGAACTTCCCTTCGCATGTCGGAATTTCCTACACGCGCCTTGCCCGCCGCTGAAACCTCCCCAAATCTTCTACCTCCGTCTTCCACTCGCCATCATCTACTTGTGCAATGAGCCTGGCCGCCGCACTCCCAATCTTCCCGGTTTTTGCCCCACCCCTTGGCGCGGACCGGCTTGAGGTGAACTCCGCACTCGCCTCTCTCGTCGCCCCTCCAGGCGCGAAGTCTACCCCCTTCCGCATGGCCATGGAATACGCTGTCCTCGGAGCCGGGCAGCGCATTCGTCCCATCCTCTCTCTCCGCATCGCCCGCGCCCTCGGTATCGAAAACCGCCTCACACTGCGCGCCGCCGCCGCCGTCGAACTCCTGCACTGCGCCTCTCTCATCGTCGACGACCTGCCCTGCATGGACGACGAAGCCGAACGCCGAGGCCGCCCCACCACCCACATCGTCTACGGCGAATCCACCGCCCTGCTCGCCGCCTTCGGCCTCGTCGGTCTCGCCGGACGCTGCCTCCTCACTCTCCCGCACAACCCGGCCGCCGCCACGGCCATCTGTTCCTTCCAGGCCAACCTTCTCGGCGTTCTTGACCTCGCCGGTCTGTGCGAAGGCCAGGACATGGACCTCCGCCTCCAGGGCGACGAACGCGCCCTCCTCCGCTCCCGCATCAACGAACTCAAGACCGTCCCGCTCTTCGAACTCGCCGGCCTCGCCGGCACGCTTCCCCTCGACCCCCACTCCCCCCACGCCCGAACCGCGGTCGATTTCGCCCGCTCCTTCGGTCGCGCCTTCCAACTCGTCGACGACTTCCTCGACGGCGAAATCCCCACCCGCGCCCGATCTCTTACCGCCATCCGCAAATCCCGCACGTATCTCGACACCCTCCCCCCTTCCTCCGAACTCCATGAACTCCTCGACTACCTCGAACGGCGCCTCAATGACAGACGGAAGTAAGCGCATCGTCGTCATCGGCAGCGGCTTCGGCGGCC
This sequence comes from uncultured Bryobacteraceae bacterium, assembly GCA_947084845.1. Lineage (GTDB taxonomy): Bacteria > Acidobacteriota > Terriglobia > Bryobacterales > Bryobacteraceae > PNKE01. Next base: position 18,887 of record CAMTUE010000020.1, on the reverse strand, counting down.
TTGCCACCGCCATCCGCCTTCAGTCCCGTGGCTATCAGGTCGATCTGGTCGAGGCCCGCGACATGCTTGGCGGCCGCGCCTACGTCTACCGCCAGGACGGCTTCACCTTCGACGGCGGTCCCACCGTCATCACTGCCCCCTTCATGATCGAAGAGATCTTCGCCCAAGCCGGGCGCAACATGCGCGACTACGTTGAAATGGTCCCTTGCGACCCCTTCTACCGCATCGAATTCCACAACGGCCGGTCGTTTGAATACAACAACGATGAGGCTGAAACCGAACGCCGCGTCGCCCGGTTCTCCCCCGGCGACCTCGACGGCTACAGGCGCATGATCCTCGCCACCAAGGCCATCTTCCAGAAAGGCTTCATCGAACTTTCCGACAAGCCCTTCCTGAAGTTCACCGACATGCTCCCGATCGCCCCCGATCTCATACGCCTCCAATCCCACAAGACCGTCTACTCCTTCGTCTCCCAATACGTCAAGGATCCCCTCCTGCGCCGCGTCTTCTCCTTCCACCCTCTTCTCGTCGGCGGCAACCCTTTCCAGACCACCTCAATCTACGCCCTCATCCACTACCTCGAACGCCAGTGGGGCGTCCACTACATCATGGGCGGCACCGGCGCTCTCGTCTCCGCCATGGGCCGCCTCTTCGCTGAACTCGGCGGCCGCGTCCACCTCGGTTCTCCCGTCTCCCGCATCGTCACCCAAAACGGCTTCGCCACCGGTGTCGAAACCGTCAACGGCCTGAAACTCCCCGCCGCCGCCGTCGTCTCCAACGCCGATGTTGCCAATACTTATCGAAAGATGCTGTCACCAGATGTCCGCAGGAAGTACACCGACTCGAAGCTCGACCGCATGAAGTACTCCATGGGCCTCTACGTCATCTATTTCGGAACCCGTACACAGTACCCCAACATCCGCCACCACACCATCATCCTCAGTTCCACCTACCGCGAACTCCTCGACGACATCTTTAATAAGAAGGTTCTCAGCGACGAGTTCTCCCTCTACCTCCACCGCCCCTCGGCCACCGACCCCCGCATGGCTCCCGATGGCTGCGACTGCTTCTATGCCCTTGTCCCCGTCCCCAACCAACTCTCCGGCATCGACTGGTCTCGACACGACGAACCCTTCAAACGCCGCATCCTCGAATTCCTCGACACCAACTACATGCCCGGCCTGCTCGACAACCTCGCCACCGTCCGCACACTCACCCCGCTCGGCTTCGAAACCGATCTGAACTCCTACCGCGGCGCAGGCTTCAGCTTCGAACCCCTCTTCACCCAATCGGCCTGGTTCCGCCCCCATAACCAGAGCGAAGACGTCCCCAATCTCTATTTCGCCGGCGCCGGCACCCACCCCGGTGCGGGCGTCCCCGGAGTCCTCAGTTCAGCCAAAATCGCGGAGAAGTTGATTTGCGCCAACCATCCCAACTAAGCGAACTCCGCCGTCAGGCGGCGGATGCCACCGCTGCCGGGTCCAAATCCTTCTATTTCGCCACCCGTTTCTTCCCGCCCGACCTCGCCCAGGCCGCCCACGCCGTCTACTGGTTCTGCCGCACCACCGACGACATCGTCGACGAGAACCTCGGCGACATCCACGAATGGGAATCTGAACTCCGCGATGCGCTCTCCCGCGGCCATAGCCACAACCCCGCGCTCGACCTCTTCGCCCGCACCGCCGTTGAATACCGCATCCCGCACGAGTACCCGCTCGATCTCGTCGAAGGCGTCAAAATGGACGCCCGTGGCCAGCGCTACCAGACTTTCGACGAACTTCGCGTCTTCTGCTACCGCGTCGCCTCGGTCGTCGGCCTCATGATGATGCGCGTCATCGGCTCCAAACCCGGCGCGGATCCCTACGCCATCGACCTCGGCATCGCCATGCAGTTGACCAACATCCTGCGCGACGTCGGCGCCGACCTCCGCATGGGCCGCATCTACATTCCGTCCGAAGAACTCGCCCAATTCGGCTACTCCGAGGACGATCTCCGCGCCGGCCTCCGCAACGGCGCCTTCACCCGCCTCATGCAGTTCCAATCCGCCCGCGCCCGCCAGTTCTACAAGGACGCCGAACCAGGCATCCCCATGCTCGATGCCCGCGGCCGCTTCGCCGTCCGCATCGCCGCCGATGTCTATGCCGGGATCCTCGACCGCATCGAGGCCGGCGGCAACGACGTTTTCAACCGCCGCGCCGTCGTCCCCAAGGCGAAAAAATACTGGATCACCGCCCGCGCCATGGCCCTGCCGGCCCTTCGCAATTGCCTCCCCTTCGCACGATGATTCTCCGCTCCATCCATCGCTCCTCTGCCGCCGCCCTCATCCTGGTCGCCGCCAACCTCGCCGCCTTCCATCTGCTCGGCTGGCCTCTCGCCACCGATCTCCTCGCCGAGTGGATCATGGCCCGCACGCCCAACAACTTCGCTCTGGCCCTGCTCGACACCTTCGGCGACTGGGCCAAACCCTTCGCCGCCACCGGCGGCCTGGCCGCCATCGGCTTCGTCCTGTTCCTGTTCGACCTCGCCTTTTCGTACTTTCTTCGTCGGTCCACGCCTACCCCCTCCCCCTCACGCCGCGGCTTCCTTGCCACTGCATCCCGCGTCGCCCTCCCCCTCGTCCTCTCCGGCGGCACCGCGGGTGTCGCCATCGAATCCTGGTCCCGCGAACGCCGCCTCGCCGCCCGCGCCGTCAAACCCCGCCCGCTTTGGGACTTCCGCTACCCCCAGGAACGCGAGGCTTTCGCCCCTGGCCTCGTTCGCCCGTCTGTCACTCTGGGTAACAACTTTTATGGTATGAGTAAAAACACGGTCGATCCCGCAATCGACCCCACTGCCTGGCGCCTCCTCGTCACGCTCGACGGAAAACCATGGAAGTCATATAGTTATCAACAACTTATGTCTCTCAGAGGGTTCGTTCGGTACACCACCATGCGCTGCGTCTCCAACACCCTCCGCTCCAACCTCATGGGCACAGCCGAATGGTTCGGCCTCTTCTTCAACCAACTGATCGACCCCTCCACCCTCCCTTCCTCCATCGTCGAAGCCGCCTTCATCGGCGCCGACGGCCACGACGATTCCCTCTCCCTCGACCACTTCTTCAGCCCGGACGCCTTCCTCGCTCTCGGCATGAACGGCCAGACCCTTTCCCGCCTCCACGGCTTCCCCGTCCGCCTCATCGCCCCCCGCTACTACGGCTTCAAAAGCGTCAAGTGGCTCTCCGAAATCCGCCTCTCCACCCGCCCCTATTCCGGCACCTGGCCGAAACTGGGTTACACGAAGGAACCGATCGTTCATACAATGAGTTTTGTTGATCGTGTCCGTACCGATGGCGACACGCTCCTCGTGGGAGGGGTCTCGTTCGCCGGATTGCGTGGCGTCAGCCGGGTACAGGTCAGGGCGGATGAGGGGCGGTGGATCGATTGCGATCTCGAAAAGCCTCTGTCTCCTTATACCTGGACCCGCTGGAAGAGCAAGATCCCGGCCGTCCGCGCCAGTCTGGTCCAGGCCCGCGCCCTCGATGGCGAAGGCCGCTGGCAGGCTGACCGCGAAAGCCCGATCTTTCCGGACGGGGTGAAAGGCCCAACGATCAGGAAGTTGTCGTGATCCTGCTCTCTGCCGCTTTCGTGCTCGCCGCTCTGATGATCGCCACGGCTCTCTATGCCCGGCGCAACTATCTCAATCTGCCCGAACTCCCCCAATCGGCCCCGCCCGATCCCGTCGATCACGTCGTCGTCATTCCTGCCCGCAATGAGGCCCCGCGCATCGCCCGCGCGGTGCTGAGTTTCCCCGGTTCGGATGTTGTTGTAGTCAACGACCATTCCTCGGACGCCACCGCGGAAGTCGCCACCGCCGCCGGCGCCCACGTCCGCCAGGCCGAACCTCTTCAAAATGGATGGAAAGGCAAACCCAACGCCTGCTGGACCGGCGCCCTCTACACCGACTCCGCCTGGATCCTCTTCGTCGACGCCGACACCTGGTACGATCCCGCCTTCCTGCCCTCGCTGCTCGACTACGCCATCAACGAAGACCTCGTCGCCCTCACCGTCTTCCCCAGGCAACACCGCCTCACGCTCTTCGAGAAGATGCTGCTCCCTTACGCCTTCGGACTATATTTCACCGGCGTCGACCCGGTCCGTGTGAACGACCCGCGCAGACCCGACGCTCTCGCCAACGGCCAGTGCCTGCTGGTCCGCCGCGACGCCTACGAGTTCATCCAGGGCCACCGCGCCGTCGCCGCCAGCGCCGTCGAGGATGTCGCCCTCGCCCGTCTCTTCAAACGCCACCGCATGAAGATCCGCGTCCTGCGCGCCGAATCGATGGCCCACGCCCGGATGTACGAATCCCTCGGCGCAATCTGGCGCGGCTTCGAGAAAAACTCGTTCAAGTTCCTCAAGTTCAACCGCCGCACGGCGCTCCTCGTTGTCGTCTCGTCCGCGCTGATGACCTCCTGGCTCCCCATGCTCGTCTACCTGCTCCACAAGGGTGAAACAACCGCCGCCGCCCTGTTTTTCTTCGTTCCCGCCCTGGCCTGGCTCCCCTGGTACGGATTCAGCCTCTCGGCCCTGCTCGCCCCCATCGCCATTTACCTGTTTCAGTTGATCGCAATCAGCGCGATGGTGAAGGACTACTTCGGCATCGGAACCGACTGGAAGGGCCGTCACGTTTGAGCGCCCCTCTCGCCTACCCCGTCCCCTGGGACCTCGTCGCCGGCTTGACCCCCTACATCGCCCGCCGTCGCCGCCGCGACATCGACGATTTCACCAGCCGCATTGTCGCCCGCATGGCTCCTCCGCCCGTTTATGAAGGACTCGACCTTCTCCCCGCCGATCCGCGCTTCGTCCTCGTCGCCAACCACTACCAGCGCAAGGGTCTCTGGATCCTCCACACCGCCGCCGCCCTCACCCAGGCCATCTCCGCCCGCTACGGCCCGCACCCCGTCCCTGTCCGCTGGCTCGTCACCGCCAACTGGCCGCGCATCCACCTCGGCCCATTCTCGTTCCCCTCGCCCGGCGACTGGCTCCTGCCCAAGGTCGCCCACGCCCTCTCCTGCTACCCTGTCAGCCTTGCCGGTTCAAATCCCGCCTTCACCGCCCAAACCATCCGCCAACTCCTCCGCGACATTCGCACGGCGGACCGTCCCATCGGCATCTTCCCCGAAGGCGTAGCCGGCTCCGCCGGCCAAATCACGGAACCTCTCCCGGGCGCCGGCCGCCTCCTCGCCCGCCTTGCCCGCCAGGGATTATCATGCCTTCCAGCAGGGGTGTGCGAACGCGATGGCCGGCTGACCGTTCGCTTCGGCTCGCCCATCACGGCCCATCGGATCAATGCCGAACCGGATCCCGCGCGCCTGTGCCTCTCGCACGCGGCTGGACTCGCCGGCCGGTAGCAACGGTTGCGGCATCATCCGGGGGGCCTGCTCCGTCGGTCCTCCTCACGGATGAATTGCTTCGCCTTCGCCGCCCCTCGCTGAGTCAGCGCATAATCGCCAGAACGCACTTTGTCCGGCCGGACGCAACAGCGAACCGCACAGCGACCCCATCGTTACGTCCCGGTGACTAGATATATTGATTTGTTGTTGACTTCATCCAGTAATTTAAAATGATATCCACGTTCTTGAAGGTAGCGCGGCAACCACTCGTAGCGGCTCCGGGTCATATAGAGTAGAAATCTCTTGTTGTTCTTTAAAAACTGATGACAGTCCTGGATGTTTAGCGGAACATACCTGGATAGCATAAGACTTGACCGATCTACGGTATCGCTTCCTGAAAATCGAATGGCCTCGTCCATCTCGAAGAGTAGCAGCAGCCGGTCGCGGAGCCCTACTTCCGAGTAATGTCGCATCTCAAGGTAGCTTATTCCATTAGCGACGACAATGGGCTCATTTTTGAAATGCTGCGATAACCTTGATAGTGCGGCCCAACCGGACGCCGGCGAACTCTGTTCATTGTATTTCGGAGCCAGTAGGAGAATGTTCGTTACGCTCTGTATTCCGAAGACCAATATGAATGCCAGCGCGATGACGTTGGGTGGCCAACAGCGTTCCGAGGCGCCCAGCAGTATTGCCAGGAAAATGGCAGCTCCGATAATGAATGGCCACCCATAACGTGGTACATATCCAGCGCTTAGAATCTTGGTGCCAACCACAAGCAATCCAGGGTAGAGAATCAGCGTATAGGCGAGAACGACCTCGGGTATGTGGAAGTGGCCAAATTTCAACGGGATTCTCCCGCGCCGCAACCTGCTTAAAACAACTGGCAGAGGTAGAAGAGCCGCAAAGCACAGCAGCAGCAATGCGATGTTCAGGCCGGTGCCGCTATACGGTGCATATGTCATGTAGGCGCTCGTCCAAGCCGGCTTGCCTGCATAGGCTCCGCCGTAAATGCTTTTAAAAGTCACTGCAAGCGGAAGTTGTGCCAGGATGAGGACCACCGATATTAAAAGGGTCCCCCAGACCGGCCAGCGGACTCGCCTGTGAAGCCATGCAAATGAGGCCTCTGCAAATGCAAAGCACAATAGCGCCAGCGCTGCGTAATAATGAGAGGCGACAGAAAGCAAATAAAAAATCAAGAACAGCCATGCAAAGATACGCTTGGTGTCGATTCGCTGCCAGCACACCACGGCCATCGCCAGGAACCCGACTTGAAGAGCGTAGGGTCGCGCCTCAATTGCGTATTCTCTGAAAGGTGACAGCATGATCAATAAAGAAGCGCTTAATGCGATTGGATATGAGCATCTTTTCCTTACGAAAAAAAATACACAAATAACGGTGAGCACATAACATAAAATTGAAGGAAGGCGGTATGCAATCTGAGGATCAAGCGGCATGATGCTGGACGGTAGCATCATGCTCATGAATCCTATTGTCATTGGGTCGATGCCCTCAAGAAGGGCGGAGAACATGCGGCTGGGGGGGCGCAGTTCTGACAGGTGCAGAGTGAACAATTCGTCATACCAGAAAGGCTTCTGATGAGCATTCAGGAGAATCAGAAAACACTCCAGGGAGACAACCAAAGCTAGAAACAAAAATGTTGGCGAAGTTCGAGTTAAAACGCGCGTCCTGGCGCTAATTGAATCCAGGGACTTCTGCATCTGCTCCACCAACTGCGACATTGGTGCGGTACATCTGCCTGTGTGATTGCGATTCGGAGTGCTACTCATTGCTGGACCTATGGCAAACGTGATCTTAGCGGATTCAAGAGCTTCAGGGACTCGCCCCTATTCAAGGGCAATCCAACTGATCCACCCGCCCCCCCCTGAACTGCTGTCTCCCCGCCACCTTGCACCCCCTCCGCTCCAGGCTCTCCCGCAACCGCGCCGCGTCGTCATGCCCGTTTGGAATCAGCACGCCTTCAAGAGTCGCCAGCCACACCCGGCCCAACCTGCCGCCTGCCGCCCCGTCGAATTCCCTCGTTATCTCGCCCGCATAGCTCACCCCCGCCATGGTCATCCTCGTGGTGACGCAACACGGCAGGCCGTATCCGCTTCTCAGAATCCGGCCGGCCGGCGTCCCCTCCTTCATGAAGTAGTAATCCACAAGATCCACCGCCGACCCATGTACCCAGATCGTGTCGCCCTCGCGCGCTCCCTCTCTCATCGCCCGCGCAATGCCAGGCGTGTCGGGCAACTCCGGCCGCCCCCGTGGCGGACGCGCCAGATCTCTCGCCATCAGTGCCAGCAGCGCCGCCGCCAACATCACCGGCCACGCCCTCATCAGCGTCCCGGCCGCTGGTTTGCTCAATCCGCGTCCAACCGCCCGCGCCGCCGCTCCCACTCCATAGAGCCATACCGGCAGCAGCACCGGGAAACTAAACAACAGCAGACGCGCCGGGCCCAGCGGATACTGCCGCAACGCGCTCGCCACCGCCAGCACCGCAAACGTCGTAATCAACCCGGCAACCGGCCACACCCTCCCTACGCTTCCCCTCCTCCTCGCCACCAGCGCCACCGCGCCCACCACGATGAGCGCCAGCATCACCAGCCCAACCACATCCTCGAACCTGCTGCTGCGGTACAACACTCTGGTCCATTGATGAGTTTTCAGCAGGTAGAAACCCGCCGCTCCCGCCCATGACTCCGGGAACTGGTCCGTCCAATAGGCCTTCAGAATCGGGTGTGTGTTCGGCCGGATGAAAACCAGAAACGCCGTCATCCCAGCGCCTGCCACGCCGGCCAACAGCGCCACCGCCGCCGCCGCATTCAACCGTTTGCGCCACACCGCCCATCCCATCGCCAGCCCCACCAACGGCAAAAGCAGCAGTTGCGTGTATGCCGCGAAGATCGATGCCCCATACAGCGCCGCCAGCACAACCCACCGCCGCGCCCCTCCCCGCCTCATGCAAACCAGCAGGCCCCACAGCAGCGCCGTCGCCAGCAGGGCGTCGCTTTCGTACTGCTTCAACTGCCCTGAATAGGCGATCAGGAAGCCTGACGCCCCGGCCACCCCCGCCCCCGCCAATCGGTAACTGCTTCCCAGCAGGCGGCCTGCATACCCCGCGCTCGCCGCTATCAGCGCAATCCCGAACAGCAATGGAAACAGCCGCAGCAGCAAATCGCCCGGTGCGAACGCCTGTGTGAACCAGTAGTTCAGCGCAATCCACAGCGGCGGCGTGCTCTGCGGAACCCGCGCATAAAACAGCGCATCTTGAAGCGATCCCGCATAAAGCGAATTGGCGACCCAGACTTCATCGAACCACAGCGGATCCAGCGCCTCCCTCACCCGCAACGCCGCACCGGCCACGACGATCAGTACGAGAAAGACAGTACTGTTGCGGCTCTTACGCAGCAGGCTGCGCAACCGGGTCGTCTGCATTGAACTAGATTCTAGCAGCCCGCCTCTATTTCACATCCAGCCCGATGCGGCACGCATGCCGCTCCAACGCCTTCGATTCCCACTCCCGGTATGCCCGGTTGCGCCGCGTCAGTTCGTCGAAATCCACCAGATGCGCATCAAATTCCGGCCCGTCCACGCAGGCGAACTTCACCTCGCCGCCCACCGTCACCCGGCATCCCCCGCACATCCCCGTCCCGTCGATCATGATCGGATTCAACGACGCATGAAGCTTCAATCCCCAATCCCGCGTCGCCTCCGCCGCCGCTTTCATCATCGGGATCGGACCAATGACATGGCCCTCTTCAAAATCGCCTGCTCCTGCGATGCTCTTCAATAATTGGACAACGTTGCCGTGGAACCCAAACGTCCCGTCGTCGGTGGCCCACTCCAGCCGGTCCACGCCCGCCTTCAACTCGCTGTCCAGAATCCTGTAACTGTCCGACCTCGCCCCGCACAGCGCCGTCACGTGATTGCCCGCATCGTGAAACGCCTTGGCCACCGGCAGCAATTCGGCCACGCCGACCCCGCCCGCCATGCAGACCACCTTCTTGCCCGTCGTCATCGTCGCCGCTTCGCCCAGCGGTCCCACAACGTCGGCCAGCATCCCGCCGATCTCCTGCGCCACCGCTTCCTTTGTCGTCTTGCCGATCGCCTGGATCACCATCGTAATCGACTGCCGCTCGGCGCTCGAATCGACGATCGTCAACGGAATCCGCTCGCTCTGGTCCGTCGGCCGGATGATGATGAACATCCCCGGTTTCCATCTCTTCTGTATCCTCGGCGCCTCCACCTCCAGCAGGTGGACCTCGGGCGCAAGTTGGCGCTTAGCGATTATTCGGTTCATTGAGCAACCTCCTCTGCCGCCGGCTCGGGCTGCGGGTTCAGCGCGCGGTCAATCGCCGCCGCCGCCGCCCGCCCGTCCTTCATCGCCAGGATGACGGTCGACCCGCCCCTCACCACGTCGCCGCCCGCAAATACGCCGGCCATCGACGTCGCGCCCCATTCGTCAATCACGATCTTGCCCCGCTTGGTATTCAGTTGCGGCGTCGCCTTCTGCAACGTCGGATTCGGCGCCTGCCCGATCGCCGCCACGATCGTCTGCGCCTTGATCCGGAACTCGCTTCCCTTCACCGGCACCGGCGACCGCCGGCCGCTGTCATCCGGTTCGCCCAACTCCATCCGGATGCACTCCACTTCCTGCACAAACCCGTCGTCGTCCCCATGCAGCGCCACCGGCGCAGCCAGGAAATGGAACACCACGCCCTCTTCCTCGGCGTGTTCGATCTCCTCCAGCCGCGCTTTCAACTCCTCGCGTCCGCGCCTGTACAGCACAATCGTCTCCGACCCGAACCGCTTCGCCCACCGCGCCGCGTCCATCGCCGAATTGCCGCCGCCCACCACAATCGTCCGCTCTCCTATCCGCACCGGCGTATCCGAGGCCGGGTCGTTGGCCTCCATCAGATTGATCCGCGTCAAAAACTCGTTGGCCGTGTAGACGCCAATCAGGTTCTCCCCCGGAATCCCCATCATGTAAGGCAATCCCGCGCCCGTCCCGATGAAGACCGCCTCGTACCCCTCTTCAAACAGATCCTCCACCGTCGCCGTCTTGCCGACAATGAAATCCGTCTCGAACTCCACGCCCAGATGCCGCAACCGCGCAATCTCTTCTTTCAAAATCTCCCGCGGCAGCCGGAAATTCGGAATCCCGTAGATCATCACCCCGCCCAGCCGGTGCAGCGCCTCGAACACCGTCACCCGGTAGTCCTTCCGCGCCAGGTCATACGCCGCGATCAGCGACGCCGGACCCGACCCCACCAGCGCCACCTTCTTCCCCGTCGGCCTGGCCGGCTCAGCGGCATTCAACTCCTGGATCCGCAACCGCTCATGATCGGCCGCAAACCGCTCCAGCGACCCGATCGCCACCGGCGCCCACTTCTTGCCCACCACGCAAGCGTCCTCGCAGAACAATTCGTGCTGGCAAACCCGCCCGCAAACTCCGGGAAACGGACTCTGCTCGCTGATCACGTCCAGCGCCCCCGCATGGTCGCCCTCCACCATCCGTTGAATGAACCGTTTGATGTCGATGTGCAGCGGACAGGCGTCGATACAGGTTGCTTTGGCGCATTGCAGGCACCGTTGGGCCTCTATACCCACCTGCTCGACCGTGAATCCCAACGCCACTTCCTCGGCGCTCTTCGCTCTAACCTCTGCATTTAGAACGGGTAAGACCTGCCGCGGCAGCTTTGGGTTGGGCTTTTGGCGAACTTGCTTTTCTTCCATTATCAATATTGGTAAGCAACCTGGATGCCAAAGCGGGATTCCACCCGGTTCTGGTCTACACTGAGAAACAGGACATGTCGTCTCCCACTCCGCAGGACGCCCCGCCTCCCCAGGTCGTCCTCGTTAAACCGCTGCCCCAGTTCCCGAAGTCCACCCATGTCGTCCTGGACCAGCAATCCCCCCTGGTCTTGAAACCCCTCGACACCGCCCCCACCCACCAACTCGGCCAACTCCCCGCCACCGCCATCTGCGGCAACGACATCACTTCCTCCTGTCTCTACGTCGCCGCCCTCAGCCTCATCTACGCCGGCAAATACGCCCCCTTCGCCCTGCTCATGGTCGGCGGCCTGCTCTACCTCTTCCGCTGGATCTACGCCGAAGTCGGCGACGCCCTCCCGCTCAACGGCGGCGCGTATAACTGCCTGCTCAACACCACCAGTAAGTTCCGCGCCTCGCTCGCCGCCTGCATGACCATCCTCAGCTACATCGCCACCGCCGTCATCAGCGCCGGCGAGGCCATGCACTACGCCAAGAATCTCGTCCCCGCCCTCGATCCCTTCGCCGCCACCATCGTCCTGCTCGGTCTCTTCGCCCTGCTCACCATCGTCGGCATCACCGAATCCGCCGTCGTCGCCACCGTCATCTTCCTCTTCCACATGTTCACCCTGGCCGCCTTCTGCCTCGTCGGCGGCTGGCATGTCTTCTCGGACCCGGCCGTCCTCAGCGCCAACTGGGCCGCCCCCTCCGAGCGCGACCTCATGACCGCCCTCTTCTTCGGCTTCGCCGCCGCCCTGCTCGGCATCTCCGGCTTCGAAAGTTCAGCCAATTACATCGAGGAACAAAAAGACGGCGTCTTCGTCAAAACTCTGCGCAACATGTGGGCCTCGGTCAGCTTCTTCAACCCTCTCATCGCTTTCCTCGTCCTCGGCATCCTCCCGCTCGCCCTGATCCGCAACCACTCCCAGGACCTCCTCGCCGACACCGGAGCCATCATCGGCGGCGACTGGTTCCGCATCTGGATCTCCATCGACGCCACCCTCGTCCTCTCCGGCGCCGTCCTCACCGCCTTCGTCGGCGTCACCGGCCTCACTAAACGCCTCACCCTCGACCGCTGCCTCCCTCAGGCCCTGCTCAAGGAAAACAAGTGGCGCGGCACCAACCACCGCATCATCATCGCCTTCTTCCTGCTCTGCGTCTCCATCAACTTCCTCACTGGCGGCCACATCGAAACCCTCGCCGGCGTCTACACGATCTCCTTCCTCGGCGTCATGGCCCTGTTCGCCATCGGCAACATGCTGCTCAAGGTCAACCGCCGCGACCTGCCCCGCCGTGTCCGCGCCAACTGGCCCACCGTCCTGTTCGCCCTCGCCGGCGTCACCATCGGCATCATGGGCAATGTCCTGCTCAACCCCGGCTACCTCGTCGTCTTCTTCACTTACTTCATCCCCACCGCCACGCTCATCTCCATCATGCTTTGGCGTACCAACATGCTGAAGGTCCTCCTCTTCGTCCTGCGCTCCACCGCCGACATCCTCAGTAGATACAACCGCCGCGTCTCTCGCCTGGTCCTCGGTAAAATCGCCGAAATCAACGCCCAGGGTATCGTCTTCTTCACCAAGGGCGATTCGCGCCGCAACCTTAACGAGGCCATGCTCTACGTCCGTAATAACGAACTCACCAAGCGCCTCAAGGTCGTCCACGTCTACACCGACGAGAGCCAGATCCCGCCCAAACTCGCCCACGACCTCTCGTTCCTCAACGAGGTCTACACCGAGATCGACATCGAATTCGTCACCGTCCAGGGCGCCTTCGGACCCGATCTCATCGAACGCCTCAGCCTCCTCTGGGGCATCCCCAGGAACTACATGTTCATCGGCTCCCCCACAGGCCGCCTCCCCTTCCGCCTCTCCGACCTCGGCGGCGTCCGCCTCATCATCTGAACGCAACGTCGATAATAGGTGCCTGCCGGTCTCCTTTCGAAATCAGTCGAGGTTGGCCGCCAGCGAGCCGCTTGCGTGAGCGAGCGGTAATCCAGAACAGTCGGACCCATTCGAAAACACAAATGTCGTTGTGTTTAAGACCTGCCTGCCGCCACACGTCTCCGGGCGTGAAAAGACCGGCGCGGCAACGAGTGCCTGCGCCGGTCCAAGAACTGTCGATATCTCTTCCCGACAGGCCCCTACTGCGTCCTGTAGCTCAACTCCGGAACCGTCGCCCATACCACTGATTCACCGCGGTCCACGGTCTCCGCTACCCGCGCCATATACACCTTGGACGACGCTCCCAGGATCTTCTCCAGCGACAGCCACGGGTCGATCTCCGCCCACTTCATGACCGGCGCCATCAGCGTGTACTCCCCCGTCGCGCCTCCCAGCAAGGTTCGATAGACCCAGTAGTCCTTGATCCCCGCCTTCTGTAGCGCCGGCAGCAGAATCGTCCTCACCGCATCCTCATACTCCGCGAACTTGCCCGGCTTCACCACCACCTTCACCACCCTGGCAAACTTCGGCTCGTTCATCGTCCCGCTTCTCAGGCTCAACTCCGGCGCGTACCGGATCAGGATATGATGCGCCGACTCCACCGAATTCCGCATCAGCGTCTGATACTTCACGCTATCGGCCGCGCTCAAACCCGCCATCGGCCCAGGGCCGTCGAACTGCGCCAGATTCTTCACCGGCGTGCCGATCACTCCCGTGTAAGTCTCGCCGAACGCGCTCGTCTGCCACGCCCGCCGCCATGGCGTGCCGGCCTTCTTATGGGCATCGTTCACCATCTTGATGCCCTCCGCGAATTCATAGGCGCCGTTGGCCCGTATCTTGTACTGGCTCACCCGGATCAGGTCCGGCGCATCCTGGCCATACGCGGCCACCCCGCCTAAAACGGCCAACGCGCCCGCAAGCGCGCAGTTCCTCACCATGCGATTTCCAAACTTCATGCTTCCTCCAAATACTCTGACTTGATTCCGTCCGGCCTCTGACTTGGCCCGGAACGGCTAAGGAACTTTACCACGGCTGTAGAAATCTTACAATACATATATGTGAAGATATCCGGGAGGACAAGCTCCCAGTCCGCCACACGCGTCCTCCTCCCCCATTGCCGCCTCTCAATCCGCGCAGCGATTCATCCGCGCTTCCGTCCCACCGCAATCAGCGACACCCCACCCCACGGCAGCACCCCCTCCAGCCTCTTCCACAACCAGACCAACCGGTCAAACACCCCCAGTTGCAGCCGCCCGAACGACCTGCGTCTTAAAACCCGTCCGTTCACCCACCACCCCGGCCGCGTCACCCTGTTGAACTCAAACACCCGCTCCACCTCGAAACCAGCTTCCCTCATCCGCGCCTCCAACTCCGCCCGCGAATACCGCCTGTAATGCCCCAGTACCCCGTCCAGCGACCCATACAACCCCGCGCCCTGCGGCACCAGCACCACCGCCCGCCCCTCCGCCGCCAGGACGTCATAAAGATTCCGGAACCCGGCCCCGTCGTCTTCGACATGCTCCAGCACGTTCAGGCAAACCAGGCTGTCCACCTGCCCCGCAATCCCCCTGAAACCCCCGGCATCGGTCGCGTCCAACTGCATCACCCTCACCCGCGGGTTGCTGGCGAACCGCACCTCCAGCCGCTCGGCATGCTCCGCGTCCAGGTCCGTCGCCAGATACTCTTTCCTGCCCCTGCTCAGCAGCGCGCTCAGGTTCCCGATCCCCGCCCCGATCTCCAGCACGCGCTTCCCCAGATACGGCGCCACCACCGACGCCATCCATTCGTTGAACCGCGGCGTCGCCGCCAGCACGTCCAGAATCCGCGCCCCTGGATTCAGGTAGATGTCCCGCCTCAGCCCATACCAGAGGACCGTGAACGGCGTCTGCAACGCGTCCCGCAGCCGGATCTTCTTGCCCTCCGCATACCCCCGGCCGTGGTACGAAACCGGCACTTCATAGATCCGCGCACCCCGCTGCGCCAGCTTCACCGTCATCTCCGGCTCAATTCCAAATCCGTCGCATCGCAGCGGAATCGTTCTCATCAGCGACGTCCTGAACGCCTTGTAGCCCGTCATGATGTCGGTCAGGTTCAGATCCGACACCATGTTGCACAGCCCCGTCAACCGCCGGTTCGCCACCGCGTGCCAGTACAGCAGCACCCGCCGTTCCTCGCTGAATCCGAACCGCGACCCGAACACCGCGTCCGCCTTCTGTTCGACAAGCGGTTTCAACAATCTCCTGTAGTCGGACGGGTCGTATTCGAGGTCGGCGTCCTGAATCAGGCAGATCGATCCCGCCGCCTTCCCGATCGCCAGCCGCACCGCCGCGCCCTTGCCGCGATTGGCCTCATGCCGGTACACCCGGATCACATCCGGATGCGCCGCCGCCCAGTTCGCCGCGATCTCGCCCGTCTCATCCGTCGATCCGTCGTCCACCAGCACGATCTCCCGCCCATACCCGTCCGGCAGCGGACCCGCCAATGCGCGCTCCAGCAGCGCCTCCAGGTGGATCTCCTCGTTGTAGGCCGGAATCAGGATCGAGATCAGTTTTTCGCCCGACATTCGTCCCACCGATTCTAACAACCCCGCCCCCGCCCCCTCGTGCCGTTTGTTCGCCGTGCCATCGTGCGGTTATGATGAGAACCAATGGGTTACCGATTCCGCCACTCCATCTGCAACGAGGTCTATCAGGGTTGGGACTTCGATAAAGCGGCCAAACACATCCGGGAGACAGGCTACGAGGGAATCGAAATCGCTCCATTCACCCTGGCCGAAGACCCTGCCACCATCCCGCCCGACGCCCGCGCCGAATACCGCCGCATCATCGCCGATGAAGGCCTCGTCTTCGCCGGCCTCCACTGGCTCATGGTCTCGCCCAAGGGCCTCCACGTCACCACCCCCGACGCCGATCTCCGCGCCCGTTCCTGGCGCCACATCGTCCACCTCGTCGACCTCTGCGCCGACCTTGGGCCCAACGGCATCATGGTCTTCGGCTCCCCGTTGCAGCGCGGCGCCACCGGCGGTTCCACCCGCGAAGAAGCCACCAAGCGATACGTGGACGGCCTGGCCTCTGTCGCGCCTCATGCCCGGCAGCGCGGCGTCCGCATCCTCGTCGAAGCCCTGCCTTCCAACCAGACCGACGTCGTCCTCTCTCTCGACGAGGCCGCCTCCATCGTCCATCAGATCGGCAACCCGGCCATCCAGACCATGTTCGACTCCCACAACGCCGTCGAGGAAACCACCCCCCACGCGCAACTCGTCGAACGTCACTTCGACATCATCCGCCACGTCCACGTCAACGAGACCGACGGCGGCCACTGCGGTACCGGCGACTACGACTTCGCTCCCGTCCTTGCCACCTTGAAGCGCCTCGACTACCAGGGCTGGATCTCTCTCGAAGCCTTCGACTTCGCCCCCGGCGCCGAACGTATCGCCTCCGAAAGTCTGCGATACTTGGAATCCGTCATCGAGAAATTATGAGCCTTGCCATCGTAACTGGGGGTGCCGGATTCATCGGGTCCACCCTCGTCCGCTCGCTGATCGCCGCCGGCCACCACGTCCGCGTGATCGATAACCTTTCATCGGGCAAGCGCGACAACCTCGCCGGCCTCCCGTCCGTCGATCTCTGCGTCGCCGACCTGCGCAGTCCATCCGCCTTCGAGAAGTACATCGAGCCCGGCGCGCCCGTCTTCCATCTCGCCGCCATCCCGTCGGTCCCGCGTTCGGTCTCCGACCCCGTCCCTTCGCACGAGGCCAACATCAACGCCACGTTCAACCTCTTGCAGGCCTGCGTGGCCCACAAGTCCGGCCGGGTCATCTATGCGGCGTCGTCCTCGGCCTACGGCGACACCGAGGTCCTGCCCAAGACCGAGTCGATGCGCCCCCTGCCTCTGTCGCCCTACGCCATGCAGAAACTGGCCGGCGAATACTACTGCTCGGTCTTCACGCATTGCTACGGCCTGGAAACCGTTTCGCTCCGTTTCTTCAACGTCTTCGGCCCCCGCCAGGACCCGACGTCGCCCTATTCCGGCGTCCTGTCGATCTTCCTCAACTGCCTGATCGACCAGAAAGCCCCCGCCATCTTCGGCGACGGCGAACAGTCCCGCGACTTCACCTATGTCGATGACGTAGCCGCCCTCTGCATGAAGGCCTCGCTGGCCCCCGCCTCCTCCGTCTCCGGCAACGTCTACAACGCCGGCAACGGCCAAAGCTACACCCTGAACCAAACCTGGCGAATGCTCTGCGAAATGCGGGGCCTCGACATCCAACCGAACTACGGCCCGCCCCGCCCGGGCGATGTCAAGGACTCCCTGGCCGACACCACCGCCGCCATAAGAGACCTGGGCCACGACCCCAGGTTCACCTTCGAAGAAGGCCTCCGCCTAACCCTGGACTGGTACCAGCAAACCCGAGGCGAGTAGGCCATCCCTCCCGGCCTGTCACTTCCGGGACATCCCCACCGGCCGTCAGGACTGCCCTTTGTGAAACACGCAAAGGAATACGGCCACGCTCACACCCGCCAGCAGATAGACGCCCGATTTCAACACCACCACCACGGCAACCACACCCCCCAGGAACCCCGAGAAGTCGCGGATGAAATCGAACGCGATCAGGACTGTAAGCAGAACCATCCCGATCAAAGCAAACAGAGCAGCATTCTTGAGAGACGTCGCGTGATAGTACGCACACCCCTTCATGGGCGTCAAGCCCGCGCGCCGGCCCGTCCCATCTCAGGAATGAATCATCCAGGACGTCTTTCAGGACCGTTGTTCCAAATCACCGTCTTTCCGTACCTGATCGCCATCGGCAACTTCGCCGCGGAGTAGGAATTGCTTTGGGGCGGCGGAGTGGCAACCGTGTGAGCGTGAATCCGCCGCACGACGCTGAGATACTGAAAGGCGTGCCAACCATACTGTTGGTGGGGCCGTACCGTATGTACTTTCACAGCCACGAGCCGAACGAGCCTCCGCATGTGCATGTGGATCGCGACGATCAGCCGGCAAAATTCCGGCTGGACCCGGTTGCGCTTGCCAGAAACCTTGGCTTCGGTCCGGTGGAGCTTCGGCGGGTCCACCAGCTAGTGGCAGAGAATCGCAAATCCATGTTGGAGAAATGGCATGAACGCTTCCCATCTTAATTCCGGAGAACGCATACGCGACGTACACGTCACTGAGGACACACTGGCGGTGGACCTCGCGGACGGGCGCACAATCATCGTTCCCTTGACGTGGTATCCCCGGCTTCTGAGCGCCAGTGTGGAGCAGCGATCCCGCTGGAAGGTAAGCGGAGCAGGCTATGGGATTCACTGGCCGGACATAGATGAAGACCTGAGCACGGAAGGCCTGCTGCGCGGCGCGCCTGCCGCTGCGGAACCCGCTCGTCTCAGCCAATAAGGGCTGCGAGCGGATCGCGGAGGGATTGCCCGGTAGAGCCCGGTGTTTGGGCACACGGGCAGAGTCATCGACAGTCCGACTGTGACCGGGGCCGTCAGGCGGGCGGCAAGGTCAAGTCCCGGGAGTGCCGGGCATCGCGATTGAAGAGGGTATCGCGGCCGTGAACCCGCTCTTTTCGGTCGCGGACCGCGGCTGTTGCGGTGGTTTTGGTTTTTGGGCGGCGTTGGAGGGATTTGAGGTGAGCGAAGAGGGGTTTGAGGCGGACTCCGGGGGGGATTTGGGTGGGGAGGGTTGCTTTTTGATCGGTCTCTCTCATTAGGCGTTCCTGTTGTATCTGCTTGAGTTGATTGAGGGAACGGAAGAAGAGGCGTTCGTGGGAGGTGCGGTAGCGGGATAGTTTTTCG
>CAMTUE010000019.1:0-4404 GCA_947084845.1 uncultured Bryobacteraceae bacterium | reverse complement strand
TTGATGTCGCTCGTGGCCGCCAACCAGCCCAGGGTGCGGCGACTGCTGGCGGCCGCCTCATAGCCGGATGCCATCCGCGGGCGCCAGGGCAGTGAAGCCTTCAATCGAGCCAGCAGCGTCATCGATTCAGAAGCCCTTCCCCGTGGAGACCCGGATCTGCCGAGCGACCGGGGTGCCAGCACTTCTGGCCAACTCCGCCTCCGCCGTGGCGATCGCCTGTCTCAGTTCGGCCACATCCCGAAACTCCATCTCGCGGTCGGCGAACCGCACCTTGCGCACACCACTGGCCAGGGCGTCGCGGAGCGCCTGCAATTGCTGTTCGGTGTAAGGCATTTTCAGTTTTGAAGGAATCGGCTTCGGATGATCCGCCGGCCAGGAAGGCCGCGTTGTTCATGCCCAATGCCTGCTTCTGTCAGCTGGGCGTCCGCTGCGGCAGAAGTGGCAGACTCACGCGCCGACTCGAACTGCGTTTCAAGTTCCCGCCAGTGCCGTTCCGCGAAACGGTCGATGCCGTAGATTGAGGCCGCTGCCCGCGAATACACTCTCGCGTCGAGCGCCTCATTCCTTGTGTTGGCGCCCAACACCCAGTGGCCCTTGATGAAGCTCTCCGACGTCAGCTGCCGGAAGTACTCTTCCTCGTATCGTGGGAAGTGGCAGTAGCCTGCCGGGAACGGCTCGCCACTCTCATCGGTTGGCGGCACGAGCCGCAATCTGCTGTACAACTCGGATTTCGCCACCGGCGTGCCCAGCATCCACAGTCGCGTCCCGCGCCTTTTGCTGGCATCAACCGGTGATGCCCCCAGGATCAGCCGGTCCGTTCGAGCCGTGCCTTTCACCGCGACAGCCGTCTTCGGATGCGACGCCCGGGCGCCTGCCGGACCCCAGGATGCCTGCGGATGGCCGCGCACCCAGTCATAGGTGATGCGCGGGTTATAGCCCGAGTCGATGCAGAGCACCCGGATCGGCAACCGCAGGCCGCTCGCATGCGGGAACTCCTCATCCAGCACGGCGTCAAGCTGTCGCCACACTTCAGGCCGGGCGGTGTCGCCCATCAGCACGCGGTAGTCGACCGACCAGGACTCCTTCGATCGCCCCCAGGCGATCACTTCCACTTCGATGCGGTTCGGATGGACATCGGCGCCAGCGGTGAGAAACAATCCGCCCTTGGGCACTGTCCCGATCGGGTAATCCTCCCGCCGGTCGTAGAGTGGTTGCCAGTCCGGCGCGTCGCCACGTTCTTGCCACGATTCGCCCAGCACGAGATTCACGAACGATTTCAACCTCTCGACGTCCTTCTGAGCCTTCTCCCAATCGTCGGCCGCCCTGTCCCACCCGTACCAGCCCACTGGGCTGTACAGGCTCGACAGGTGATAGCCGCGCGTGCGCCCGTCGCCAGGGGCCTCCGGCCGCCAATCGCCAGCCGCAAGCATCCCGGCCTTGTGGTGGTTGAAGACCTGCCGCTCGCAGGCGATGCAAATGTAGGCCACCTTCTGCGGTTCGCCCTTGGGCCAGCGCAGCCGCTCAAACTTCAGCACCTGAAACTCGCCGCAATGAGGGCACGGCACCCAGTAGCGCCGCTGGTCGCTCTCCGCGTACGCCGCCTCGATCCGGCTCAACCCCGTGATGAGCGGCGTTGAGACCATGAAGACCTTGCGCCGCGCGAAAGTCCGCGTGCGCGCGTAGGCCAGGTTGATGGGATCGCCCTCACCGTCGACATCGCCCGGGTAGGCGTCGATCTCATCCAGGAACAGATAGCGCACCGCCATCGACCGCAGACCCACCGCGGAGTTGGCGCCCGTCATGACCAGTACGCCGCCCGGGAACTCCTTCGACAGGACGGTATTGCCGGAGTCGCGCGACCGGGGACTCTTTACCAGTTGCCGCAGCGGCTCGCTCTCCTCGATCAGCGGATCAATCCGCTGCTTCGAGTTGCGCTTGGCCATCTCGACCGTCGGCTGGACCAGCATCATCGGCCCAGGCGATTTGTGGATCGTATACCCTACCCAGTTATTTCCGAGTTCAGTTCCGCCCAGTTGCCCGGCCTTCATGAACACCACCCGCTCGACCGGCACAGCCGGCGACAATGCGTCCATGATTTCGCGCAAGTACGGAGTCCGATCCGTGCGCCACGGGCCGGGCTCGGCGGAAGCCTTGCCAGACAGCCGCCGGTGCTGGTCGGCCCACTCCGAGACCGTCAGCAGCGGGTCGGGCCGCAGGCCAGCGCGGAACGCGTCGTCGTAAACTTCAGTCGCCGTTTGCGCCAGCGAGTTCATCAAGTGCCTTTCGAATCTCTACGGTCAGCATCTGGTGCACTTTCTCGGCCTCGGACTCGGCGGCCAGCGTCGCCGCCAGGCGGTCGGGAATGTTGAGCAGGCTGTCGCGCACCGTGCGAGCTTTCGTGAACGCCGCCACCTGCACCTCGTCACGGCTGATCAGCTTCGACGTTTTCTCTTCGAACTCGATCTTGGCGAGCCGCGCCATGTAGCTCTCGCGAATGGCACGGGCGCGGAAGTAATCGAGGCCGCCGGCACCACCCGGATCACTTCGTGGCGGCTCCACAAACGGAACCACCGGCGCAACAAGCGTCGGAGTCGGCGAACGCCGTTTCTGACCTGGCCGCGTCTTGGCACTCCAATCCGCGTCCGCGCGATCGGAATCAATCGAGCCGTTTTCAGTCGTTGAGATGCGGCCCGAACGGATCGCCTTTTGCACAGCGGCAAGCGTGACGCCACGGTGTTTGGCGTACGCGCGGAGACTCAGCAGCGCCATTGAAGATTCTTGCGACGGACTCGATCATTTCTCTTGCTTCTAATCGGAAGCGAAGTGATGAATGTGTTCACCATGAGGAACACCAAAGCCAAACAAACCGCCGCAGCCTGCTACGCCGAGCGCCTCGCCGAATGCCGCGACCTGCTAAAGCGCATCGCCATCCGGCTCGACGAGCACGAGATGAGGCAACGCCTCGACTCAACCAATTGGGGCTACGCGGGCGACCTTGGCCACGTCAGCCAAGAACTCGCCTACGTCCTCGCCGCGCTGGGCGACCGCAGCGCCGTCGATGCGAAAGGACTGGACTACTGACGATGACCCGCGAAGAACTCATCACCTGGGCCACACAGAACGGCTGGAAGCGCGACCGCTGGGGCCACCTCCAGAAGGAGTTCGACAACGGCACGCTTCGCCTGAAACTGAGCCGCATCGCCGCGCGGTACGAACAGGCCACACCTTTTGGATGGGTGAGGCTCCACAGCGGCTACTACAAGGACTTGCACATCACCGCCGACGGGAAACTCGCCGGCATGAACCGATAGAAAGGAAAGTCTCAATGACTACATTCACCATCGACAACGACAACGCCATCACGGCGTTTGCCGAATACGAAGATGCTCTCAACCACCGCGTTGGCACGACCGACGCGGCCTTCACCAGCGAGAAGGAACTCGCCAAGCTCTCCGCCGACTGGCCCATGGCCCGGTTCGCGGAGGTCTGGAACGAGTTCGCCGGCGTGGTTCCCTTCGACGACCTGAAGCCGGTAAAGAAGTTCACCGACCGCAAGACCGCCGTCGCCCGCATCTGGCGCGCCATCCAGGCCCTGACGCCGACACCCGCGCGCCCGGTGGCCCCCGCCGCGCCGAAGCCCCCGAAGGCGACCAAACAGGCCACCGCGCCCGACGCGACGCCCACGGCGCGCGAAGGCAGCAAGAAGGCCATCGTCCTCGACCTGCTCCGCCGACCCGAAGGCGCCACGCTCGCCGACATCATGTCCGCAACGGCGTGGAAAGCTCACAGCGTGAGAGGCTTCATCTCCGGCGCAATCACGAAGAAGATGGGCCTGGCCGTCGTCAGTACCAAACGACAGGACGGCAGCCGTGCCTACCACATCAGCTAGGCGGCACTCACGCATGACGCGCCCCGTCCGCCACGCCCGCAACTACGCCTACACCCAGCCCGGAGTCGCCTTCCGAATCCATCCCTCGCGGATGGCCCGGTTCCCAGGCGCTCTGGGCACCGTGGTGAACAAGGTCATCCGCACGAAGTCCGACATCTTCCAGGAATTGCGCCGCCGACAGCTCGAAGATGAGGCCATCGATTCGGCCTACTTGTGGCTCTCGGACGCCTACCCCGGCTACTACTTCGACTTCATCGGACCCGATGACGACGGCTGGCTCCAGTACGGCTGGATCCCCGACGGCCAACCCCAGCACGACTGCGGATGACAATCCGCAGCCTCCAGCCCCGCCGGCCACATCAGCCGGCGGGTCTTAGCTGCGGGGGCCTTCCCGAGACGAGCGACCCCGCAGTTCAGCTGCCAAGTCATCGATCCTGCCATGCACCCGCTCATCCCTCAGCACGGCCTCGGCCTGGCGCTCGTACGTACCGTTGTTTTTAAGGAACAGCCTGTGT
>CAMTUE010000018.1:0-6041 GCA_947084845.1 uncultured Bryobacteraceae bacterium | reverse complement strand
GAAGGCGTGGATGGCGCCTTCATGGTTGCAGATGGCGACGGGGTGGCCGCCGGCTTCGACGTGGGCGAGGGTGCCTGGGGTGAGCAGGTTGAGGGTGGTGACGCGGATGAGCGGCATCTCTAAGGAGTATGGTCCCACGGCCGGGATCAGACCAGCTAAACACAACGACATTTGTGTTTGTGGACCCGTCTGTTCAGGAGTACCGCTCGCTCACGCAAGCGGCTCGCTGGCGGCCAGGCTCGACTGATTCCGAGCCGCGACCGGCAGGCGCGTACTTTCGACGTCATGTTTAAAAGGAAAAGACCGTAAGGCCGCGACGAAGCGGCGCTTTACGGTCTGATTCCGGAACCGTGGGGCCTGCTCTACCCGGCCTTGCGCCTGCGCAGCAGCCAAAGCCCGGCCATTGCCGAACCGAGCATTGCGAACGTGGCCGGTTCGGGGACGATGGTGCCATTGAATGAGCCGCTGGCGTTGTCGCCGCCCATGTTGGCGAGGGTGGCGGAGAGGACGACTGGATCATAGCCCTGCCCGCCAAACTGGAGGCTGATGAGGGTTCCGGCGATTTCGCTGCCGTTGGTCAGGCTGGCGTCGAGCGTTTGGGCCACGACGCACAGGAAGGCCAGAATCCCGGTGCAGCCGCCGGGCGGGGTGCCGTCCACGTCGATGTTGAAGGTGAAAGGACTCGTGCCGGGGAAGAAATTACTGAAGGTCAGCGCCAGAGATGTGGCTCCATTGCGGCCGCTGGCCGTGCCGGGAGACACGCTGGTTAAGCCAGTGAGGACGCCGGTTCCGCCGGTAGGAGAAAAGTCCTGCCAGACCAGGGATCCCGGGGCGGCCGAGGTTGTGTCGAAGAGATAGCTTGGGGGCAGTGTGATGGTGACCCCCTGAAGCTGGACGTTGGGCATCGACGAGGTGAACCCGATGCTCCAGGAAGAGAAGACGCCTCCAGTGAAATTGACCGAACCGTTGATGGTGGCGGCCGGCAGAGGCGCACAAACGGCGAGCGCAAGAGTCAGTAGTGTGTTTCGCAAAGAGAATACCCCTCCGAAGGGCATTACGCTAATTTTAGTACATCAGTCATGGGAGTCAAGGCATTATTCGAAAAGTTATGAATTGAGAGTACTAGAACTCGATAATATTTCAGACGCGCATGTCGTTTATAGCTGGCGTCTATTCCAGGCCTGACGGCAGGCCCGGCTGATGCGGGATGCATGACCGGAAGGATGTGGATGGAGACGGAGGCGGGCGCAGGGGGAAAGTGTTGACTTCCGGGGCGAGGCGGCTCAATTTGGAGGTGTCATAAAGCCTGTTTTGATTCTGACGATTCTGATCGGCGCATGGACGCCTGGTGCTTTGACCGCAAGATCAGGTTCTACTGGACGACCGCTCCCCTGAAAATGACGAACAGGACCCGCTCTCTGCGTTCGCGGTTGAAGACGGTCCTGGTTCGCTCCCCTGAAAATGACGAACAGGACCCGCTCTCTGCGTTCGCGGCCTCAGGTTTCGGGCTGTCTTCATGGCCTGTTGCGGCTGGCAACAGCCATGTGGAACTCCGTCGAAAATGACGCCTCCTCTCCACTCCGTATTCGCCTGATATTCGCCTGCGGCGGCATTTTCATTACTTCTGGTGGGCCGAAGGGCCATGGGGGCTTGCTGACGCGCGCGGCTCCGATCAGAGGCATGACTGTGAGGGAGTGGTTTCCCGTAAAGGAGCACAATCACGCGGTCACGGACTTGGTCTGGCTCAGGAGGCGGAAGGCTGGGACTTTGTCGCTGGCGAGAAACAGTTGCTCTACGACGACTTTTCGGACATGCGGCCGGGCGGAGAACCGGCGGGTCGAGTTCGTCAAGATGTGAGGCCGCGGCGGAGTGTATGATGGCGGATGCGACAGAAGCATTAGCCATGAGACTCCTTATCATTGTTCTACTCACCAGCGCGGTTCTACTCACCAGCGCGCTTTTTGCGCAGCAACCCGCCGCCACGCCGAAACCGGAGCCGCAAGGCGACGACCGGCAGGGCTACACCGATACGCCGCAGATCCCCGGCCAGCCGTGGAAAGTGCATGACGCAGCGCGGCCGCGTCCTGTGAAAGTGACTCCTGGCAATCCGCAGCCCAGCGCGCCGCCGCCGGCGGACGCCATCGTGCTGTTTGACGGCAAGGACCTGTCGCGGTGGGTGACGCGCGGCCGTCAGGGAGAGAGCGAGCCTAAGTGGAAGGTGGAGAACGGCTATATCGAGATCGTGCCGAAGTTCGGGCGGTTGGTGACGAAGGAGAAGTTTGGCGACGTCCAATTGCACGTCGAATGGATGATCCCGGAAGGGACCGAGGGGGCGGGTCAGGGCGCCGGCAACAGCGGCATTGAGTTGATGGGGCGGTATGAGATTCAGGTGCTCGAATCGAATGAGAATCTGACGTATGCCGATGGACAGGCGGCGTCGATCTACGGGCAGTGGCCGCCGCTGGTGAACGCCTCCAGGCCGAAGGGGCAGTGGAATGTCTATGACATCTTCTTTGATGCGCCGAAGTTTGAGGGCGACAAGCTGGTGAAGCCGGCGTTCGTCACGGTGGTTCATAACGGCGTGCTGGTGCATCACAGGATGGAGATTCTGGGGAGGGCGGTGCACCGGCGTGTGGCGACGTATGCGCCGCACGCGCCGGAAGAGTCGCTTTCGTTGCAGGACCATGGGCGGCCGGTGCGGTATAAGAACATCTGGATCCGGCGGTTGAAGGGGTACGACGGGAAGTAGGGGCGGCCGGGTTGAGATGAATGGCCGGGCTTACGAAGGCGGGCTGAAGCCCTTTGCCGGCTGAAGCCCGCCCCACGGGCTCGCGGTCTGGCGGTACAATTCGAGCGATGACACGCCGAGAGATTCTATCCGTCGCGGCTTGCGCCGCACCCGTTCTGGCCGCGCCCGCTGCGAGGAAGATTCGCCTCGGGGGTCCGATTTATCTCAAGTCGGACGATCCTCGTGAACTGGCTCGCGAACACCGGCGGCTCGGCTACGCGGCCGGGTATTGCCCTCGGATCGACATCAAGGACAAGGCGCGGATCAGGGCCGTCGAGGCGGCGTATAAGAAGGAGAATGTCGTGATCGCCGAGGTCGGTGTTTGGGTGAACCTGCTTGACGCCGACGCGGCGAAACGGAAAGAGAATATCGACAAGGTGACGCAGGGTCTGGCGCTGGCGGATGAGGTCGGGGCGCGGTGTTGTGTCGATATCTGCGGGTCGTTCCACGAGACGGTCTGGTACGGGCCGCATCCGAAGAATTTCTCGGCCGAGTTTTTCGATGCTTCAGTGGAGAACGCGCGCAAGATCATCGACGCGGTGAAACCGAAGCGGGCCAAGTTTGCCTACGAAATGATGGGCTGGGCGATTCCGGATTCGCCCGGGTCGTATCTGAAGCTGTTGAAGGCGATCGACCGCGACGGGTTTGGCGTGCATATCGACGTATGCAATGGGGTGAATTCGCCGGACCGGTTTTACTTCAACGCGGCGTTCACGGAGGAGTGTTTCCGGGTGCTGGGGCAGTGGGTCGTGTCGTGCCATGCGAAGGACCTGGACTGGATTCCTGAGATGAACGTGCATTTCGTGGAGGTGGTCCCGGGGCGCGGCAAGATGGACTACAAGCCGTATCTGCGGGGGGTGGCGGGATTGAAGCAGGATGCGCCGCTGATGATGGAGCATCTGAAGACGGCGGAGGAGTATGCGGAGGGGGCGGCGTATATCAAGAAGGTGGGCGGGGAGATTGGGATCGCGTTCGTTTGAAGCACGGTGTGCGCCGGCTTGAGCCGCAGCGCCTCGCGCGGTGATTAAATAGAGGACATGGCAGATACGGTCATCTTAATTGCGAGCGGCGACTTGCGGCTTTCGGCGAACCAGGGGTGTTGGGAGGCTCAGAAGCAGACGGAAGAGAAGGTGATGGCGGCGGTGCGCGGCTTCGGCTGCCCGATCGAGCGCGGCCACGCCTATGACGAAGCGAAGAAGCACGGGTTCATCGATTCGCAGAAGCGCGGCATGGAAGTGTTCCGGCAGATTCCGCCGGCCGCGCCCGTGATCATCGTCGAGGCGGTCTGGCAGTATACGCACCACGTGCTGCCGGGGCTGTATACGCATCAGGGTCCGATCCTGACCGTGGCCAACTGGAGCGGGCAGTGGCCCGGACTCGTCGGGATGCTGAACCTCAACGGCAGTCTGACAAAGGCCGGTATTCCGTATTCGTCGCTGTGGAGCGTGAACTTCGACGACGAGTTCTTCCTGTCGAATCTGGCGAAGTGGCTCAGGGGAGAGAGGATCGTTCACGAGACCAGGCACGCGCGTCCTTTGGGCGCACTGAAACTGCCTGCCGACGCCGATGCGCTGGGTAGCAAGCTTGCGCGGCAGTTGGCGAAGGACAAGGCCATCATGGGCATCTTCGACGAAGGCTGCATGGGCATGTACAACGCCATCATCCCCGACGAATTGTTGCACCGGACGGGTATTTTTAAGGAGCGGCTGAGCCAGTCGGCGCTGTATGCCGAGATGCTGGCGACGTCGGACGACGAGGCGAAGGGCGTCAAGGCGTGGCTGGATGCCAAGGGGATGACGTTCGTCACCGGTCCGAATGAAGAGACCGATCTGACGGATGCGCAGATTCTCCAGCAGTGCAAGATGTACATCGCCGCGCTGCGCATCGCCGACGATTTCGGTTGCGCCACCATTGGCATTCAATATCAGCAGGGATTGAAGGACCTGTCGCCGGCGTCGGATTTGGTTGAGGGTCTGTTGAATAACGTGGACCGTCCGCCGGTGACGGCGCGCGGCAATGGACGGGTGCTGTATGAAGGCAAGGCGCTGCCGCACTTCAATGAAGTTGACGAATGCGCCGGCCTGGATGCGCTTTGCACGAACCGCATCTGGACGTCGCTGGGTTACGATCCGGAGACGACGCTGCACGATGTGCGCTACGGCGAGGAGTATGACGGCGAGTTCGTTTGGGTGTACCTGATCTCGGGCGCCGCGCCGCCGCAGCATTTCGTGGGCGGGTATGCGGGCGCATCGAGTGAGCGCCAGGGCGCGATGTACTTCCGGTTGGGCGGCGGATCGCTCAAGGGGATTTCGAAGCCGGGCGAGATCGTGTGGAGCCGCGTGTTTGTCGATGCCGGCGTCATGCGGGCCGATATCGGACGGGCCAAGGTGGTCGAGTTGCCGCGGGAAGAGACCGACCGGCGGTGGGCGATGACGACGCCGCAATGGCCGATCATGAGCGCGGTGACCTATGGCGTGTCGCGCGATCAGTTCATGGCGAAGCATAAGGCGAACCATATCCAGGTGGCGTATGCGCCGTCGGCCGCCGACGCGAACAAGGCTCTGGCGGCCAAGGCAGCCATGTTCCGCGAGATGGGGATTGAAGTGAACGTCTGCGGGACCGAGCACGGGTTGGAGTAGGCGAACTGTCAATGAGTGAATCGAAATACCCGGTCCTTGTCCGATGGAGCGATGAGGACCGGGTTTTTGTTGCGGAAGCGCCGGATTTGCCCGGCTGCGCGGCAGACGGGGCCACGCGCGCAGAGGCGGTCAACGCAATCGAGAAAGTGATCGCGGAGTGGGTTGAGACGGCGAGAGAGTTGGGGCGACGGGTTCCTTCAGAGGGTGACCGAACTCACTTCGCCTGACGATTTGGAAAGGCGCAACGGGGCGCTTAAGATTGTCCGTGACATTCAGACCGTTTGGTCTCACCGCAGAGCTCGTCGGCGTAGCGTAATGCTTGCTCGATCAGCGGACGAAGCATCACAATCTCTTCATTCAAGTGAGCAAGTAGCCATTTCAGCAGGTCGCGGCAAGCATGCACGTCTGAATACCCCAAGCTGCTCTTGAGATTGGGATAGTATCGTTCATCCATGAAGCCTGCGGGAAGTACGAGTCTTGTCTCATACAAGATGAGCCTGAAGGAATGGGCGATTCTCACACAAGATGAGCCTGTAGGCGGAGAGGTGGTGCAGGCTGGGGATTGATCATCAGCATGCAAGGTGGCGAGAAACTGAGCCTGGAACAGATCCGGG
>CAMTUE010000017.1:0-107239 GCA_947084845.1 uncultured Bryobacteraceae bacterium | reverse complement strand
GTCGTGGTTGACGATCGGCACGCCGATCATGGGAACCTGAACCACGTCTTCGATAATCGCCAGCGGCACGGACCCGCCCAGCAGCGGCAACAGGATCACATCCGGCCGCACCCGCCGCACCGCCGCGATCACCTCCCTCGACGCCGGCAGGTCCATCGAAGTGCGAACCGCCCGGTACCCATGATCGGACCCGCTGATGGCGGCGATCCGCGGATGCTTCAGCCGCTCTTCGGGCGTCGGTTCGCGATCGAGCACGGTGTAGCCGCGCGCCGCCACGTGCTTCTTCAGCAGTTCGACCATTCGCGCCGGGTCATTCCCTTTCACCAGCCGGATGTCGATCGAGACGGTCGCCTCCGACGGCACGACATTGCGCGACTCCTCGCCCACTCCAGCCGACTTCAAACCGCGGATATTGAGCGACGGCCGGTTGATCACGTCCAGTACGCCACGGCCCTCCGTGCGCGCCAGCAGGAACTCTTTCATGAGCATCGCGTCGATGTCGGGCGCCTCGGCCAGCGCCTGCTTTTCGGTGCTTGAAAGCGGGTCGATCCCGTCATAAAAACCGGGGATCAGCACCTGTCCGTTCTCATCGCGCATCGAGGCGACCAGGTGCGCCAGCATCACGGCCGGGTTGGGCGACCAGTTGCCGTAGTGGCCCGAATGCAGTTCGCGGGCCGCGCCGTAGACGGTCAGATTCAGGCCGGTGACGCCGCGCGCGCCGAAGTAGAGCAACTGCCGCCGGGTCTGATGGACAGGCCCGTCGCAGATCAGCCAGTAGTCGGCCTTGACCAGATTCTTGTGCGCCGCCAGGATCTGGCCGAGATGCGTCGAGCCGGCTTCCTCCTCGCCTTCGAAGACAAACTTCACGTTGATCGACGGCAGGAGATTGAACGACTTCATGGAATCGAGCGCCGCCAGCATGGCAATGATGGGCGCCTTGTCGTCGGCCGAGGAACGTCCGTAGAGGCGCGTCTCGGGCTCGTTTGGATCGCCGCCCCGGAACGACGGTTCCCATGGCGGGCTGCCCTGCCACTGGCGCGGGTCGGCGGGTTGGCCGTCGTAGTGGGCGTAGAAGACGACGGTTCGTTTTGCGCCTGGAACGATGATTTCGCCATAAACGACCGGCGGCGCCCCGGCGGTTTCGAGCAACCGCGCCCTGACGCCCCGCCGTTCCATTGCCTGGCGGATCCATTCGGCGTTGCGCCGGATGTTGACTGTGTCCGAAGCCACGTTCGGAATCGCCAGCAGTCCCTGGAATTCGGCGAGGATCGCGCCGCGGTCCTGGGCGGATAGTTGAGCGGCGATAAGACAGACGGCGAGGCGGAAGATCATTTGAACATTCTCGCCGATCCGGGCACGCCGGCCGGCGCCGGTCACTGTCCGGAGGCGGCGTGCACTGCAACCGGCGCGTCGATTCCGGTGTTGGAAGTGGTGAGAGGACTGATGGAATCCGGTTGGCTCTCCGCTGCGTAGGGGAGCGTTGCGCAGGCGGCCGGTCTTGGACCCTTCGCCAGAATCCACATCGGCACGGTGAGAGATTTCCAGCCACACCGCCAAGGGCCGCATGTGCACATCCGCACCTCTTCACAATCCCTGGCCGAGCGCCAATCCTCGGGCCAGACGCTGGCGCGGATCGTGCGGTCGCACTTGGGCCGCTCAGAGTCCGGCGAAGGGCTCATGGCAAGCAACAGCAGCAGGAGATGACCGCCCATGACTGCATTGTCAGGCCTCTTGCGCGACGGATGCCCCCGTCGAGTACCGTTGCCGCGGCGGGCGGAGTACCCGGACTCAACCGGCCGATTCGTCCGCTGGTCCGGCGCGAATCCGCGCAAGCCTGACGTTCAACCACGCGGCGAACAGCGGCGGATTCTCCACCCACGTCGAGACCCACAGCAGCGCTTCCCGCTTTTCGATGCGCTTCGCCTCGTCGAGTTTGCGATTGGCGGCGGCGAAGCGCGCATGGGTCTTCGATTGCATCACCATGGCGCGGATCGCGGCGCGTTCACTGGACGAAGCGGACTCGTACAAATCCGCCAGGACCAGCAGCGTGCGGGCCAGGGCGGCGGGCGTGGATTGGTTGACGCCCTCGACCAGCGGGTCCAGCGGGTAGCCGCTGTCGATCAGTGTGTGGCGCAGCGTGTGATCGCCCACCTTCCCGACGGAATGGCGAATCCGCTCCACGGTTTCCCGGTCGACGAGCGCAGGCTTATGAGCGTCGAGCCAGTCGAGGATGGCTTGCCTAACGTGCCGCATGGCGGTACGCCGCCACTGCCTTTTCGTGGGCGGCGAACGTCTCGGAGAAAACATGAGCGCCGCCGCCGCCGGGGGCGACGACGAAGTAGATCTCTTTCGTTTCGGCCGGTTTCAGCGCCGCCTTGAGCGACTCCTCGCCGGGGTTTGCGATCGGTCCCGGCGGCATGCCGGCGTGGACATAGGTGTTGTACAGGCTTGGACTGGCGAGGTCGGACTTGTATATCGTCCCGCGCCATCGTCCTTCCAGACGGGCGGCGTAGGCCACGGTCGGATCGCAATCGAGCTTCATGCCGATACGCAGGCGGTTGGAATAGACCCCTGCGATGCGGGCGCGCTCGGAGTCGAGCACCGCCTCTTTTTCAACCAGCGACGCCAGGATCACCGTTTCGCGGCTGGGCGCCCCGCGCGCGATCCGCCGCCAGACCTTGTCGAACTTGTCGCGCATGGCGTGACGAATCTGCGCGGTGGTCGCCGAGCGTTTGAAATTGTAGGTGGACGGGAACAGGTAGCCCTCGTCGCCCGCGGCCTCGGCGATGAACTCCTCGGCCGTGGCCAGGCCGTGACGTTCGACCTGTTCGGCGATATCGAAGACGTTGGAGCCTTCAGGCACGGCGAGTTGGACGTAGTAGACATCGCCCCGGGCCATTCTGTCGAGGATTTGCGACGGGGTGGCAGCGCTGGTGAACTGGTATTCCCCGGCCTGGGGCCGTGCGGCGGGCCGCATCAGCCGCGCCAGCGGAAACAGGCTCCAGTGGCGGATGACGCCGGCCAGCGCCAGTTTCCTGCCGATCTCCAGCGAAGAGGTCCCCTTCGGGATTTCGACAAAGACCGGCCCGGAGAAGTCCTTGTAGCTGCCGCCATGGACGAGGATCGCCGCCGCCACTGCCACCACCGCCGCCAGCAATAGGAACTTTTTCATTCGCCGCCTTCTCCGCCGGTCTGCGCCGACATCCAGTCTTCCAGAAGAACGGCCGCCGCAAGCCGGTCCACCGTGCCCTTCTTCTTCTCTTTTAGCAGACGTTCCAACGACCAGCCCCGCGCCCGCAGCATCTCCTCGGCTTCCACCGACGTGAGCCGTTCGTCGTGCATGTCCACCGGCAGGCCCGACGCCTCGGCCAACCGCGCCGCGAACCGCCGGCACTCCTCCGACATCGGACTCTCCCGCCCGTCCATGTGCAGCGGCAAACCGACGATGATGCGGCGCGCTTTGCGGTCCCGGGCAACCGAACAGATGCGCCCGATATCGTCCATCATCGTGCGCCGCTGAAGCGCGTCAAGGGGCTGCGCCGACAGGCCCTCGTCGTCGCCCGGCGCCAGGCTCAGCGCCAGCCCGATCCGCTTTCGCCCAAGGTCGATCGCCAGCACCCGCGAGGCCGGATTTGAACCCTCTGCCACATCCTGATTGTGACAGACTAGACATCATGCGCAGTCTCGCTGTCCTCGTTCTCGCCTTGTTTACCGTCTCCGCGCAGGAGCCCGCCCGGAAGAAGCCCGTCACTCTTGAAGCGCTCTCATCCGGCATGGGCAGGATGCTGGCCGCCATGGCCGGCCAGCCCATCTGGTCGCCCGCCGGAGGGCGTTTCGTCCACCGCCAGGGCTCGATGGTGAAGATCCACGACCTGTCAACGAAGCAGAGCGTGGATGC
This sequence comes from uncultured Bryobacteraceae bacterium, assembly GCA_947084845.1. GTDB lineage: Bacteria > Acidobacteriota > Terriglobia > Bryobacterales > Bryobacteraceae > PNKE01. The sequence goes on along the minus strand of CAMTUE010000017.1, from coordinate 103,341 downwards.
TTTCGACATCTCGTCCCTCGACAAGGATTCGGTCCAGGAGCCCGCCGCGCGCGAGTTCAACTGGGAGAACCGCCGCGTCCGCGAGCAGCCGGTCCAGTGGTCCGCCGATGGCAAAAAAATCCTGGTGCTCTCCAAAGGCGACATCTTCCTTTGGGACGAAGCGGCGGGCAAGGCCGAGACGCTGGTGCGGACGCCGGCCGCCGAGCGCGATCCCAAGATCTCGCCCGATGGTACGAAGGTCGGTTACCGGCGGGGCCATGAGTTGTATGTCTATGACATCCAGTCGAAAAAGGAGACACGGCTGACGCATGACGCCACCGCGACGCTCTGGAATGGCGAACTCGACTGGGTCTATCCCGAAGAACTTGATCTCGGCACGGCCTGGTGGTGGTCGCCCGATTCGAAGTCGATCGCCTACATGCAGTTCGACGTCAGCCGCGAGACGCTCTATCCCCATGGCGACCACCTTCAAATGGCGGCCGTCAGCGAACCGCAGCGCTATCCAAAGGCAGGCACGCCGAACGCCGATGTCCGGCTCGGCGTCGTTTCGGCGTCGGGCGGCCAAACGAACTGGATGGACCTGGGCGAGACGCGCGAGTTCCTGCTGGCGCGGGTCCATTGGACACCGGATTCAAACAGCCTGATCGCCCACCGTTTGAACCGCATTCAGAATCGCTTGTGGGTGCTCGCCGCCGACGCGCGCACCGGCCGGTCGCGCCTGTTGATCGAAGAGACCGATCCGCACTGGATCAATATTAATGACGACTTTGAACTGTTCTCCGATGGCCGGATTCTCCGGTCGTCCGAAAAGGGCGAGGGCTTCCGCCACATCTACCTGCACGATGCCGCCGGCAAGCAGTTGGCGCGGCTGACCAGGGGCGACTGGGAGGTTTCGAGCATCGCCTGCGTGGATGAACCGGGCAAGCGGGTGTTCTATGTCTCGGGCGAGGAGAGCCCGCTCGAACGGCAACTGTGGGTGGTCGGGCTGAACGGGAGGGACAAGAAGCGGGTGACGGCGGGCGCCGGGACGCACACGGTGTCGATGTCGCCGAAATGCGATGCGTTCCTCGACAGCTATTCGAGTCTGGAATCGCCAAGCCGGGCCGTGCTGCGGAAGGCCGACAATGCGGAGATCGCCGTCTGGCGCGAAGCCGACACGAAGACGGCGGCGGAATACGACATTCAGAAGACAGAGATCCACGAGTTCAAGGGCTCGGGCGGGACGAAGTTCTATGCGCGGCTGATTAAGCCGGCGGGCTTCGATCCCTCGAAGAAGTACCCGGCCGTGGTGCAGGTCTATGGCGGACCCCATGCGCAGTCGGTGCGGAATTCGTATTCGGGGCTGAGTTGGGACCAGGTGCTGGCGAATCAGGGGTTTGTGGTCTGGCAGATGGATAACCGGGGTTCGTTTGGTCGCGGCCACGGCTTCGAGACGCCGGTGCACCGGCAACTGGGCAAGGTGGAGGTCGCCGACCAGAAAGAGGGCGTCAAGTATTTGATTGGATTAGGTTTTGTCGATGCGGAGCGGATCGGAGTCCAGGGTTGGAGCTATGGCGGCTACATGACGCTGATGTGCCTGCTGCACGCGCCCGAGGTCTTTAAGGCGGGCATCGCCGGGGCGTCCGTCACCGATTGGCGCAACTACGACACGATCTACACCGAACGCTATATGGGCCTGCCGTCGGACAACGAGGAGGGCTACAAGGCCGGGTCGCCGGTTAACGCGGCGGCGAATCTGAAGGGAAAGTTGCTGTTGATCCACAACATCCAGGACGACAACGTTCTGTTTGGCAACGCGTTGCAGATGATGAACGCGCTCCAGTTGGCCGGCAAGCCGTTCGAGACGCTGATCTATCCACAGAAAAGCCACGGGGTAAGCGGCAAGGCGGCGGCGCATATGCGGCAGCAGCAGTTGGACTTCCTTAAGGATGCGTTGAAGTAAGTCGGTCTGCAAAACCAAACGAAAGGGCCGCCCCGCGGGGCGGCCCTTTTCACGTTTGAATCGAAACGGCGGTTACTGACGGCCGCTGCCGCCACCACCGCGGGCGCCCGCGCCCTCGCCGCCGCGCGGGCTGGAAGGAGCAGCCGGGGCCGAAGGAGCCGCACCAGCGGCCGGCGCCGGTGCCGCGCCGCTGTAGGGGGCCGATGCGCTGCGGCTGGGCATGCTCGCGCCGTCGCCATACTGGCCGCGGGCAAAGCCGCCCGATGAACCGCTGTAACCGCCACCGCCGCCGAGATATTCAGACTGGCGACGCGGCGGCTCATAGGCGCGATAGACCGTGAAGGGGGTGTAATACGAGAAACCAAACGGACTGCCGGCTGTCGCAAGCATCGGGATGAAGGTCATGGTGCCGAAATAGGGGTTATACAGCCAGCCGGACGAGCGGCCGCCCCATGCACCGGCGAAGGTGGACGCCGTCCGGGCCGACGAGCGGTTGGCCATGGCGACGTATTCCGACCGGCGGCGGCTCCAACGGTGGAGCGCGTCGGTGTCATCGGTGTCGAACTTGCCTGGCTCCCAGCCGGTGGCCGTGGCGGTCAACTGGCGCGATTTCTTCAGCCGCTGTTCACCGTCCGGGGTCTTGACCACGGCCTCGCCCTCATAGACGCGGATGCCGACGGGGTCGTCGGTAAATCGGTACAAGCCCCCTCTGGCCAGTCTCACTTCGGCGTCCTTGAGCTTGACGGTGATGGTGTTGCCATCCAGCAGTTCCGCCACTTCGATGAGGATCGTGCCCTGCGTCAGGGTGAGGCAGACGTCATCGAGGTTCGTTCGGTCGAGGGTAAAAGCGCTCTGGTCCGGCATACGCAGGAAAGAACCGGGGGTGAGCAGGATTTCGGCCCGCCCCTCGCCGGTCCTGAGCACACTGCCGGCACCGATCTGGATGATTTCCGACGGCTTTGGCGCGACGGCCTTGCCCGCCAGAAACACCTCACCATCGGCCACGTTCACCAGTCCGGCGCGGGCCGAGATGGCGTTCTGGGCGAAAATTGGGGCCGCCGCGAGAAGCGGAACGGCGATCCTGAGGAGCATTCCTGATGTCGTCATATAGTCCTTGCCCTCGTTAGCCTTCGACCTATATTGGTCCGCTCTTGTGACGCGAGTCAACCAAGGCGGGTTTCGAAGATGTATAAAAAGGGCGGAGACCCGGTCTGCCGGCCCGGTCTCCGCCCCGTTGGGCCTCGCTGTTCAGGTCTATTACTGTTCCTGCGGTTCGGGCTCTTCAGCGGTCGCGATCCGTTCGACGGGCAGGAGCACCGTGTTCGAATCGCGCTCCCTGACGCGCACCTTCAGTTGGAACATGGCTCCGGCCGGCCGCTCGCTGCCGAGCTGGAACCGGATCACGACGCGGCCGAGACGGCCCGGCTGCGCGAATGTGGACAGTGATGGATGCGCCCGGCCGTCGAGGAACAGTTCGAACGGATCGGCCAGCGGGATTTCGGGTTTGTCGGGTATGAGGAACCCGTCGAGCGGATGCGGTTTGAAGCGGCCGAAACCGGTCCCGCAGAGCAGGATGGTCTCGCCCGGTTTGGCCGGGTAGTCCGGCGTGACGGCCTTGCCGTCGGTGTGATAGGCCTCGGCCACCGGTTCTTCGAAGTTCGGATTCCGGAAAAGCCCGGGGGCATTGGCGGCGATTTCGAACTTGGTGGAGACTCCCGGCTGACCGGGGATCCGCACCGTCAGGGTCTGCTCGCCCACTTTGAAGTGGGAGTAGAGTTGCGCCTGGATCTCGGTCGGCGAGACGAAGACGAGAGGCAGAATCGAGTCTCCAACGTGCACGGTCACGCCGGCGAGGGCCTGCGCGGCGGGGTTGGTTTTCGATGCACCGAAGTCCTGCGCCAGGTGAACGCCGATCACCGAGATGATCGACCCGGGCGCGACAACGGCGTCCGGCGTTTTGCCGGCGGCGTTGCGGACGGCGCCCTCGGGCAGCGCCGGGACTTCATCAAATCGTGCCACGACGGTCCTTGGCGCGCTCATGACCAGACTGCCCCGCGGGAAGGTCCCGCTCAGAGCGCCATCGAAGCGGCGGAACTTGAACCCTTCGTTCGCCTTTACGTCGACCTCTACAGGAGACCCGGCAGTGAAGTACCAACCTGGCCCGGCGGCCGGTTCCAGTTTCCAGCCGGCGCCGCCCTCGGGATCGGAGAGCAGCGTCAGCCGGTGCGAATACTGATAGCGGGCGGTGAATCTGTGGGCTTCCTGCGAGAACGTGTAGGACCGCTCTCCTGAAGCCCCATTCTCCCAGCCGGTGAGTTCGATCTTGGTGTCGGGCGTGATCGCCTGTTCGGGAACGGGCGAGATGGTCACCTGTTCGCCCGCCGGACGGTCGAGCGTGCACGGGGTGCGGCACTCGGTTCCATTGACCTGGAATTTCAACGTCCCCGGCTCGCTGTTGATGGTGAGTTGGCCGAGCAACTCGTACGTGGCCACAAAGTGCATGCCGCGCTCGACGGCCTCCGGGGGAACGACGAAGGTCTGCTCCGCCTCGCCGCCATTCGACCAGGACTTGAAGCGCCACAGCCTGCCGCTGGAATCGCGCTGCTCGAGCGGCGCCGAAACGGTGTGAGTATGGCCCACGCCCCATTGATAGCCGTAATTCATGGGGTTGGAATTTCCATCGATGACCAGTTTGAGGCCCCTTTGCGAGGTCGCAAAGCCAACGAAAGCGCCCTCGACAAATCGCGCGGTGAAGGTGAGCGGCCGCGGGTCGGAGGGGATGCGGACGACGGAGTTCTGCGGATACGACTTGCCGTCCCCGATGTCCCAGGAATCGAAGACCCAACTCTTGCCGTTCGGGTCAGTCTGGTTGACCGGCGCGCCCAGAACATGGTCGGTTTCCGGCAGAAGGTCGAGTTCGCCGTTGCAGAGTGGGGCGTTCGTACAGACGCGGGCGTCAGACCAGGCGCTGTTCGGATCGGCGAGCGGGTTGAATTGAAACGGATAGCCGGGTGCGTAATATGGATACCCGGCCGGCATGCTCAGCGGCAGGCAGTCCAGATCATTTCGCTTGGTTGGTATGACGTTGCGGTCAATCAGGACGCTGAAACCGCGATAAGGCGCGGTCTCGAGGAAGACGCGCCGGGCCGGGACAAACCTCGCCTGGACCGTGACCGGCTTGGTGACGAGCAGGGTGGCGGCCGAATAGCCGGTCAGCCCGGCTGGACTGGTAAAGCCGGCAAAGACATAGCCCGCATAGGCCACCGGATTGATTTGAATCTTCGACCCTTCCGGCACCCAGTCATATCCGCTCGTGGACAAGCAGCTACAGACGCTGGTTTCGAGATAACCGGCACGGCTGGCCGACAGGTTCGAACCGACAATGATCCGCTCGTTGCCGTTGCAGGGCCCGAGAAACTGCACCAGCGGATCATCGTTGATCCGAAAGATGACGCCGTGCTCCTTTGTGAATGAGGCCGTGTAGGAGGTCACCTTGCGGTCGACCGTGATCGACTGGACAGGCTTATCCATGCCGAGACTCTGGCCGCCGGATGAGGTCCAGCCCTGGAACGCGAATCGGGTGTTGTAAGTCGGATCGTACTGTTTGGGATCGACGATGTAGCCAGGCGGCGCGTTTTCATACAGATACGCGGACCGGATTTCGAGCGTATGCTTGCTGCCCTCGGGCCAGTTGAATACCGCCGAGCTCTGGTAGGGCTGGCCGTCGACCCAAAAAGTCGCACCGGTGACCGTCGTTTGCACCCGGACGGCGACCGGATACGATGTTTGCGCCGCCGCCGTGGCGGCAAGGCAGAGGACAGCCGCAAGAGCGGCGATGGCTGTATGGATTCGTCGCGACATAGGCGTTCTCACGTCTCTTTCTTCTTCGGCAGAGATTCGGGAACTCCATATGGGGTAAAGCCCTTAGTCGCGTTCTCAGGGGGCAGGGTCAGGGCCGGTGCGAGGCCAGTTTCTGGACGGCGGCGGCCAGATCGGAGGGGAAGTAGATGCTGAAAACACGCGCTTTACCGCTCCTGGCGAAGTCGACTACCGCCCCTTCAGGCAGTGGAGCCGGAGCCAGAGAGAGGACGGAGGGGCGGGCCAGTCCTTCCCAGACGGCTGAGTTCTTATGACCCGCACCGCTGCCGGTCCGCGTCTGGGGGCTGATGAAGATGATCTCTCCGGGATCGCCATGCCGCGCCAGATCCTTGATCGTCGATTCGAGGAACTGGTGCTCGGTGGGACCTTCGGCGAGAGTGGCGTATGCGATCGTGGACAGGTCGACCGAACTCAGGGCGTCGGCAAAAGCCTCGAAGGAGCGTGGCTGGAAGTTGGCTTCGTCAAAGACCACCTCCCGGCGTTGGAGGTCGATGGCGACGACGCGGGCCGAGTGGAAGCCGCCGCGGGAGAGGACCGAACCGAGGACATTCCTCAGGGTCACCTGATCGCGCCACGAGAGCGCCTCCGCGTGACGGCGGCGATAGACGGGATAGGCGTTGACGAGGATGGTGGCGTGGCGCGCCGGGGTTCCGGCAGGAGGAGAGTCGAAGCCCTCCCAGCCGTCGGAAGCGTCGGCCACCTGCCCTGGGCCGAGTTCCGAGGCGTTGCGCCGGCCAGCCTTCGCCCTGAACGTCCACTGCTTCATGCACGACCGGCCGCGCTGGTCGACAATCGTGAGCCGGGCGCGGTATTTGCCTTCGCCTAGCGGGAAACCGCCATTGGCGCCGACCCTGACGTTTTTCGGCGGATTGGCTGGAATCCTCGGAAGCGCCATGCGGCGCGCAAGATAGACGGGTTCGCCGGCCGGTTCGAGCGGTTCGACCTGAATGAGCGCGGTCATGCGCGTGCGGCTGGTTCCAGCGAATTCCGAGGCCCGGATGGTGAATGCGTAGCTGGCCCAGAGGCGAAGGTCGAATCCCAACTCAGACGGGATGAATGCGATTTCGCACCCTAATGCCGCCCGGTCCTTCGAGTCTTTCGCGCTCCAGATGCGGTCGAAGGGCTGGATCGCGTTGCGATTGGCGGGATCACGGGGGTCGATGATCCTCTGCGCATGGAGCGCCGGAGCCGACGCCAACGCCAGAATGACCGCAAGAGAACGCATCGCATGACTCAAGGCGAACCGCGGCGGCAGCACCGCCTCTCCTAGTTTGATGCCGATTTGCGCCGGATGGGTATATCCAACCTCTTGATTTTCTGGTTCAGCGTGGAAAGGGGGACCTTGAGCTTCGCCGCCGCCTCGGTCTGGGAATAGGCGACCTGTTCGAGAACCTCTATAATCGTGCGGCGCTCGAATTCGGCCACCACTTCAAACAGCGACGCGTCCGCCGATAGAGGCTCGCCGGGATCTCTGGGCAGCCGCACGCCGCCGGCATGGAGGACCGGCTCCGGGAGCACCGCCGCCGGGACTTCGGCATCATTGGCGAGCACGACGGCGCGCTCGACGGCGTTTTCGAGTTCACGCACGTTGCCCGGCCAGTTATAGTCCATCAGAATCTGCATCGCATCGGCTTCGAAGCGCAGCAGAGAGCGGCCCGCGTCATCGGTAAACTTGCCGTTCTCCCGGCAGTAGACATCGAAGAAATGGTCGACAAGAGAGGGGATGTCCTCTTTCCGGTCCCGCAGCGGCGGAAGGGAGATGTCGATGACGTTGAGGCGGTAGTAGAGATCCTCGCGGAAGCGGCCCTGTTCGACCAGTTTCTTCAGGTCCGCATTGGTGGCCGCGACGATTCTGACATCGACGCGGATCAATTCGTTCGATCCCACGGCCATGAACTCGCGTTCCTGAAGCACGCGCAGCAGTTTGATCTGCATGTCGGGCGTCAGTGTACCGATTTCGTCGAAGAAAATCGTCCCCCGGTTGGCCGTCTCGAAGTAGCCCTTGCGGTTGGCCACGGCCCCGGTGAAGGCGCCCTTGATGTGGCCGAACAGGGCGGTTTCAAGCAGGTCAGGAGGGACGGAGCCGGAGTTGACGCCGACGAAAGTGCGGTCGGCGCGGGGCGAGTTGGCGTGAATCGCCTTGGCGATCAGTTCCTTGCCGGTGCCTGTCTCGCCGGTGATCAGCACGTTCGATTTCGACGGCGCCACCTGCGCCACCAGGTCCAGCACGGCCAGCATGCGCTCGCTCTTGCCGACGATGTTGGGGAACGCATAGCGGACCTTGAGGGCGCGGCGGAGTTCGCGGTTTTCGTGTTCGAGGCGGGTACGGGCGATCTGGCGCTCGATCTCGATGATGAGCTTCTCGTTATCCCATGGCTTTGAGAAGTAATCGTTGGCGCCGGCCTTGAGCGCCTGGACGGCGACCTCGATGCTGCCATAGGCGGTAATCAGGAAGACGGGGGTCTCGCGGTCGCGGGCGCGGAGGTCGTCGAGCATTTCGATGCCCGAGCGGTCGGGCATCATCAGGTCGAGCAGGACCAGGTCATAAGCGCCGTCTTCGAGACGCTTCAGACCCTGGGCGGCGTTTTCGGCCGTGACGGTGGAATATCCTTCGATCGAGAGCAGCGTTTCAAGGGACTCGCGGATGTCGGCTTCATCGTCGACGATCAGGATGCGGCCCTTTGACTGGGTCGCGGCGGTATCTGTATCAGGCATTTACGGTCTTTCGGACGGCAGGGAATTCGAGCCGGAAGACGGCGCCCTCGCCGGGGCGCGAATCGGCGACGATCTGTCCGCCATGCTCCTCCACGATGCCATAAGTGATGGACAGCCCGAGTCCGGTGCCGCGGCGCGCGGCCTTGGTGGTGAAGAAGGGGTCGAAGATCCGGTTCAGGAGTTCCTGCGGGATGCCGGGCCCGGTGTCGCGCACTTCGGCCCGGACGCCGGCTCCGCTCGATGACGTGCTGACGGTCAACGGGCCGCCGGCTTCCATGGCGTCGCGGCCGTTGAGCAGCAGGTTCAGGAAGACCTGCTGGAGTTTGCCGGCGTTGCCGCGGATCAATGGCAGGCCGGGATCGAGCTCAAGTTCAACCTGGATGCCGGCCTTCTCCATCTGGTGTTCGACCAGGGCGGCGGTCTCGCGCACGACACGATTCAGGTCGATGTCTTCGAACTCGGTGGTCGAGGTCCGCGAGAAGTTGAGCAGCGAATTGACGATCTCGCTGGCGCGGAACGTGCTTTTGGCGATCTTTTCGAGCAACCGGGTCTTCGGTTCGTCGCCGTGGACCTGCTTGGCGAGCATCTGGGCATATGTGGAGATGACGGCCAGAGGGGTGTTTACTTCGTGCGCCACGCCCGCCGCCAGCAATCCGATCGAGGACAGCTTGTCTGCCTGAACGAGGCGGCGTTCCAGGTCCTCGCGCTCGGTCACGTCGTCGAAAATGACGAGCCGGCCGATGTGCTGGCCATCCTTCGTGACCAGCGGCGCGATGGCGACATTGATGATCGCCGGCGCGGCGGACGGGGCATCGCCGTTGCCGCTATGGCCGGCGGCGGCGGCGATGCCGGCGGGATCGAGGTGGAACTTATACAACTGGTGGACCCGGTTGTCGCCGCGCGTCACTTCAAGATGAACAGCCAGCGACGGCGGCAGAACTTCCGACAGTTTCCGGCCGAGCGCCTCGCTGCGTTCGATGCCGGTGAGCTTTTCGATGCGTGAGTTCCAGCTTTCAACGCGGTCGTCGAGGTCGGCCGCCAGGATGCCGACATTAATAGACTCGACGATATTCTCGGAAAACTCTTTCAACCGCTCGTACTGCTCCGCCTTGGCGGCGAGCGAGCGGTAGAGACGGGCGTTTTCGACCGCCATGGCGATGTAATTGGACAGGGTGGCCAGCAGGTCGATGTCGTCGGAGGAAAGGAAGTCGCCCTTGATGGAACGGGAGACGCCCATCCAGGCCAGCGTGTTGCCGCGGAACGAGCAGGGAATGTAATACGTCAGGTCCAGTTCGGCGATGGTGGCGCGGACCTGGGGCGGCATTTCGCGCGTCACAATGTCGAAGGCGTGGCGGGTGCGTTCGAAAAAGAGATAAGGCTGGTTCGAAGCGTTGTCCAGGAAACTCAGATCCAGTTCCCTGCCGCGGGGCGTACGTTTGCGGCCCTCGCGGTCGAGGGCGACATGGAGTTGGAAGCCTGGCGCGTGGTCGCGTTCGAGGAAGAACGCCGCCTGCTCGATCTGAAGCGTCCGGATGAGCCGCTCGCCGACACTGGCCAGGGTATGGTCCAGGTCCATTTCGGAACTGAGTTCGCGCGCGAACGAGACCAGCGTGACGCGATAGTCGTAGCGGTCCTTATAGAAGACATAGCGGTCGAGCTGTTGCTGGATCCAGTTCCGCAGGGGTTCGAAGACGAACATGCCCACCAGCACCAGCAGCACCACCGAGGTTGGCGCCAGTTCCTCCCCTCGTCCGTCGGGACCGCTGCGCCCCAGGGCGAAGACCAGCAGCGAGACGATGCCCAGCACCGACAGCGTCGCCAGCAGGTAGACGTAGCCCTGCTGAAAGATGATGTCAACGTCCATCAGGCGGTAGCGCAGGATCGCGTAGGCCCAGCTGAGCGGAATCAGGGCCAGGAACAGGACCGACATCCGCATGGCCGGCGCCGGGATCATCCCGGCGATATAGGGACCGGCATACAGGATGGCGAACGGCAATACGCCGGCCAGCGCGCCGTTGCGCAGCCACTTCAATTGCTGGCGCGTGATGGGGTCGTCGGTCTTGCGGGACGACATATGCAGGATGATGCCGCCGGCCACGAACGACGCGGTGAACAGCAGCAGCCACGCGCGGTCGAGCAGCCACCGCATCTCGAAAAGCGGCAGCGCCGTGCGGATGAAGCCGGTCGCCACACCAATCTGCAACAGGATCAGCGACAGCGCGGGCAGATAGACCGAGATCAACTGGGAGCGGCCCCAGTTCTTGCGCGCCTCGGGGAAAGTCAGGCAGAAGTGCAGGAAAAGCGCCGGAGCCATCAGCCCGGCGACGACGTTGCCGAAATAGATGAGCGTGTCGAAGGCGTTCAACTTGCCGGTGTAATGGAACGTGTGGAGGACAAAGCTGGCCAGGCAGAGGAGATAGAAATGCGAAGAATTGGGCGCGCGCCTGCGCCTGAACCAAACGAACAGCCCAATCGACAGCCACGCCAGACCCACGGCGTATTGCCCATAGACGGCCTTGTCGCGGTTGGCGTCGGAAACGATGACCTTGGCCTTCAACTCGACGCCGTCCCGGAGCAGGATGTAGTCGGCCTTCGACCAGGCTCCGATACGCTGCAACGCGCGCGCCACGTCGGCCGCCGTTTCGATCGTAACGCCGCCGGGGTTCACCGCCGTGCCAATGCGCAGCAGGACATCGCCCTTACGGATGCCGGCCACCTCGGCCGCGCCCTCCGTTTCGAGGTGAACGGCAACAACCCGGTTCACCTCGCCGCGGCCGGTTTCGAGCCGCCGGTCGGAGATATCCATCCACGTTGCGCCGTCTTCGGGGAGCAGGTAAAGCCGCTGCTGCTGGTAGCTGATGCCGCCGCACACGACCGCCGCGACGGTCAGGATGACCAGTAGTGCGTCGCTGAGCTGAGCCTTGAGCCCGGTCACAGTAGTGCTGCCTCGTGGAACGACACTGTTCCGAGTCCAACTACAGCATTCGGAATGCCATTCTTCTCGACCACCTGTCTGACCTCAGACTATACCATTTATCAGCGACTTACAAACGAATTCAGGACCTGCTATCCGGAATTCCGGACTACTGGATACCATTCCCGGAATCGACCATCCAAACAGGGACTCAACGGGGGGACACCTCACCCGCCGCCGGGCGGCAGTCACCGCCGATTCAGCGGTCCGCGCCGAACCGGCTTTGACGCCAGTCCACCAGGTCGGAGGAGAGCCAGGTCCGGCGGCCGGTCTCATCTATATAAGACACCAGGTCGGGGCGGCGTTCGCAGATCGAACTCTCGATGCGCTCCCCGCCGGTCAGGACGAGACGGCAGGGGGTGGTCCGTGGTTGCCGGTCCAGTTTCGGCGCCGGAAGCGAGCCGTCGGGGTAGTCGTGGGTGACCGGTTTGAGCAGTTCCCTTGTGTACTCCTTGTTCTCGACCCAGGGCCTGAACGAGGGCTCCTTCTCAACTTCCTTTTCCTGGACGATCACGTTTGTCCCGTTCCAACCCCAGCCCCAACCTCCGCCCCATGGCATTACGCTCCCCCGGCCAGGCCGGTAGACCGGCGCACGGCCTCCCCCGCCGGGCGACTCCGGCCGTTCAGTGACGCTGAGGCCCTGCCTGGCCGGCTGTTGCGGCCCGGGGGCGCGACCCACAACCTGCGCCACGGCCGGACTCACCCCAATCAGGGCCAGAGCCCAAAGAAGCTGTGATCGTCTCGCCATCGCTGTGCGATTACTCTCTATCCCATTCCTACTCTCTTTTGCCCTTCCGGCACAAGAGAAGTTCGTACCGTTTCACGGCGCGGATTCGTTTGGATCGCCCGCCGCTGGTCTCGATAAGCCCTGCTTGCCGGCGGGGAACCCTGTGGCGGGTATGGACCGCGTTTCGACCCTCTGACGGAGGAGTGGACAAATCGCCGGCCGAACTGGGCGTCGCATCAGTTTTTCTTAGGCGGAGTCTTCGCGGCGGCTTCCTTTTCGGCCTGTTCCGCCTGGGCCTTGTCGGCTTCCGTGGCTGTCCGCCAAACCGGCTTTGGCACGGATTCGGCGGAAGGCTTTTCCGCCGTCCCGGTTGAAGTCCGGCCCGCCGCGGCCGGGGTGGCGGGACTTGCGGGCTCACGCAGCGCCGGCAGCGGACCGCGAACACGTTCGGTCTCGTCGATCACGACCCGGCCCTGGCGTTGGGTCGTCGAGGCGCCGGTTTGCGTGGACCGGGCCGGGGTCGCTTTGGCCGTCTCCGCTTCCATCTCCTCGACCGATTGGGTGATTACCTCCTCATCGTCCTGGGCGTTTGGCGACGGCTGCGGAAGATTCGATGGCGTCCGGTATGTCCGGCGGTAGCGGATCTGGGCGCTCGGGTAGCGGCGGTGGGCGGCTTCCGTCAGTTCCACCGTAACGCGGCGCAACTCGGACGGCCTGGCCGTCGGCGGCAGGTTGAAATGAAGGGCATAGCGCTGCCGGATCCGTTCCAGTGTTTCGCGGAAAGCGTAAGCCGCGCCGACGTTCATGGCGTCGCCGCCCGAGGCTTCGGCGATCTCAGGTGTGCCGCCCGAGCTCGTCCGGCTGCCGCCACCGCCGCCCGGATAGCCGCCGCCCGGATAGCGCGGCCGGCGACCGCCGCCGATCAGGATGTCGGGAATCGACGGGATATAGATGCCCCCGCCCGGCCGCCCGCCCCCCGGATAACCGGTCACGTTCCGCATCGCATTTGGCGCGAGCAGGGCGCTGAGAACGGTATCGGCTTCGGCCAGCGAGGCGATCACGGAATCGTCATCCCGCCGCAGTTCCGTTTGGTCGTCGGTGACGATAACGATGGCCCGGCGGGCATCCTGACGGGCGTTCTTTTCGACATATTCGACGGCGTCCATCATGCCGCGCAGGATGTCGGTGCCGCCATTGAAGCGCTCGCGGTCGAGCAGCGACGTCAGGGCCGACTGGACCTCCTGCTTGTTCTCGCGGAACGGCAGGCGGACCTTCGTGCCGCGGTCAAACGTCATGATGGCCACGCGATCGCCGGTCGCAAGGACCCGCAACGCCTCATTCGACGCGCGCGAGAGCAATTCAAGATTCGGTTTCATGCTGCCGCTGACGTCGAGCAGCAGCAGGACGTCGACGGGCATGTCCTCGGCCAGGAAGTTTTTGATCTGGCGGTTGCGGCTGTTCTCGATCAGGCGGAAGTCGCGGGCCTGGAGGTTGAGGATCGCCTTGTTGGACGCATCCACCACCTGGGCATCGACGCGCACAAGCCGGACGTCGCTGCGGAATACGGGCCCGTCGTCCTGAGCCTGCAAGCCCGGCAGGACAGCGAGCGCCAAGGCGGCCAGTATTGGTCTTGTCATCGAAGATCTTGCACCCGGCCCGCGGGCCGGCTCCTGCATCTCAGACGGGGTCGGCGGCGATTGGGTTACGGCGCGCTGGCCAGGCCCCGGTTGCCGTCACCGCACCGGCGCGACTGTCCACAGCCCGGCTTGAAGATCGATTCCTTCGATCAGTTCGGATCCGAGGCGCGTGATCGAGCCCGAGGCACCGGCGCGGACCAGCGTATAGAGGCGGTTTTCCTCCACCGTGAACCATTCGGGAAACTCATTCAGCCGGACGTAATTGCGCTTGAAGTTCATGACGCGGCGGTGGCGGGCATAGTCGAACTGGAGCCGCGCCGGCGCCGAGACGTAGAGCTTCAGAGAGTCGCCTTCGCGCAGCGCCCCGATGCCGATGCCACGCCGCCACGGGTCGGGCCGCACGCCCTCCGATTGCATCAGCGCGTACAGCAGCGACGTCCGGTTGAAGTTGCCCTCGCCATACCAGTCTTCGATATGACCGTCGGACCGCTGCATCGATTGCATGACGCGCATCTCGGATTCGATCCAATCGAGCGCCTCCGGGACGCTCTCGCGGTTGACCAGATAGAGCGCGCTTTCGATGGAGTCGGCATAGCCGTCAAACGAACCCAGGCTCTTGTTGGCGGCGTTGCCGGACGGTTCCCAGGCGTAGTTGCGGTACTTCGGCAGGTTCTTCAAAACGCGCACGACGGCATCGCGATACTTCACGTCGCCGGTGGCCTGATAGAAGGCATAGACGGCGCCATAGATGTAACCCCAGTTATCCGACAGCCTGTCGTCGATGGGCTTCAGCGTCTTCGGATCGATGACGTTATAGAGCATGCCGTCTGGATTGGCCGAAGCCAGGATGCGGTCGAGCATGGTGGCGATGGCGGGCTGGTAACGCACCATGAAGCGTTCGGTTTCGAGGTCGCGCTCCAGGCAGTAGAGCATCACCAGTCCGACGACGATCTCGTTGCCGTGGTCGCGAAGTTTCAGCTTGCCGTCGCCGGTGTGTTTCTCGAAATCCCAGTCCATCGAGGGCAGGCCGTTGTTCCTGGGAAGCACTTCGCGGATGTAGGCGTCGCCGATGCGGCGCGCCCAGTTGAGGGCTTCGTTGTCGTTGTTCATGGCGGCCAGGCGGACCAGCACCTGGAGAAAATCGCCGTTCAATTCGGCGTCGCGCGCTGGCAACATGCCGAAATCCGACTTGACGGCGGCCCGGTGCATGGCGGCGGCGGTCATATCGGCCATGCGGGTGAACCAGGGGGTACGGCCCAACATTTCAGTCACCGTCACCAACCCGTCCTTGGCGTACTCGCCGGCACCGAACATCGAAGGCGGGCCGAGTTTGCGCGTGACCAGATCGAAGTCGCCGGGGACGCCATCGGGATGAGAGGTGTAGCGGATCTCGTTGCGCAGCATCTCCATCATGCGGCCGCGATAGATGGCGGGATCGGTCAGACGGGCGGTGAGGATCAGATAAGGATAGAGGTCGGCGCCCGAGTTGTGCGGCGTGTAGACGCGTTGGGCGGAATTGACGCGGTCGGGCAGCAGCAGTGTTTCGGGGTCGGCCGAGGCGAGCCAGGCCCGCATGAGCAGATCCGCGGAGGCCAGCGTCTTATCGAAGCGCTCGGCGCGTGCGCGGAGCCGGGATTCCAGAGGTTGCGCGGCGGCAAGGCCGAAAAGAACGAGAGTCGCGGCTATGAGGCGGATCATAGGTCTATTTGAACACGGGGACGGGCGGAATCGACCGGGAAATGCACTGCTGCAATCACGGCGGGATCGCTGACCGGCCGGGCTCCCATCGCGGTGGTTCGCGATAGCGCCGGAGGGTCCCACTCTCTCGGCCCGGCGCCGCCGGGATGATCCACGTCCGTCACGCGCCGGTCACTTCCTTCACCTTCGCGAAGAACTGCTTCTTCCGTTCGGTATTGATGCCCCAATTCACCGGCGGGCACTGGTAGCCATCCGAATAATCGCTCTTGCCGGGTTCGAAGTAACCCCACGAGACATACTCGCCGAGCGCCGCCATCATGTGGTTGTCGGCGTCGCCAAAACGGAAATGGTCGTCCTCGTTCACCAGCACCGGCATCGTCCGGTAGCCCTCGGCCGCGCGCGTTGCCGCGATCATCTTCCTGATCCTCGCCGGATCGTCCGGCCCGTTCCCGTGCAGCAACAGGAAGTCGGACGACTTGATGACGTTCGATCTCGCCGCCGTCCCGCCGCCATAACTCGTCCCCGCCAGCAACCGCCGCCCTCCCCGCTGAATGCTCTTCACCTGATCGATCAACTCATGCACGCGAGCCGGCATGAGAATATCGTGATCGTACGCCTTCACATCCGTCTCGTTGTTCACCTCAACCAGCACATTCCGGTAGCCGCCATCCAGCAGCCAGTTGGTCGCATTCGTCACCGCCCGCTTGACCGCCGCCTCGTCCCTGACCCGCTGATCCTGGCCGAAGTAAAAGTACCCCACGATCGCAACCATGCCCAACTCGTCCGCCCGGTCGAGGACCCTCGCCATGCGTTTCATGTACGCCGGCCGCAGATTGCCGTCCGGATCGATCGCCGTATTCTCCCAGGGCTGGCTCTTTGAATACCCCTCGGGACTCCCCCCTTGCAGATTGACCGTGAACGCCAGCAACCCGTGCCTGCGCCATTCGGGCAGGGCGGCAATGAACTCCCTTGTGTTCCGCTCCGGGTCCCACTTGCCCGTATCCGGATACGCCCATTTGGCGCGCGTCTCCGGGTTGAAATCGTCAAAGGTCGCCTGCACGGCCCGCACGTTCATCAGCAGGCCTTCGATCTTCATGCCCTGGTAGGCGCGGCCGGCGTAGGCCGGCTTGCCGTTGATGAAGAACTGATCGGCCTGGATCGACACCTGAGTCCGGCGGCGTGGCGCGGCGTTGGCGGCCAGCGGAGCAAGCCCCGCGACGTTGAGAAAGGTTCTGCGTTTCATGATGGTGAGTTCGCGCTACAACTCTATATCCATTGCCCGCACTTCTCAACCGCCGGCAGCGCTCCGCATCTACCGGTCAGGATCCTTATCCGGAGACTTCAACTCCTTGCGCAGCCGCTGCAACTCCACCTTCAATTCCTTCACCGCGCCCGCATACGCCGCCTCGCCGTACACGCTCCGCATCTGACGCGGATCTTTCTCGCGGTCGAACAACTCCCATTCGTTCGAGTCGTAGTAATGCGCCAGCGTGTAGCGGGCCGTGCGCACGCCATAGTGCCGCGCCACCTCGTGCTCGCCGCCCTCGTAGTAGTGATAGTAAAAACTCTTTCGCCAATCGCCCGGCGACGCTCCTTTCAGAATCGGGACAAGGCTGCGTCCCTGCATGTCCGCGGGCACGGCAACGCCCGCCGCATCGAGAAACGTCTCCGCCAGATCCAGATTCGCGACCATCTCCCTGGACACCGTCCCAGGCTTCACCACGCCCGGCCAGCGCGCGACCATTGGCGACCGGATCGACTCCTCATAGATCCACCGCTTGTCGAACCACCCGTGCTCGCCCAGATAGAATCCCTGGTCCGAGTTGTAGACCACTATCGTGTTCTCCGCCTCGCCCGCCGCATCGAGCCAGTTCAGGATCCGCCCAACGCTGTCATCGACCGACGAGACGCACGCCAGATAGTCCTGCAGGTAGCGCTGATACTTCCACCGCACCAGTTCCCTGCCCTGCAACTTCTTCGAGTGAAACTCTTCGTTCTTCCGCCTGTAGGCCGCCTCCCAGACGCGCCGCTGCCGCTCGTTCATGCGCTTCAGTTCGTTCACCGGGCCTTGCAGATCGGCCGTATCCCCGACCACCTTCAAGTCCATTCCCAGGCGCATGTGCCGGTCGATCTCCATCGCCTGCTTGCGCGCCGGCGACGCCCGGTGTTCATAGTTGTCAAACAGGTTGTCCGGCTCGGGGAACGTCACCCCGTCGTACATATGCAACTTCTCCGGCGCCGGGCACCAGTTGCGGTGTGGCGCCTTGTGCTGGCACATCAGCAGAAACGGCTTCGCCTTGTCGCGACTGGTCAACCAGTCGAGCGAGAGGTCGGTGGTGATGCCGGTGACGTAGCCCTCGCGGCGTTTTTGGCCCGCGGGCGTGATGAAATCGGGATTATAGTAGCTGCCCTGCCCCGGCAGGACCTCCCATGCGTCGAAACCGGTCGGCTGCGATTGCAGGTGCCACTTGCCGAACAGCGCCGTCTGATAGCCCGCCCCCTGCAGCAGCTTCGGAAACGTCTGCTGCGATCCGTCGAACTCCATGCGGTTGTCGATGACGCCATTGATGTGGCTGTACTTGCCCGTCAACACGACTGCCCGCGACGGCGCGCAGATCGAATTGGTCACCAGGGCGTTGTCGAACCTGACGCCTTCGCGCGCGATGCGGTCGATATTCGGGGTCCGGTTCAGCCGCCCGTCATATGCCGAGATCGCCTGATAAGCGTGGTCGTCGGAGAAGACAAGAACGACATTGGGCCGGCGGCTCCCCTGCATCAACGCACCCATCGCCGGCAGCCCGCCCAGAAAACCTCTTCGTGTGACCATTCCTCGATGCCTCCGCTCCATTATCCACCCCGTCCCCTCCAGTAGTTTGTCTCAGCCAGGTCCGCAACGTCCGCTTGCCGGGATGCGAGGACCCATCGGACAGCAGGCGCCGCCGGGACTCCGCACTGAGGTACCCTCATCATCATGAACGATGAAGTGAACGGCTTTGCCGGCAATCCTGTCCGCTGGGGGATCCTTGGCGTCTCGGCGTTCGCCATGAACAAACTCCTGCCGGCCATGCGCCTGTCGAAAGGCTGCGAGTTGGCCGCCATCGCTTCGCGCGACTTCGAACGCGCCTGCGGCGCCGCTTCCACTCTCGGCATCCCCAAGGCCTACGGCAGCTATGACGACCTGCTGGCCGACGACACGATCGAGGCCGTCTATATCCCGCTGCCCAACCACCTGCACGCCCCCTATGCCATCAGGTCGCTCCAGGCCGGCAAGCACGTCCTCTGCGAAAAGCCGGCGGGGCTGAATTCAGGCGAAGTCAGGGCGATGATCGCCGCCCGCGACGCCAGCGGCAGGCTCTGCGCCGAAGCCTTCATGGTCCGTACCCACCCGCAATGGGAGCGCGCCATCGAAGTCGTCCGCTCCGGCCGGCTCGGCGGGATCCGCATGGTGACAATTGCATTTTCCTACGATCTCCAGGACGTCTCGAACGTCCGCAACGTGGCTGAATACGGAGGCGGCGGCATCTATGACATCGGCTGCTACGCCGTCTATTCCGCCCGCCTCCTGTTCGGCGAGGAACCGCTGCGCATCGCCGCCGCAATCGATCCCGACCCCGATTTCAAAATCGACCGCCTCGCCTCCGCCGTCATGGAATTCCCATCGGGCCAGGCCCATTTCCACGTCTCGACCCAGATGGTCCCTTACCAGCGCGTCATCGCGCTCGGCACGAAGGCGCGCCTTGAAATCGAGGTTCCCTTCAACGCTCCCAACGACCGGCCCTGCCGTCTCTGGGTCGACGACGGCAGCCACCTGCACGGCGAATCGATGGTGGAAGAGCAGTTCGCCACCTGCGATCAATACACCATCGAGGGCGAGCGATTCGCGCGCGCCATCCGCGGGCTCGAACCCCAGGCGGTCACCCTGGAAGACTCTCTCGGCAACGCCCTCGCTATTGACGCCATCTTCCGCGCCGCCGAGTCCGGCCGATGGGAAACGGTTCCATCGCAGTAAGCTGATATAGAAATGCAAGCGAGAAACCTGCTGGCCTGTCTCATCGCGCCCGTCTGCGCCTTCGGCGCTTTCAAAGCCGGCGTGGGCAAACGCGTCATCACTCCGGACCTGAATGCCGCGCCGGCATACATAGCTGGATTCGCGAGCGGCCGCGCCGCCACCGGCGTGCATGACGATCTCTGGGCGCGCTGTGTCGCCCTTGAAGCGAAGAACCAGGTCGTGCTGTGCGGCGTCGATGCCATCGGACTCTTTCTCGACGATGTCCTCAAGGTCCGCGAACTGGTCAAGGTGAAATACCCTGCGGCACAGGTCATCGTCGCCGCCAGCCACGTCCATGAAGGGCCGGACACGATGGGCCTGTGGGGCAGGCAGTTCGGCGTCTCCGGCATTGACGAAAACTACAACGCGCTGGTCGTCAACATGACCGCCGAAGCGGCCATCGAGGCGCTCGGCAGCCTCCAGCCGGCCCGAATGCGTGTTGCACAAACGGACCCTCCGTCGCTCAAGGCCTTCTATGACGATTCGCGCCCGCCCGTCGTCATCGACAGCGCCATCACGGCCTTCGCCTTTGAAACTCTGAAGGGCGCGCGCATCGCCACGCTCGTCCATTGGACCAACCACCCCGAAGCCCTCGGCAGCAGGAACACCCTCATCACATCGGATTTCGTCCACTACCTGCGCGACGAAATCGAGAAAAACGGCGGCGCCACCGCCGTGTTTCTGAACGGCGCGATCGGCGGCATGATGTCGCCGCTCGGCGCGCCCATCAAGGATTTCGAAACCGGCGAACTCGCCCCGAAAGACACCTTCCGCTTCGCCGAATCCGTCGGACGCCCTGCCGCCCGTGTCGCGCTCGACGCCCTGAAGACGGCCAAAGAGACCAGTGTGGACCAGATCACCTACAGCGAGTCCGATGTCGTCATTCCTGTCGCGAACAAGAACTACCTGATGGCCTCGGCCGCGGGCTTATTCAAGGGCCGCAAGCCGATGGCCGGCGACCCTCCCGTCACCCGCACCCGCGCCGGACTTTTCGAGTTGCGCGCCAAGGGCAAGCCCGCCGTCCAGGCCGCCATGATCCCCGGCGAACTCTATCCTGAGTTGAGTCTGGGCCGGATTGTGCGCGACCCCGGCGCCGATTTCCCTGACGCCAAACTCGAACCCGGCATCAAGTCCGATCTGCTCAAAGCGCCCGTCCGCATGGTGGTCGGACTGGCCAACGACATGATCGGTTACATCATCCCCAAGGCACAGTGGGACCAGCAGCCGCCCTATACGTTCGGAGCCGCGAAACAGTGGTATGGTGAAGTGAATTCGGTTGGTCCCGAGGCTGCGCCTGCCATCATTGAGGCCGTCGGCGCCCTCGTCCGGCAGCGGAACCAGTAGTGATCGGGACCGGATATACTCGAATTGGCCCTTTTCCATAACTTAACCAGATTCCAGGAGAGAGAATGCCCAAACGAATCGTCATCCTGACAGGCGGGGGAGACGTCCCCGGTTTGAACGCCGTCATCAAACAGGTGACCTACCGCGGCCTCGGCATGGATTTTGAAGTGCTCGGCCTTCGCAGAGGATGGGAAGGCCTCACCCATCTGAACCTCGAAGATCCCGACAGCAAGTCGCGCTACGTCCTGCCCCTCAATCAGCTCAATACCCGCACCATCGACCGCTCGGGCGGCACGTTCCTGCACTCGAGCCGCACCAACCCGACCAAGATGAAGTCGGTCCCGCCACACCTCGAAGGCCTGACATTTCCTACCAGGGAGATCACCAAGGACGGCAAGACCTCGACGGTCTTCGACGTGACCGGTTCGGTCCTGAAGAACCTCGAAAAGCTCGGCGCGGATTATGTTGTCGCCATCGGCGGCGACGACACCCTCAGCTATGCCCGCCGTCTGCATGACGAAGGCGTCAAGGTCATCGCCATCCCCAAGACGATGGACAACGACGTCCAGCACACCGAATACTGCGTCGGCTTCTCCACCGCCATCACCCGCGCCGAGAGCGCCATCCAGCGCCAGCGCACCACGGTCGGCTCGCATGAGCGCATCGGTGTCTTCCGCATCTTCGGCCGCGACGCAGGTTATACCGCACTCTACACCGCCTACGTCACCAACATCCGCTGCCTCATCCCCGAGTACAAGCCGGATCTTGAACAGGTCATCAAGGTGCTGGTCGACGACAAGAAGGCCAATCCCTCCAACTATTCGCTCGTCATCCTCTCCGAAGGCGCCGAATGGCAGGGCTACCAGGTCCGCCACTACGGCGACGCCGACGCCTACGGCCACCAGAAGAAGGCCAATGTCGGCGACGACCTCGCCGCCGAGATCAAAGCCCGCGCCGGCGAAGAGACCATCGTCAGCGACCTGACCTACGATCTGCGCTCCGGCGACCCCGACTTCACCGACAAACTCGTCGCCTGCACCTTCGGCAACATGGCCATGGACGCCATCAGCGAAGGCCAGAGCGGCCTGATGACGGGCATCGTCAACGGCTGCTACGACATGGTCGAAATCCCCGATCCCAAGCTCGGACCGAGAAGGGTCGATCTCGAGTCGATGTACAACACACAGCGGTTCCGCCCCAACTACGACAAGAAGAAGGGTCTGCCCATCTTCCTCACCCGCGCCTGATGCGCTGGCTGAAACGATTCTTCGCGGGCTCGCGGCCCGAACCGCCTCGAATGACACCGGATCTCATCACAGAGATCCGGTGTTCGTTTGAGACCGCCTCCATCGACGAAGAGCACTTCCCGTCCACCATCGACCCGCGCATCTATCACGTCAAACTCGTCGTCGACCACCTCGGCGATATCGGCCGCGGCCGCGTCCTCGACGCCGGCTGCGGCAAGGGCCGCTATGCGCGCATCGTTAAACAGCGCAACCCGCAAGCCCTGGTCACGGCCATGGATCTGGCCGTCTCCATGCTCGGCTACGCGGATGCGAACCTCGCCCGCACCGCCGGTTCGCTGCTCGACCTGCCCTTCGCCACAGCCTCGTTCGACGGCGTCTACGCCACCGAATCGCTGGAACACGCCGTCGATATCGACCGCGCCGTCTCGGAACTCTGCCGCGTCCTGAAACCCGGCGGCCGTCTGGTCATCATCGACAAAAACGCCGAACAGTGGGGCAAACTCGACACCCCTCACTGGGAGAAATGGTTCCACAAGGACGAACTGATCAAGCTCCTCCGCCGCCACTGCCGCCGGGTCGAAGCCCGCCCCATCAGCTACTGGGAAGACGTCGAACCCGACGGCCTGTTCCTCGCCTGGCTGGCCGTCAAGTAGCAGCATTCGCGTGGGTGCGTTCCCAGTCCCACACGACAGGTTCCACAGCCGGGCGGTGTACTGCGGGAGAATACTATTGGGCGGGGTCACAACCACGCCACGCGGATGCAAGACTGGAAGGAGAAGAGTGGCTAGAGTTCCGATTACCGTCATGGGCTATCGCTGCGAGAAGTGTGACCACGAGTGGATTAACCCGGATGAGGGCCAGGAGCCTCAGGCCTGCCCCAAGTGCAAGAGTCCGTCATGGGACCGCCCGCGAAAACACCCCAGTCCGATGCTAACGTACGAGGTATTCCGGGATGGAGTCCGCGACACTCTTGTCAAGGCAGGCCCGTTGACCTGGACCGAGATCAGGACCTCCGCGAAGTTGCCGCAGCGCCTGCCCAACAATCAATGGGTGCACCGCCTCGAAACGGACATTAATCTGCGGCGTGAGAAAGATGCTCACGGAATCGTCATCTGGAGCCTGGACAGGGCGAGTTAGACTGAGACCATGCCGCAAGCCAGTCAACTCAGTCTTCCGTCTGCGCCGCTTAAGCGGCAGATTGCGAGCAAGACCAACTGGAATGGCGAGCGTTCGGCCGAAGCCGCGGATTTTTTTACCATCGGCTATGCCGGAAGGACCCTCGACGAGATCATCTCTCTGCTGATGGGACATGGCGTCCGAACGCTGGTTGACGTTCGCCAGAATCCCGTCAGCATGTTTCGCCCCGAGTTGAGCAAGCGGAACTTGGCAAAGGCAATTGAGGCAAGCGGCCTGCATTACGCTCATTTTCCGGAGTTCGGTGTCCCCAGAGACATTCGGGCAAAAGCTATCGGCACTGGCGACCGGGAAGTCATTTGGACCTGGTACGACGAGCACGTTGTAGCTTCGCTCCTCAGTCTCCACAGGTTTCTGAACAGCTTTGAACACCCAGTGGCCTTCATGTGCACGGAGATCGACCCATGCGAATGTCACCGGCACAGGATCTCGCTCGCGCTGGAAAAGATGGGGTTAAAGAGCTACGATTTGTGATGCCGTATGCCGACAATAATCACGAAGCGGGCTCTGATCGTAGTCAGGACGTACCCTGTTCCATCGGAGACCGGCATCGAGTCCTCCTGTACGGCCGCGATCACTGACTCAGGCGAGTGGCTTAGGCTGTTCCCCGTCCCTTGGCGACTGCTGGCCGAGGACCAACGCTTCCGCAGATACCAATGGGTTGAGGTTGACGTTACGAAAGCGACCGCCGATCCACGCCCAGAGAGCCACCACTTGAAACCGGGTGGGATTAGGATCCTGTCGAAGCCATTGCCCAGATCCAAGAATTGGCGCGCCAAGAAAGATGTTGTCATCCCCCTCCGATCACCTTCCCTGTGCTATCTCATCCGGCAACGCGATACTCACCAACATCCCACGCTGGGGCTGTTTCGACCTGCGGAGATCCGCAAACTGCGAATCATCCAAGAGAAGGACCCGGATTGGACGGATGCGCAACGCCTGATGCTCAGTCAGGGCCATTTGTTCGTTGGGCCTCCGTGTGAGCAGTTGCAGAAGATCCCCTTCAAGTTCGTTTACGTCTTCCGTTGTGATGACTCGGCTTGCCCTGGGCACAACCTCATGTGCACAGATTGGGAGATGCTTGAGTCATATAGGAAATGGAGAGTGCGGTATGGGGAGCGCTGGGAGAGCAAGTTTCGCCAGAAGTACGAGCAGAAGATGATCGATCAGCGCGATACCCACTTCTACGTTGGAACGGTCTCCAGCCATCCTCACATCTGGATCATCGTCGGCCTGTTCTATCCGCCTGTGGATCCGGCTGAGCGCCAGGGCCGGCTCTTCTGACCTCGCCTGGCTGGCCGTCAAGTGACGCCCGCCCACCGGGATTTACAGGGGCTTCCCTCCCCCGTGAGTTAAACTAGTATTTACCAACCTTATGTTCGATACTCTGCTTGCGAAGATCTTTGGAACCAAACACGAACGCGAACTCAAGAAGTTGCATCCGATCGTGGCCCGGATCAACAGCCTCGAACCGTCGGTCGAAAACCTCTCCGACGCCGAACTGGCCAACAAAACGATCGAGTTCCGCCAGCGTCTGGCCCAGGGCGAAACGCTCGACGACCTGATGCTGGAAGCCTTCGCCGTCTGCCGCGAGGCCGGCCGCCGCACCGTCCACATGCGCCACTTCGACGTCCAGTTGATCGGCGGCATCGTTCTCCACCAGGGCAAAATCGCCGAGATGAAGACCGGCGAAGGAAAAACCCTCGTCGCCACTCTGCCCGTCTACCTCAACGCCCTCGAAGGCAAAGGCGTCCACGTCGTCACCGTCAACGACTACCTCGCCCGCCGCGACTCCGAATGGATGGGCCGCATCTACAAGTTCCTCGGCCTCTCCGTCGGCCTGGTCGTCCACGGCCTCGACGACGACGAACGCCGCCACGCCTACGCCTGCGACGTTACCTACGGGACCAACAACGAGTTCGGTTTCGACTACCTCCGCGACAACATGAAGTTCCGCCTGGAAGATTGCACCCAGCGGCCCTTTAACTTCGCCATCGTCGACGAAGTCGACTCGATCCTCATCGACGAAGCCCGCACGCCTCTCATCATTTCAGGCCCGTCCGAGGAATCGACCGACAAGTACTACAAGGTGAACGCCATCATCCCCCGCCTCATCCGCGGCGAGGTGATCGAAGGCAAGGAATCCGGCGAAAAGTACACCACCGGCGACTATACCGTCGATGAAAAGCACCGCTCCGCCGCCCTCACCGAAGAGGGCGTGTCGAAGGTGGAAAAACTGCTCGGCGTCACCAACCTCTACGACCCCGAGTCCATCGAAATGAACCACCACGTTCAGCAGGGCCTGCGCGCGCATGTGCTCTATGAACGCGACCGCGATTATCTGGTCAAGGACGGCGAAGTCATCATCGTTGACGAGTTCACCGGCCGCCTCATGCCCGGCCGCCGCTGGTCCGATGGCCTCCACCAGGCGGTCGAGGCCAAGGAAGGCGTCAAGATCGAGAAGGAAAATCAGACCCTGGCCACGGTCACCTTCCAGAACTACTTCCGCATGTACAAGAAGCTGGCCGGCATGACCGGCACAGCCGACACCGAAGCCGCCGAGTTCTCGAAAACCTACAAACTGGAAGTCGTCGCCGTCCCCACCAACCAGCCCTGCGGCCGCGTCGACCAGAACGATATCGTCTACCGCACTGAAGACGAAAAATGGCGCAATGCGGCCAAGGAGATCGCCGAACGCCACACCACCGGCCAGCCCGTCCTGGTCGGCACCATCTCCGTGTCGAAGTCGGAAAAACTGGGCGGCATCCTGAAGAAGATGGGCGTCCCCCACGAAGTCCTGAACGCCAAGAACCACGAGCGTGAAGCCTTCATCGTTGCCCAGGCCGGACGCAAGGGCGCCGTCACCGTCTCCACCAACATGGCCGGACGCGGTACCGACATTCTGCTCGGCGGCAACCCCGAGTTCCTGACGCAGGAGGAGGTCCTCAAGCTCAAACTCGTCGAAACCGTCCCCGAGGACCTGGCATCGCTGGTCGCCGACAGCCACCACTACTGGTTCCAGCGCGGTGAACTCCACTACCGCGTCGACATCGGCAAGTGGAACGAAATCTACAACCGCCACAAGGCCGTCTGCCAGGCCGAACACGCCGAAGTGGTCGCCGCCGGCGGCCTGCTCATCATCGGGACTGAACGCCACGAGTCGCGCCGCATCGACAACCAGTTGCGCGGCCGCGCCGGCCGTCAGGGCGATCCCGGCGGTTCCCACTTCTTCCTCTCCTTGCAGGACGACCTGCTGCGCATCTTCGGCGGCGACCGCATCCAGAACCTCATGCTCCGTCTCGGCATGGAAGAGGACGTGCCGATCGAATCGAAGATGATCTCCAGGCGCATCGAGGCCGCCCAGAAGGCCGTCGAAGCGCAACATTTCGCCTCCCGTAAACACCTGCTCGAATACGACGACGTGATGAACAAGCAGCGCAAGGCCGTCTATGGCCTGCGCCAGCAGTTGATCCAGGGCCAGAACATGAGGGAGCGCATCTTCGAAATCGTCGACGGCATCCTCGTCATGTCTCTCGACACCCGCTGCCCCGACGGCGCGCATTACACCACATGGGACCTGCTCGGCCTCCAGACCGATATCAACTCCCAGTTCGGCCTGCGTATCGATCCGAAGGAACTCACCGAGTTGTCGAAGGTCGAAATCGAGGAGTTCATCTTCTCGCGCCTCAAACGCCGCTACGACGAAAAGGAAGAACTGGTCGGCGCCGATGTGATGCGCGATACCGAGCGCTGGATCATGCTCAGCGTCATCGACGGCCAGTGGAAAGACCACCTGCTCTCGATGGACCACCTCAAAGAGGGCATCGGCATGAGAGCCTACGGCCAGAAGGACCCGCTGGTCGAATATAAGAAGGAGTCCTTCACTCTCTTCCAGAACATGATGGACCGCATCGAGGACGAAACCGCCCGCTTCCTCTTCTTCCTCCAGCCTGCCACCGCCGGCCGCTCGATGTTCTCCGGGGACGGCGATTCAAATTGGGACGAGGACCCGAAGGCTGCGCGGCTTGCCGAGGCCGACCGCGAGGACGCCAAAGAGTCCTTCGTCGACCTCACCCGCAACATCCAACGGAAAAAAGACCGCGAAATGGAAGCGCTCCAGTTCGCCGGCGGAGAATTATCCGCCGCCCCGAAACAAACCGTCATCAAAGGTGTCAAAACAGGCAGGAACGATCCATGTCCTTGCGGAAGCGGCAAAAAGTACAAGAAATGCTGCGGCGACGGAAGTTGATCGCCGCCGCGGCCCTGTTGATGATCGCGGTTGGCGCATCCACCGCCCAGGCCCAGGTTTGGCCTGCCAGGTGGGGCGAGCATACCCGTTCCAAAGTCCAGCCGGTTGCTATCTCGGACGCCGGCCTGTGGGCCGAATACGAGGGCGAAGCAGCGGAGCAGGTTTCCTTCAAGAGCCCCATCGGCCCGTTCAACGCCACGGCATGGCGGTTGCGTGACACCACTTCCGCCCTCGCCTGGTACTACTTCACCCGTCCCGCCAACTGTACCCCCGTCAGGAACGCCCAGGCTTCCTGTACGACGCCTGGCATGGCCGCCATGGCGCTCAAGAACTACGTCCTGCTCTTCGAGGGCTGGCGCCCCCTGGGCCGCGAACTCGCCGAACTCGAGAAGACGCTGCCCGGCATGCGCTCTGGCGGCGGGTTGCCTAACCTGCCCGGCTTCCTGCCCGACAAGAACCGCGTCAGAAACTCCGAGCGCTATATCGTCGGTGTGGAGTCCCTGACCCGCTTCGAACCCAGAATCCCCCCTGCTCTAGTAGGGTTTGAAGACGGCGCGGAAGGCGTCATGGCCGTCTACAAAACCGCCGCCGGTGACCTGTCCACCACCATCCTGTCCTACCCGACCCCCCAATTGGCCCGCGCCAGGCATTCCGCCTTCACCCGGCAGCAGGGCTGGTCCGTCAAGCGCTCCGGCACCCTGATTGCCGTTATTCCTCAACAAGTTGACTCTGCCGCGGCCGCCGCCATCCTGGGCGGCATCGAGTGGGAAATGACCTTCATGTGGAACCAGGCCACCAAGGCGCCCCCGATGCCCGACGTGGCCGGAATGCTCATCGCCATCTTCGAGCTAACAGGCTTGTTATTAGTGATTTGCGTCGGCGGCGGACTGCTCGTCGCCGGCGCCTACTCCCTCATCCGGGCGCGTGAACGGGCCGCCGGTTTTGGGGAAGGAACCATCACGTTGCTCAAGATCAATTAGCAGTGGGCAGGCCGATAAATTCCCTGCCACGTGTCTGTTAGAGCCGAAATGGGTGCTTCGGGCGGCGGTTTCCGGACCTGTGGAACAGAGAGATGCGAATCTGTCAATCCTTTTTAAGTTGCTTGTATTCATACAGTTAGAGGCAATTTTGGCCTTAACCTATTTTTTCTTGACTTGCCCCGGATCACCGCTTACCCTCGAATCATCAGACAGGTTCTCGGTCGCTTGAGTCCGTTGATCTGTTTCTCCCACGAACATCAACCCGGACGCTCCGGGAAGGGTGAAGAGGCTCGCTCCGGCGAGCCTTTTCGCTTGTGTTAGCCTGATGGTTCATCCAATGTCCAACAAAAAGTTGCAAGTGATTCCGCTCGGGGGCCTTGGCGAGTTCGGCATGAACTGCATGGCGCTCCGCTATGGGGACGACATCATCGTCCTCGACTGCGGCATGATGTTTCCCGAAGCCGAACTGCTCGGCGTCGACATCGTCACACCTGATTTCACCTACCTCGAAGACAACAAGGAGCATGTCCGCGCGCTCGTGCTCACCCACGGCCACGAGGATCACATCGGCGGCATCCCCTTCCTGTTGTCGCAATTGAACGTCCCGATCTATGGGACAAAGTTCACCCTGGCCCTGGTCGAGCGCCGCCTCGAAGAGCACGAGTTGCTCGACAACACCGTCCTCCATCCGGTCAAACCCAAGGACATCGTCGAAATCGGCCCGTTCAAGGTCGAGTTCATCCACGTCACCCACTCCATCGTTTCCTGCGTCGCCCTGGCCATCACCACCCCCCTCGGCGTTGTCATCCATACGGGCGACTTCAAAGTGGACCCGACCCCCACCGACAACGAGCCGTTCGACCTCCATGCCCTGGCCGAATACGGCAAACGCGGCGTCCTTCTCCTGCTTTCCGATTCCACCAACGTCGACCGCCCTGGCTACACAGCCAGCGAGCGCGCCGTGCAGCCTCGCCTGGAAGAGCTGTTCAACCGCGCCAGCCGGCGTATCATCGTCTCCTGCTTCTCGTCCTCCATCCACAGGATGCAGCAGATTCTCGATACCGCGGAGGCGGCGGGCCGCAAGGTCGGCTTTATTGGGCGGTCGATGCTGTCGTCCACTGAAATCGCCCACTCGATGGGGCTGCTCAGAATCAAGGACAACCTGCTGCTGCGCCCCCAGGACCTCATGTCCGCCCACCCTTCCAAGGTGGTCGCCGTCGTCTCGGGCACGCAGGGCGAACCGATGTCGGCCATGAGCCGCATCGCCGTGGACAGCCACAAGAGCCTGAAACTCGAAAAGGGCGACCTTTTCATCCACTCCGCCAGAATCATCCCCGGCAACGAGAAATCCATCGGCCGCATGATGAACCACATCGCCCGCCGCGGCGCCGAGGTCGTCGCCGGGACAATGAATCCGCCGGTCCATGTCTCCGGCCACGCATCGCAGGAAGAACTCAAGCTGGTTCTCAACCTCCTCCGGCCCCGCTTCTTCGTTCCCATCCATGGCGAGTTCTGGCAGATGTCCAAGCACGCCGCTCTTGCCTCCCACCTCCAGGGCGCCGGGCTCGAAGAGACCTTCATCATGGAGACCGGCCAGACGCTCGAAATCGACCATCGCGGCGCGCGTAGAGGCGCCAAGGTGACCGTCGGACGGATCTGTATCGATTCCGGCTCCATCGACGACGTGGTCGAGGACATGATCATCCGCGACCGCCGCCACCTATCGGAAGATGGCTTCGTCATCCCCATCATCACCATCGGCAAACACTCCGGCAAGTGCGAAGGCCTGCCCGAAATCGTCTCCCGCGGCTTCGTCTCCTTCGAAGAGGGTTCCGACCTCATGGCTCAGGCCCGCGTCATCGTCTCGAAGACTCTCGAAAACTCCTCCAGGGAAGAGCGCACCGACTGGGGCGTGATGCAGGAGAAGATCCGGGCCGACCTGCGGCGCTTCCTGAACAAGCAAACATCGCGCCGGCCGCTCATCCTGCCGGTCATCCTCGAGGTCTAGCCGCTCAGGTGGCCGAGGTTCCCCAAAGCTATTTGGAAGACGCCTCCGGACTGAAGGGCTGCGCCGAGGAGTTCGCCGCGCCTTCCACCGCCGGGGAACTCGCCGCGCTGTTGTCCGATTGCCGCCGCCGCCGGATGCCAGTCACGCTGTCCGGAGCGGGCACGGGCGTCACCGGCGGACGCGTCCCCCAAGGCGGCTGCGTCGTCAGCCTGGAACGGTTCCGCCGCCTCGAAATCCACGACGGTTTTGCCATCGCCGGGGCTGGTGTCACATTAAAGGACGTTCACGAAAAGGCCCAAGCCTCCGCCCAGTTCTACCCCCCCGACCCCACCGAATGGTCGGCCTCCATCGGCGGGACCATCGCCACAAATGCGTCTGGATCTCGTTCATTCCATTATGGTTCGACCCGTAAATGGATTCGTTTGGTCAAGGCCGTCCAGATGGACGGAACCGTCCGGACCTTCCGCCGCGGCGACCCGGTCGACTTCCCCTTCACCCCCCTCCCCGCCCCCCGCGCACGCAAACATACCGCCGGTTATCCTCTACGTCAGGGTATGGATTGGATCGACCTCCTCTGTGGCTCCGAAGGAACCCTGGCCGCGGTCGTAGAAGCCGAACTTATACTTTTACCCCAACCCCGCGAACTCCTCTCCGGAGTCGTCTTCTTTCCAACATCGGCCGGCGCCCTCACTGCCGTCGAACACTGGCGGGACCTCCCCCAACTGCGCATGATCGAGTACTTCGACCCGGCTTCGCTGCAACTCCTCCGCCGCGGCTACAGCGAGGTCCCGGCCGGGGCCGGTGCGGCGCTGCTCATCGAGCAGCAACTGGATTCGCTCCCCGGCGACCCCGTCGACGATTGGATCGAACGAATCGAAGCCGCCGGCGCATTGGCCGAACAATCCTGGTTCGGTGAAACGGCCCAGGACCGCGAACGCTTCCGCGCCTTCCGCCACGCGCTGCCCGAGTTGGTCAACGAGCGAGTCCGCCGCAACGGCTTCCAGAAACTGAACTCGGACTACGCCGTTCCAGTCGAGGCCAACGCCACGATGATGCCGTATTACACCCGGCGGCTCGACGAGGAACTGCCCGGCAAGTACGTCATCTTCGGCCACATCGGCGACGCCCATGTCCACGTCAACATCCTTCCCGAGACCGAGGACGACGCCATGCGCGGGCGTTCATTGATGCTGGAATTCGCCCGCAAGGCGGTCCAACTTGGCGGTACCGTCAGCGCCGAACACGGCCTCGGACGCAAGAAGCGGGACCTGCTCGGCATCGAATTCGACCCCGCCCAGATCGAGGCGATGAAAGCGGTCAAGCGCCATCTCGACCCCGATTGGCTTCTTGGACAGGGGATTCTGTTCGGCCTGGAGGATAGCCCCGGACAATGTTAACGGAAGTCAGTACGCGCGTTGGGATCGTGGGCTCGGGCCGTGTCGCCAAGGCCATGGGGCGGCTGTTGCGGGAACGGGGCCTGATGATCGCGGCGGTGGCCGGACGTAATCCGGCCCACACGGCGGACGCGGCGCGATTCATCGGTGGTGCGACTGCGGTGGATATCGACGGCATCGGACATTTGGCGGGACGTCTGCTGATCGCCGTTTCCGACGACGCGGTGGCCGCGGTGGCGGCAAGACTTGCCCCAGGCGCTAAGCGCGGAGCGGTCGCGATTCACACTTGCGGAGTCCATGGCGTGGACGTCCTGAAGCCGCTCAGCGACGCAGGCGTCCATTGCGGCGCATTGCATCCGCTGGCGACGGTCCCATCTGGCGAAGAGGGACTGCGGGCTCTCGCCGGAGCGTGTTACGGTTTCACCGGCGAGGAACCTGCCCGGGCATGGGCCGCGGAGATTCTGGAATTACTGGAAGGCAGGATGTACGAAGTTCCCGAAGCCGGACGAGCCTTGTACCACGCCTCCGCCGCACTGGCGTGCAATTCGATCCCCGGTCTGCTGGACGCCGCCGCCACGATGCTGGCCGGCTCCGGCGCTGCCGGCAAAACCGAGGCGCTGGGCGTGCTGGAGCGGCTGGTGAGGTCAAGCCTTGAAAACACATTCAAACTCGGTCCCGAGGCCGCGCTCACGGGACCGGCGGGCCGCGGCGATGCGGGGACGTTGCGGCTGCACCTGAAATCGCTGACCGGCCAGGATCCGGCGATTCGAGTCCTCTATCGTGCGCTCGGCATGTGGCAGGCGGAGCTGGCGCGGCGGGCCGGGTTGGATGCGAGCAGGTTGAAGCAGGTGGAGGAGGCGCTTCGAAATGAGTGAAGGTCCCAGACGCGTTCGCTCTACGCACCTGAAAGAGATGAAGAAGCGCGGCGAGAAGATTGTCATGCTCACTGCATACGACGCCGCCATGGCCCGGCTTCTGGACAGCGCGGGCATCGACGTGCTGCTGGTGGGCGACTCATTGGGCATGGTGGTGATGGGTTGCGAAACGACTCTGGAGGTGACTCTCGATGCGATGATTCACCACACGAGGGCCGTCTCGCGTGGGGCCAAGCGGGCCTTGGTGGTGGCGGACATGCCATTTATGACCTATCAGGCCGGTCTTGATGAAGCTGTGAAGAACGCCGGTGCGCTCCTGCAGAAGGGCGGCGCCGCGGCGGTGAAACTCGAAGGCGGCCGCGCGGTGTTGGAAGCGGTCAGGCGGATGACATCGGTTGGAATTCCGGTGATGGGCCACCTCGGGTTGTTGCCGCAGGCGGTCCATCAACTCGGCGGTTTCAGAAAACAGGCAACCAGCGCGGCGGCCGAAGAACAACTTGTCGAGGACGCCTTCGCGCTCGAGCAAGCGGGCGCATTTGCCGTGGTGCTGGAATGCGTTCCGGACACGGCGGCAGGTAGAGTCACCAAGAGTGTCGCCATCCCCACCATCGGCATCGGGGCCGGGCCCAACTGTGACGGCCAAGTGCTGGTGATCAGCGACATCCTGGGCCTGTCCGGCACACCCCCGCCGTTCTCGAAGGTCTATTTCGACGCCGGGTCCGCGGTCACTTCGGCGGCGAAGGAGTTTGCCGCCGATGTGCGAAACGGGCGGTTCCCCGGCTGGGAGGAAGAACGCCAATGACGATGCAGGTTTTCGGCCGCATCGACGATCTGAGGCGCGCCCTGGCAGAGGCCAGATTGCGGCGCGATGTGATCGGTTTGGCGCCTACCATGGGCGCGCTGCACGCCGGCCACGTCCGGTTGCTTGAAATGGCGCGGT
Organism: uncultured Bryobacteraceae bacterium; assembly: GCA_947084845.1. Classification (GTDB taxonomy): domain Bacteria; phylum Acidobacteriota; class Terriglobia; order Bryobacterales; family Bryobacteraceae; genus PNKE01. The sequence goes on along the minus strand of CAMTUE010000017.1, from coordinate 69,490 downwards.
CCGAATGCGGCGTGGTGGTGGCGAGTATTTTCGTCAATCCGCTCCAGTTTGACCAGCAGGATGATTTCAGCCGTTACCCGAAACCGCTTGATGCGGACCTGGAGACCTGCCGCAGGACCGGCGTCGATTTCGTTTTCGCCCCGCACGCATTGGAAATGTACGGCGACGGGTATGAAACGGCGGTCCAACCTGGATCGGTGGCCGAACAACTGTGCGGCCGCTACCGGCCAGGACACTTCCGGGGCGTGGCCACGGTAGTCCTGAAACTGTTCAACATCGTGCAACCCGGCCTGGCCTACTTCGGCGAGAAGGACTTCCAGCAACTTGCATTGATCCGCCGGATGGTGGCGGATCTGAACGTGCCGGTCGAGATCCGGCCGGTACCCACGGTGCGGGAACCCGGCGGATTGGCCATGAGCTCGCGCAACCGGCATCTCACGCCCGCCGAAGCCGAGGCCGCCCCGTCGCTCTACCGGGCGCTCTGCATTGCGCGGGACCTTATCGAAGATGGTGAGCAGGATGCATCCGAGGTGAAGCGACGGGCCATCGCCGCAATAGCAGGGACTCCTCAATTCCGCGTCGAGTACCTTGATGTGGTCGACCCGGACCTGATTCAACCCGTGGACCGGATTAGCGGCCGTGTCCGCGTTGCCGCCGCGGCATGGCTCGGATCCACGAGGCTTATCGACAATGTGGAGGCGGTGGGGTCGAGTCCGGAGCGGTGACTTTTTCGTAAGATATGGGAGTCGATGGGATGCAACCACCTTGGCCCGCAGGAGGGAGTGAAACTTTTGTCACGACAAACACTTTGCTCTCATCAGACAAACAGGTTCTAATATAGTAGCGTTTGGTACAGTTCTTCATTGGAGGTCTCATGTCCGATAACCGGCTCACGATTACTGATCACCGCACTGGAGCCCAATACGAGGTCCCGATCGTCGACGGCAACATCCGTGCCACCGATCTCCGCAAGATCAAGGTCAAACCCGATGAGTTCGGCATGATGACTTACGATCCCGCGTACCTGAACACGGCATCCTGCCGCAGCGCCATCACCTTCATTGACGGCGACGTCGGCATCCTGCGCTACCGCGGCTACCCCATCGAGGAACTGGCTGAAAACTGCTCGTTCCTTGAAGTCGCCTGGCTGCTCATGCGCGGCGAACTTCCCACCAGGGACGAACTTGCCCTGTGGGAGGAACGCGTCATGCGCCACAGCATGATCCACGAGACCAGCAAGAACTTCCTCGAAGGCTTCCGCTACAACGCCCACCCGATGACGATGCTGATCTCGTCCGTCGCCGCCCTGTCCACGGTCTATCCCGAAGCAAAGGACGTTCACGATCCGGCCAACCGCGAACGCCAATCGGTGCGCCTGCTGGCCAAGATGCCCACCATCGCCGCCTATTCCTACCGCCATGCCTTCGGCCTGCCCTACGTCTATCCCGACAAGTCGAAATCGTTCACGGCCAACTTCATGCATATGCTGTGGTCGATGGTCGAACCGAAGTTCATCGACGACCCCACCATCGCGCGCGTCCTCGACATCCTCTTTATCCTTCATGCCGATCACGAGCAGAACTGCTCGACCTCGACCATGCGGCAAGTCGGCAGTTCGCAGGCCGATCCGTACCTCTCGGTTGCCGCAGCCGCGGCCGCCCTCTCCGGACCGCTCCACGGCGGAGCCAACGAGGAAGTCCTCATCATGCTCGATAGGATCGGAGCCAAAGCCAACGTCCCGGCCTACATCGAAAAGGTGAAGAAGGGCGAAGTGAAGCTGATGGGCTTCGGCCACCGCGTGTACAAGAACTACGATCCGCGCGCCCGCATCATCAAGTGGGCGGCCGACGAAGTGTTCAAAATCACCGGCGTCAACCCGCGCATCGAGATCGCTCTTGAACTGGAACGGATCGCCCTCCAGGACGACTACTTCGTGTCGCGCAAGCTCTATCCAAACGTCGATTTCTACTCCGGCATCATCTACCAGGCCATGGGCTTCCGGCCCGACCTGTTCACCGTGCTGTTCGCCATTCCGCGCGTCGTGGGCTGGCTGGCGCAGTGGGAGGAATTGGCCAGAGATCCGGAACAGAAGATCGCCCGTCCGCGCCAGGTCTACATCGGCCACGACGAGCGGCATTTCATCCCCATGGAACAGCGGACCCCGGCGAAGGCCACCGCCTGATCGCTCTCCGCCCTCAGTTTTGAAATCCGGCGGCGTTGCCCATCCAGGCGCGCCGCCGGATTTTTTTGCTGCGCCCGCGCTTTGCCTCACAGGGCATGAAAGCATATGCTGGCAGACGGTATGTCAAAAATCGGCTTTCACACAGACGCATTCAATTCCAGTTACTGGAGCTTTCAGCAATGCCTGGACTGGGCGCGCGACCACTCGCTTTCCTACATCGAGTGCGGCGCCATCGACGGCGTGAGCTGGATCCACGGTCTCGGCTATCAACCCCACATCGCTCTTTGGGAAGACCCGCTGGCGCTGCGGCAGAAGATGGACGCCATGGGCATCGAGTTCTCGCAGATCGATGCCGCGTTTCCGCTCTCGATCCCCGAAGGCGCCACCCTCGGCGTCGAGTACATCATGCACACGCTCCGCTGGGCCAAGCTCATCGGCTGCCCCTGCATCGACACCACCGACGACCGTTTCAAGCCCGCCGGCATGACCGACACCGAGGCCATGGCGCAGATGCGCCGCATCTATACCCAGATCGTCCGGGCGGCGGAACGCTACCGCATCACCATCAACATCGAGCCGCACGGCTACTACACCACCAAGCCCGAGTTCATGGCCGAGATGCTGCAGTTCTGTGATTCCGAGTTTCTGAAAATGAACATGGACACGGGCAACACGTTCATCGCCGGCCAGGACCCGGTGGCATTTCTGCGCGAGTTCAAACGGCGCGTCGGCCACGTCCACATCAAGGACGTCAGCGGCAGCTTGGCCGCGACTGCTCGCGGCGAACTCACTGGCATCGCCGTCTCACAATGCGCCATCGGCGATGGCGTGAACGCCGCCAACATAATCGAATGCATCCACCTGCTGAAGGAATCGGGCTACAAAGGCGTCTACAGCATCGAATGCGAAGGCCAGGGCGGGCCGATGATCGAAAGGAGTCTCGCATGGGTCAGAAACGCGCTCTCCTAGCTCTTCTGTGCGCCGCTTTCGCGGCCACCGGGTTCGCGCAGTCGAACCCTACAAAGGTGCTTATCCTGACGGGCGATTCCGACGAACAGTATCACGACTGGCGCACGACAACCGGCGCAATCCAGGAGATCCTGGCCCGCACGGGCAAGTTCGAAACGCGCGTCGTCGAGGAGCCGCGCGGGCTCACCGGCGCCTCTCTCCAGGGTTACGACGCCGTGCTGATCAACTACAACGGTCCGCGTTTGAGCGCGGGAATGGAACAGGCGGTCGAGCAGTTTGTCCGCAACGGCGGCGGGTTGATCGCCTTCCACCTCTGTAGTTACGGCGAGTGGTTCGGCATGCAGTGGACGGGCGGCAAATGGCAGTCCGGCCCGACGCCCGGCTGGGTCGAGTATCCCAGGATGATCGGCATGAACTGGGCGCCGGAGAAGATCGGCCACGCCCGCCGCTGGACCTTCCTTGTCGATTGGAAAGACAAATCACATCCCATCGCCGCCGGGCTCGATTCGCCCTGGATGGCGAACGACGAACTGTATCACAAGTTCGACCTGATGCCCGATTCACACGTCGTCGCCGACGCTTTCAGCCCGCCCGCGATCGGCGGCACCAACCAGCGCGAACCGCTGGCCTGGGTGAAGCCCTATGGCAAGGGCCGCGTCTTCTACACCACGATGGGTCACGATACGATGGCGTTCTATCAACCCGGCATGCGCAACCTGTTCGCCCGCGGCATCGAGTGGGCCGCGACCGGCAAGGTCACCATCCCGGCGATCGACTGGCACAAAGCGGACCACGGCCCGAATCCGGTTCGCGTCCTGGCAGTGACCGGAGGCCACGGCTATCCGGTCGAGTTCTATCAGATGATGAATTCGCTGAAGGGCGTCACGTGGACGCACGCGGCCACAGAGCAGGAGGCGTTCTCGCGCCCGCTCGAAGACCGCTTCGACGCCGTGATCCTCCACGACATGCGCGAGACCACGTCCGAGAACGCGCGCACGCGGCTGAAGGCGTTCGTCGATGCCGGCAAGGGCGTGATCTCGCTGCACCACGCCATTGTCGATTACACGGATTGGCCGTGGTGGCATGAAGAGGTGATCGGCGGCAAGTATTTCACCAGGGCCGCGCCCGGCCACGCCGCCAGTTCATACAAGGAAGATATCGACTTCCTTGTGACGCCCGCGGCCGGCAAGCAGCGCCATCCCGTGCTGGCCGGCGTGGGCCCGTTGTATGTCAACGACGAGGTTTACAAGGGCATGTGGCATTCGGAGAAGATCGACGTGCTGATGACCACCGATCATCCCGACAGCGACCCCCCGGTGGTCTATGCCGGCCCGAATCCAAAGGCGCGGGCGCTGCATATCCGATTGGGCCACTCGGCCCATACGTTTAACCATCCGGGCTTTCAGCGGTTGATGTCGAACGCGGTGCAGTGGGCCGCGGGCCGGAGCAAATAGGTGTGCAGGAGGGCGAGATGAATCCGATTTCCAGACGGGCCATGTTGATGACTCCCGCCGCGGGCGTCTTTGCGCAATCCACAGCGGCGATCCGCGTGGGCGTAATCGGCTGCGGCGGCCGCGGCGCGGAAGCCGCCACGAACGCCATGAACGCGGGCGAGGACGTGCGCATCGTCGCCATGGGCGACCTGCTGCCCGACCGCGTACAGGAGAAGCGCACGGCGCTGAAGCTGAAATATCCGAAGCAGATGGACGTGCCCGATTCACGCTGCTTCGGCGGTTTCGATGCCTACAAACACGTCATCGAAGCCAGCGACGTGGTCATCATCGCCAACGCCTCCAAATTTCATCCGTTCCACATGATGGAGGCCGTCAAGGCAGGCAGGCATGTCTTCCTCGAAAAGCCGCATGGCGTGGACCCGGCCGGCATCAAGATGCTGCGCGCCGCCTGCGACCTGGCGAAACAGAAGGGGCTGTCGGTGGTTTCGGGCCTTCAGAGCCGTTACCACCCCGGCTACCGCGAGACGATGGAGCGCGTCCACGGCGGCGCCATCGGCGACATCGTCGCGATTCAAGAGACCTGGCTGCGACCGCCCTATGTTCTCTATCCGCGCCGTCCGGGCATGAGCGAGATCACCTATCAGGGCAGCAACCAGTATCATTTCAACTGGCTGTCGGGCGACGACGTGCCGCAGACGCTGATTCACAACCTCGACCGTTCGAGTTGGGCGCTCGGCAACGCCGCGCCGGTCAAGGCATGGGGCATGGGCGGCCGTTCGACGCTTCACGGAGAGATCTACGGCAACGTCTTCGATCACCACGCGGTGGTCTACGATTTCCCCGGCAACGTACGCGTGTATGCCTACTGCCGGACGATCGACAACTGCTACAACGAGAACTCCAGCTTCATCATGGGAACGAAGGGCCGCTGCGATCTGTTGAAGCTGCGGATCGAGGGCGAGACCAACTGGCAGTCGGCCGGACCGCCGTCAAAGAACAACGCCTACGATCTGGAACATGTGGCGCTGTTCGAGTCCATCCGCAAGGGCAAGCCGCTCAACAATGGCGACTACATGGTCCGTTCGACGCTGATTACGATGATGGGCCAGTTCTCCTGCTACACGGGCAAGGAGGTCACCTGGGAGCAGATCAATGCTTCGGATTTCTACTATCCGCCGAAGCCGGAAGACGTGCGGGCAGATATGGAAGCACCCGTAAAACCGGGTCCTGACGGCACATATCCAGTCTTCATCCCCGGAATAACGAAACTGCTTTAACAAGCCCGGTGGGGCGGGCTTCAGCCGGCAAAGGGCTTCAGCCCGCAAAAGGCTTCAGCAAGCGAAAGGCTTCAGCAGGCGAAAGGCTTCGGCCAGCGAAAGGCCCGCCTAATTGCGCCCGCACATGCCGGGCGTCGCGCACATCTGCCCGCACGGTCCCGGTTGCGCCGCCGGAGCGCCGCCGTTGGCATGAGCGGCGAACGTCGACAGTTCCTTCTCCAGGCGCTGGCCCTCGCAGGACGGGCAGGCGAGCGACTCAACATCGGCATCGCGCCGGATCAGTTTCTCGAAGCGGACGCCACAGTCCTGGCAACGGTATTCAAAAATTGGCATGTTCTATCGGATCGCCTTCCTGAGGATCTCTAATGCGATTGTATCAACCGCGGTCCGCACCTCGGACGCCGGCGAGGTCTGGTGGTTGGAGATGATCGAAAAAGCCACCCGCCGCGATGGATCATCGCCCGCGTATCCGCTGAGCGCAGTGACGTGGCTGATCGTTCCGGTTTTGGCCCGAATGCCGGCGGCGCCGGTGGCTCCGCGAAAGCGGGCGGCCAGCGTCCCGTCCTCTCCGGCCACGGGCAGGAGTTGCCGGAAGGCGTCCCCATGAGTCCTGTGCATCTGAACCAGCAGCCGCGTCAGGGTCTCTGGCGTCACCAGGGCGCGGCGGCTAAGCCCTGACCCATCATAGAGATCCGTGTCGCCCGGCTCAGTACCAAACGAACTCAGGAACGCCGCCATCTCACCCATCGCCAGCTCCCTCGACGCCTCGCCCCGCTTCACCCGCGCCGTCTCGAGCAGCACCAGTTCGGCATGGAGATTCTGGCTCACCTTGTTGACGACTTCCAGAATCTGACTCAACGGCGGCGAAACCCGACGCGCCAGCACGGCCCCATCGGGCGGCGCGAAGCTCTCGCCCGGCATGCGGTGATCGGCCCGCGACGCGCCCCGTACCACCACCCCGCGCTCTTCCAGCAGCCGCTTGAACGTCTCGGCCGCATAGAGCGCCGGATCGTCGATGGCGATGGAGACGGTCGACGCCCCGCCGCCGGGCGGCGAGGTGCCGCTGATGCGCACCACCCTTGACCCGGCGGCCCGGGCGACTTCCACTTTCCTCGCCAGGCCTTGGGCGACGCGGAGGCCGTTCGAGACGGTGAAGTAGTCCGAGGGAGGCAGGAACGACACTTCGGCCAGCGGGCTGGTCTTCACCGGTCTGACGGTCAACAGCAGCGCGTTGTCGTGCACGGTCAGCGCCGACACGGGCGCGCCATACTCCCAGGTCCCGTCATCGGCTGTCCAGCCTTCGGGCGTTGGGTCGAAGGGAAACAGCCGGTCGTCGCCAATCACCATGCCCACCCGCTTCACGCCCATCCGGACCACCTGGTCGGCAAGATCCTCCAGGCCGGCCAGCGGATTGCCGTTCCCCGGCTTCTTCTCATATGGATAGGCGCGGCCGGAGAGCGACGGGTCCCCGCCGCCCACGATCCGCAGCGACGCCACCCCGCCGGCCGGGCTTGGCAGCGCGGGCGACAGGACCCGCGTTTCGAAGCGGTAATCCGGCCCGAGACTCGAAAGCGCCAAGGCGGAGGACAGCAGTTTCATGTTCGAGGCCGGCGTCATGGGCAGGCGGCTGTTACGTTCATAGAGGGTGGCGCCGGTGTTCAGATCGGCGACATGAATGCCGACGACGCCCCGCAGACCCGGCGAGGACTGGAGGATCCGCTCGATCGTCTCGCCAAGCGACTGGGCGTTTACGGCCGACATGACGGCCAGCAGCAACACAACGATACGAAGCATGAGTATTTAAGTTTATCCTGGGGCCATGAGACAGCTTGCGGCATGGCTGCTTTCGGCGTCGGCGGTGCTGTACGCGGTGGAGCCCCGCAAGTCGGCCGCGGAGTACCCGGCCAGGGCCGAATCGAAGCTCGCCGGGCTGGGCGCGGAGTTCATCGGGCGCTTCGTGATGGAAGGCTCGGCCAGCCACCATACGGGCGACTACATCGCCATCGAGATCGGTTACTTTCCCAAGCCGGGCCAGGCGCCCGAGGTGCGGGGTTCCGATTTCCTGCTGCGTATCAACGGCGCGAAACAGTTGGTCTACCCGCAGCCGGCCGGACTCGTCGCCGGCGCCATCCGGCATCCCGAATGGGAAAGACGCCGCGGACTCGTCGCCGGCGGCTCGATTGGCGGCGCCGATGTCATCCTCGGCGGTCCGCGACGGACAAGCCGTTTTCCCGGCGACCCGACCGTTCGCGAGCCGAACCGCATCCCCACCGGCACGGACAGGGAAGACGTCACCGCACCGGGCAAGGACCCGCTCGAAGCTGCCGCCAATGCGATCACCCACGGGGCCTTCCCTGAAGGCCCGCCGCCGGGCGACCGCGCAGGCTACATCTACTACATTTATAAAAAGAAACTAACCGGCCTCAAGCAGCTTGAACTGGTGTGGACCTCCGGCGGCGAAAAACGCAGCCTGACGCTGAAGTAGGCGGGCGCTCAGACTATCCGCGCCGGGCTTCCCTGAAACGGGCCGCGGGCCAACACACCCGTGAAAACCACCCGCGCGAAGGCCGCGAACGCGAGAGAGCGGGTTCCCAACTGCACCTTCGAGCGAATGGCTGAAACCCGCAACGGAATACGCGGGCGGAACCCGCAACGGAATACGCGGGCGGAACCCGCAACGGAATTCGCCGGCTGGAACCCGCTCTCTTCGTTCGCGGCCTCAGGCTTTGCGGGCGGGGCTTGAGAGTCTCGATTCGAGCCAGATCAGCAGGAGCAGCAGCGCCACCATCACCGAACCGAGCAGCGGCAATCCCATCACCACGCCGACGCCCCAGTAGTGGGCAAAGTAGCCCAGCGAGGCCGGCGCCAGCAGTCCGCCCGTCATCGCCAGCGAGAAGACGCCGCTGAAGAACCCAGGGTGGAAGTAAGGGAAACGGCCGCCGATCTTCTCGGCGACCAGCGGCAGAATCAGGGCGAAGCCGGCCGCCGCCAGCACCGTGCCGGTGATCGCGCCGAACAGATTGTTGGTGAACGACAGGATCAGGCAGGCGAACATCGGTCCAAACACCGCCACGGCCAGCAGCTTTCCATGATGCACGTGGGGCAGGATTCGCTGGCCGAGCACCCGGCCCAGCATCAGGACGAGCCAGTAAAGGGCCAGAATCGAAAGTGAAGTCGCCGGACTCCACCCCATCTTCTGTGTGAGAAACAGCGCCAGCCATCCGGCCATCGCGCCCTCGTTGCCGAACTGGAAGAACAGCAGCGCCGCGAACAGGATCGCCGCCGGGCTCTTGAAATCGGAGATCGCCCGGCTCCAAGTCGGCTGGCTGACGACCGGATCGTCGGGCATCTTCAGCCGCACGAAGAAACCGAAGGCGAAGGCCGGCGCCAGGGCCATGAAGATGAGGATGCTCGGAGTCGTGTAGGCGAAGAAAGTCCCGCCCACTACTAATGCGCTGGTTAGCCCGCCGAGCGTGAAGAGCGTCCCGGCGAGCGTCATGGTCGAAGCCGAATCCAGTTCGTAAGCCGGCACGATGGCGTGGAGAGCGGCGCTGTGGATCAGCCCGGCTCCCGCACCCAGGAAGAGCAGGCCGGCCAGCCTGCCGGCCCAGTGCATCGGCGGCGCGAAACCGGCCAGCATGAGCAGACTCAGCGCCGCCAGCAGGCAACCCGCGGACAGGACGTAGGCGATACCCTTCTTCTTCAGCAACGGCTGGGCGAACAGGTGAGCAACCACGATGCCGAGGTTCTGAAAGAGGAAGTAGGCGCCGATCAGAATGAAGTCCGGCTTAAGGTGGTGCTGCCAGGCCAGTAGCAGCGCACCGAGGCTGGCCATGAGCAGCCCGGCGATATAGAATCCCCACAACCCGCGGCGAGCGCCCGCCATCGCCCGGCGGGCAATCTGGTCTCTCTCGCTCAGACCTTCGGCTGACGGGGGGATTTCAGCGGACACCATCCGATTCTACTCCGATTGGACGGCCACAGTTGTATCGGTTTGGGTGGAACTTCCCGGATTTGTAGCAGCGCGGGCGATTCTACGTAAAACCGTATTGCAGACAGAGGTGAATCGCTTGTTTTCAACCACTTGTGTTTGGCCCGCGACGTGCATGTTAGAACGTGGGTCACGTTAGTTTTTCGCTTCTTGGTGGAGTTGCCTCCATCAGGGTTTACGGGCTTCCAAGGAAGCTTTCCCCCCAACCCCGTGCAAGCACGGGGTTTGTTTTTGTCCGCAGGCGCGCGGACGGCACGCAACCAGCCTACCTGGTGTGGTGGATGGGGGTGGCCGGATACAAAATATGGTAGACCCATCGATTTTTCTATTGACAGCCCCGGCAGACCGCGTTTAGGATGGGGCCATCACTGAAGAAAGGAGGTGGTCCAGAAAAAATGATACCTGGTAGTAATCTGTCGCGCGAGGTGGCTGATCGCTGATTCGGCTGCTCCAATGCACAGATCCCTCATCGAGTGACGGGATCGACGCTCCTGTGGACCAGCCACGAAAGCGCGTCCTTCAGACGCAGGTCTGATTCTCAGGCTACCCAAGACCCCGCCGCCGGGTTCCGGCTGCGGGGTCTTTGCATTGCCGTGCGAAGCTCCGCAGGCGGAGGACGCCCGGACCTATCCTGAGACCGCGCCGCTAAAGCGTCAACGCCAGCGGCCGTTCGGCGCCCGAATAGCGCATAAACGGTCCCTTCGATCCGTTTGGCAGCAGCGTGGTTTCGTCGGTGCGCATCTGCGCCAATTGCTGCGCCTTCAATTCACGAGCGCCGCGCAGGTCGGCGCCGCGGAAGTCCGCGCCGAACGTCCTGGCGCCGGCAAACCGCGCATCGGCCAGCACACTGCCCGTGAACGCGGCTCCCAGGAGATCGGCCTGGCGGAAATCGGCCCGGCGAAGGTCGCACCGCACCAGCGAGCAGGTCCAGAGCTTGGAGGAGGTGAAGCGGGCGTGCGAGAGGTCGGACTTGTCGAACTCGCAATGCTGGAGACGCGCGTCGGTGAAGCGGGCCCCCCTCGCCCGCACCGAACGAAACCGGCAGAATTGCAGGTGCGCCTTGTGAAACACAGCCGATTCAAGCCCGCAATCGGTGAACATGCACTCGATCAGCCGGGCGTGATGAAAGCCGGCATGACGGAGTTCGGAACCGGCAAACCGCACTTTCCCCAGGATCGCTTCGAGCCAGCGCGACCCGACCGCCTTGGCTTCTTCAATCGAACACCCGTCCAGGTGCGACTCGCAAAACCCCGCGCCCGAGAGACAGGACGAATCCAGTCGGCACCGTTCCAGCGAGGCGGCCGTGAAGTCGGTCCCGGCCATATTGGCGAACGTCAGATCGCAGTCCCATAGCTCGGCGCCGGCGAGCACCGCCGAGGACAGATCCGCCGATGGCCAGTCCAGCCGGCCCATCAGCGACCGGTCCAGCCGGGCGTGACCGAGCCGGGCGTTCTCCATGCGGTTTCGCCGAAAGACGGCCTGCTGGCCGCCGGCCATGCCCTCAAGCCACAGCGAATGCAGGTTCACGGCGCGCGTGAGTTCCTGTGGCTCGAGGGTCGGCGGACCCGTCTGCTGGGGGAGCATGATGAAGGACTTATCGGTGAGGGATGGGCGAGTGTGAGGACGCGTTTGGTGGCGGGCCGGGCGATCGACTACCTTTGGTAGTCGATGAGGAATTGGATCGAAACCTACCGCTCGCGGCTGTCGACGGCGGCGGAGGCGGCAATGCTGGTCAAATCCGGCGACCGCGTCTACTCGCATATGGGCGCGGCCCACCCGGCGGCGGCACGGTATTCAATGTCATCCGAATCCGCGAAGCGATTGAACTCGTCCAGAGAATCGGCGCGATCTCGGTGGATGCGCGGCTCGACGGCGATTGGAAACCCATCGCTTCGGCCACCAGCATCGGCGCCTGCCGCATCATCAAGCTCGACGGAAGCGTCAGATCGCACAGGATCCGGTTGCGGATAACCGATGCGTCCGCTGCCCCGGCGCTTTCCGAATTCGGCCTCTATCTCGAAGACGCCTGACGGCGGGTTACTTCCGTTTGGCCGTGAATGTCCCTTCGGCCTGGCCGCCGAAGTCGATGCTGCCCTTGATGGTATTGTTCTCAACGACACCGGTGTAAACGACGGTGAATTTGTTGCCGTCGTAATCGGCGGCAAACGCCCAGCGCACCTTGCTGCCGTCCACCGTCCCCTTCAGCGGCGCTTTTCCGAGCATGCCGTCATAGGACCCGCTGAGCGTGTTGCCGTCCTGCTTGAGGGTGATGGTGGGCGTGCCGGTGTTGCCGCCGATATCGACAGTGACATCCCAGACGCCGGTCAGGTCGGCTGCCGCGAGCGGCAGGGCCAATACGATGAAAACAGCGAGCAGTAGCTTCACTTCGATCTCCAATCTTGAATTGGCGCGGATCCGCTGAACCCTCGCCGGATGGAAACGAGTATACAGCGCGCAGCCGGTCTTTAGCCGCGCCTACCTGGCGGCGGCGGGCGGCGGCGTCTCTTTCCAGCCGTAAGCCGCCATCATGATCTGAAAGATCCGCGTGTTCGGGATGTAGCCGCGGACCAGTTCAGCGCCCGGACCCTGCGCCGCCACCACAACCTCTTCGCCCGTGTGCCCGCCGTCGACGCGGATCTTCGGCCTCGCTTCCGGCGGCCCATCGGGCGGCAGAAGCGAATCGCCGATCCTGCCTCCGCGCAGGCTGATGCCGAACGAATGGTCGGCGGCGAAGATGATCAGCGTGTCGTCCTTTACCTTGGCCGCGACCTGGCGGATGAGATTGTCCATCACGACGCCACGGTCCAGGCCTTGCTTCAAATTGTCGGTGTGCATGTCCCACTCGACCATGAGGAAATAACCCTTCTTATTGCCCGACAGCACGTTGATGGCGTTGTCGACCACCGGCCACGGATCGAACTCGATTGAATCAAACAGCGCCACGACGCGCCTGGCGTCTTTCGGAATCGCGCCCGGCGAGGAAGCCACCGCGTAGCCCTTCTCCTTGAGCCGCGCCTCCAGGTTGACACCCAACTTTTCAGTCGCCGCCAGGATCGCCTTTCTCCCGTTGCCGATCACCATATCGACGCCGTCGCCGTAGCGCGGCGACAGGATCTGAATGGCGATCTCGCCGGCCATCGAGCGGTTGTTGGCATGGGCGTAGCAGGCGGCCGGCGTGGCGTCCACCATCGACATGTTCGACAGCACGGCAGTGGACAGGCCCTTCTGTTCCGCGTATTCGAGGATGGTCTTCATCGGCGCGCCGTCTTTCTTGCCGCGGATCGCATCGGGCGTCTGAGAGATGACGCCGTTGCCGGTCTTGCGCCCCGTGACGATGGCCGTCATGCCGGCGGCGGAGTCGGACACCCATTCGCCGCTGGTCGAGGTGTCAGCCAGGGCGATATTCGGCATCCTTTGGATGAAGAGTTTCTGCGGCGCTTTGTGCGCGTAGGCGCTCGTCGCGTTCAGCGTGGAAACGCCGCCAGCGTCTCCGATGAAGAGGATGACGTTTTTGGCCCGCTTGGCAGAAAGGGGCGCTGCCAACAGCACGGTCAGCAGGAGCAGTGTGCGCAGTTTCATGGTGTTGATTCTATCCCAGGCGGACCCGAGGCCGGCCTACTTATAAGCGAAGATCTGCGCGAAGATGATCAGCGCGACCAGCAGCAGCCCGATCGTCAGCGCCGTCATGCCGAAGCGCTTCCAGATCCGGACCGCCAGCGGATTCGGCGGCGGCATCAGATGGCTTTCCAACTGGCCGCTCTCCACCATCTCCTGATACTCCCGCGGACGGTCGCGCTTGAACTCCTCGATCGGCATGCCGCCAAGGAAGATGACCGGGTCCATCGGGAACTTGTCCGGGCGGAAGTGCGTGTTGAAGAAGTGCACCGTAAAGATGAAGCCGACGGCCAGCAAGGCTTCGTCACTGTGGATGATGGTGGCGACGTTGATGGCCCAACCCGGCAGGAAGCGGGTGAAGAACTGCGGGAACCACAGCATCAGTCCGCTGAAGCCGATCACGCTGACGCCCCAGAACACGGCGAAGTAATCGAACTTTTCCCAATACGTCCAGCGCCCGTATTCGGGCCTGGGCGCCTTGTTGAAGAACCACTTCATCGAGCTGACGATTTCCTTCAGGTCGGTCCGGTTGAACATCATCCCATCCCGGCCGGAGATGAACTCGACCCAACTCGTGCCGCCGTCGCGCTTCTTGCGGATCAGGTCGCGGATGTGGAACGCGAAGTAGCCAAAGGTGGCGATTGCGCAGAGGCGGTGGATGTAGCCCGCGTTCTCGAAGCCTCCCAGCAGCCGCGAAAGCACCTGCGCCCAGGTGGCATAGGAGAACTTCAGCATCATGCCGGTGATGGCGAGCCCGAAGAAACTCGTGATGACAACGAGGTGCAGGTTGCGCTCATACTTCGTGAAACGGCGGACGTAGACCTCCGACTCCTCGACATGCGCGGCCTTCAATTCGCGCCGGAACTGCAACGACCGCGGCAGCCAGGCCAGCGTATGGAAGGCCGAAACCGCCAGCGTTCCAAGCAGCAGGGAGGTCATGCCCCAGAAGGTGTAAAACAGCAGCGGGTATTTTTCAGGATCGTGGTGGGTAGCGTGGGTCAGGTAACCAGCGAAGCGGCGGTGAGATCCGACGTGGCACTTGGCGCAGGTGGCGACGATGTTATCGCGGCTGAGGCGCGATTTCGGATCGGCGATGCGGCGGATGTCATGGGCGCCGTGGCAGTCGTAGCACTTGGCTGTCTTGTCGTAACCCAGCCGCGAGACCTTGCCGTGGTACGTATCGAAATAGCTCTCCGTGATCGCTTTGTGGCAGCGGCCGCACTGGTCCATGATGTGCAGCCTGAAGTCCTTGATGTCGGTGCGCTGGATGGTGTGGGCCGAGTGGCAATCGCTGCAACCCGGAGTCTTCTTGCCGGCCAGCGACATCTGGTAGTGGATGCTGTTCTTGAACTGATCGTAAATGCCGCGATGGCACTTGGCGCAGGTTTCGGGCACGTTCTTGGGATTCACCGTCGAACGCGGATCGCTCTGGGGCAACTCCATGTGGGGCGAGTGGCAGTCGGCGCATTCGGCCGTGACCGTGAGACCACCCTCGATCAGTCCTCGGCCGTGGATGCTCTCGCGGTAGTGCTCGACAATGTCCGTCTGCGCACCCCTGTAGCGCAGGGCCGCTTTCTGGCCCGTGCGGTGACAGGACGCGCAGAGGGTGGGGATGTTGCGGGAATACGTGGGCGATTGCGGCTGGGTCTTGGCCAGGACGCCGTGTTTGCCGTGGCAGGTCGAGCAGAGCGGCGCGTCGGGGCTCCCCTTGGCCGACAGTTGACCGTGGATCCCCGTCTTGTATTGAGCCGAGACCTCGGCGTGACAGATCGAGCAATCCACCTTCGTCGCGATCGTCGCGCAGGGCCTCGACGATGGAGCTGGCCGCGCCCCGGTGTGGCATTGCACGCAAGCCACTCGCGCATGGCGCGATCCGGCCAGCTCAGCCTCCTGGATGTGAAGCGAGACCGTCTGGCCGCCCTCGCGCCTGCTGATGCCCGGCTCGCCGTGACATTTCATGCAGTCGCGGTCGGCCATGCCGGTCGTGTAAAACACCCGCCGGATCTTGTGCGGTTCGTGGCAGTCCACGCAGGCTGGAATCAGGTGCGGCTGTTTCTCCCACAACTCGCCCCGGACCACTTTCTGATGGACGCTCTCGATCTGCCCGTGGCACTGCATGCACGTCTTTGCGATGTTCTTGACCGAGATCGACGATCGCTTATCGGTGTGCGGCAAGGTGAAATGCGCAGTGTGGCAACTTGTGCAGACGGCCGTGACGGTCAGCCCTCGCTTGAAGAGTCCCACGCCATGGATACTGTCGGCGTAGTTGCCCAGAATGTTGGTTTGCGGAATGTTGTGCGTCTGGCTGACGGCCGATCCCTCGCGGTGGCAACCGCCGCAGAGTTTGGGCACTTCCATCTTCGCGACAGGCGAGCGCGGGTTGGATGGCGGGATGACGTTATGCGTCCCGTGACAGGTCTTGCAGGTGGGCGCGCTTCTGTCGCCCCTGGCCAGCGCCCGGCCGTGCAGGCTCTGATCGTGCTTTTCGGCTTCGTCGGGATGGCAGTCGCCGCATGTGACCTTGGCGAGTTTGTCGGCGTGCGGCAGTTTCTTGGGATCCGCGTCCGAGTGGCAACCGGAACATTCCAACGCCGCGTGCGGCGAACTCCTCAGAGCCGGCGCGTCGTAGGCTGGCGGAACGCCCTCTTCACGCTTGCCCGTGCGGCGGCCTGTCTCGTGACAGTTCTCGCATTCCGCCGATCCGGGGAGCGGCTTTGGTTGCTGCCCGTCGGCAGCTCCCGGCAGCGCCCAAAACAGAACAATCGCGGCTGCTGCCCGCCACAATTGACCATACTCGCGTCTGGCATACTCCATTGGCACAGACATAGTAGCATTTCAGATGCCAATACCGTTTAGTCTGTTTCTAGCGACTCTGCCTTGTGGCGTGTTGCACTTACGGTCGCCGGCAGGAGCCGCGAAGGCGCCTCGCTGCCTTGCGCTGGGCGATATAACCCTCAAGCGTGCTGTCAAACTCAACAATTGTCGTTAAGTTCAACACTGCCGCAATCAGACGCTGACCACCGGGCAACCGCTTTGGCGAATGATCGAGTAGGCGTTGGTCCGGAGGCGGCCGAAGACACCGGCGGCCGAGCCGCGTCCAATCACCAGCAGATCGGCCTTGATGCCGGCGGCAAGATCACAGACCACCGCCGGGGCATCGCCGGCATCCACGTGCAGCGGCGCTTCGATGGACAGGCTCGCGGTCAGGTTGGCGACCGCCTCATGCACCGATGTCTCGACGTGTTTGTACCAGTCCGGATCGAAGTACTCGCCGGCCTTGCCTTCGAGATTCGGCATGGCATGGATGAGGCTGAGCCGTGCGCCGAGTCTGGCGGCGAAGCGCGATGCCCACATCAGGGTCCGCTCGCTCGATGCGCCCAGGTCGAGGCCGACGGCGACATGGTTCAGACGCACGGACTCGGCCGATGGAGCCTCCAGGTGGACGCCGGTCCAGACAGGGCAGTCGGCATCGTGCAAAACCTTGGCCGTGACCGAACCCAGAATGAAACGGCGGAACGGACCATAGCCGTGGGTCGGCATGACGATCAGGTTGCAGCCGCGTTCATGCGCGACCGTGACGATCTGCGCCGACGGGTCGCCATCGATCAGGATCCGTTCACAGTCCGTCGATTTGGTCTCTTCACAGAGGAACTGATCCAGATCCCGGCGCGCCTGCTCGGCGCGGGTGCGGAACAGGTCCTCAAGCACTGTCCCGCCAACCTCCATCGCGCCGAACTCATAGTGCGGAGGGGGCAGGACATGCAGCAGAATCAAACGGCTCCCGAACCGCCTCTGAAGCGCTTCGGCGTGCCGCACTGCGCCCATGGCGCGATCGGAGAAATCGACGGGGACAAGAATCGTCTTGAGCGGCATGGCATCGCCTCCGCCCCAATTCTGCCCCATTACCAGGGCGGGCGGCAAGGCCTCAACACGACTTCGGTATCCTAATTCGTCCCGGGCGCGGGCGCAAGGCCAAGGTCGACCAGCACCTTCGGCGCCGCCTCTTCCATCGCAAGCATCTTATGACAGCTGTCGCAGTCCTGTGTCAGTTCGCGCCCCGCCTTCGATCCGGCGCGGCCGTCATGGCAACGGAAGCATCCGGGGAAGTCCTCATGGCCGAGGTGGTTCGGATAGACGCCCCATTGGACGTTCATCTCGGGGAAGACGTTCTTTTCGTATGCTGCCAGCACCGCCTTCGCCGACCGCTCGATCGCAGCCTTCTTCGCCGCAAAGACCGCAGGGTGATGCTTCTGATAAAACGCCGCGAACCGCAACGGGATCTCGCGCTCGCTCTCCTCTGTCGTCCTGTACTTGACCTGGATCACCTCCAGAGCGTTCTTCTTCGCGAATGGCAGCGAGCGCTCGATTTCGCCCGCTGCCAGTGCACGGTCGAGCGCCCGCGCCGGCAGTTCGAATGTGTGCGACGGCCGGTTATGGCAATCGATACAGTCCATCGTCCGCACTTCCAGGTTGCCCGGACCGTTTCCCTTGTAACCCTCGGCCTGGTAGGCCACCGTCTCGCCGTTCTTCGAATACTCCACCCACGGAATCTCCATCCGCTTGCCGTCCTTGGGCGCGTACCGCATGACGATGCCTGGCCCCATATGCGCGCCGTGGATGCCCTTGTAGCCATTGCCGCCCCCGATGTGCATCAGCAGCACCGTCTTGGTGTGCGCGCTGGCTTCGTCATCGGCGAACTTATCGAGGACGCGCACGCGGTCGCCGCCATACTTCTGCGGCCAGTGGCAGACTTCGCAAGTCTCACGCGCCGGGCGCAGATCCTTGATCGGCGTCTCGATCGGGCGCGGATAGAGATTCAGCGACACGCTGATCACCTGCCACGAACCCGATACCTTGCTCTTGACGAACCAGTTCGCTCCCGGGCCGATGTGGCAATTGACGCACCCCACCCGCGCGTGCGGCGAATTCTGATAGGCGGTGTACTCAGGCTTCATCACCACATGGCAGGTCTGGCCGCAGAAGCTGACCGACTCCATATGGTGGACCGCCTTGTAGACCAACTGGCTGCCGATCACCAGGTTCAGCACCGTCGTCACCGCAAAGAACCCCACCAGCTTGCGGAATCTCGGATTCTTCAGATCAACAGGCGGGAAGACGTCCGGCAACCGCCCCTTGTTCGAGCGGCGCGCCTGCCAGATCCCCAGCGGGATCAGACCCAGTCCGGCGAAAAATATCGCCGGCAACACCATGAACTGGAGGATGCCAAGATAGGGATCAGGGCCGCCGGACTTGAACGTGCTCGGCAGCAGGATCACCCACAGCAAACCGCCCGTGGTGACCAGGACGACGCCAATCAGGCTGATCCAGTTGCTCCCCAGATACACCATTGGCGCCAGCCAATCTTTCATTTTCCGCATGGATTCAGTATAAACGGATCGGTTTGAGTCGTCGTCCGGACAGGTCAGCCGGAGTCTTTCTTCTGGTGGCCGCCGCTCCCATGCTCAGGGAACTCGCGCGGGCTGTAGCCGCTGTACCACGACGGGTCCATCGGATAGACCTCAGGATCGAAGATCACCGAGTAGAAGTGCCACACAACGATCGAAAGAGTGGCCAGCACGGCCTCATAGTAGTGGACCACCCGCGAGAAGTCGTACCACATCTTCGGCAGGTTGGCCAGCATCCAGTTGTTGGCCCATAGCAGGACGCCGGTGATAGCCATCACCGCCGTGCCCCAGACCAGCGCCCAGTATTCAGCCTTCTCGATGTAGCTGTGAGACGATTGGTGCGGGCGTTCGCGCCGCAAGCCGAGACGCCAAAGCGTGCCCTCGACCATCTCGCGCAGGTCGCCGAACCTTGGCAACATCTCTTTCCAGTGCTCGCGCAGCGTCCTGTTCACAATCAGCGAGACCACATGCATCACCGAAGTGATCAGCAGAATGACGCCTGCCGCGCGGTGAACGGTCCCGCGGATCGGATGCGAAACCTCCCATGTCAACAGCCAGCGCGACCACCACTCGTCCGGGTAGTGCAGCGCAAATCCGGAATACGCCAGCACGATGAAACTGATCATCAACAGGAAGTGCTGGATCCGCTCGAACCTGTGCATGCGGATATGCGGCTTCGACGGCTTCAGCATGGACGACGGCTGAATCTGGCCGTGGAAACGGTGCATGTGGAACTTGCGGATGAAGTCGCCCAGGTGGTGCACCAGCATCAGTCCGATCGTGCCAGGGATCACCATGAGGTAGAACCACCGCGCCCACTGCACGGGCGGCGGCTCGTCCTGGATTTCCACCGAGTGAATCTTGCCCAAAAAGAACTTGCTGCCCGCGCCCGGATGGCAGGAACTGCAAGTTTTGGCAATGTTTTTCGGATTGATGCGCGAACTTGGATCGCTCGACGGTAGAATCTCGTGGAACCCGTGGCAGGAGGCGCATTCCGCCACCCGCGCCTCGCCCGATTTCAGCGCCAACCCGTGGAAGCTCGATGCAAATGTGGAAACCTGGTTGGCGTTCAAACCGAATCGCTGCATCAGCTTCAGATCGCCGTGGCAACGGCCGCAGGTATCCGGCACCCCACTCACGTTCACGGAGGAACCGGCGCGCTTCGGACCCTCAATATTGTGCGCCGAATGGCAGTCGATACACACCGGGGCCTCCCGGATGCCCGCCGCCACCGCCTTGCCATGAACTGACTTTTCAAACTGCGCCAGCGCCTTGTCATGGCAGCCGCCGCATGTGTCCATCGACGCGCGCCGCGCCTCGGCCGACTTCGCAATCGCGATGTCGTGCTTCTCGCCGTGGCAGAACGCGCAGTCAGGCGCGCCGGCGTTGCCCTTCTTCAGTTCAAGAGCGTGGTTGCTCAGGTTGTAATCGGCGACGATCGACCCGTGGCAGTTCACGCAGGCCGGCTTCGGAGCGTCCGCCGGGTGCGGGTACTCATCGCGCTTCAAGTGGCAGGAGGCGCAGAGCACGCCCACATGAGCGGACTTCTTCAGCTTGGCTTCCACCTCGTGGCAATCCGCGCAAACGCTGTTTGGCGTGGTGACGCCGGTTCCACGTTGGGACGCCCACACTCCGCCGGCCAGCAATAACGCCAGCGCCGCACGCAATGTCAGTTGATAAACCAAGAAACAGGATCTCCTTCCCGCCGCAGCCTGACTGCCGCTACCGGCGGGTGTGAAGCCACGGTCGTTTGACCGGCCATGGCTCCTCTCATCAACAGCTATCAGGGGCCGTTGCCGCCAACGGCCCCTCGCCCAAATTCCAATCCACCTCGCCTAAAGGCCCGTGCTCTTGGAGGACTCCCACATCTGCATGCCATATAGGACGAGGAGAACCAGGCCAGTCGCCGCCAGCAGGGCCGTGAGGATTTTGCCCCACAAGTCCAGCGTCGCCAGTTTCTTGGCGATCTGTTTCTGGCGCTCGATCACGCCTTCCGAGCCGCCGCCCAGGTGCAGTGTGTCGTCCTCTTGAGACGAGACGTTCTTCCGCACAAAGGCCAACACGATGACGATGACCGCGAGTACGACCCACGCGAGTACATAGGGTAAAAGATTATCCATGGTTTATGACCTCCCGGCGCCAGGCTGACGGACAGGCTCAACCTGGAGCCACCGTTTCATCGATCAATCCAACATCTGCGGAACGCCGTCTTTCGGTCGTGCCGCCCCGGTACGCAAGCACACGGCTAGAATTGCCAAAACTACGGTATTGATTGAGTCCTGCTCGCTGACCACGGAGCTTACGCCCGCATCCCAGGCCTCTTTGAGCGACTCGGGATCGCTGGCCGCCAACAGAACCACTCGTTCGGGCCTCGACAGCGGCAGCGGCAACGTACCCAGGTGTGCCTGGTCCACCACCACCACGCAGGCCGATTCCAGATCCGGCGTATCCACACACACGGCCTCGCGCTGGGCGCTGCGGGCGAGTATCCCCCGCAACGTTTCAGCCTTGGCCTTGTCGGACAGTGCCAACTGTATCGAACCCATCGGAAGCGTGCCTTTCACCCCGCCCTGGACCTTTCCGTCCAGTCTGCGAAGCTATTCCACTCACGCTTGAAATAGCAATTCTGAGGCCACTCCCCAGTCCACCGCTCATGGCCCTCACCGCCAGTCGTATCCATCTCAAATTAAAGACTTTTTGTTCTGAATCACAAACACCTCTCAGATTCCCTGTGGGTCAATTGCCCCAAGTCAGCGCACCGCGATCCTCGGATGCGTCTAGAATGGGATGTAGTGTCAGCGTGAAATGACCAAACTCTCCAGCGATTGGCAGACCGCCGGTGTTCTCGAAGCCGTCTTCGACCAGATTACGGATGCGATCGTCCTCTACGACACCAACCACTTCATCACGGGCGTCAACGCGGCCGCCGAGCGCCTCTTCGGCGTGACCGCCGGCGATCTGGTCGGGCGTGACTGCCACAAGTTGTTTCACTGCCAGCAGTGCGAACCCGGCTGTGGCATGCACACCGGCTTGCTCTCGTCCAACGGTTCGAACGCAACCGTCCGCCTGCGCGGCGAGAACGGCCTTGAACGCCTCGTCGTCATCCGCACCAGCCATGTCCTGCGCGACGACGGCACGGTCCAGGGAGTCGTCGCCACCATCAAGGACATCAGCGACGAAGCGGAACCCCAGAAACGCGAGATCATCGCCGCCAGTCCGGTGATGATCGAGATGCTCAACTTCGTCCGCCGCGTCGCCATCAGCGAGGCCACCACCATCCTGCTGGAAGGTGAGAACGGAGTTGGCAAGGACGTCATCGCCAAGTCGCTTCACTACCAGAGCATCCGTCAGGCCGAACCCTTCATCGCCATCAACTGCGCCGCCATCCCCGAGACCCTTCTGGAAAGCGAACTCTTTGGCTACGAAAAAGGCGCCTTCACCGATGCCCGCGCCCAGAAGAAGGGCATCTTCGAACTGGCCGACAAGGGCACTCTCTTCCTCGACGAGATCGGCGAAATCCCGCTCATGCTGCAGGCCAAACTCCTGCGCGTGCTCGAGGAACAGACCTTCCGGCGCCTCGGCGGCCTCAAGGACATCAACCTCGACCTGCGCGTCATCGCCGCCACCAATAAGAACCTCCGTGAAGCCGTCAAGGAAGGCGCTTTCCGCCAGGACCTCTTCTTCCGCCTCAACGTCATCCACATCACCATCCCCGAATTGCGCGAGCGGACCGAAGACATCGCCCCCCTGGCCGAATTCTTCCTCGCACACTACAACCGCAAGTTCAAGCGCAGCATCGAGGGCGTCTCACCCGAGGCCATGGCCCTGCTCCTCAACCACGACTGGCCCGGCAACGTGCGCGAACTCCGCAACGCGATCGAGCGCGCAATGATCCTCGAAGACTCCTCCTACATCACCGCGCAGAGCCTGCCCATGTCCATCAGCCGCCAGGCGCCCGGCCGGACGCTTGCCACCCTCGACAGTTACCCGCGCGCCATCCCTGACGGCGGCATGTCGCTCGAGGACAACGAGAAGCGTCTTCTCGTCCAGGCCCTCGAAAAGACCGGCGGCAACCAGACCCAGGCCGCGCGGCTGCTCCGCATCACCCGTGATACCCTGCGCTACAAAATGAAGAAGTTCGACCTGCACTAAGCATAACGTCGAAAGTACGCGCCTGCCGGTCGCGGCTCGGAATCAGTCGAGCCTGGCCGCCAGCGAGCCGCTTGCGTGAGCGAGCGGCACTCCTGAACAGACGGTTCTATTCGCAAACACAGATGTCGTTGTGTTTAGCAGGCTGTCCCGCCCCGCGTACGCTGTTCCGCGCGGCTCAGTCGGGGTCTTCGGCTTCAGCCTCCGGCCGGTCCTGAACCCTCAGTCCCCGCCGGCTTTGTCTTGCCGCCGCTGCCACTTCATGCTCCGGCGGGTCGGCTTCCCCACGCAACTGCCGCCCCACCGATTCCGCCGCCAGCCGCCCCGATTCCATCGCTCCCTGGATCGATGGCGTCGCCCGGTGATCGCCGCACAGATACAATCCCGGCTCCAAACGCGGCTTCATCCTGAGCTGCTGCGGCACCGAAACCGGATGCGCGTTCTCAATCCTGTAAATCCTCAGCAGCCGCCACTCCTTCGTGACGCGCCCATACCAGCGCCGCAACTGGCCGCGGATCAGCGATTCGAGGGACTTGTCGTCACGCGCCGGGTTCCCAAGCACCGTGATCGATACCAGCGCCCGCTCTCCCGGCGCGTACGACGGCGACACCTCGCTCATCACCGCGAGGTTGTTGATCACCCCGCGGCTGCTGCTCCCCAGCACCAGAATCGGCTCCTGCACCGGACTCTCGGGTGCGTCAAAGTAGAGGCAACTCACTCCCCTCGTCTGCACCTTCTTCCTTGTCGTCAGCACCCGCATCGCCTCCGCGCCGTCCGTCGCCACCACCACGGCCTGCGCCTTGATCTCCTCGCCCGATTCGAGCCTCGCTTCGCCCGCCTTCACCGATTCCACCCGCGTGTTCAGCCGAACCGCGCCCTCGGGCAGCGTCGAACCCAGTTGCTTCGCAATCTCGCCCATCCCCTTCTCAGGCACCGCCGCATCGCCTTCCGCGAACATCTTGAAGATGAACTCAAACATCCGGCTCGATCCGGCCAGGTTCGAGTCAAGCATCACCCCGCCGAACAGCGGACGGAAAAACTCGTCGATCATTCGCTGCGAAAACCGCCTCATCAGCAGCGCCTGCCTGGCGCTGATCTCCGGGTTCTCGAAGATCTCCTCCACCGGCGTTCTCAGCAGATCGGAACGTAGCCTGGACACGCGCAGCTTGTCCATCAACGTTCCCACCGGCGACAACAGGCTGCCCAAGTACCCGCCCCCTCGATTGGGGTCCGTGATTCTGAAAAAACGCCCTTCCTTCCTTACCATCGCGCCGGGAACGAATCCGCACAATCGCAACGCATCGTAGTCGAGTTCCGCCTGGGCCTCCGGATAGGCTGTCAGCAGGACCTGAAAACCGCGATCGAGCAGAAAGCCTTCCACCTCGTCAGTCCGCGCCCTGCCGCCGATGCCATCGGACCCTTCGATGATCCAGCACCTGAAGCCTTGCGCCTCCAGCTTCCGGGCGCAGCTCAACCCCGCGAGACCCGCGCCAACAATCAACACGTCCGGTTGGCTCATCCTGCCTGTTCTCCTGCGCTTTCCCTCGCCTGTCGAATCTCTCTCAGGATCAGGAACTCGCCCACGTTCTCCGACGTCAACATCCCCACCAGCCGCTCGTCTTCAAATACGAGCGCGCAACTGCTCTGCTTCGCCGCGATCTGTTGAACCACTTCGCCCAGCTTCGCCGTCGGGGAGACCTGAAGATAGTCCCTGTCCATCGCACCCGCGACATAGGCGTCCGGCCCCTCGGCCGCCATCGCCTTCAATATCGCCTGACGCGTCAGCAACCCCGCCACCACAGGTCCCGACATCACCGGAAAATCCTGCTGTGACGTGGCGATCAACAGGTTGGCCGCCTCTCTCAAACTATCCCCATGGTTCAGCGTCCGGAACACCGTCACCATCGCCGGCCGCACAATCTCCGCCCCGATCAGCGCCTGCTGCTCCGACGCCACGCGCTCCTGCATCGCCCCGACATAAATGAAGAACGCCACGAAGACCAGGAAGAAGTTGCCCGCCAGCAGTCCATAGAGGCCCATGATCGCCGCCATCCCCATGCCAATCCGCGCCGCCGTGCGTGTCGCCTCGTGTTCCGGACGCCACCGCGCCAGCAGCGAGCGCAGGATGCGCCCCCCGTCCATCGGGAACGCCGGCAACAGGTTAAAGACCGCCAGAAACAGGTTGGCCACCCCAATCCGTTCGGCCAGGTTCGCATCGCTCGGCGCAGTCATCCACACCTCCGGCGCCCACGCCCTGCCCGCAAACCACACATAAGCGAACAATGCCCCGCCAATAATCAGGTTCACCATCGGCCCCGCGATCGCCACCCAGAACTCCTCCCGCACCTTCGGCGAACGCTCCAGCCGCGCCAATCCGCCGATCGGCAGCATCACGATCTCGATCGTCCTGATCTTAAACTGCCGCGCCACGAGAGCGTGGCCCAGTTCGTGAAGCAATACGGAACCAAAAATCGCCAGAATGTAAAAGGTGGTTCCCGCCGCCGACTGGTTGCCCCTGGACCCGATCACAATCAGCCACACCACGATCAGCCAAAACGTAAAATGGAATCGAACCGGGATCCCAAAAAGCTCCACCGTGCCGACTGTTCCAGGAAACCTGGCCTCGCCGCCGCTCTGTCTTTTAGGTGACTGCTCGTCCATCGGATTATGCCGCCGCCTGCCGCACATGCCCGCTGCGCCGTGTGCCGCGTCCGGCTTTTCTCCTCTGTTTCAATACGATAGCAGAACGCCGGACGCCCGAACCCGGTCAGGATCGCAGTTCAGGCGCAGAGTACTCCCGCCCCGTCACCAATTGAAGGTAGTCCGGCCGGTCCGCCGCGCTCTGATGCCGGTAGCTGCGCACGATCTCTCCATGGAAGAGGAGAAACACTCCAGGCATCTGAAATCCATCCCCAACAAGCCGCCCTATCCCATGACGCCCCAGGATCGCGGCCTGTATGCCCCTCAGCCACACCTTCGGCCCGAAAAGGTCGCCTACGCCGCCTCGGGGCAGCCCGAACGCCCGGTATAGCGACTTCCGCGGGTCGCTGATGCTGGGCAGGTTCTCCAGGCCGTATCGCGCGAAAAACCTCCGCCCGTGCTCATCGCTGCCCATGTGGACCAGCACAAGACGCGTCCCATTCCCCTCAATCTCCGCTTTTCGCTCCGCCAGATCCGCCAGCGCCTCCCGGCAGAATGTGCAGCCCGCATGGCGCAGAAACACCAGCAGCACCGGCGACAACCTTGACAACTCGTCCAGGCTCACACCCGCGTTCGTTTTCGATCGCAAAGCGAATTTCAGCACTTCCGCCGACAC
Organism: uncultured Bryobacteraceae bacterium; assembly: GCA_947084845.1. Classification (GTDB taxonomy): domain Bacteria; phylum Acidobacteriota; class Terriglobia; order Bryobacterales; family Bryobacteraceae; genus PNKE01. The sequence continues at coordinate 43,132 of CAMTUE010000017.1, read as the reverse complement.
GCTCCGCCGCTGCTCCATGTTGGCCTGATATGCGCAATAGAGCACCGCGCCCAACCCCGCGCCCAACACAATCTGGAAGGCCCCGGCCGTCAAACCCCAGTGCGACAATCCCCGTTCCGCCGCCAGCCCCCACACCCAGGTGAAGTTCACCAGCATCCCCGCCAGCGCCATCGGCCAGCTCTTCACCGTATCGCCTGACGCCAGCATCAGCCCCACTCCCGCCGACGCCGTCATCAACCCGATCATCCGCACCAGAACAACCGCCGTCCAGCCTTCGATCCCCAGCGCCCTGTTGATCGCCACCGGGGCCACGGCCACCAGAGCGCCAAGAAAGAAGTCGCCCAAACCTGCTGCCCACAGCAGCGTTTTCATCCAAGGTTCCGCTCTTCGCATCTTCTTCCCTTGCCTTTGGATGATCGAATCGCCTCCAGCGATGTCTAAATGTAGTCCCGGTGGGGCGGGCTTCAGCCCGCCCGGCGCCGCGCTCTCGCCCCCTCTTCCTCGTGAATTCAGCGCAGCGCGCAGGCGCTCATATGCGGCGCATATTTCATATCGGAGTTCAGGATGTGGCCCGTCAACCAGTTCTTCAGAAACTGCATCAACGACACCGACAGCGCCACCTTGCCCGCCCGCAGGTCTTCCTCAAACCTCGACACCGTCGCCGTCAACTGCTGGTGTTCCTGAATATGCTCCGCAACATCCGGATAGCCATGCAGCCGCATCAGCCGCTCTTCGTTTTGGAAGTGGAACCGGGTGTATGTCACCAGGTCCGAAACGATCCTTTCGAGCGCCTGCTTTGGCGCGCCGATCTTCATTGCGTCATGCAGGCTGTTGATCAGTTGAACCAGCCGCTGGTGCTGCCGGTCGATCTCGTCCACTTGGACTGAGTATGTTGGTTTCCATTCGATGAAGGCCATTGCCTTCTCTATCGGCCACCCCAGCCCGGCCTTGACCCTTTTTGGATCACCCACCCCCTTCAACCGCGCGCCGGAGAGAGCGGGTCTCCTCGCCCCCACCCGCCCCCTTCAACCGCGAACAAAGTCAATAACGCGCGGCGCGCGTCATAAGAGCCATGAGGCGCTCGCCCGTAGCTCTATTGAAACCACTGAAGTTACACAGATACCCCGTCTCCCGGCGAGCCTCGTGCGTAAGCGCGAGGTACGACGTCCACCGGCTGCAGATACTTATCCGCGTCCTTGGCGAGCCTCGTGCGTAAGCGCGAGGTACGACTCACCATACCGCCACCGAACGCGAGCGGCTCGCCAAACGCCCGCCTCACGCGTTGTGCAGAAAACACCTGAGTTACGCACACGCCTCATGGAAAGAGATCGGGTTCCTATCCGCCTATTCGACAGATCGACCTTTATTCCAGTCCGTCCTCCCGCCAATTGACGCTATTGCTTCTTCGCCCACGCTTCAAAGAAGCTCGCCGGCAACGTCCACCGCCCCTGCACGCGCGTCTGATCTGCATCGAAGCTGCCCCCGGCCAGCACCGCCGCCAGACTGCCATCCGGCGCCGCCGTGCCCGATCTCGCCATCAGCGTCTTCAACGCCGCCGTCGCCTCCCGCATCTTCTTCGCCGACGCCTCCGCCCGCAACCTGTCGTCAAACGGAGCCACCAGCCTCACATCGAATCCCGCCTCCGACCCGTTGATCGTAAACGTCGCCCTGCTCGCCCCGCTCAGCGACGACAGCAGCGCGCTCAAACCCGGAGCCAACCCCTCCCTCGCCTCCAACTCCGTCCCCGGCAACGCCAGCCACACCGGCGCCGGCGGCGGCGCCTCGGGCGCCCTGCTCCCTTTCGCCAGGATCGTCGCCGCCAGCGGGTCCGGCCCCACCGCCACGCCCAGCAGATCCCCGTCCAACATCACCCAAGAAATCTGCCGGTCCCGCGCACTGCCCTCGACCGTGCAAAGCTCGCCCACGCATCGCCCGCCCCGGCCCTTGGCAAACGCGGCCAGTTTCGCCTTGTCAAACCGCCCCCTCACCACCATCAGCCGCGCCGACGGCGTGAAATGAACCGCCGCCGCGTCCAGATCCTTCTTGTAATCAAACCCCGTCGCTTCGACAAAACCCTTGTAGTCGGCCTCCTCCATCGCCTCCGCCCCGGCGATCCGCTCCAGCACCCCCGCCTCGCGCAGCGTCTGAACGTCGATATACAGGGTGGGATGCCCCCCCGCTGGCAGACAGGTCAACAGCCGCTGCGGATCCCGCGCCCGCCGCGGCGCAACCATCAGGAAATATATCGCCACCGAGCCCAGCACAAGGGCTCCAAGGTAAATGAGGATACGCCGCCGAGTCGTCACGTGATCCCTCAGGCTACACCAGCCGGCACGCCCGATGAAACATCCCGCCTCATCCATGCGCATGGAGAACCTGTCGGCGCAATCTATACTCCAGGGTGTACAATCCAGTTCATGTCAGAGGGAACCGCCACTCAATCCGCGCCTGCTCCGTCCCCGGATCTGGTCTTCCACACAATCTCCGCCTTCCAGCACTCGGCCGCCTTGCGCGCCGGCATCGATCTCGACCTCTTCAGCGCCGTCGGCGATGGCTGCCGCACCGTCGCTGCGATCGCCGCCCGCTGCTTGGCCTCCGAGCGCGGCATCAGGCGCCTTTGCGACTATCTCACCGTCATCGGCTTCCTCACCAAACAGGATGGCCGCTACGAAAACACGCCCACCAGCGCCGCCTTTCTCGACCGCCGGTCGCCCTCCTGCATCGGTTCGGTCGCCCGCTTCCTCCACGACCCCAGGATGATGAGCCCCTGGCAGAATCTCACTGAAATCGTGCGCAATGGAACCACTTCCCTGCCCGGCGAAGGCACCGTCGATCCCGACAACCCCGTCTGGGTCGAGTTCGCTCACGGCATGGCCCCCATGATGGCCCCCATCGCCGCCCCGCTCGGCCGCATCGCGCTCGCCGACGGCGCCGGACCCATGCGGGTCCTCGACATCGCCGCCGGCCACGGCCTGTTCGGCATCGAAGTCGCCCGCCAGAACCCCCAGGCACACATCGTCGCCCTCGACTGGCGCGCCGTCCTCGAAGTCGCCCGCGCCAACGCCGAAAAAGCCGGCGTCGCCTCCCGCTGGCAACCCCTTGCCGGCGACGCCTTCGGGACCGATTTCGGCGGCCCCTACGATGTGGTCCTTTTGACCAACTTCCTCCACCACTTCGACCCGCCCACCTGCGTCCGCCTTCTCGAAAAGGTCCGTGCCGCCCTCGCCCCCGGCGGCCGCGCCGCCACGCTCGAATTCATTCCCAACGAAGACCGTATCTCGCCGCCCATGCCCGCCACCTTCTCCCTGACCATGCTCGTGACAACCCGCGCCGGCGACGCCTACACCTATTCCGAGATCGAAGCCATGCACCGTGAAGCCGGCTTCACCCGCACCCGCCTCCACGACATGCCGCCCTCGCCCCATCGCATCGTCACGGCCTACGTCGACTGAACCCGCCCTCCCCGTGCGTTACCATTCAGGTGGAATCGGCCTCCGTGTTGACGCCGGTTTCACTCGACATGCAGACCCTTCCGGCACCGCCCCCGCCCCATCGCCCTCAATCGCTCGGCGAGGAGATCGCCAACAGCGTCACCCACGGCCTCGGCGCAATCCTGAGCGTCGCCGGACTCTTCGCGCTCCTCGTCGCCGCCACCATCCGCGGCACCGCCTGGCACATCGCCTCTTGCGCCGTCTTCGGCGCCAGCCTGGTCCTCCTCTACACCTCCTCCACCCTCTACCACGCCCTCGCCCCCAACCGCGCCAAGCGCCTCTTCCATGTCCTCGACCACGCCTCCATTTACATCCTCATCGCCGGCACCTACACCCCCTTCGCTCTCGTCACCCTCCGCGGACCCTGGGGCTGGACCCTGTTCGCCTTCGTCTGGTCCCTCGCCGTCCTCGGCATCGTCTTCAAATCCTTCGGTGCCGGACGCCTCCCCTTCCTCTCAACCGCTGTCTATATCCTCATGGGCTGGTGCGTCGTCTTCGCCCTGCGACCCCTTCTAGCCGCTCTTCCCTGGACGGGCTTCCTCTGGCTGCTTGCCGGCGGTCTGTTCTACACAGCCGGAGTCGCCTTCTTCGCACTGCGCCGCAGATACGCCCATGCGATCTGGCACCTTTTCGTCCTAGCCGGAAGCGTCTGCCACTACCTCGCCGTCTACCGCTTCGTCATCCCGCCCAACAATTAAATCGACTGAAGCAAACCGCGAACGAAGAGAGCGGGTCCCGTGAGCATTATCGCGTAGGCCGCGAACGAAGAGAGCGGGTCCCGTGAGCATTATCGCGTAGGCCGCGAACGAAGAGAGCGGGTCCCGCACGCGCCTTTCGACATAATCCCCTCACCCGCACCAACCGCGAACGAAGTCGCTGTCGCGCGGCGCGCGTCATGAGCACCATGAGGCACCCGCCTGTAGCTCTATTGAAAGCACTGAAGTTTCACAAGTGCCTCGTTTTCAGGCGAGCCTCGTGCGTCAGCGCGAGGTACGACACACCATACCGCCCCCTGACGGGAGCGGCTCGCCGAAATCCTGCGTCAGGCGCTTTGTTGAAAACAAGTAAGTTACGGATATGCCTCATGGAGAGAGAGCGGGTAATCGCACGCGCCCTTCGACATAATCCCCTCACCCACACCAACCGCGAACGGAGAGAGCGGGTCCCGCACGCGCCTTTCGACATAATCCCCTCACCCACATCAACCGCGAACGGAGAGAGCGGGTCGCCGGGCTGCTTTTCAACTGCGCGGACTCCCCAACTGTGCCGCCGCCGCCCGCCTCATCCGGCTCCCCATGTCATAATGACTCCAAGACTGGAAGAGGGACTCACCATGATCCGACTGGGCATCGCCACACTTCTGACCATCCTGGGACTGGCCGCGCAGCCACCCCAACAGGGCACACAATCCGAGACCGTCCGCCAGGGCCAGCGCCTCATGCGCGAAGGCAAACTCGACGAAGCTCTCGCCGCCTTTCGCCAGGAGCTTCAATCCACCCCCGCCTCCAGGCCCGCGCTAAACGCCGCCGGCGTCACGCTCGATCTCATGGGCAAGACAAAGGAGGCCCGCACCTACTTTGCCAAGGCCATCGAAGCCGCCCCCACGCCCCAGGCCCGCGCCTCCGCCCAGCGCGCCACGGCCATGTCCTACGCCTTCGACAACGACTGCCAGAACACCGTCAAGTACCTGATGATGGTCCACGACCACTGGGTCGCCGAAAAAAACTTCTACCAGCAGGGTGAAATGCTCAACGAGGCCGCCCGCGTCTGCATCGAGGCCGGCCAGTTCGACACAGCCGAAAAGCTCTACCGTTCAGGCGCCGAAGCCGGCTTGAAGGAGCCGGACATCGCCCCCGCCCGCACCGCTCTCTGGAACTTCCGCCTTGAACACGCCCTCGCCCGCCTCGCCGCCCGCCGCGGCCAGAAGGACCTCGCCGAAAAACACGTCGCCGCGGCCAAGTCCATCCTCGATTCCAGCCCCGAAATGGCCAAGTCCCAGGCTGCCTTCTTCCCTTACCTGACCGGCTATGTCGCCCTCCACACCGGTGACCCCCTTACCGCCATCCACCAGCTCGCCCAGGCCAATCAGAGCGACCCCTTCATCCACTGCCTCCTCGGCCTCGCCCACGAACAACTCGGCGCAAAGGACAAGGCCCTCGAGCACTTCAAACAGGCCTTCGCCACCACCGGGCACAATCCCCCCGCCGCCTTCGCCAAACCCTTCGCCCGCCGCAAACTCGCCGCTAAATAGCGATCCGCGACAACAAATCCGTCTCCGGACGGCTAACTCGTCCGCCCGCCGCAGTTGGTGCAAAACTGCGAACCCGCCGGCGCCTTCGCCCCGCAGTTGCCGCAGAACATCATCGCGCCAGCGGCCGGCGCCGGCGGAGCCATCTGCTGTGGCGGCGGCTGGAACCGCGACGGATCAGGCTGAAACTGCTGTTGCGGTTGTGGCGGCGGATACATCTGTGGCGGCGGATACCCGCCCGGCTGCGGGTACACTCCTCCTGCCTGCCGCAACGCCGGCCAATCGCCCAGCGCCACCCAATACAGCACGATGATGTTGACGATCGGGATCAGCAACAGCAGCGCGATCGGCCCCGCGTTTCCCGTCTTCGCAATGATCTTCCAGTACGCGATGACCGGCAGAAGCGCCATCACCAGGAAAATCAGCAGAAACATCACAATCCCCCCGGCCAGCAACCCGCCAGCGGCGCCAAGCGCTCCTAACGCGTCTTCCGGATTCATCGCGACCCTCCCTGCCGCCCGCGCAACGCGGGCCACTCGCTGAATGCCAGCCAGAACAACACGATGAAATTCACGATCGGCACAATCAGCAGCAGCGACAGCGCTCCGCTGTAACCCGCGCGCTGGAAGATCTTCCAGTGCGGAAAGATGAACACGGCCCCAATCACAATCCAAATGATCGGGATCAGCAACAACATCAACGGTGCGGCGTTATCCACAAGATTCCTCCATGGCAATCAGAGATACCACATTCCCGACCGTTCCCGTGAATGAATTCTCAACCCGCGCCCCGTCGCCTCCGCCGCGGCGGTCACCCCTGCCAGCCCTGCTCCCGCAACCGCTCCACCGTCAGCCGCTCCCCCTTCAACTCGATCGCCCCCAACATCTTCTCGACATACTTCGCCAGCACGTCGGTCTCCACGTTCACCCCGTCTCCGCCCCGCTTCATCCGCAGCGTCGTGTGTTCATACGTGTGCGGAATCACCGCCACCGCCACCCTGCCCCGCTCCACCTCGGCGATCGTCAAACTGATCCCGTCAATCGCAATCGACCCCTTGAACACCAGGTACGGATCAAGCTCATCAGGAACCCTCACCCGCAGCCACCAGCCCTCCCCGCCCGCCTCCTCCAGCGATTCAATCGTCCCCACCCCATCCACATGACCCTGAACAATATGGCCGCCCATCCGTGACGATGGCTTCAACGCCCGTTCCAGATTCACCATCGCGCCCGCCCGCAACCCGCCCAACGTACTGCGTTTCAACGTCTCCGGCGACACATCCGCCCCAAACGAATCCCCGCGCAACCCCACCGCCGTCAGGCAGACCCCGCTCACTGAAACCGAATCCCCTTCGGCCATATCGGAAACCACCAGCGGAGCCCTCAACCGCAGACGCGCCCCCCCCTGCCGCGCTTCAACGGCCTCCACCACGCCGATCTCCTCGATAATCCCCGTAAACACGCCTATCCCTTCGGAATCCACGCCTCGACCGCAAACTCATCTTCCGTGATCCGGTGCAGCGTCAGGCGATTCAAATGAATCGCATCCATCCGGTTCCTCTTGCCCGACCCGCCCGCCACCGGCAGCGACTGCAACCCGCCCAGAATCTTGATCGCGTAATAGAAAAAAATCCTGTCCACGATCCCCGCGTCCAGCACCGCCCAGTTCAACTTGCTGCCCGCCTCGATCATCAGCGACTGGTAGCGCCGCTCGGCCAGCATCCCAATGATCGACGGCAGATCCACCCGGCCCTGCGCAGAGTCGGCCGCAATCACCTCCACGCCCTTCTCTTCCAGCGCCTTCCAGCGCTCCTTCGGCGCGACCGACGTGCACACGATCAGCACGTCGCCCCGGCACGACTGGACAATCTTATGATCGACCGGCGTCCGCAGCATCGAGTCGGCGATGATGCGAAGAAACGGCCTGGACCTCTCTTCCCCGCTCCGGTCGTTCAACAGCGGGTCGTCCGCCAGCACCGTCCCAACCCCCGTCAGAATCGCGTCGTTGGCATGACGGATCGTCTGGACATGCTCGCGCGCCCGTTCCGACGTGATCCAGCCCGAATTGTCGTCCGGCGCGGCGATCTTGCCGTCCAACGTCAGCGCCGACTTCAACGTCACCAGCGGACGCCCCGTCTTCATGAAATGGAAAAACGCCTGGTTCAACCGGGCGGCCTCCGCTTCAAGCGCCGCATCGATGACAACCTCAATCCCCGCCGCCCGCAACATCTCGAATCCCCGGCCCGAGACCGCCGGATTCGGATCGGCCGTGATCGCCGCCACCCTGGCCACGCCCGCCGCGATCAGTGCGCCCGCGCACGGCCCCGTCCGGCCCTCATGCGAACACGGTTCCAGATTGATGTAAAGCGTCGCGCCCCTGGCCCGCCCGCCCGCCTCTTCGAGAGCCAGAACCTCGGCGTGCTTCACCCCCGAATAGGTGTGAAACCCCCGGCCGACCACCTCGTCTCCCTGAACCAGCACCGCGCCCACGCATGGGTTCGGCGACGTCCTGCCCGCGCCCTGCCGGGCCAGTTCCAATGCCTGTTCGAGATATCCCGCGGACATGCAGAATCCCCCTGGTCCTCAATCTTCAAAAAGCGACGAGATGAACTTGCCCGCCTCAAACTCCAGCAGGTCGTCCACCTTCTCCCCGACGCCAATGTAGCGGATCGGCAGGTTCAACTCCCGCGCAATGGCAACCACGATTCCGCCCTTCGCCGTGCCGTCCAGCTTCGTCAGGATCAGCCCCGTCACGCCGGCCGATTCCGTGAACCGCCGCGCCTGTTCCAGCCCGTTCTGGCCCGTCGTCGCGTCCATCACCAGCCACACTTCATGCGGCGCATCCGGAATCACCCGCACCGTCGTCCGGCGCATCTTCTCCAGCTCCGCCATCAGGTTGTCCTTGGTGTGCAACCGCCCGGCCGTGTCGACGATCAAAGTCGTCGTCTTGCGCGCCTTCGCCGCATGGAGGGCGTCGAAGATCACCGCGCTCGGGTCGGAGCCCTGCGTCTGCCGGATCAGCTCCGTGCCCGTGCGCTGGGCCCAGATTTCGAGCTGCTCGATCGCCGCCGCCCGGAACGTGTCGGCCGCGCACAACAGGACCGTCTCGCCGTCTTCCTTCAACCGCTGCGCCAGTTTCCCGATCGTCGTCGTCTTGCCCGACCCGTTCACCCCCACCACCATGACAACCCGCGGCGGCTCCGCCGGCTTCATCAGCGGCCTCTCGGATGCCTCGAGTACGCCCAGCAGATGCTCCTGAATCAGTTGCCGCAGTTCGGCCGGATCCGCCACCAGATGGCGCGCCACCCTCTGCCGGATCGTCTCCAGAATGTCGGTCACCGTCCGCACCCCAACGTCGGCCGCGATCAGCGTGTATTCCAGCTCTTCAAGCAGATCGGCGTCGATCTCCTTCTTGCCGTGAATCACGTCCTCGACGCGGTCCACCAAACCCGCGCGGGTCTTTTGAATGCCTTGTTTCAGGCGGTCGAGAAGGCTGGCCATTTGAGGTTGACTTGGGCTCCCCCTCATTGTAGCGGCATTGGGCAGGGCTCCCGCCCGCGGCGCCGGTCGCACCCGCTACTCGCCGATGATCTTCACCAGCACGCGCTTGCGGCGCCGGCCGTCGAACTCGCCATAAAAAATCTGCTCCCACGGGCCGAAGTCGAGCCGCCCTTCCGTGACCGCCACCACTACCTCCCGGCCCATGATCTGCCGCTTCATGTGCGCGTCCGCGTTGTCCTCGCCCGTGCGGTTATGGCGGTAGCCGCTCACCGGCTCGTGCGGGGCCAGCGCTTCGAGCCAAACCTCATAGTCGTGATGCAGCCCGCTCTCGTCGTCGTTAATGAACACCGACGCCGTGATGTGCATGGCGTTCACCAGGCACAGCCCTTCCCTAACCCCGCTGTCGCGCAGGCACTGCTCCACCTCAGGAGTGATGTTGACGAGCCCGCGGCGGGCCGGAACGTTGTACCAAAGCTCCTTCCGAAACGACTTCATGGCCACATGGCCATCTTACGGCTTTCCAGCCCGCCCCTTCGCCGCGGCCCGCCTCTACTTCGTGAAGTTGAAGACGATCACCGAAGTGAAGCCCTTCCCCACTCCATCTTGAACCAGCGGCATGAACTTCCACTGCTTCACCGCCGCCAACGACGACGAACTAAACATGGCGTTGCCTTTCAACACCTTGGCATCGGTCACCGAGCCCTCTTCGTTCACGGTGATCTCGACATCCAGGCTCCCGCTGATGTTCAACTGCTTGGCCGCGGCAGGGTATCCCGGGGCAACCTTCTTAGCAATCCGGGCCATGGCGGTGGCGGTAGGGATGCTGACTGTTTCGGCCGACAATAAGGACGGGAGGGCGATCGTGGCCAGAACCGCGACCAGCACGGCCCATTTCATGAAGTCACGCCCTGATTTGCCTGTCATTTGATAATGCTCCTTCTCTCGTATTGAATTTCGCCGGCATCGCCGGGGGACTCTTTGGTCCGCTTGTTGACTCACTTCTCTCTCGCTTGGCGAGTCTCGGGACCTGCGGGGCGAGGTCGAAGCGTCAGGGGTCTTATCGGACAGGGAGGCGGATGAATGAGAGGTAATTTGGGTTTATTTGGGGGCGGCCGGGGGTCCTCCAAGGGTCCCTGCCCAGCCCATGTTCGACCACAGGCTCGCGCTCTGCCCATACCACCAGAACGCTCCGGCCGCGTCGCGGCCAGCCAGGAATAGCCCGCCCGGCCCGGCCGTGGGCGAAGCATCGGTCAGCGAACCGCCCGTGGCGGCCCACGCAAGCCAGCCCGATGATGTCCCTTCGGTAAAGCCCCGGCTCCACCAGCCGCCCCATGGGTCGCGCACGACGGCGTGCACAACCCCCTGAAAGTCCGCCGCCGCCATCGGGTCCAGCGAAAGAATGCCGCCGCCGTTCGACCAGCTCAGCCAGGATTCGCCCTGGACGCGCGCCATCCAAACGCCATTCCAGGGGTCGCGCACCACCACATGGGCCACCGGCCCCGAGCCTCCAGCCACCGCCGGCGTGCCTTGAACGACGCCTCCGCCGAAGCGCCATCCCTGGAACACGCCGGCCGGGGAAACGCGGCCGCTCCACAGGCCATTCCAGTTGTCCTTGCCGATGACATAGATCGAGCCGTCGCCGGCCGCGGCGATGACCGGGTCTGTTGCGAAGACGCCCTGAAGAGGCATCCAGGCGCCGAAGCCGGACCCGTTGTAGGTCAGCAGCCAGTAGGAGTTCCAGGCGTCGCGCGCGGCGATGTAGGCCGTTCCAGCCGCTGAAACGGCGATCGCCGGCTGCCCGGCCGTGAGTCCCCCTCCGAAACGCCAGCTCTCCCACGTCCTGGTCGAACTCCGGTACACCGAAGCCCAGATGGCATTCCACAGGTCGCGGCAGGCAAAGAAAACGTCGCCGTTCGAGGCGCGGGCGGCAGCCGGATTGGACTCGAATGCTCCGCCCCCGTTGAGCAGTATATCGGAGCCGTAGCGCGACAGCCGCACGCCGCCCCAGACGTCCTTGAACACCGCCAGCGGTTCGGGCGAGACGCCCGACTGCGAGACGCGGATCGTCAATGGTCCCACGGCCAGGGCAGTCAGCCGCGGGGCGCCCGAGTTTGGAGAAACGCGAAAAGCGACCGGCCCGGAGCCCTCCCCAAAGGCCGATGCCGGTTGGTCGACGATCGCCCACGGTTGGGTGGAGGTGACGGTCCACAGACAGCCGGGCTGGGTCGATACATCCACCTGGGCGGACGCCCCCGCCGCTGGAGCGTGCAGTTGGGACGTGGATAACGTGAAGGTGCAGACAGTCTGCACGGCCAGCAGTTCTGGCGGGGGTACTGCCGCCCGTTCCGCCGGGTCCCCGGCGGCAACGGCCAGGGTGGACAGCACGAGCGCGGCAACGGACGCGAGGCGCAATCGGGTCATCTTCGCGCGGTTTACCGCAATGTGGGCGTTTGCTCAACCCACAAACTGTTCTTCGGCTGGAACCGGCTCAAGCATTAGAGTGAATGCCAACTCGACTTTCCCGTCGAGGCACTCCAGCGCCCATACCCTCAACCAACCGATCCAGGCCTCCAACATCGCCCCAACCCAAACGCAGTCACAGCATTAGCAAATAAATCTAACGCACACCAACCCACTCATTCCAAACAACATCCCCCAATCCACCCCCAAAACCACCCCCCCAAACGCAAACCTCCCCCCGATCATAATTCACAGGAGCACTACGTCAATGAATCACTCAATCGAAGATCAAGCAAACACCCAAGGCAAACCACCCGAACCCACAGGCCCCAAACCCGCCTCCTTCAACTCCGAACGCAGAGAGGGGGTCTCTTCCCCGAATCCCGCCCCCCCCGCCAACCCCGCCTCCTTCAACCCCGAACGCAGAGAGGGGGTCCCGTCGCCGCCAACGCCCCCCACCCCCACCAACCCAGGCCCAAAAACCGAAGCCGGTAAATCCATCTCATCCCGCAACGCCACCACCCACGGCCTCCGAGCCAAAAAACTAGACAACGCCGTCCCCCCCAACATGCGCCACCAATACGAAAAACTCCGCCGCGAGTACCTAAATGACTACCACCCCACCGGAGCCATGGAAAACACCCTCTTCGACATGCTCCTCTTCGCCGCCTGGCAACTCTACAAAATCCGCGAAATGGAGCTGTTCACCACCATCGACATAGGACTCCCAGGTTCGTTTGGCAGCAGCGAAAAACTATCCCGCTACCGGGCCTCCCACGAACGCCTCTTCTTCAGAAGCCTCAATCAACTCAAGCAGATACAGCAGGAGCGCCTAATGAGAGAGACCGATCAAAAAGCCACCCTCCCCACCCAAATCCCCCCCGGAGTCCGCCTGAAACCCCTCTTCGCTCACCTGAAATCCCTCCAACGCCGCCCAAAAACCAAAACCACCGCCGCCGACCACCCCGCCCCCACCTCCAAACCCCGCCTCCGTTCGCCTCGTCTTCTCCTAAAAATGAAATAGTCTTAACTTTACCAGCCCCCGCCGCGGCCGCCTCTCCAGAGCCGTCGCCCAAACTCCGTCTGTCCCCCGCCCTCCCTCTGCTACCGTAGTCTCATGAAGCGTCTCCTCTGGCCGCTCCTGCTCCTCTGCTCGCTCCTTCCTGCGCAGCAGATCCAGGTGAGCGAGCACTCCCTCTCCAACGGGATGAAGATCCTCATCCATCCCGACCGCGACGTCCCCAACGTCGCCCTCTACTTCTTCTACAAAATCGGCTCCCGCAACGAGCGCCCCGGCACCACCGGTATCAGCCACTACTTCGAACACATGATGTTCAATGGTGCCAAAAAGTACGGCCCCAAACAGTTCGACATCGAAATGGAAAAGGCCGGCGGCAGCAACAACGCCTACACCACCCGCGACATCACCGCCTACACCGACTGGTTCCCCAAATCCGCCCTCGAACTCATGTTCGACATGGAAGCCGACCGCATCCGCGACCTCGCCTTCGATCCCAAAATCGTCGAAAGCGAACGCGGCGTCGTCTATTCCGAACGCCGCATGTCGATCGACAACAGCCCCTTCGGCACCCTCTACGAACAGGTCAACGCCGCCGCCTACACCGCCCATCCCTACGGCTGGCCCGTCGTCGGCTGGGCCTCCGACATCGAAGCCTGGACAATGGACGACCTCAAGGCCCACTTCAAAATGGGCTACGCGCCCAATAACTGCGTCATGGTCGTCACCGGCGACGTCAACCAATCCGAGGTTCTCGCCCTCGCCAAAAAGTACATCGAGCCCATCCCCGCCCAGCCTCCGCCGCCCGCCATCCGCACGAAGGAACCCGCCCAACTCGGCGAGCGCCGCATCGTCGTCAAACGTCCGTCCGCCCTCGCCCTTCTTCTGATCAGCTACCACATCCCCGAGACCCGCCACGCCGACGGTCCCGCGCTCGAACTGCTCGAAGCCATCCTGTCCTCAGGACGCAGCTCGCGCCTCTATTCACGCCTCGTCGACAAGGACCAACTGGTGCTGAACATCAACGCCGGCACCCAGCTCGCCCTCGATCCCGGCCAGTTCCTCTTCAGCATGCAGGTCCGCTCCGGCGTCGATCCCATCAAAGCCGAAGCCGCCCTTTACGACGAACTCGCCAAACTCGCCGCCGCTCCCGTCCCCGCCGCCGAACTCGAAAAGGCCAAGACCCAGAAGCTGGCCGGCCACTACCGCGCGCTCAAAACCATCTCCGGCAAGGCCAACCTGATCGGCCAGTATGAGGTCTTCTTCGGCGACTACAGGAAACTCAACACAGTCGCCGCCGAACTTGAAAAGGTCACCGCCGCCGGCATCCAACGCGTCGCCAGCCAGTACTTCAAGGAAACCAACCGTACCGTCGGGACCCTGATTCCCGTACAAGGAGGCGCCCAGTGATCGCCCGGACCATTCCATTTCTTCTCGTCTGCGGCGCACTGCTGGCGCAGTCGCCGGCCGTCAAACTGCCTCCCTTTTCGAAGAAGATCCTGCCCAACGGCGCCACGCTCATCGTCATCGAAAAGCCCGACGTCCCGCTGGTCACGCTCCGCGCCATCTTCCGCGGCGGCGGCGAAGCCGTCGCGCCGGCGCAGGCCGGACTCGCCCCTCTCACCGCCGAACTCCTCCGCCGCGGCGCCGCCGCCTTGTCAGCCAGCCAGATCAACGAGCAACTCGACTCGCTCGGCGCCCAGTTGCAGACCTCGGCCGAGCCCGGCTCGACGGTGGTCGCCCTCGAATACATGAAGCGCAACCAGGACGCCTCGCTCGCCCTCTTCGAGCAGATCCTCCTCAAGCCCGCCTTCCCCGAAGCCGAGTTCACCAAGTCCCGCGCCCAGGCCGTCGACCGCGCCAAGTCGGCCAAGGACAATCCCGGCCGGGTCATCAACCTCTACTGGGACCCGTTCTTTTACCCCGCCGCCCACCCCTATCACGCCCCTCTGTCGGGCGACGAACTCACGCTCGCCTCCATCACCCGCGACCACGTGCTCGCTTACCACAAGGCGAACTTCACCGGCCGCAATCTGATCCTGATCGCCTCCGGAGACCTTGCCGCTTCGACGCTCGGGCCGCGCCTCGAACAGATCGCCTCCGCTCTGCCCGCCGGCGAGGCCCACAAGCCGCCCGCCGCCGCGCCGGTCAAGTTCGACTCGCCCCGCCTCCTCCTCATCGACAAGCCCGATGCCACCCAGACCTATTTCATGATCGGCTGGCCCGGTCTCGCCCGCACCGACCGCGACCGCACCGCCGTCCAGGTGATCAACACCCTGTTCGGCGGCCGCTTCACATCCATGCTCAACGACGAGCTGAGGGTCAATTCCGGCCTGACCTACGGCGCGCGCTCCCGCTTTGAAGAGGAGCGGCTTCCAGGGTCGGTCTACATCTCGACCTATACGAAGGTGGAATCCACCGTCCAGGCCATCGACATCGCGCTCGGCCTCCTCACAAGCCTGCGCGACAAAGGCATCAGCGCCGAGCAACTCCTCTCGGCCAGGAATTACATCAAAGGCAGGTTCCCGACCGAACAGTTGGAGACGGCCGAAGACATCGCCGCCATCCTTGGCGAGATCGAACTGTTCGGCCTGAACAAGGGCGAGATCGACGATTACTTCTCGCGCCTCGACGCCCTCGATCTCGATCAGGCCAACGCCGCCGCCCGTAAGTGGTACCGCAACGACAACCTCCAGTTCCTGCTGGTTGGCCCGGCGGCAAAGATCCAGGATCAGGTGAAGAAGTACGCCCCGAAAATGAAAGTGCAGTCGATCAACACTCCCGGCCTGCGCACGCCCCCCTTTGACTGAGACGTTTGATAGAGTGCCCGTTGCCATGCCCACTCGCAGAGAGATGTTCAAGTCGAGGGCCTTCGCCGCCACGCCGGTCGATGAACTCGGCCGAGGCGTTTTTTGTCCTTTGCGGTTTCCCGGCGCCGGGTGTGCTGCCGGAATTCACCAACGGCGGCGTGCCGTTCGTCCCGTTCGACGATCAGTTGCCGGGCGCTTGCCGGGATTACATCGTCGTTGACAGTTGGGGCCGCTATTCGACGCCCGAGGGCCAGTGGCTTTGGGTGACCCGCGATGCCCCGCTTGTCGCCGTCGGCGGGCCGCATACCTGGCAGCGGGTCACGACGAAGCCGCATGATCCGGAGAAGCTCTGGACGCTGGTCTTCGACAACTTCTGGCACACGAACTTTGTGGCCAACAGCAACGGACTGATGGAGTTTCAGTTCGAACTCGCCTGGGCGCCCAAGATCGCCGACCCGGCGGCGCTGGCCGAGACTCTGGTCTCCGAGCCGCTGGTGGTGGTTCAGCCGGGGTTGAAAGAGTCGCCGGAGCTGCTGAAGAGCCTGTTCACGCCCTGATTCGGCAGCGGAGTGGGGCCGGCATTCCTGCCGGCAGCCGGGCTTCTGCCCGGCTCTTTTGCCCGGCTCTTTTGCCCGGCTTGATGGTTGAACCGGAGCGGGGCTGAAAGCCCCGCGCAGCCTGAAAGGCCGCCCCACAACAGGTCAGGGTTTGACGGCTTTGGCGGTCCAGCAGGGGTGGGCTGGTTGGCCTAACAGCGACGCTATGGTGGCGGCGGTATCGGTGGTTGAGACGACCGTGGTGATCTCACGGTTTGCGGGGATACCGGGGCCGTTGAGGATCCAGGGGATGATGAGATCGGAATCGGCCGGGTGGCCGTGTTTCTTGTCGGCCTGGCCGCCGTGGTCGCCGGTCAGCAGGATGTAGACGGGGCCGTTGGCGCGCGCGGCGGCGACCACGCGGCCGACCATGGCATCAATCGCGCCCAGTTCCTTCATGTATGCCTCGCTGAGCCAGCCGGCGTCGTGGCCGGCGTGGTCGAGGTCGTCCAGATGGACGAAGAGCAGATCGGGCTTCCGCGTCTTCAGGTAGTCGATGGCCGCATCGACGGTAGCCGGGCTGCCTTTGACATGGGTCATCGTCCGCACCGACGCCGGATCGACAAGATTGGCGAAACCCTGCCAGTCGTGGATGACGGCGGTATGCAGTTTCGGCGCTCGCTCCTTGAGCAGGTCAAAGACGGTCGGGAATGACCCGCGCGGGGCGCGGCACGCCGGGGTGATGGCGTACTTGTCGAAGCGCCAGTCGTTTGAATCGATTCCGTGGAGATCCGGCGACGCGCCCATGATCATCGACGCCCAGTTGGGCGAACTCACAGTGGGCATCACGCCGCGGGCCTTCAGCGACCATGCGCCCGACTTCATCAATGCGGCGATGTTGGGCGGCGCTTGTTTCAAGAGGGCGGCTGCGCCGAGCCCGTCGATGCCGATGACGACCACCGGCGCTTTGGTCTGGGCGGCACAGACAAGGGCGGAGGCCAGGGCGAGCGGCAGGAATCTGGTTTTCATGGTTCTCCAGTGATTTTAGCCTGAAAGCGGCGGGGGGTCCGGCGCGCGCTTGTGAAGGTGGGGAGCGAGCGGCTGGCCCGAGGCGCCCGCGCTACGGGGGGCGGCTCGCGGGATGGAGGGGGTTCAGGTGAGTAAGGTGCAGCCGTCGGAGCCAGTGCTGTAGAATCGGCTTCAAATGCACACACGGCATCTGCTCGCACTGATGGTTTGCCTGGTTCCGCACGCCGCGGCTCAGGCCGACCTGATCCTTCATAACGGCAAGGTCGTCACGGTCGATGCGAAGTTCTCGATCCATCAGGCGGTGGCCGTCGAAGGCAACCACATCAAGCTGGTCGGGACGAACAAAGCCGTTCTGGCGTTGCGCGGGCCGAAGACGGTGGTGATCGACCTGAAGGGCAAGACGCTGCTGCCGGGATTGATCGACGCGCACGTTCACGCGATCGATTCGGGCGTGAGCGAGTTGAAAGAGAAACTGCCGCTGTTTGACTCCATCGCGACCATCCAGTCGTGGGTGAAGGAAAAGGCGAAAATCACGCCCAAGGGTGAGTGGATCATTGTGCCGCGCACTCTGCCGCCGCGGTTGAAAGAGATGCGGTTCCCGAACCGCGCCGACCTGGACGTGGTGACCACCCATCCGGTCGCCTTCGACGGCAGCTATGTTTGGGGCGCGAATACGATGGCGCTGAGGGTGAGCGGCATCACGCGCAACACGCCGAATCCGCCCGGCGGCGAAGTGGTGAAGGGCCCGGACGGCGAACCGAACGGCATCCTGCGCAACGCCGCGCAACTGCTGAAGCGCCCGGTCAAAGCCGTCCCCATCTCCGAGGCTGAGCAACTGGCCGGTCTTGAGAAGATGCTCGACCTCTACCTGGCCGCCGGATTGACGACGGTCGGCGACCGCTCGGTGAATGAGGAAGACGTCCGCATCTTCGAGAAACTCAAAGCGACGAAGGGGCTGGGCACGCGCGTCGTGCTCACGTGGCGCATCAACGCAGGCAAGCCGATCGAGGAGATCGAGAAGGAGATCAGATCCTCGAAGTGGCGCAGAGGGCAGGGCGACGAGTGGCTGAGTTTCGGCACGTTCAAAGTGACGCTGGACGGCGGACAGAGCGTCGGCACGGCCTACCAGCGCATTCCGTATGGCGCGTTTGGCCGGCAGCTTTACGGCCAGACGAACCCGGATGCGCGCGGCACGCTGTTCATCGAACCGGAAAAATTGACGCGGATCTTTTCCGCCGCCCGCGATATGGGCTGGCAGTTGACCGCGCACGTTCAGGGCGGCGCGGCGATTGACACCCTCTTGGATGCCTTCGAAGCGCTGGACAAAGTGAAGCCGATCGCGCCGACGCGCTCGCACATCATGCACGGCAGTTTCATGAGCCGCGAGGCGATCGACCGCGCGAAGAAGATGGGCATCCTCTATGACGCACAGCCCGGCTGGCTGCACTTCGATGTCCCGGCGCTCGAACAGGTTTTCGGATACCAGAACATGCGCTACTTCTTCCCGGTGCGCAGCATCATCGACGCCGGCATTCCCGTTGCCGGCGGCAGCGACCACATGATGGGTCACGACAAGCGCACGGCGGTCAATCCCTACGACCCCTTCTTCAATATGTGGCAGACCATCACGCGCAAGACCACGCAGGGCAAGGTGATTTATCCCGAGGAGCGGATCACGCGCGTCGAGGCGCTGCGGATGTGGACGACGTGGGCGGCCTATCTGGAGTTCAGCGAGAAGACAAAGGGATCGATCGAAGCCGGAAAGCTGGCTGACCTTGTCGTGATCGACCGCGATTACCTGACCTGCCCGGAAGACGACATCAGGAAGATCGATCCGGTCATGGTGATCCTCGACGGCAAGATCAGGAAGCAGTAGGAGCGCCGGACGCGGCCGGGTCGCGGAAGCGCCGGTGCGGGTCGGCCATGAAATCGGCGTAAGCGGCGGCCACCTCATTGACGGGGCCGTCCAGCATCAAGCGGCCGCAGTGGAGCCAGATGGCGCGGGAACAGATCTCGCCGAGCGCCTCGGTGGAGTGAGTGATATACATGAGCAGCCGGCCCTGATCCCGCATGCGCTTCACGCGCTCGACGCACTTGTGGGCGAAGGCGGCGTCGCCTACGGCGAGCACCTCGTCGATCATCATGATGGAGCAATCGACGTGCACGGCCACGCTGAAGGCGAGGCGCAGTTTCATGCCGGCGGAGTAGTTCTTCAACGGCTCGTCGATGAAGCCGCCGATTTCGGAAAACTCGAGGATGCTGTCGAACCGTTCGGCCACGTCGCGGCGGCTCATCCCCATCAGCACGGCGTAGAGGATCAGGTTTTCGCGGCCGGTCAGGTCGGGGTGAAAACCGGCGCCGAGTTCGAGCAGGGCGCCGACTCTGCCGCGCACGCGGACCGTGCCGCTATCGGGTTTGAGCACGCCCGCCATGACGCTCAACAGGGTGCTTTTGCCGGCGCCGTTCTGTCCAAGGATGGCGACGCCCTCGCCCGCCGACGCTTCAAACGAGATGCCGTTCAACGCGTGGAAGGCATCACTTTTGCCCCGCCGGAAGAGGTTGTGGATGCGCTGGCGCAGCAGCAGATTGTGCTTCTGAGACTGGAACAGGACGGAGACGTTTTCAACGCTGGCGACTATCATGGGCATCACATATAGGAATAGAAGCGCGACTGGAGGCGGCGGAAGATGGCGAGTCCAAGGAAGAAGCTGACGACAGAGACCAGGGCCAGTTTCCAGAGCAGGGTCTCGGGCGGGTGGCGGTGTTCAAGGATGACGAGCCTGGAGGCGAGCACCAGAGCCGAGACGGGGTTGTACTGGTAGAGATCCTTGAATCGATCGGGCACCATGGCGAAGGTGTAGAAGATCGGCACCAGCCAGAACATAACGGTGTTCACCGATTCGACGACGTAGCGTACGTCGCGCACCAGGATGTGGAGGGCCGAGGTGGCAAGCCCCAGGCCCATGATGCAGAGGAGTTCGAGCCCCCAGAGCAGAGGCAGCCACAGCCAGTACCAGGTCGGATAGACGCCATAGTAGAGACCGATCACGATGAGCAGTCCCAGTTGCACGACCAGGTGCATCAGGTTGGCCAGCACCACGGCGATGGGGATTATTTCGGTGCGGATGGGGATGCGTTTGAACAGCGACGAGTTGTCCATCAGCGATGTCGTCGAACTCGACCAGGCCAGCGTGAAGAAGTTGAACGGGATCAGGCCGGTGAGGATCACCAGCGGGTAGTTGGGAGTCTTGCTGACGAAGACCTGGGTGAAGATGAACGTCAACAGGACGATCATCACCATGGGATTGAGGACAGACCAGAGGATGCCGAGCGACATGTTGCGGTAGCGGACGCGGAAGTCCTTCAGCACGATCTGCCACAACAGGAAACGGGTGTCGCCAACCCAACCGGGGCTGGTGAGGGGGGGCAGGGTGTCAGTCGCGGCGGAGTTGGTCTGAACCATCGTATTTCACTATTCTGACTGGTTTGGCCTCATTGTTTTGCGGGCTCGGCGAGCAGCGATTCGAACGGCGAGAAGACTGCCTTGACGCCCGCGGGTCCGGCGAAGACGCAAACGGCCGAATGGCCGCAACCGGACGCGATCGCGAATCCGTGTCTGGCATCGAACTGCTGGCGCATGTAGTGCCAGAAAATCAATCCGCGCTCGCGCCGGTTGGGCCCTTCGGCCTGGGCCGGGCAGGTCCTGTCGAGATTGGGGTCGTCGAGCCACGTGTCGAGTTCGCCAACAAGGTAGACGACGCGGCGGGCGGGGTATTGCGCCCGGATCTTTTCAGCGCCCGGGAGAGCGGCATATCCGGTCAGGTTCACGAGGCCGTAGCGGTACTGGTTGTAGGTGGTGCAGTTGCCGGCGTCAAAGTACTTCACGAACGGTCCGGTGCACTCGCCCTTTTCCGGGCACGTTGCACCCAAGCGCAGCCGGAGATCGTTCAGGTAGACGTAGCTTGACGGGTTGGCGGCGACGTAGCGGATCCTGACGCCGGGCAGCGGATCGATCTGGTTTGTGGCCGCGTAGCGCTGGACAACCTGGCCGCCGGCGGAGTGGCCGGCGACAACGATCTCCTCGATGTTTGGAAAGCGCTCCTTGTCGGCGAAGGCCCGCACGAGCGCATCGAGCGCGTCAAAGGAAGACTCCGGGCCGTTCTGCGCCGCCTGGCCCGACTTCCAGCCCTCGCTGGTCCAGTGGAGTTCGCCATCGTTGACCGCGTCGCCGCCGGTCTGTGTCCGCGCCTTGAGGTGTGGCGCGGCGGCGGCGGTCGAGTCCAGACGGCCGGCGGCGGCGGTCGCGGCGAGGGTCCAGGCGAAATACTCGCTGGCGTTGCGATTGGTCCCGTGGACCATGATGTAAGCCAGTTTCACCTCGGGCGCGGCGCCGGTGGTCAACGGGTGGGTGCGGTAGATCGTGACGTGGCCCTTGCCCACCGTCAGCCTCTCCGAGCATGCCTCGCCGGGCGTCAGACACGGCCCGGCGAAGGCCGGAATGCATGAGAACAACAACAGCGTGAAACGTTTCATCCGACTTCTCTCCGGTATTTCCTCAACAGTTCGTAGGCCACCACGCCGCCCGCCGTTGCGACGTTGAGCGAGTTCTTTTCGCCCAGCATCGGCAGCCGCACGTGCGTGTCGCAAATCGACAGCAGCTCCGGCGTCAGTCCGTCCACTTCGTTGCCGAAGACGACGCAGACGGGAAAGCGCGGTTGCCAGTCGAACAGGTCGATGGCCGTATCGCCGGTCTCGATGGCGGCGATCTCGTAACCCTTCGATTTGTAGATCCGCAGCGCCACCTGGCTATCGACGTGATACTCCCACGGGACGGTCTGCTCCGCGCCCAGCGCGGTCTTGGCGACGCCCGGCTGAGGGGGATGCGCGGTGATGCCGCACAGGCACAGCCGTTCGAGACCGGCGGCGTCGGCGGTACGGAAAAACGCGCCGACGTTGTACATGCTGCGCACATGGTCGAGCACGATGACGGCCGGCAGTCGAGTTTTCATCGCCAACTGTCTAGGATAGCCTGTAGCCATGGTCACGCTCGATGGTTCGACGCTCACGCTGGAACAGACCGCTGCGGTGGCGCGCTTTGGCGAGGAGGCCGAACTCGACGCCTCGGCCATCAGCCGCATGAGGAAATCGCGCGATGTGGTTGACCGTCTGGCCGCGGGCGAGGATCCTGTCTATGCGGTCAATACGGGCGTGGGGTACCTGTCGGACCAGCGCGTCCCGGCTGACGAGATCGAACAACTTCAGCTCAACGTCGTCCGCTCTCATGCCTGCGGCGTGGGCGAACCGCTGCCGCGCGATGTGGTCCGTGCGATGATGCTGATCCGCGCCAACGTGCTGGCAAAGGGACTGTCGGGCATCCGGCCCGTCGTCGCACGGAGGTTGTGCTCGCTGTTGAACAAGGGGGTGACGCCTGTCGTTCCATCGCGCGGCAGTGTCGGGGCGTCGGGCGACCTTGCCCCGCTGGCTCACATGGCGCTGGTGCTGATCGGCGAGGGTGAAGCCGAGTTCGAGGGCCGCCGCATGTCTGGCGCTGACGCTCTCGCCGAGGCCGGGATCGACCCGCTCCGGTTGCACGCGAAAGAGGGCATCTCGCTGGTCAACGGGACCCAGGCGATGCTGGCCACCGGGAGTCTCGCGCTCATCGATGCCGAGGAACTGGCCGAGATCGCCGACTCGGCTTGCGCCCTTTCCCTCGACGCATTGCGCGGCACGCCGCGCGCCTTCGACCCGCGTATTCACGAGGCGCGGCCGCATCCGGGGCAGCTTGCCAGCGCCCGTTGGATGGATAGGCTGCTCTCGGGCAGCGAGATCCGCGACTCGCACCGCACATGCCGTCATGTGCAGGATGCTTACTCGCTGCGTTGCGCGCCGCAGGTCCACGGGGCGGTTCGCGATACGCTGGCCGAGACGCGGCGTGTCTTCTCGATCGAACTCAATTCCGCCACCGACAACCCGCTGGTGTTCGGCGACGAAATTCTATCGGGCGGCAATTTTCACGGGCAGCATCTGGCCCTTGCCCTCGACTCGACGGCGATCGCGCTGGCCGCGCTGGCAGGGATCAGCGAGCGGCGGATCGACCGTCTGGTCAACCCCATGCTGAGCGAGGGACTGCCGGCGTTTCTGGCGCGGCATCCCGGCTTGGAGTCGGGGTTCATGATGCTCCAGGTGACGGCGGCGGCGCTGGTGGCCGAACTGCGCGTGCTGGCTTCGCCCGCGTCGACGGGGTCGATCACGACCAGCGGCAACAAGGAAGATTTCGTCAGCATGGGCATGACGTCGGCGCTGAAACTGGCGCAGGGGATTGACCTCGTCCGCAATGTCCTGGCCATCGAACTCATGACTGCCGCGCGAGCGCTGGAGTTCCTTGCGCCGCTCAAGACGAGTCCAATGCTTGAGACGCTGCGCGCCGGACTGGCCGTGGTCTGTCCGCCGCGGCCGGAAGACGCGCCATTCTCGCAAAGCATCGCCGCGGTGGCCGGGTGGCTGCGCGATTGGCGGCGGTGGCGGCAGGCCAACTGGTCCGGTCTCTGATCCGCTCTTGCCGTAAGCGCCGGAGGCCTGTTATTCTCCCTATACGTTCCTGCAACGAATTCCACTGGGAGGTTTCATGCGAATCCTGTCCGCCATTGCTGTTCTTGGGCTTGCGTCCTTGGCGCTCAGCGCCCAGACCGCCCCGCCCGCGACCCACTTGAAAGTTGGCGATCCGGCGCCGGACTTTACCGTCCGTTCAACCGCCGGCGGCAATTTCAAACTCTCCGATTACAAGGGCAAACAGACCGTGGTCGTCGCCTTCATGCCAGCCGCCTTCTCCGGTGGTTGAACGAAGGAAATGACGGCGTACCAGGCTGGTATCGCCAAATTCACGGAAGCCGGCGCGCAAGTGATCGGGATCACCACCGACAACCTGCCGTCGCAGAATCACTGGGCCAAGGAGGTTCTGAAGCTGTCGTTCCCGTTGGGGAGCGACTTCATGAGGAGCGTTTCAAAAACCTATGGAGTGTTGATTGAACAGTCCGGCATCGCAAACCGCGCCACCTTCGTGATCGATGCGGATGGCATCATCCAGAGCGTCGAAGAGGGCAAGGCGGCACTCGACCCCGAGGGCGCCGCGGCGGCTTGCAGCAGGCTGAAGAAGCGTTAGTTCAACCTTCGGAGCCCGGCCCCCCGCAACCGGGCTCCGAACCTCTGTTGGCAGTCGCGCCTGGGAATCCGCATTGCCGGGAATCGCGCAAGAACCCGCTCTCTTCGTTCGCGGCCTCCGCGTATGAGGATGCGAACGTAGAGAGCAGGTCTACAGCGGGCCCATCCGGACTCTCTGCGTCCGCGGCTTCCAACCTGTGTCATTGCGTTCACGGGCGCATTCCCGTCGCCATCCGCGCCCCAATAGAGGCTACTCTGAAACCAGGGGCTCCCGGTCCGCGTCCCCGCCATTGACACAATGCGCAGACTCAGTCTGATCCTGATTCCGATGCTGGCCGTCCCCGCCCTCGCCGGCGACGGTTGGAAGAAGTCGTCGTTCCCCGACTGGTCCAACGACGCTGTCATCGACCTTGTCACCAACTCGCCGTGGGCGATGCGGGAGACTGTCAAACTCACGTGGAAGAAGGAGCAGACCCGGCCCTTCAATCCCCTCGACGTGCCCGGCGTAAACCGTTCGCCGACCGCCCAGCCTGGAATGATTCAGGGAGGCAGTCCGGTCGGCGGCATCGGCGCGGCCAAGCCGAAAACGCCCGGCGATGCCGACATTCTCATCCGCTGGGCGTCGGCTCTGCCGGTCCGCCAGGCCAAAGCGCTGTACCGCCAGCGCGACGAGAAGTTGCCCGTATCGAAGGCCACCGAGTTCATCGGTCCGCGCGGAGGCGGCTATGTTCTCGAAATCCATGGCGTGCCCGCCGAGGTCGCACATCAGGGGCCTGAGACCGTCGCCGACATCGCCCGTCAAACGGTCTATCTGAAAACCAGGACCGGCCGTACACTTCGCGCGCAGCGAGCCGAAGCCAATGTCAACGGGTTGACGCTGACCATCTTCGTCTACTTCTCCGACGCCGATCCCATCCGCCTTGAAGACAAGGAGGTCGAGGCCATCGGAGACATCCAGATCTTCAGGTTCCGCGGCAGGTTTCCGCTGGCCCCGATGGTCTATCTGGGCCGGCTTGAGATCTGAACTTGCGCCTGTTGCCAGCGCCCCGTCTCCTGCTATCTTGGGAGTTTTGATGGCAACTTTTCGGATGCGAGGTGGAAGCCTGTGAAAGTCGTGGCTGGAGTGGATCTCGGCGGCACCGCCGTCAACTATACGCTGATCACCGAGGACGAGAAGTTCCTCATCGAAAGCCTGTGCGAGCATCCCGCCCGCTCGAAGGAAGGGCCCGCCATCTGCCTCCAGCAGATCTCGGATGGCCTCGAGATTGCCGCGTCGAAGGCCGGCGTTTCGCTTGACGATATCGCCGTTGTCGGCCTCGACACGCCGGGTCCGGCGAG
This sequence comes from uncultured Bryobacteraceae bacterium, assembly GCA_947084845.1. Lineage (GTDB taxonomy): Bacteria > Acidobacteriota > Terriglobia > Bryobacterales > Bryobacteraceae > PNKE01. The sequence goes on along the minus strand of CAMTUE010000017.1, from coordinate 17,544 downwards.
CGCGACTGGTGTACTCAGCGCCAAGGGATCGACCAATTTCGTCCACGCCGACTGGGCCGGTTTCGACATCCGCGCCGGGCTCAGCGCACGCCTGGGCAAGCCGGTCACTTATTTGAACGACGGCAACGCGGGCGCGCTCTGGGGCCACTTCGCGCTGTTCGGCGCATCCAGCGGCAAGACGTCGATCTCGGCCATCGTCGGCACCGGCCTGGGCGGCGGCGTCATCATCGAAGACATGGTGCTGAAGGGCCGCAAAGGCTTCGGCGGCGAACTCGGCCACGTCCTGATCCCCTATCAGGGCATCCGCGGCATCGACGGCCTGCACCCGCAATGCAACTGCGGCCGCACCGGCGATCTCGAAGCGCTCTGCTCGCTCACGGCGATTGAGAAGTCGTTCCTGCCGTACTTCCTGCAAAAGTATCCGGACCACGAATTGGGCAGACTCGGCGACCTCCACAAGGCCGCCAAGATGGTGCGCGGACTGGCCGAGAAGGGCGAGCCCATGTCCCGCGAGATCTTCCGCGTCCAGGCCCACGCCCTCGGGGTCTTCTTCGACGAGATGGTGAACACGTTCGATCCGGACGCATTGATCGTCGGCGGCGGCGCCATCGAAACCGGCAAGGAGTTCCAGGACTGGTTTGTCTCCGAGATCCATGCCGGCATGCCCTCGCAGCGCGAAGAACAGGCCGACATCCCGGTCCACATCATGCCGAACGGCGATACCGCCGGCGCCCGCGGCGCGGCCATCGAAGCGCTGAAGTTGTTCCGTCAAGGCGGTTTGGCCTAGGTGGGGCGGCCTTCAGGCTGCGCGGGGCCTTCAGCCCCGCAACTTCTCACCTAAGGCTGAGCCTCACTGCAGACCGCTTGCAGCAGCAGTCTTTCTCTCCTACTCGAAAAACCCCTCGCCCGCCTTCCTGTACTTCCACGCCACCGCTTCATCCAACTCCACCCCCAGCCCCGGCGCGTCCGGCACCGTGATCCGTCCATCGCGGATCATCGGCCCTTCGGCGCCCTTCACCAGCTCATCGAAGAACGGCACCGACGCAGCGTGCCATTCGAGCGCCAGCAGGTTCGGCGTCGCCGCGCACAGATGCACGCCCGCCATCGTCCCCAGCGGACCGCTGATGTTGTGCCACGTCAGGTTGACGTAGTGCATGTCGGCCAGATCGGCCAGTTTCCTGCCCTCCCACAGCCCGATCTTCTGGACGTCGGGCGCCAGGACCCGCAAGCCGCCCTCGACAATCAGCCTCTGGAAATCGACGCGGAAGTAATGGTTCTCGCCCGTCGCGACCTGCGTATGGGTCGCTCGTTGCACCTGCCCGATGGCGGCGATATTCTCCGGCGGCACCGGGTCTTCGAGCCACAACAGGCGGCACGGCTCGACGGCCCGCGCGAGTTCAATCGCCGCCGCCACGCCATAGTTCCAGTGGCAATCCACCGCCAGTCCCGTCTCCATACCCACCGCCTCGCGCACGCCGCGCACCAGCGACGCGGCGAAGTCCACCTCGGCCGGACTCAGGTCGCGGTTGTACTCGTCGGTCTCATGCGGCGTCGGCACATCGACGTCGAACTTCAGGATCCGGAATCCGCGATCCGCCATCGCCCGCGCCCGTTTGGCATAGCTCTCCGGACCCAGCGTCTCGTTCTTCGACGCGTCCCAGCCGTGGTGCTTGATGCTGATCACGGCGTCGCCTTCATCGCCGCCATCGCCCATCCAGCCGGGCCGGCGCGGCTTCAGCATCGGGCTGATCGACTCCAGCGCCTCGCCGCCATGGCAATCGGCATAGACCGTCACGCGGTCCCGGTACTTGCCGCCCAGGATCTGCCAGACCGGCATCCTGTGGCGCTTGCCGATGACATCGAGCAAAGCCGTCTCGATGCCGCCGATGGCGTGATAGACCAGGCCCGGCGCACAGTAGATCGTCGACGCCTTCATGCGCCGGATCAGCTTGTCGATTGACGTAGGATCCTCGCCAACAAGGATCTCGTTGAACTGGCGAATGACGCCGGTCAAACCCGGCCCGACGAATGCCTCGCCATAGCCGGTGAGACCCTCGTCGGTCTCCACCTTCACGATCGTCCAATCAAAGTTGGCTTCAATGACAGCCGTCGAGATGCGTTTGATCTTCACAGTGATCCAAGCTATCAGGAAGCGCCCGGGCGGCGCACCCTTGCACCCCTCACTTGTCTTCGATCCGCCGCAAATCCCCGGCCGTCCGCAACTCCGCATCCGGCTTCCCATCGTGCCCCGCCACGACTGTCCTCACCGTGCCCTGCACCCCGCAGGCGAACGTGCCTCCTCCTTGCACGCTGTCGCCAAACATCCGCTTCACCGACACCCTCACCCGCCCCCCGCCCGTCTCAATCACCAGCACCGGCGACACCCCCGCGCAATCCACCGCGACCAGTCTGCCTTCCACCCGCGCCGCCACCTCGCTCTTTGTCCAACTTTCCGGCGTCACCACGTCCGGCCCCTCGCGTCCCGGCTCCGGCGGCGGCGCATCAATCTCCGCCAGCAACCCCTCGGCCATCGACCGCTGATGACCCCGCCGCGCCCACCTCAGCGCTTCCTCCGCCGCCGCCCGCGCCTCTTCCTTTCGTCCCGCGCTAAGCAGCGCCCGGCCGTATGCCTCCCACGCCCACGTCCGTCCCGGACTCGTCTCGACCGCCCTCTTCAGCAGTTGAACCGACTCCTCGCCCGTGGTCGATGTCCCCAGGACAAACCACGCTTCGCCGCGTCCCGGATCCAGTTCGACGGATCGCTTCAGCGCCCCCACCCATTTGGCCTTCCCGGCGCCCTTTTCGCGCATCAACATCGCGTATTCGAACCACATTCGTGCGTCCGTGCTGCCTGACGCCGCGGCCGTCTCCATCAACGCCAGAGCCTCGTCCGTATCGCCCCGCCTCAGCGCCAGCAGCGCCAGTCTGCCCGGCCGGTCCCGCCCTCGCCCGGCGAGCGACCGCCCCTTCTCGTACCTGCGCTCAGACTCGCTGTCCGCCCCGCTCGCCCGCGCCAGTTCGCCCAACAGAACCTCGGCATCGAAATCCGTAACCGCCTCTTCCACCGCCTGACCCGCCGGCCACCCCCGTTCAACCCATCCGCCCGCTGCGCCGGCATACCCCAATCCAATCCTCGCCCGCCCGATCATCTCGCCCATCCCTACACCGTAAACCAGCCTGAACGCCCGCTCCTGATCCGTGCCGTCCTGCAACAGTTTTGCGAGCTTTCTCACGCCATCCGCGCCGCCCTCGCGCATCAACCAGTTCACCAGCGCCCATGCCCGCGCATAGAACAGGCCTCCATCCCGGGCCTGCCGCCCGTCGTCCAGATCGTTCTCGCCAAACCACCCGCCATCGCCTGCCGCCAGACGGATGAGCAAAGGAATCGCCGCCACCCGTGTCTCGCCCCTTCCCGCCGCCGCCACATCCAACCCCGAGTAGTACTCGGCCAACCCTTCCACCATCCACACCGGCCCACTCAGGCCCGCCTGGTCGTTTATCACGTGGACCAGTTCATGCCTCAACCGCCTCACCGCGTCCGGCCCGCCATGCACGACCACCCAGTTCGCGTCGCCTGTTCGCTGGAAAAACCCCTTTGAAAACCCATCGCCCCGCATGCGCCGGAAATCGGCCTCATCCGCGAAATAGACCAGCGTCATTGCCGGCGCATCCTGGCTGTACCCGTTCACCCGCGCACAGGCCCCATAAAACGCCGTCGTTTCAGCCAGCACCTTCGCCGCCATGCCCCGCCCGGCGTCGCTGTACACTTCCACGTTCCCCGACGCCGCGCGCCACCACGCGCCCATGGCCGCGCTTTGCGCCCCGGCCGCCAGCACCGTCAATAAAATCAGGCGTCTCAATGACATGACCCGTTAGCCAGCCGGCAATCGGTCCGATAGAAAACTTCGATTGGACCGCACGCTTCCCTGCACCTATCCTACAATCAGCAATGGCATCTGTTACCCCCATGGAGCCTTCAACTTCCCAAGTCGCACTGCTGCACCGCATCAGCAACATCATCAGTTCCCACCGGAGCGTCGACGAAATGCTGGGCGAGATTGTCGGCCTCACCGTGCAGGTCACCGAATGCGACGCCTGCCTCGTCTATCTTCTCGATCCGGACTCGGGCGACATCGTCCTGCGCGCCTCCCAGGTCCCGCACGCCCGCGAAATCGGCCTCCTGTCGATTCAAAGCGGCGAGGGCATCACAGGCTGGGTCGTCCAGCACAAGAGTGTCGTCGCGCTGTCGAACAACGCTTCCTCGGACCCGCGATTCATCCGCGTCCCTGGCCTCGTCGAAGACACCTACGAAGCTTTCTGCTCGGTCCCGCTGGTCAGCGGCGGCGACATCATCGGCGTCGTCAACGTCCATCACCGGGATTCCCATGAGTACACGCCCGAATCCATCGGCCTGCTCAGCTTTATCGGCGAACAGATGGGCGGCGCCGTCGCCCGCGCCCGCCTGATGGACGAGAATGCGCGGTTGCAGGAAGAGACGATCGAGATGCGCCGCCAGCTTGAGACGCGCAAACTCGTCGAGCGCGCCAAGGGCATCCTCCAGTACAAATACCACCTCACCGAGGAAGAAGCCTACCTCCGCCTCCGCAACGAAAGCCGCCGTCTCCGCCGTCCGATGCGCGACCTGGCCGAGGCGATCATCCTCACCGAGGATCTGTCGCGCAAATCCACCGATCCCACCTCGCTCGAACGCGAAGTCGAAGGCGACTGAGTAGGACAGGCCTCCCGGCCTGTCTCCGGCCTGTCTCGTTTCCGGTCTGCCGTGTCCCCAGGTCCGGCTTGCCCCGGCTGAGCACTCCGGCAGAACATCCGCCCGGCCGAATCTGTGATCGGGCTACCCTAGGAAGTTGATCCCCTTCGATCCCTTCTTCCGCAATCCGCACCTGTCGACCCTGGCCGGTAACCTCTGGAAGCGCGCCATCGACGAGACCCGCTTTCCCACCCGCCAGGCCGTCTACCCCACCGAAGCCGGCACGCGCGTTCTGGTCCATGAAAACCGCCCTTCCGCGCCAGTCCGGGCGGAAGTGGTTCTGGTCCACGGACTTGAGGGTTCAAGCCACAGCGGCTACATGGTCTCTCTCGCCCAGGCTCTTTGCGGGCAAGGCTTCGCCGCCCATCGCTTGAACATGCGCGGCTGCGGCGGCAGCGAACATCTCACCCCCACCCTCTACCACTCCGGCCTCACCATCGACGCACTCAGCATCCTGCGCCAGCTCCGGGCGAAATCCGCCGCGCCGCTCTTCCTGGCCGGCTTTTCGCTCGGCGGCAATCTCACCCTCAAACTCGCCGGCGAACTCGGATCCGATGCCGCCTCGCTCGTCTCCGGCTTCATCGCCGTCTCCACCCCCATTGACCTCGCCCAATGCGTCCGCCGCATCGACTCCCGCGAGAACTTCCTCTACCAGCAGCGCTTCGTCCGCTCGCTCTGCCGCCGCTACCGCCGCCGTCATCTCGCCCAGCCCGATCTCTTCCCGCTCAACGGTTTAGACAGCATCCGCACCATCTATGATTTCGACGACCAGTTCACCGCCCCGCACTTCGGCTTCGGCACGGCGGCGAACTATTACCAGACCCAGTCCGCCCTCAACTTCGTCGCCGCGATCCGTTCTCCAACGCTTGCCGTTCAGGCCCGCAACGACCCCATGATCCCCTTTCCGCTCTTTTCCGACCCGCGCCTGGCTGAAAACTCCTCCATCCGCCTGCTCGCCGTTCCCCATGGCGGCCATCTCGGCTTCGTCAGCCGCCGCCAACCCCGATTCTGGCTCGATCCCGTGATTATTCACTGGATTACGGAACAACTGCCCCCAGCCTCCCGTCTACACAAATGATGAACTTCCGTGCCTCCTTTGCCGAGGCCTTTTGGATCGCTCTCGCTTCGCTGCGGGCCTCAAAGCTCCGCAGTTTCCTGACGTTGCTCGGCATCATCCTCTCCACCACAACTCTCATCGCCGTCATGAGCGTCATCCACGGCATGAACCGCTATGTCGCCGAAAAGGTCGCCGACCTCGGCGCCGGCGGTTTCGTCGTCGTCCGCATGGCCTTTTTCGGTGACTTCGAACCGAAGAAATTCCTCGAAATGCTGCGCAAGAACCCGCAACTCAAGGTGGAGGAGTTCGACTTCATCAAGTCCCAGGCCACGCTCGTCCACGACATGGGCATGAGGAGTTCCACCCGCGCCGATCTCACCGCCGGCGGCATCCGTGAAGACGATGTCCAGGTTGTTGGCGGCTCGACCAATCTCAATGTCCTGTCCAACATTCAGACCGAGACCGGCCGCTACTTCTCCGAATCCGAAAACTTCAGCCGGCGCACTGTCGCCTTCATCGGCTCCGACATCAGGGACCGTTTCTTTACCGGCGTCGATCCCATCGGCAAGACCCTCAACATCGCCGGCCGCCCTTACACCGTGCTCGGCGTCGCCAAACGCATGGGCAGCGTCTTCGGCCAGTCGCAGGATAGCTTTGTTCACATCCCGATTAATACGTACTTCAAGCAGTACACCGCCCGCTCCGGCCTCAGTTTTGCCATCCAGGCCATGGATCAGGATCATATCCAGCAGGCGATGGACGAGGTCCGCGTCCTGATGCGCTCGTACCGCCACGTCCCCCCAGGCAAGGACGATAACTTCACCATCTTCGCCTCCGATTCGATCATGAGTCTCTGGGAACGACTCACCAGCGCCATCGCCGCGACGGCGGTCGCCGTGGTCAGCGTCTTCATGGTGGTCGGCGGCGTCGTCATCATGAACATCATGCTGGCGGTGGTCACCGAACGAACCGTCGAAATCGGCGTCCGCAAGTCCCTCGGCGCCCGCCGCGTCGACATCCTCCAGCAGTTCCTCATCGAATCGGCGGTCTTGTCCAGTTTCGGGGGCGTGGCGGGCGTCGCCATCGCCTGGGTCACCGCCTTCATCGTCCGCCAAACTACCCCTGTGCCCATGTCCCTGCCCCCAATCGCCATCTTCCTCGGCGTCGGACTCTCCACAATCGTCGGCCTGTTCTTTGGGATCTATCCCGCCCACCAGGCCTCGAAACTCGATCCCATAGAAGCGTTGAGGGCTGAGCGATGAAGGAGAAACGATGAGCCGTCGCAAGCAGAACTGGCTACTGATTGCCGCGGGCATTGGTCTCGCCATGGACGCCATCCGCGGCCACAAAATGCGCAGTTTCCTCACTGTGCTTGGCGTCATCATCGGAACCGGCACCATCATCGGCGTCGGTTCGATTCTCACCGGCTTCGACGGCGCGGTCACCAGCGCCATCAACAGCTTCGGCGCCGATTCCATCATCGTCTTCAAATGGCAGGCGGGCATCAGTTTCGGCCGCCGCCCGGCCGAGGAGCGCCGCCGCAAACCGCTCACCTACGAAAACGCCGTCGCCATCCGCGAACGCTGCCCCTCGGTCGCCGTCGTCAGCCCCTATCTGTTCCCCTCGCAGGGCTTCCACCGCGCCCGCTATAAGGGCAACGAATCGCTGCAACTCGACTTCGGCGGAACCGACCCGACCTACGCCGAAGGCGGCCAGGCCGAAATGATGAGCGGCCGTTTCTTTACCGAGTTCGAGAACTCGCACAAGTCGCCGGTCGTCGTCATCGGCGAGGACCTCCACAAGAGCCTCTTCGCCGGAATGGATGCCGTCGGCAAGGATCTCGACGTGGACGGCCACGCCTTCCAGATCGTCGGCGTCATGAAACGTCCCGCTAACTCCTTCCCCGGCCAGCAGGACAACCGCCTGATCCTGCCTTACTGGACCATGCGCAAATTCCAGCCCGGCGCTCGCGAGCACATGCTCATCGTCGTCGCCCAGTCCGGCAAACTGCCCGCGGCGATGGACGAAGTCCGCGGCGTGCTGCGCCAGGAGCGGCGCCTCAAATTCAGCGACCCAGACAACTTCGGCCTGTCAACGGCCGAACAGATGATCGAGGACTTCCGCCAGGTCACCTCCGTCACCGCCCTCGTCATGGTCGTGCTCAGTTCCATCGGCCTGCTGGTCGGCGGCATCGGCGTGATGAACATCATGCTCGTCTCGGTGACCGAACGGACCAAGGAGATCGGCATCCGCAAGGCGATCGGCGCACGCAGAATCGACATCGTCATCCAGTTTTTGACCGAAGCCGTAGTGCTCACCTTCGCCGGAGGCTTGCTCGGGATGATGCTCGGCTATGGCATCTCGCTCGTCTCCAAAGCCGTCTTCCCCACTCTGCCCACCGCCGTCCCGCTCTGGGCCGCCGTGATGGGCGTCGTCGTCTCGGTCGGCGTCGGCATCTTCTTCGGACTCTGGCCGGCCACCAAAGCCGCCCGCCTCGACCCCGTCGACGCCCTCCGCTACGAATAAAAACCCACCCGATGTGGGGCGGGCTTCAGCCTGCAAAGGGCTTCAGCCCGCAAAAGGCAACATTCGCGAAGCGCTTCAGCCCGCAAAAGGCAACATCCCGCGGCCTCCCCGTCAAAACGCTACCGCAAGGTAGCTTTCAGCCACTCGACCATCTTGGGCTTATACGCCTGCCACTCCGGATTCTTCTCCCACGCCCCGATGCCGTGCGGCGCGCCCTCCACCGTGAACACTTCGCAGCGGTTGCCCGCCGCCTTCAACTTGTCGCACATCAGCGGCGACTGGTCGTACGGAACGGCCGCGTCCTTCGTCCCGTGGATGAACAGGAACGGCGGCAACCCCTTCTTCACATAGGTGGACGGCGAGGCTTCCTTCAACCTGGCGAGCCCGGCTTCGTCGAGCTTCTCGATGCCGAGAAACTGGCGCAGGTTCTTGCCCACCTCGCCGCGCCCGGTCTCGCGCTTCACCAGGTCGTGCGGCCCGTAGAAATCCACCACCGCCGCCACGCGCGTCTCTTTCGCCGGCCGCACGCCAACCATCGCCACCAGGTGGCCGCCGGCCGATTCGCCCATCAGCGCAATCCGCTTCGGGTCCACTTTGTACTCTTTCGCGTGCTGCTTCACCCACCGCACCGCCGCCTCCACGTCTTCCACCGCCGCCGGATACTTGTATTGCGGCGCAAGCCGGTAGTTGATCGTGAACCAGACGAATCCAGCCTGGGTAAGCACCGGCAACAGGGGCTTCTCGTAGCTCCGCTTCGACCCGCTCTCCCATCCGCCGCCATGCACCACGATGACCGCCGCGAATGGACCCCTGCCGTCGGGAATCGAAGCGTCAAGCGTCAACGGGACGCCGCCGGGGCGGGCGAATTCGATGTCGTTTTTCTCCTCGGCCGCAAAGGCGGCGCACAGCAATGAGAAGAGAATCGGCAGGGTGCGCATGGCGCGGAGTCTACCACACGCCGGCCATGCCCGGATCACGCCTGGGATTCGCCAGGCATACGGTGGGGATACGCTTCCCCGGTGGCCAACATGATAGGATTCAGGCCAGGGTACCAACCGGGCGGCGCAGCGCCCGAAGCAGGTCCGGCCGGATTCACGCCAAGTCCGCCTCGCCGGTTACCAGGAACGAATTGGCTGGAGGTTTGATTATGTCCGAAACAAGCCGTCGTGAATTTGTAACAAAGGCCGCCATCATCGGCGCGCCCGCCGTCCGCACGGCCTGGGGCCAGAACAGCCCAAACAGGGAGATCAGGCTTGGCGTGGTCGGATTCCGCAGCCGCGGCCGCGACCATTACCAGACCTTCGCCAAGATCCCCGGCGTCAAAGTGGCCTTCCTCTGCGACGTCGACGAACGGCTTTTCCCCGGCGCGGTCAAGGAAGTCGAAGCCATCGGCGGCAACCGCCCGGAGACCTTCACCGATCTGCGGAAGATGCTCGAACGCAAGGATCTCGACGCCATCTCCATCGCCACGCCCGACCACTGGCACGCCCTCCACACCATCTGGGGCTGCCAGGCCGGCAAGGACGTCTACTGCGAAAAACCCGTCTGCCACAACATCAAAGAGGGCCGCAAAATGGTCGAGGCCGCGCGCAAGTACGGCCGCATGGTCCAGACCGGCCTGAACCGCCGCAGCGAGGTGCGCAATCAGGCCGGCGTCAAGTTCGTCCGCGAAGCGTCTTTCGGCAAGACCTACCGCGCCAAGGCCGTCGTCTATCGCGGCCGGGTCAGCGTCGGCAGGGTCCAGGAATCCTCCATCCCTCAGGGCGTCAATTGGGACATGTACCTCGGACCCGCCCCCTACCGCGCCTTCAGCCTCGCCCGCTTCCACTACGGCTGGCACTACTACTGGGACACGGCGACCACCGAGGTCGGCAACAACGGCGTCCACGCCATCGACATCGTCCGCTGGGCGCTCAACAAAAACGTCCATCCCGTGAAAATCCATTGCGCCGGCGGACGCTTCGCCGACGACGACACCGATCAGGAGACGCCCAACCTCCAGAACGCCGTCTTTGAATATGCCGACGGCACGTTGGTCGATCTCGAAGTTACCACCCTGCCCAGCCCGACATTCGGCGGCGTCCACATGGGCGAGTTCTTTTACACCCCGAAAGGCTACATCACTTCCGCCAGGAACTGGTCCGCGGTCGAAGGCGTGTTCACGCCCCAGACCACGCCCGATCCGCCCTCCGGCATCTCGCTTCGAGCCACGAATCTGAGCTTTCCCAGGATCGCCTACAAGGACGGCCCCGCCATCCCCGACATCAGCGCCCCCGAAGTGAGCCACTTCCAGAACTTCATCGATTGCATCCGCTCGCGCAAGCGCGAAGACCTGAACTGCGAAATTCTTGAAGGCCACATGTCCACCTCGCTCTGCCACCTGGCCAACATCGCCTTCCGCACCGGCCGCAAGCTCATCTTCGACCCCGCCACGGAAACCTTCCCCGGCGACGCCGAAGCCAACGCCCTGCTCGGCCGCAAGTACCGCGAACCCTACGTCCTGCCCGATCAGGTCTAGTCCTTTGACCGCAAGATCAGCTTCTCCTGGACGACCACTTGCTGACGCGCGCCGCTCCGATCAGAGCCACGACCGGGAGTGGTTTCCCGCAAAGGAGCAAAATCACGCGGTCACGGACCTGGCAGAAAACTCCGCATCGCAGCCCGTTCGTGAGACGCGCCGCTCTGGCTTGTTCATGCGTTGATGCCCGCCCACTCCGGCGGGCCGGCCCCATCGCCCGCAGCGTGCGTTCACCTTAACGTGCAGCTTATTTATTTCTCCCCGATTGGTCCGGACGCCTGCCCTGCGGCGTATTGCTATTGACCCCGGCCGCCTGAACGGTCTGTGGGTCGTGCGGCAAGGACAGGTTGTGCAACCGAGTAAGGTTCCCGCGACATCCCGCCCGGATTATCGGCGCGAGCCCCTCTGTGCCCAACTCTTCCGCCGCCGCAACACCAATTCCATTCTTCGGAGGTCAAGTCTTGAAACAAACAACTCTACTCATCGTGCTTTGCCTACTCTTCGCCGCGGCCCCGCTGCGCGCCGATTACATCATCTTCGCCAACGACAAGCCCGGCTGGATCGCAGCCGCCGGCGGCGTCCCCTACTTGATCGAGGACTTCAATGACGACACGCTCAACGCCGGCCTGAGCTACTCCGGTTCCGGGGTTATCGATTCGCAGGTTTGGCGCGATTGGGTTGCTCCAGGGGAAGGTTTCGGCAACTGGTACTTCGATACCCCCATCACAGGCGTGGGCGCTAACTGGGACCTCACCCCGGCTGGCGCCGGCGTCGGGATTCGGATCACACTCATCTATTCCGACTACTCCGAGGAGGTCCTGCCCATCGAAATCCCTAACACCGCCAGCGGCATGTTTGTCGGCCTCTTCTCCGATAAGCCCATCATCCAAATCAGGTATACAGGCGGCTCCCAGGTCTACAGCGGAAACACAGATCACTCCGAGGAGAGCTTCACCATGGACGACCTCGTCTATATCCCCTTCGGAGCCGGTGGGAACGGCGGCCCCATCGGCGAAGTTCCGGAGCCTTCAACGTGGTTGCTGTCCGGCGCGGCCCTGGCGGCCCTGGCCTGGCGCTCACGCCGACTCAACTAACCGGCGCCTAACAGCAATAGTTTCCTCACGCCGGGCCCGGCGCGCACACGGTTGTCACTCTGGCGGCCTCAGGTGTTCAGCGCGCCGCCCGGCTGCTCCTGTTTTATCGCTCGCCGACTCAATATACTGGTCAAGTCAACCCACAGCCAGGAGCCGGTCACTCATGAAAGCAAGTTCAGCCACCCTGCTGGCGGCGTCCCTTCTCGCCGCAACCATCTGCGTCGCGCAGACCGCCGCCCCCAGCCGCAACGTCATCGTCTATAAGGAAGCCGGACGCTACGGCGGCTGGCCCGCCAACCACGGCATCTGGTCGTGGGGCAACGAAATCCTCGTCGGCTTCGAAGTAGGCTACTTCCGCAACACCGGCACCGGCCACGCCATCGACTATTCCAAACCCGCCGAACACGTTCTCGCCCGCACCCTCGATGGCGGCGAAACCTGGAAAATCGAAAAGCCCGAAGGCCTCAAGCCCCCGCCCGGATCACGTCAGGCCGGCGTCCCCACCGAAGAAGGACGCCCCATCTCCGACTGCCCCGGCGGCATCGACTTCACCGCCAAAGGCTTCGCCCTCACCGCCCGCATGGCCGACATCCACATCGGCCCCTCCCGCTTCTACTATTCCCGGGACAAGGGCAAATCCTGGAACGGCCCCTTCCGCATCCCCGACTTCGGCCAGCCCGGCATCGCCGCCCGCACCGACTATCTCGTCAACGGCAGGCACGACCTCACCATGTTCCTCACCGCCGCCAAATCCAATAAGCGTGAAGGCCGCGTCATCTGTGTCCGCACCCGCGATGGCGGCAAATCCTGGACCCTCGAAGGCCTCGTCGGCCCCGAGCCCGAAGGCAACGACTTCGCCATCATGCCCTCATCGGTCCGCCTGTCGAAAACGAGCATCCTCACCGCCATCCGCCACCGTCCCTATATCGACATGTACCGCACCGACGACGACGGCAGGACCTGGTCGTTCGTCAACAAGCCCGCCCCCGACACAGGCCGCGGCAATCCCCCGTCGATGATCAAATTGAAGGACGGCCGCCTCGCCATCACCTACGGCTACCGCGCCGACCCGTTCGGCATCCGCGCCCGCCTCAGCGCCGATAGCGGAGCAACCTGGAGCGACGAGATCATCCTCAGAAAGGACGCCGGGAACTGGGATCTAGGCTATCCCCGCACCATCCAGCGCCCCGACGGAAAACTCGTCACCATCTACTACTACAACGACTCAAAGGACGAAGAACGCTACATCGGAGCCACCATCTGGGACCCCGGCAAAGGCGCCGGCACGGCCCGCTGACCGCTCCGCCAAGCGGGTTCGCTGTCCCAACAAATCTCCCGGTTACGCCTCACAACGTCCCAGACCACCATGAGGTAAACTCGTCGAACAATGAAGTCGCGTTACGGTTTGGCCCTGCCTTTCCTGTCCTGCGCCGCGGCCTTCGCCGCCGGTGGCGAAATCACCGCGCGTGTCCCCGAACTCCGCACCGGCAACCGCACGTTGAACGAGGCCTTTCGCATCGCCATCGGCGACCTGCTCGGCAACGTCGCGCCGTATCAGGCCGGACTCCTGACCGAACCAACTCCCGTGATCTTCGCCGGTCTGCGCTACAACATGCCCTGGACCCGCGACGCCGCCATCAACGCCTGGAACGGCTCGTCCCTCATCCTGCCCGATGTCACCCGCGCCACCCTGCTCTCCATCCTGGTCTCTGACCACAACGGCAACGTGCTGATCGGCGATGGCGGCAACGGCCAGTACTGGGATGTCATGGTCTGGACCACCGGCGCGTGGCATCACTATCTCAACACCGGCGACCGCGAATTTCTCGCCCTCGCTTTCGAAGCCACAACCAATACGCTGGAGCGTCTCGAGCGCGACGAGTTCGACCCCGAAGACGGTCTCTTTCGCGGTCCCGGATGGAGCGATGGCGTTGCCGGCTACCCGCTCGAATACGCCAACTCCGGCGGTGAAAGCGCCATTCATCTGTGGCCGGCATTCAACCGTGACAAAGTCGCCCCAAAGGGGTTCGGCATCCCCATGAAGGCGCTCTCCACCAACTGCCTCTATTACGCAAGTTATGTCACCGCCGCCGCCATGGCCCGGGAACTCGCCTTGCCGGAGCCGCCCGAGTTCGCCGCCCGCGCCGAAAAGCTGAAACAGGCCATCAACCGCAACTTCTGGATGCCCGGAGCCGGCCACTATCGCTATCTGGTCGGCCCGTTCGGCAACAGCGACCATCAGGAAGCGCTCGGTCAAGCCTATGCCGTTCTGTTCGGCGTCGCGAGCGAGGAACAGGCCCGGTCCGTCTTCCGCAATCAGCCCGTGAAGGCGGCCGGCGTACCCGCCATTTGGCCCGACTTTCCGCGCTATCAACAGCCGGACGGCAACGCATTCTCACGTCACGCCGGAACCGTATGGCCGCAGATTCAAGGCATGTGGGCGCACGCCGGCGCCGCCTACGGAGACAGCGCCATCCTCGGCCACGAACTCTTTCAACTGGCCGCCCACGCCGTGCGCGACAACCAGTTTGCCGAGATCTACCATCCGCTCACCGGCGAGATCTATGGCGGCATGCAGGAGCGCATCGGCAAGGGCATCGTGCTCTGGAATTCGCTGCCGCGCCAAACGTGGGCGGCCACCGCCTTCATCCGCATGATGATCTACGGCGTCGCCGGCCTGACGCCCGCTCCCGACGGTCTGCGATTCCGCCCCTGCCTGCCCGCCGGCCTCGCCAAATTGGAGCTGCGGAATCTGAGATACCGTGACATGACGCTGAACCTCATAGTGGAAGGAGCAGGCTGCAACGCGACCCCAAACGACATCTTTCTGCCCTTCACGACAACCGGCAAGCGCGATGTCCACATCGTGGTGACCGAAACTGACCCCCAGCCGCGTTAGGCCCTGCGCTTGCGACCCTCTCAGTCCTTCCCCCTGCCAACCTTCGCCGCCGCGCCCACTCCCGCCCGGCCCACGCTCCGCTCCGGCTGAACGGGGACATCTGTCCCCGTTTCCAGCTTCCTTCTTCGGATCTATGCCTTGGTTGCACGTCCCGCGTTCCGCCGAATGGCGCGCACCAAAGGTAGGAAGAGGGACGGTTCGCAGTTCCTAGCGAGATTGATCCGCATCGCCGAACGACGGAGTTGCTTTACTCCGCACTCCCTCAGTCGAAACTCAAACAGAGGAAGCAGGAAACTCTTGCCAGAGACAATATCGAACTGACGATCAAACATGCTAACACGTTGGCGTATCTTCTCATAGAGAGCCCTGACTTTGCTTCGACCAACAGCCGCGACTGCCATTCTCTCAGCCCAGGCTCGAAGTGCCTCAGTCTTAGTCGAGTCGAGAGAGGGCGGGGAGGATTTTGATCGACGTGTGATGACTGCTCCAATGCGGTGGCCGGTCGTACGTTCAGTCGGGCAGACAATGCTTAGAACAGCAAACCAGACAAACAAATCGACGAGAGGAGGCCCAACGCAGGAAATCCAATCATCGAACGCTATCTGTCGTTCTGCTTCGTGATCTGGCACAGAGGCCTCTTCCACACAGATATCGATTCCAGCGCGTCGATGGAGAAGGAGATTCTCTATGCAGTAGGCGTTTAGACGGTGGAGACCTCTGATTGGAGGAGGCCTGTCACCTCGCACCCAATCGAAGTCACCATCAATCAAGAACAAGGCAGGCCGCGTGTCCCAGCCATGTGATTCGGCGCGATCAATCAACGCGGCTTTTCCACCAACTCCAAACACTCGCTTGATCCGAATGTTTGACGGTTTAATTTTCTTGAATAATTCAGAATAAAAAACCTCATCCTCATGATCTTCTACATAGATATCGATGTCCTGCAATGGAGAGAATAAGTACTTAATTGCGAAAAGCGCTCTCTTTGGCCAAGTAAGCATAGAACATTAGCTCAACGAACGACAATTTTCAATCTTGTCGAGTATAATCGCTGGAGAGTGAGTTGCGAGAATAAATTGAACGTTGGGGTTTGCCTGAAGAATTGCATCTACGAATTTTTCTTGCCAGCTTACGTGTAGAGATAACTCTGGTTCGTCGACAATGAACACCCCGCTGTCAGCGAGGCTTTCGTTCAGTGACAGGTGAGCCAGCATCACGACGATTTGACGTTCGCCCGAAGACAAAGCTGTTATTGGTCGGCTTGGAGGAACATTATTTAAAAGTACTTCGGGAAAGCCGTGAGGGGAAATCTGCAGGCACTTCTTCGTCTCTTGCAGGAAACTGTTTGCTAGTTGAAGAAATCTATCTATTGGCTCGTGCAGGCTTGCTCTATTGGCAACAAACCCTTCCAGTAGTTCCACCAACCTGAATATCCTCGACGCCTGACGCTCATTCATGGCCCACTGGAATACCGTCCAATCAGGCTCCTGTGGCTCTGTGGCGCGCTGTCCTTTAGCGGGCACATCGGCTCGTGATTCTTTTCGGTCGGTTATGCGTGCAGGTTTTCTCGGCGCTTCACTCTCGACTTTGTCGACGACCGCCTTCATTCGCTCAAAGAAGCTATCAAGTGCCGACCGAAGCGGGCCCACCGGAAGGCGCAGACCAGGCGCTGCCTTTTCGACCGCCGCCTGTTTTCTGCGAAACTCCTCCAGGGCTTTCCGATTCGGAAGCGCTACGCTTTTTCTAGCATCTGTTGGTTCGTAAGAGAACGAGTCTAGCAAGATTTTGTTCCGTAATTCCTCGTCCAGTCCTTCCTGAGCTAGGCGCACTGCGTGCAGCTTTGCCGACACTAGACTACTAGCCAACTCGAGTGCCGCGACCTCTGACTGTCGAGCGTAATGGTCAGGGGACAACCTAGGCTCCCATGCTCGCAGTCCCAAACGCCGCAAGTGTCGGTCAGTGAAGGGATTTGTACGCATCTTGCGGTCGAGAGGCAAGAACATCGGAGTCGAGATTTTGTGAATCTCATGGTAGACTGCGTCCTGAAGTAGTTTTTCACGAACCGGGGCGCGTTTTTCATCCGTACTTCTGGATTCAACCAACAATTGGAGCTCAGATGCATCCAGCGACAGCCTGCCTTTTGCCCGGTCAGCAGTTATAACCAAGCCACCGCCTGATCTTTCTGCGCGGATGACGGTCTCACCTGAGCCGTCGGCGACGGTCACGGCGGCCACTTTGAAGGTGACTTCCGCCAACTCATCAATATCAGGGGCGAGCAACCCCATGAGCAGCCGCAGCGCTGTGGTTTTCCCTGAACCGTTCAGACCGGTCAGGAATGTCAAGTTCGAGTCGAAGTCGATTCGGATTGGGAGATACCCGTGGACATCCTGTGCCTCAAGACGCTTGACCTTCATGGTTCCGACACCTCGCTGCGGATTGAGCCAGTCTATCACATTAGGATTCGACTCAATCTATTCGCGAAAACCCGGACTGACCCCTCCCACTGGGGTTTTCTGCATAATCCCGGCATGGCCAAGGCGTCAGCCTTATAGCTGGTATGGGTAGGTTTTGAGTGAAGCTCGTTTTCCACAGCCGCCGTCGATGCCCTGCTGTGGAAAACATACTTCCCCACCCTTGCGTCCGGCGCCCAACGGCGCTACCGCTGAATATGGTCCGGCGCCC
>CAMTUE010000016.1:0-85061 GCA_947084845.1 uncultured Bryobacteraceae bacterium | reverse complement strand
GCGTTCGATATGATGATGCCGGTCAGGTTCGGTTTTCTCTGGAGGCTACTATGGCGGCTGACTCTGTTTCACGCAGGTACTTTTTCTTTGGATCTCTGCTTGCCGGCGCGGTGCCGGCGGCGGGGTATGGCAGCGTTGCTTCGCTGCGGTCGCTGGGGTACCGGCCCTATTACGACAAGTTGAACGTTGCCGCCATCGGCTGCGGCGGGCAGGGCGGGTTCATCCTCAATGAGGCGGCGAAGACGGAGAACATCGTTGCGCTTTGCGATGTCGACGAGAAGCGCGCCGGCGCGACTTTGGCCAAGTACCCGGGCAAGCCCGGGTACAAGGACTTCCGCGTCATGCTCGCCAAGGAGGGCAAGAACATCGACGCCTGCACGATCGGTGTCCCCGACTTCATGCACGCCACGGTCGCTTTGGCCTGCATGCAACAGGGCAAGCATGTCTATGTCGAAAAGCCGCTCACCCGGACGCCGTGGGAGGCGCGGTTGCTGCAGGAGGCGGCGGTGAAGTATCAGGTGGCCACGCAGATGGGCAATCAGGGCTTCTCGCATGAATGCAACCGGGTGGCGGCCGAGATCGTCTGGTCGGGCGAGATTGGCGACGTGCGCGAGGTCCATATCTCGGCCTCGCCGGGCACGCATCCGACGGGTGTGCTGGAGCCGCCCAAGGAGACTTCAGTCCCCGATACGCTGGACTGGAACCTGTGGACGGGCGGCGCTTCGATGCGGCCCTTCAGCCCGGACTATGTCCCGTACAACTGGCGCGGATTCCTTGATTTTGGGACGGGGCAGGTGGGCAACTGGGCTACGCACACGGCCGGTCCGGTTCACACCGCGATGCAACTGGGCGCGCCGGTGAGCGTCGAACGAGTCGCCATTGTGGGCGAGAGCAAGTATTCGATGCCGCACCGCTATGTCGTCCGGCTCGATTTCCCGGCGCGCGGCAAGATGCCGCCTGTTTCGGTTTACTATCACGACTCGACGCGGCCGGGCGATCCGGAGGCCTTTACGGTTCCCGGCATGGAGAATGAGACCATCCTGCCGCCGGTCAACAACCTCACCGAAAAAGGGCGGCCGATGGGCAACTGGCGGCGCGACCCGAACGCCCCACAGGCGCCGCCCCGTCCCGCACGGCCGGCGGGCGGGCCCATTACCGGCGCAGGCGGTCCGGACGTGCCGGTATTCCTGCCTCCGGGCGGACGCGGGGGCGGCCCGGCGCCCGGACTGCTGACCGGGAACGGTTCGCTGTTTGTCGGGTCGAAGGGGATGATGGCGACGTCGTCGCGCGGGGAAGGCGTATGGCTGCTGCCGAGCGCGCGCTGGCAGCAATATCAGCTTCCTCCTCAACTTCTCAACCGTTCGCCCGGCCATATGATGGACTGGATTCGTGCAGCGAAGGGCGGCGAGATGTCGTGTTCGGACTTCTCGATCACGGCGCCGTTCGCCGAATGGCTGGCGCTGGCCGTCGTCGCGATGCGCGTGCCCGGCAAGTTGGATTGGGACAGCAGGAACGTCCGGTTCACCAATAGCGCCGAGGCCAATAAGTTGGTGAAGCCCGAGTTCCGCAAGGGTTGGGAACTGAAACTGTAATCGGAGGTCATCATGGATTTCTCACGACGCGATATCGGCAAACTAGCGCTGGCCGCCTTGCCTTCGACTCTGCCGGCGCAAACGAAACCCAAGTCCCGATTCGGCGGCATCCAGGTCGGGATCAACATTCCTTACAGCTTCCACGGCATGCCAAGCAGCGCCGACCAGATCCTGGGCTACCTTGCGCAGACGGGGATCAGCGCGGCCGAGTTGCGGACCCAACCGATCGAAGCGTTTCTTGGCGCTCCCGCCGCCTCGTCGCGAGGTGTCGGCGAAACGGCGGTTGCACCGCGGCAGGGGCAGTTGACGCCGGCCCAGGAGGCGGCCCAGAAGGCGGAGATCGCCGAGTTGAAGAAGTGGCGGCTGTCGCGCCCGATGAGCGATTTTAAGGCGTTCCGCAAGAAGTATGAGGATGCGGGCGTACTCATCGAGATCGTCAAGATGGACCGGATCGATGCGGCCAGCGACGAGACTCTGGACTATTGTTTCCAGATGGCCAAGGCGCTGGGCGCGTATGCGATCTCGTGCGAGATTCCGGTGAGCAAGACCAAACGATTGGGCCAGTTCGCCGCCAAACACAAACTGATGGCCGGCTATCACGGCCACGGGAACCTGACCAATCCTGAGGCATTCGGACGTCTGGGCGCTTGGGAACAGGCATTCTGGTATTCGAAATACAACGGCGCGAATGTGGACATCGGCCACTTCTTTGCGTCGAACGGATTCTCGCCTGCCGAGTGGATCCGGGAGAACCACACCAGGATCACGCATGTCCACCTGAAGGACCGCAAAGCGAACAACGGTCCGGGGATGGCGTGGGGTGAGGGCGATACGCCGCTGAAAGAGACGCTGCTGATGATGCGGCGGGAAAAGTACAAGTTCCAGGCCACCATCGAACTCGAATACCCGATTCCGAAGGATTCGACCGTACTGGCTGAGATCTCGAAGTGTGTCGAGTACTGCAAAAAGGTGCTTGAGAGCTGATCGGAAGAATTGGCAGACGCATCTGCCACTTCGGATGAAAACGCCAAGCCGCCGGTTCAGGCTGACACCTGGGCGAAGCCATGCCGGCACGAATGCCGGCGAGGCCGACCTGGAGGTTCGCGCTACGTGGTCACGGCCGCGGCTCGGAAATAAGCGACATGGCTTTCTTCATCGCTTCCGCGACCATGGCGAGCGCTTCTTCCGGCGGCAAGTTGCGGACGCTGGAGCCGAGCGGTTCGGCAGCGATGGGGCCGTCGAAGCCGATCTGGTTCAGGGCGTTCACGAAGCCGGCCGTGTCGATGACACCGGTCGCCAGCGGGATTTCACGTTGACCGTCGCGTAGCTGGTCGACGGGCGTGTCTTTTGGGGCGTCATTGAGATGAGCTGCGACGACGTCCTTGTTCTTGAGGGTCAGGATGTCGGCCGGAGTTTCCCCCGAGTTGTGCCAGTGCCAGCTATCAAGAAGGAAGCCGACATTGCTTTTCCCGATTTCGGCGATCAGTTCCTTCATCGATTCCATGGTGTGGATGAAAGGATACTTGCGGGCGCTCCAGGAGGTCTTGGGTCCCACATATTCGAGTCCAAACCGCACGCCATGGTCGCCGAGCACGCTGGCGACATCGGTCATGCGGCGAGCGTGGAGTTTGAAGTTCTGGAGGTAGGTGAGCTGGGGGTGCGAGGGAGACAGCCAGGTGCAGAAGCGCGGCATATTGACCCGCTGCATAATTTTGGCCCAGCCGGTGAGGGTAGTCTTTATCCACTCCGCGAACTGGGCGTCGGTCTGGCCGACCGGGACAGGTTGAGCCAGGAAACCGAAGACCAGGTTCCTGGCGGCCATGCCGTCCAACGTCGCCTTCATCGCTGAATCCGAGAGCGCGGCCAGTTCGTTGATGTTGGGGTCGACGGCTTCAAAGCCGTACTTGGCGGCATAGTCGATCTGCTGCTGCAAATTGGCTTTCACCCCGATGTTGCCGGTGTGGAGGTCAATTTTCATCTTGCGGGCGGCGGCATGGGCAGGGCCCTGGGAGAGGGCGGCGGCGGCAGCCAGCGAACCAGCAGTGCTTCGGAGGAAATCGCGGCGGTTGTTTGGGGTATTCATGTTCAGTTCTCCTGGCGGCGGCTAACCTTTGGCCGTGTGGGTCGGCTCGTCCCAGTAGTAGGTCTTGTCGTTGCGGATGGCGAGCAGGCCCATGAGCAGGGGCAGGGTGGAATAGAAGCCGGTCTCGGCGTCGGTCCGGGGGGTGCCGCGCGATTTGATGCAATCCAGCCAGTTGCGGATATGGGCGGCATCGGCGGGCTTGCCGACGTAAGGGAACTTGGTATTGAAGGGCTCGAAGGGGGGCGGAGGCGGGGTTTCGCCGCGAACCGGCCGGCCCGGAGTAACGCGGTAGGTGTAGCTCTGGCGGTTGACGTGGAGGGCGCCTTTACTGCCATAGAAGTAGTTGCCCTGGTCGGCCGGGTAATCCGACTGCGGGAAATAGGCGTTGGTGTAGGACATCACGAAATTGTCGAACTTGCAGGAGATCTGGAAGGAATCGGGCGGGCACTCCAGGTTGGGCGGCAGGACCTGGACGTACTGCCCCGACGCCGATACGCTGATGGGCGCGCGCGTCTTCATGTACCAGGCGACCACGTCGGCAATGTGAACGCCCTGGTCGGTGATGATGCCACCGCCGTAGTCGTAGTAGGCGCGCCAACCGCGGCGGCCTGGGGAGTATGGCCGCCGGGGGGCGGGTCCCTGGAACAATTCCCAGTCGAAACCTTCGGGTACGGGCGCGGGCGGCTGCGCGGGGCGGGTGTAATAGCCCTGCCAGTGCAACTGGCAGTGGAAGATGGTTCCGAACATGCCGCTCTGCACCAGTTCGCAACACTTCTGAAAGTGGTCCCAACTGCGTTGCTGGAGGCCGATCTGAACCACGCGCTTGAAGGACCTGGCGGCCTCCACGGCCTTCCAGCCGGCTTCGATGGTGTTGGAGAGCGGCTTCTCGCAGTAGATATCCTTGCCGGCCTGGGAGGCCTCGATGATCATCTGGGCGTGCCAGTGGTCAGGGGTGGCGATGTAGACGGCGTCGATGTCATTGCGGTCGAGGATGCGGCGGTAGTCGCCGTAGGAAGCCACCGCACCAGACATCAACTTGGCGACGGCCGACTCGAGAGTGGGTTTGTAGACGTCGCACATGGCCAGGACCTGGCAACCATCGTCCTCTTCAGCAACGGTAGCCATGTAGCTGCCGCGCGTGCCCGTGCCGACGAAACCTACACGAACCCTCTCGTTGGCGCCCACCGCGGAGCGCGAGGCAGCCGCCGTAAGCGCGGAATTAACTAGGAACGATCGTCTGGTCGACATGAGGACTTCTGTCCCTTTCCCGTACTGGCGACATCGGTTGAGGTTGTCCAGCCACAAAAGGAGCATACACCAGTTCTCTGCCGGCGCAATCAGGCGTAACCGGACCAGGGGTTTGCACGGCCGGCGCGGCGATACGAAGAACCGGCGGGCACGTGGGATCGCTCCGCGGCCATGCGTGATGGACGGACCACGAACCGGAGTCCTCAGCCCTGGCAGGACCGGTTGGCGGGCGGCGAGTGGGGGGGGGAGGGATTTGACGCTTTGGCGATTGCGGTGAAGGTCGCAGTCAGGGCGGGGCGCGCGGAGGAAATTGGGGTCCGGAGCGGAGGAGAGGACCGGATGGAGGCAGGCGGGAGGGGATGCGGGCAATGGAAAAGCGGCGGCAGGCGGGTTTTGGAGGAGGATGCGGGGGGCGCGGGGCCGGAATTGGGGTGAAATCAGCCAAAGCAACAGCAGACTGGCACTTTGGGCGGAATCGCGATGTGGTCGTATCAGGCTGCGCCGTTCTCCTTGAACGCCGCCTTTGCTGCGTACATTAATGTATAGTTTCTCCGGCTCTGTTATGTTACGATCCCGCAGAGGGCTTCGAAGATGCGAACCATAGCAGCGATCGTGGCTTGTGCGTTCGTCGTCGTGAACGCGGCGGGGCAAGTGCCGGCACGCAAGGCGGCGCCTGCGAAACCGGCGGCCGCAAAGCCGGCGGCGACGAATGAGGGTGCGCCCAAGTTCAAGGCGATTTGGGAGCCTGTTCCGTTCAATAAGGACATCGACCTGAATGCGATCGCGTGCGTGGGGCCGGAGACCTGTTGGGTGGTGGGGGCAAAGTCCACGATCCTCTTCACGCCAGATGGCGGGAAAACCTGGCTGGTGCAACTCGGCGGCGATCCCGAGTCGAGCGATGACCCCCTGACGAAGGTGTTCTTTTGGGACGCCAAGAACGGCTGGGCGATGACGGATCGGGGCAAGATTCTGGGCACCCGTGACGGGAGCACGTGGGTGGAACTGTCTACCGTGGGCGGCACGACCAAGGGGGTATGGTTCCTGAGTCCGCAGACCGGACTGGAGATCAATAATTGGGGTTCGACAAGGACACTCCAGCGCAGCGACGACGGTGGCAAGACCTGGAAGCCGTTAAGCCCCTGCGGCGTGGACGCCTCCGTCGGAGGCCTGCCACGCAAATTAGGCTGCGTGATGAACACGGCTCAGTTTCTGTCGCCAAGCGTTGGGTTCACCGGCGGGGGCGCAGAAGTCGCCATGGCAACGCGTGTGGCCGCCTTCGGCAAGACCAGCGATGGGGGACTGACGTGGACGATGTCGGTGATTCCGGAAACCAAGTGGAGCATCACGGACGTGGAGTTCTGGTCCGAGAAAGACGGGATCGTGGTGCTGAGCGGGGGCGAGGAGATCTACTGGACGGCCGATGGCGGCGGGACCTGGACGAGATCGGTGAAGCAACGGCTCTGGCCCAGCAAACACGCAGTGGGCGAGGGCAAGATCATCGTTGGGGTCGGGGATGACGGCGGGATCGGCTACTCCTTTAACGGAGGGCGCACCTTCACTTCCAGACCCTTCACTCTGCCGGCTAGAGTGAATGGAGTGACGTTTCCTGACGCCCAGCACGGGTACCTGGTGGGGCGGCATGCAATGGTATACCGGTACCGGATGGTGCCCATCGACTACTCAAGCCAGGGAATGATCGGGGCAATGGCGCCGTAGGGACCGCGAAGGCGGTGTTACCAGGCGGACTGCGAACGGCGCTCCACCCGGACTGGCGGTGACCGGTGGCCGGGACAGCGCGGAGTGTGTTTCCAGGCGCGCCCAAACCATGACATGCAGCAGCCGTGGACCTCAAATCCAAAGACCGGCCCCTGCATGAGTCAACTGGTTGCGTTTGTGCTTTTGGACTGAATGGCGCCTGATGTTCCGGACTGTCTAAGATCTTGTCACTGTGACTCGAGCGAGGCGAGGCCGGCCGACTGGTTGCTCTCATTGGAGCCGAGACGGCCGAAGCACATACCGGCTCTCGCGCTTTCGCGGTTGGCCCGGGCAAGGCCGACTCCACCCTGCGCTCCCTGCAGCCGCGGCTCGCTCAACGCGCCTGCTTGCTCGGATTCGCGGACTCGGGGGTGCTGGGTACGATCAGTCCGGCAAGCGGGAGGAGCCCATGAGGAATTGGTCTACTCCTCTGGCGGCTTTGCGGCCTTCGGCTATGGCCCAGACGACCAGGGATTGGCCGCGGCGCATGTCTCCGGCGGCGAAGACTCCTTCCACTGACGACATGTAGTTGCCGGCAGTCTGGATGTTGCCGCGGCTGTCGAGTTCCACACCTAATTGGTCCAGCATTCCCTTCCGGACCGGGCCAAGGAAGCCCATGGCCAGGAGGACCAAGCCGGCTGGATATTGCCGTTCTGTTCCTTTGATTGGCTCGAATTTGGGAGCGGGGCCGACTTCCACGGTCTCGATAGCCTTCACGTTGCCCGCGTTGTCGCCGATGAATCGTTTGGCCGTGGTGGACCAGATTCGTTCGCCACCTTCCTCATGGGAGGATTCGGTGCGGAGCATCAGGGGCCAGAGAGGCCAGGGAGTGGAATCCGCCCGGCCGGCCGGCGGCATGGGCATGATCTCGATCTGGCGGACCGAGGCGGCTTTATGGCGGTGGGACGTTCCGAGGCAGTCGGCTCCGGTGTCGCCGCCGCCGATAATGACGACGTTCCTGCCCTCGGCGGAGATCCATTCGCCGGGCGGGATCTTGTCGCCGGCGCGGCGCTTGTTGTTCATGGGCAGAAAGTCCATGGCGAAATGGATGCCCTTGAGGTCGCGGCCGGGGATTTTCAGGTCACGGGGGTGTTCGGAGCCGCCGGCGAGCAGGATGGCGTCGAAACCGGAACGGAGTTCTTCGATGGAGACGTTGACGCCGACATGGGCATTGGTTTGGAAGGTGACGCCTTCGGCCTCCATTTGCTTCACGCGGCGGTCAATGTGGTGCTTCTCCATCTTGAAGTCGGGGATGCCGTAGCGGAGCAGGCCGCCGATGCGGTCGGATTTTTCAAAGACGGTGACGAGGTGGCCGGTGCGGGCGAGTTGTTGGGCGGCGGCGAGGCCGGCGGGTCCGCTGCCGACGATGGCGACCTTTTTGCCGGTGCGCGCGGCGGGCGGTTCGGGTTGGATCCAGCCGGATGCAAAGGCGTGGTCTATGATGGTTCGTTCGATGGCCTTGATGGAGACGGGCGGCTCGTTGATGCCGAGGACGCAGGCGGATTCGCAGGGGGCGGGGCAAATGCGGCCGGTGAACTCGGGGAAATTGTTGGTGGCGTGGAGGCGGCGGATGGCCTGTTGCCAGCGGCCGCTGTAGACCATGTCATTCCAGTCCGGAATGATGTTGTTGAGCGGACAGCCGGTATGGCAGAACGGCGTGCCGCAATCCATGCAGCGCGCGCCCTGCTGTTGGGCGGAGGCGTCGGGGAAGGGCTGGTAGACTTCGAACCAGTCGTTGACGCGCTGGGCGACGGGGCGGCGCGAGGGGACCTCGCGGGCGATTTCCATGAACCCGGTTGGCTTACCCACGGGTCACCTCCTGCTCAGGATGGGCGGCGGTGGGCCGCGTGAGGGTCAATCGCGGCGCGTCGGCGAGACGGGGCATGCCGAGGACGCGTTTGTATTCGTGCGGGAAGACCTTGACGAAGCGCGGGAGCATCCCGTACCAGTTGTCGAGGATCCAGCGGGCGCGGGGCGAGCCGGTGAGGTCGGCGTGACGTTCGACGAGACGGCGGACGGAATCGACGTCGGCGGAATTGGTGAAGGGTTCGAGATCGACGCCGGAGCGGTTGCAGAGGCGCGATGAGAAGTCGCCGGTTTCGTCGAGGACATAGGCGATGCCGCCGGACATACCGGCGGCGAAATTCTTGCCGGTGCGGCCGAGGACAATGACGAGGCCCTTGGTCATGTATTCGCAGCCGTGGTCGCCGACGCCTTCGACGACGGCGGTCGCGCCGGAGTTGCGGACGCAGAAGCGTTCGCCGGCCATGCCGTTGAAGAAGACTTCGCCGCTGGTCGCTCCATAGAGGACGACGTTGCCGACAAGGATGTTGTCTTCGGGGACGAAGGTGGATGTCCTGGGCGGGTAGACGACGATGCGGCCGCCGGAGAGGCCCTTGCCGACGTAATCGTTAGCGTCGCCTTCGAGGGTAAGGGAGATTCCTTTGGCCAGGAAGGCGCCAAAGCTCTGTCCGGCGCTGCCGGTGAATTGGAAGCGGATGGTGTCGTCGGGGAGTCCGGCGGAACCGTAGCGGCGGGCAATCTCGCCGGAGAGCATTGCGCCGACGGTGCGATGGACGTTCTTGATGGGGAGTTTGAACTCGACGGGCGTGCCCGCGGCGATGGAATCGGCGGCGTGTTTGATGAGTTCGTAGTCGAGGGCCTGTTCGAGGCCGTGGTCCTGCGACGTGACGCAGTGGCGGGCGACGCGACTGGGGGCGGCGGGCGAATGGAGGATAGCGGAGAAGTCGAGGCCCTTGGCTTTCCAGTGATCGAGGGCGGGGCGCATTTCGAGTCTGTCGACGCGGCCGACCATTTCGGCGACGGTGCGGAAGCCGAGTTTGGCCATGATTTCGCGCATCTCCTCGGCCATGTAGAAGAAGTAGCGGATGACATCTTCAGGGGTCCCGGTGAACTTGGCGCGGAGCTTCGGATCCTGGGTGGCGATGCCGACGGGGCAGGTGTTGAGGTGGCACTTGCGCATCATGACGCAGCCCATGGCGATGAGGGGCATGGTGGCGAAACCGTACTCCTCGGCGCCGAGCAGGGCGGCAATGGCGATGTCGCGGCCGGTTTGGAGTTTGCCGTCGGTCTGGACGATGATTCGGCCGCGGAGGTCGTTCATGACGAGGACCTGCTGGGTTTCGGCGAGTCCGAGTTCCCAGGGGATGCCGGCGTGTTTGATGGATGTGAGGGGGCTGGCGCCGGTCCCGCCGGAGTCTCCCGAAATGAGGACGACATCGGCGTGGGCCTTGGCGACGCCGGCGGCGACGGTGCCGACGCCGACTTCGGCGACGAGTTTGACTGAGATGCGGGCGCGGGGGTTGGCGTTTTTCAGGTCGTAGATGAGCTGGGCCAGGTCCTCGATGGAATAGATGTCGTGGTGGGGCGGGGGTGAGACGAGTCCGACGCCGGGGGTGGAGTGGCGGACGCGGGCGATGTTCTCATCGACCTTGTGGCCGGGCAACTGGCCGCCTTCGCCGGGCTTTGCGCCCTGGGCGATCTTGATCTGGAGTTCGTCGGCGTTGATGAGGTAGTTGGTGGTGACGCCGAAGCGGCCGGAGGCGACCTGTTTGATGGAACTGCGGCGCGAATCGCCGTTGGGGTCGCGCACGAAACGGGCTTCGTCTTCCCCGCCCTCGCCGGTATTGGAACGTGCGCCGATGCGGTTCATGGCGATGGCGAGGGTCTCGTGAGCCTCTTTGGATATGGAGCCGAACGACATTGCGCCGGTGGCGAAGCGTTTGACGATCCCGGAGGCGGGTTCGACCTCTTCAATGGGGACGGGCTGGCCGGCCCACTTGAATTCCATGAGGCCGCGCAGAGTGCAGAGCTGGCGGTTCTGACCGTTCACGCTGGCGGCGTATTCCTGGTAGGTCGCGTAGCTGTCCTGTTTGAGGGAATGCTGGAGTTTGGATATGGACGTGGGATTGATGAGGTGGTATTCGCCTTTGGCGCGCCAGGCGTATGCGCCGCCGATGTCGAGGCCGGTTTCGCTGTCGGTAAATGGGGCGAAGGCGTGGGCGTGTTTGCGGCGGGCCTCTTCGGCGAGGACATCGAGGCCGATGCCTCCGATGCGCGAGGAAGTGCCGGTGAAGTACTTGTCGACGAGGGACTGGCTGAGACCGATGGCTTCGAAGATCTGGGCGCCGCGATAGCTTTGCAGCGTGGAGATGCCCATTTTGGAGAAGACCTTGAGGAGGCCCTTGTTGATGGCCTTCTTGTAGTTTTTGAGGGCTTTTTCGAGGGTGAGGCCATCGGGCAACTGGTTGGTTTCGGCGAGGTTTTCGAGGGTCTCGACGGCGAGGTAGGGGTTGATGGCGCTGGCGCCGTAGCCGATCAGGAGGCAGTAGTGCATCACCTCGCGGGGCGCGCCGCTTTCGATGATGAGGCAGACCTGGGTGCGGGTTCCTTCGCGGACGAGGTGGTTGTGGACGGCTGAGAGGGCGAGCAGGGACGGGATGGGAGCGAGTTCCTCGTCGATGCCGCGGTCGGAGAGGATGAGGACGGTATAGCCGTTCTTGATGGCGAGCGAAGCGCGGCGGCAGAGGCCGTCGAGGGTGCGTTCAAGCTCCTTGCCGCCGCCATCGACGCGGTAGAGCATCGGCATGGTGGTGGAGAGGAACTCGCCCATATTGATGCGGCGGAGCTTTTCGAGATCCCAATTGGTGAGGATGGGGTGGGCGAGTTTGAGTGTGTGGCAGTGTTGCGGGGTCTCGTCGAGGATGTTGCGCTCGGTGCCCAGGTAGGAAGTGAGCGACATCACGAGCTCTTCACGGATGGGGTCGATGGGGGGATTGGTGACCTGAGCGAAGAGCTGTTTGAAGTAATGGAAAAGCGGCTGAGGCTTGTCGGAGAGACAGGCCAGCGGGGTATCCGTGCCCATGCTGCCGATGGGTTCCTGGCCCTGTTCGGCCATGGGCAGAAGGATCATCTTGAGATCCTCTTCGGTGTAGCCGAAGGCGCGCTGGCGCTGGAGGACGGTTTCGTGGTCGGTGGGGTGGACGCGGAAGGGCGCGGGCAGTTTGTCGAGACGAATCTGCTGGGCTTCGATCCACTCGGCATAAGGCTGGCGGGCGGCCAGGGTGGCTTTGATTTCGTCGTCGGGGATGATCCGGCCCTGAGCAAGATCGGCGAGCAGCATCCGGCCAGGCTGGAGGCGGCCCTTGTAGGCGACGTCTTCGGGTTTGATGGGGAGGACGCCGGTTTCCGAAGCGACGATGAGGAGATCGTCCTTGGTGACCAGGTAGCGCGATGGACGAAGACCGTTGCGATCCAGCGTCGCGCCAATCATCCGGCCATCGGTGAAGGCGACGGCGGCGGGACCGTCCCAGGGCTCCATGAGGGAGGCGTGGTACTCGTAGAAGGCCCGTTTTTCAGGAGCCATAGTGGAGTCCGCGTCCCAGGCTTCGGGGATGAGCATGGCCATGACGTGGGGCAAGGAGCGTCCGGCGAGGGTTAGGAGTTCGATGACGTTATCGAGGGTGGCGGAGTCCGAGCCGCCGGGTTGGACGATGGGCAGGATCTTCTTCAGGTCGTTGGCGAACAGGGGTGAACTGATGATGGCCTGGCGGGCGTGCATCCAGGCGGCGTTGCCGCGGACGGTGTTGATTTCGCCGTTATGGCAGATGTAGCGGAAGGGGTGGGCGAGTTGCCAGGAGGGGAACGTATTGGTGGAAAAGCGTTGATGCACCATGCAGATGGCGCTGACGCATTCGGGGTCGGACAGGTCGCCGTAAAAGCGCGAGATCTGGGGTGCGAGCAGCAGGCCCTTATAAACGATGGTGCGGCAGGAGAGAGATGGGATGTAGACGAAGCTCTTGTCGCGGACATCCGAGGCGGCGACTTGAGATTCGATGCGTTTGCGGACAACGTACAGTTTGCGCTCGAAGGCGTCCTGGTCGAGGCCGGAGATGCAGCCGACGAAGACCTGCTGGATGTAGGGTTGGGATGCGCGCGCAATGCGGCCGATGGCGTCGGCGTCGACGGGCGTGTCGCGCCAGCCGAGCAATTGCAGTCCCTCTTCGCGGATGATGCCCTCGATGATGCCCTCGACGATGAGGCGCTGCTGCGGTTCGACGGGCAGGAAGACGATGCCGGCTCCGTATTGGCCGGCCGGGGGGAGGATGAAGCCGAGACGGGCGCATTCGCGGGCGAAGAAGGCGTGGGGGATCTGGATGATGACGCCGGCGCCGTCGCCGGTCTCGGGGTCGCAACCGCAGGCGCCGCGGTGGGTCAGATTCAGGAGAATCTGGATCCCCTTGAGAATGATATCGTGGGACTTGACGCCTTTGATATTGGCCACAAAGCCAATGCCGCAGGCATCGTGTTCGTTTGCGGGGTGGTAGAGACCTTCGGGCGCAGGCAGACCCCTGGCGACCGTCTGATCGAAAGATGGCGTGGGGGTGCCTGGCTTCATATGCTTATCTAGTATAAGGCCCGCCTGTGTATCAGTCAAAGTTAAAGTATCGCCATTGTCACATCAGACACGCTTATGATAGGATGCAACCGTGGATCTTTCGCAATTGCAGTTATTTCGGGATATCGTACAGAACCGCAGCATCAGCCGCGGGGCGGCGCTGAATGGCGTGACGCAATCAGCGGCCAGCCAGACGGTGCAGGAGATGGAGCGGCTGCTGGAGACTCAGTTATTGGACCGGTCGAGGCGGCCGCTGGACGTGTTGCCGGCAGGGAAGGCGCTGCATGACTTCAGCAAGGATGTGTTACGGCGGCAGCAGCAGTTTCTGGCGGAGTTAGAGGAGATTCGGGGGGACGACGGCGGGGCGCTGAAGATAGCAGCCATCTACTCGGTAGGACTGTCGGAGATGTCGCGACTGGAAGAGGAGTTCCACCGGCGGTTGCCGTCGGCGCAGTTGGAAGTCAACTACTTGCGGCCTGAAAAGGTATACCAGGCGGTGGCGGACGACCGGGTGGACCTGGGGTTGGTGAGCTATCCGGAGGCGACTCGGGACCTGGTCGCGCTCCCCTGGCGGAACGAGGAGATGGTGGTGGCCTGCGGGCCGGGACATGCATTTAGCGGCAGATCGCGCCTGACTCCTCAGGATCTGGACAGCATCGACTTCATCGCTTTCGACGAGGACTTGCCCATCAGCCGCGACATCGAGCGTTTTCTACGGGAGCACGGCGTAAAGGTGCGGGTCGTGATGCGGTTCGACAACATTCAGAGCATGAAAGAAGCGCTGAGGCTGGGCCCGGCGGTGAGTATTCTGCCGGCGCCGATGTTGCAGTCGGATGTGGACGAAGGACGGCTAAAGACGATTTCGTTGAGCACGCCGCTGTTCAGGCCGCTCGGGATCATCCACAGACGGCGGCGGACATTCCAGAGGGCGGCTCAGGTCTTCATCGATCTGCTGTGCCCCCCGGCGGCTTAGGGCTTCAACTCAACAAAGGGTGAACCTGATTCTGATTCCATTCGCTTGAGCTGTCCACAGGCGGCAAAGATGTCGAGTCCGCGGGGACGGCGGATAAAGCAGGGCAGAGAGCGCCGGACGATGGCCTGGAAACTGGCGACACGGGCGGGATCGGGCGTAGCGTACGGGATGCCGGGGCCTGGGTTGAGGGCGATGAGATTCACCTTGGCGCGAAGTTGGGCAAGCATTCCGGCGACTCGCCTGGCGTCGGCGTCGGTATCATTGATTCCCTTCAAGAGGACGTACTCGAAGGTCAGCCGCTCCCAGGGACGCAAAGGGTAGGAGCGGCAGGCGGCGATGAGCTCGGCGAGGTGGTACTTGGCGGTGATGGGCATGAGGTCGCGGCGCTGTTGCTCGCTTGAAGCGTTGAGCGAGATGGCGAGCCTTGGGCGCACGGGCGCGGCGGCGAATTCGGCGATGCGGGGGGTGATGCCTGACGTCGAGACGGTGATGCGGCGGGGCGAGATGTTGACGCCCTTGGGGTCGCAGAGCAAACGGGTGGCCTTGAGTACGTTGGGCAAATTGAGGAACGGTTCGCCCTGACCCATCATGACGATGTTGATGCGTTTCTGATCGGCCCACAGGCCGTTATCTCCGGCCAGCACAAGAACCTGGCCGACGATCTCGCCGGCTGTGAGGTTGCGCTCAAGGCCCATGAGGGCGGTGAGGCAGAAGCGGCAATCGACTGGGCAACCGACCTGGGAGGAGATGCAGAGGGTGTCGCGGGCGTCCTCTGGCATGAAGACAGCTTCAACCGCCTTGCCGTCGGCGAGCGAGAGGAGATAGCGGCGGGCGCCGTCAGTGGATTCGTAGCGCGAAGCGATTTCCGGCCAGCCAGTGGCATGGATGGCACTGAGGGATTCCCGGAGCGGATGGGGCAAGGTTGTGGCCAGCGCCAGATCGCGGATGCGCAGTCTGTAAATGGCCTCAAAGAGCTGACGGGCACGGTAGAGGGGCTCGTCCGCGCCGAGGATGGCGCCAAGTTCGGATTCGTCAAGGCCCAGCAACGGACGCATGGACTTTAGTGTAGCGAAGGGCTGTTCATGAGGCGGCAGGCCGGAAAGCTGCATCAGCTAATCAGGCGGATCCGCCTCCGACGAAGGTGACGACCTCGATGGCATCATCAGAAGCGATAACGGTGGTTGCCCAGTCTGACTTACGGACGATTCGCCGGTTGCGTTCGATGGCGACGCGGTCGCCGGGGATGTGAAGCATGTTGAGGAGGGCTGGAATGTCCAGGCCTTCCGGCACGTCTTTCTCAGCGCCGTTGACAGTGATTTTTATGCTCATGAAAAGGAAAGACTTAGAGCGGATGGTTTGACACCCTCTCGCAAGGCTCATTATAGTAAAAAGTTGTCCCAGGGGGGCCTCCGGCAAGAGTATGCCTAATTCCGTCATCGATTCCTATTTCCCGCTGCTGATCCAGGCGTGCCTGGCCATGGTGGTGGCGGCGGCGCTTGTGGGGCTGGCGGTGCTGGTGGGCAAGCGGCTGAAGAACAAGGTGAAGGATTTGCCCTACGAGTGCGGCATCACGCCCGTGGGTTCGGCCAGGGAGCGATTCAGCGTGAAGTTTTACCTGGTTGCGATGTTGTTCATCCTGTTCGACATCGAAGCCATCTTCCTGTACCCGTGGGCGGTGGTGTTCCGGGAGTTGAAGATGTTCGCCTTTGTCGAGATGACCATTTTCATCGGCCTGGTGATGTGCGGGCTTTTCTTCGTTTGGAAGAAGGGCGTGCTGAACTGGAGTCCCGCGCACGAGCAAGCGGCCACTGAAGAGGAAAGGGTGCGCGATGCTGCCTGAGGCACTGGGCGCAATTGAGACGGTTTCGGCTCTCGAAGCCTTCAACGAGGCGGCGGTCACCGGCGGCGAATTGAGTCGTGGCGAGGCGCTGTTGTGGATCCGCAGGGAGAAGATCGCGGAGGTCTGCCTGTTTCTGCGGGATGAGAGGAAGTTCGAGAGGTTGTCCGGACTTACCGTGATCGACCGGCATCCGATCGAGCCGCGGTTCGAAGTCCTCTACCTGTTGCATTCGGTCAGCCGGAATGAGCGGCTGAAGCTGAAGGTGGCGTTGCCGGGCGATGCGGCGGATGTGGCGTCGGTCACGGGCGTTTGGCCGGGCGCTGACTGGTATGAGCGGGAGGCGTTTGACCTGTTCGGCGTGCGGTTCACCGGGCATCCTGACCTGAGGCGCATCATGATGCCGCATGACTGGGAGGGCCATCCACTGCGGAAGGACTTCCCCACCCACGGCCACAAGTACAGCTACCGGAACGACTAGGCAGCGATGCGGAGCACGAAATGAACGTCCAGGGAAACACAGTGCCGACGGATCCTCAGTCAGGCGGCGGAGCTGGCGCTACGCGCCGGATGACCCTGAACATGGGTCCTCAGCATCCGTCAACGCACGGTGTATTGCGGATTCTGCTCGAGTTGGATGGCGAGACGGTACTTAGCGCGAAGCCGGACATAGGATTCCTGCACACAGGAATCGAGAAGCAGGCCGAGGCGCTGGGCTGGCAGCAGGTGGTGACGCTGACTGACCGCGTGGATTACCTCGCCAACCTGTCCAACAATCTCGCCTACTGCCTTTCGGTCGAAAAACTGCTTGGGCTGGAGATCCCGCCCAAGGCGCAGTGGATGCGTGTCCTGCTGACCGAGATCACGCGCATCAACTCGCACCTGGTCTGGCTGGGCACTCATGCCCTGGACCTTGGCGCGATGACGGTCTTCTTCTACTGCTTCCGCGAGCGCGAGGAGATCCTGAAGCTGTTCGAAATGTTCTCGGGGCAGCGCCTGATGACATCCTACATCCGCATCGGCGGTCTGGCGCTTGAGCCGCCACTGGGATGGGAGAAGGCTGTGGGCGGGTTCATCCGCGGCCTGCCGTCGAAGATCGACGAGTATGAGAACCTGCTGAAGTCCAATCCGATATTCATGCAACGGACTCAGGGCGTGGGCAAACTGTCCGTTGAAAAGTTGCTCGCCCTGGGCGTGACCGGGCCGATGGTCAGGGCCGCGGGACTCAGTTGGGATATCCGCAAGTCGGAACCGTACTCGTCTTACGAGAAGTTCGACTTCACCGTGCCCGTGGAACCAGAGGGCGATGTCTACGCACGGTATCTGGTGCGGATGCGCGAAATGAGGGAGAGCCAGAAGATCGTCGTGCAGGCGCTCGAAGGCATGCCGGAGGGTTCCATCAAGGCAGACGCCCCGCATGTCGTGTTGCCGGACCGGGAAAAGATGAAGACCCAGATGGAGGCCCTCATCTACCACTTCAAGATTGTCACCGAAGGCTTCCGCGTCCCGGCGGGCGAAGCGTATGTCCCGGTGGAGAGTCCGCGCGGCGAGATCGGCTTTTATGTTGTGAGCGATGGGACGTCGAAACCTCACCGCATCTTCATGCGGACGCCAAGCTTCGGCAACCTGCAATCGCTGCCGGCGCTGTTTGAGGGCAACCTGATTTCGGATTCCATCGCGTCGTTGGGATCGATGGACTTCGTCCTGGGCGACGTGGACCGCTGAAGAGATAGAGATCAACGCCATGACTTTCTCGCCAGAACTCGAAGCGCGATTTGAGAAGATGATCGGCAACTACCCCCCCGGGCGTCAGAAAGGGGCGTTGATCCCCATGCTGCTCTACGCGCAGGACGAAGTGGGCCGGGTAACGGACGAGTTGATCGATGAAGTGATGGATCGGCTTAAGTTAAAGCGGGTTGAAGTCGAGGAGGTCCTGGGCTACTACACCATGCTGCACCGCGAAAAGCGCGGCCGCCATCACGTCCAGGTCTGTACAAATGTCAGCTGCATGCTGACCGGCGGCGAGGAGCTATGGGAGCACGCCTGCAGGAAGTTGGGAGTCGGGAACAAGCAGACGACAGGCGACGGTGATTTTTCGATCGAGGAAGTCGAGTGCATCGGAGCCTGCTCGTGGGCGCCGGCCGTGCTGGTCGACTATGATTTTCACTTCAACGTGACGCCGGAGAAACTCGACGCGTTGATCGAGAGCCTTCGCACGAAGCAGTAGGACCAGCAAACGATGCTACTGAATCAACCCCATCCGCTCGAAACCAGGGTCCTTACGCGCCGTTTCGAGTACCCGCAGCAGGACCCGATCCGGATCGACGAGTTTCTCTCGAAGCAGGGCTATGAGGGCTTCCGCAAGTCGCTACAGTTGTCGCCCGACGAGGTGATTGAGGAAGTGAAGAAGTCGTCGCTGCGCGGCCGCGGCGGCGCCGGATTCCCGACGGGCCTGAAGTGGAGTTTCGTCGACCGGAAATCGTCGAAACCGAAGTACGTGGTGGTCAACGCCGACGAAGGAGAACCAGGGACCTGCAAGGACAGGATCCTGATGGAACATGACCCGCATCGCCTGATCGAGGGCTGCCTGATTTGCGCGCGCGCCATTGGGGCTGAACGCGGCTGGGTCTACATCAGGGGCGAATACCGGCTGCACATCGACATCCTGGACCGCGCCATTGAACAGGCGTACGAACGCGGTTTCCTGGGCGAGAACATCCAGGGCAGTGGAATGACGTTCCATCTGTCGACGCACACGGGCGCGGGATCGTATGAGTGCGGCGAGGAGTCCGCGCTGCTTGAATCGCTCGAAGGCAAACGCGGCAACCCCAGGTTGAAGCCGCCGTTTCCGGCGTCCGTTGGTGCCTTCCAGTGCCCGACGACAGTCAATAACGTCGAGACGTTCTGCGCCGTGCCCGACATTCTGTTGAACGGCGGCGACTGGTATCACGCACTGGGCACGCCTAAGAATGGCGGCACGCGCCTGGTTTGTCTGTCGGGTCACATCAACAATCCGGGCGTGTATGAAGTGCCGCTGGGATTCAATCTGAAGCGGCTGATCGAAGAGATCGGCGGCGGCGTCTGGAAGGGGCGGAAACTCAAGGCCGTGATCCCGGGCGGCAGTTCATCGCCGGTTCTGACGGCTGACGAGATCGACATTCCGGCCGACTACGATTCACTCGCCAAGGCCGGGTCGATGCTCGGTTCGGGCGCGACGATCGTTTGCGATGAAACCACCGACATGGTGAAGTTGCTCGCGCGCGTGATGAAGTTCTACGCCCATGAAAGCTGCGGCTGGTGCATTCCCTGCCGGGAAGGCACGGCATGGCTGTCGAAGATCCTGGCCCGAATCGACGAAGGCGCCGGTCTGACTCGTGACATCGACATGGTGGACCAGTTGGCCCAGAGCATGTTCGGCAGAACGTTCTGCGCGCTGGGCGACGCGGCGGCGATGCCCGCGATGTCAATTGTCCGCAAATTCCGGCACGAGTTCGAGGCAAAGACCGGATCGGCCGGAGTCTTCGTCCCGGCTCCAGGTACGCAGCCGCTGGTGGTGTTATGAGAGGGGATTCATGGCCGACCTGGTGACACTCACGATCGACGGGAAGCAGACCGCGGCCGAAAAGGGCACGCTCGTCATCGAGGCCGCCAGGAAGATCGGCATCGAGATCCCGGCGTTCTGCTACTACGAAGGCTACTCGCTTCAGGCCGCTTGCCGCATGTGTCTGGTTGAAGTGGAGAAGATGCCGAAACTCCAACCCGGCTGCACGCTGCCCGTGGCCGAGGGCATGGTTGTCCAGACCGATACTCCGAAGGTGGCCGAAGCGCGCAAGACGACGCTCGAATTCCTGTTGACCAACCATCCGCTCGATTGCCCCGTCTGCGACAAGGGCGGCGAATGCGAACTTCAGGACATGGTGTTCCGCTACGGCGCCGGCGAAAGCCGGTTCACCGAGATCAAGCACCATGGCAATGAGAAGCAGTGGTCGCCGATGGTCTACTACGATCCGGCGCGCTGCATCCTCTGCTACCGCTGTATTCGGGTCTGCGATGAAGGCTTGGGCGTGGGTGCGCTGGGATTGACCTATCGCGGAGTGCACGCTGAGATTACGCCTTCGCATGGCGACCACCTCGAATGCGACGAGTGCGGCATGTGCATTGACATCTGCCCGGTGGGCGCGCTCACTTCGGGCAGCTACCGTTATAAGTCGCGGCCGTGGGAGATGAACCACACCGGCACGATTTGCACACACTGTTCGAATGGCTGCAAGACGACTCTGTCGATTCGCAACGGAGAGATTCTCCGGGCGAACAACCGCGACCAGTCCGGCATCAATGGCGAATTCCTTTGCGCCAAGGGCCGGTTCGGATATGACTTCGTTCATAGCGGGGAACGGCTGCAAGCGCCGCTCGTGCGCAAGGATGGAAATCTCGTCGAGGCCTCCTGGAGCGAGGCGCTGTCGCTGGTCGCCAGGAAATTCGCTGAAGTGAAACAGCGAGGCGGCAAGTTTGGCGTCATCGGTTCGACCCGCACGACCAACGAAGAGAACTACTACTTGCAGAAGTTCGCCCGGCAGGGTCTGGGGACGGCCAACATCGATCACCACCGGTCCGGCGACATTGCGTCACTATTGGATGCGCTCGCTGGCAAGCTGGAAGCCTTAGCGCCGGTAGGGGACCTATACACGACAAAGGCGGCGCTGGTGATCGGGACGGATCTCTCGCAGCAGCACCCGCTGCTGGCTTTCCAGTTGCGCGCGAACCACCGGCATCATGGGTCGTCGACCTATGTAGTGACGCGCGGCCCGGTCAGGGAAGACGATTACGCAGCCCGTAGCCTGCGCGCCGGTGCGGGCAAGCAGATCGAGGCGCTGGAACAGTTGCGGGGCGATCTGTCGAAGCACGCATCGGTTGTCATCCTTTTCGGCGACTCGGTGAAGGGCGCGGATGTGGCGAAGCTGGTCGCATTTGGCGATTCACTGGGAGTCGATGTCAGGTACGTCTGCCTGATGGATTATTCGAACTCGCGCGGCGCCTCGGACATGGGCCTGACGCCGGAGTTCGGGCCAGGATACGCAGCGGCCGAGCCGCGCGGCATGACATTGCCGGAGATGCTGGGCGCGAACGATCTCGATGTACTTTGGGTGGCCGGCGCCAACCCGTTGGAATCGTTAGAACTCTCCAGCACGGGCGCATTTGTTGTCGTGCAGGACCTGTTCCTCACTGAGACCGCCCGCCGCGCCGACGTCGTTCTACCCGCCGCGTCGGCCTACGAGAAGAGCGGCACTGTGACTAACGTTTGCGGCGAGGTGCAGCGCCTGAAGTCCGGCGCGCGCGTGATGGGCGTGAAGACCGACCTCGATATCATGGGATTGCTTTCGAAAGAGATGGGCTTGGACTTGGGTATCTGGACGCCCGAAAAGGTATTCGAGGAGATCCGGCGCACGGTTCGCGGGTATGATGTCCAGTTGCCCATCGTCGTTACAGGCGGAGCGGCCCCGACCCAGCCTGTCAACGGCCGCCTGCCTGTTTTGCCTGCTCCGGATCTGATCCGGTCGTCCGAAGATACGCTGTTTTCATCGGGAAGTCTTGGACGTTACTCGAAGATGCTCAACGCGGCCATGGAAGCCCCGGGGAAGTTGTACAAGGAATAGGGCGTAAGGGAGCGCACCACAACCTGTCGTCATGAACTTCTATATCGTGACCCTGATCAAGACCGGGCTTGTCGCCTTTGCTCTGCTCACCTTCTGCGCCTACATGACGTGGATTGAGCGGAAGGTGCTGGCGCACATGCAATTGCGTCCCGGACCCTACCGCGTCGGACCCCACGGCCTGTTGCAGCCATTGTCCGACGTCATCAAGCTGATCACCAAAGAGGGCGTGATCCCGGCCGGCGTCAATCTCTTCTACTTTCTTCTGGCCCCGTTCCTGTCCGTCACGCTGGCATTGATTTCGATTGCCGTGATTCCCTTCGGGCCAGTCGTCGAAATCTTCGGCGTGCGGACTCAGATGGGACTGACCGACCTCGACGTCGGCGTGCTGGTTGTCCTCGCGATGTCATCGCTTGGCGTCTATGGCCTGGTGATTGGCGGCTGGGCTTCGAACTCGAAGTACTCGCTCATGGGCAGTTTGCGCAGCGCCGCCCAGATGGTCAGCTATGAACTCCCGATGGCCCTGGCCATCGTTGCGCCGCTGCTGCTGGTCAACACGCTTAGCTTCCGCGAGATCGTCGCGGCCCAGGACGGCTTCTACTTCGGCATCTTGCCAAAGTGGAATATCTTCGCCGGTCCGTTCCCGCAGATCTTCAGTTTCATCCTGTTCATGATCGCCGCCTTCGCCGAAACCAACCGCGTCCCGTTTGACCTGCCCGAGGCCGAGACGGAACTCGTCGCCGGCTTCCACACCGAGTATTCCTCGACGATGTTCGCCGCCTTCTTCACGGCGGAGTACGCCAGCATCACGACGATTTGCTGCGTCGGTACGCTGCTGTTCCTGGGCGGCTGGCATCCGCTGTGGCCGGCGGCTTACGGGTCCGGCTACGTTCCGGTCGCGCTGTTTCTCGGCGCGGCCCTTATCCTGTTCTTCCACGGCGCCCAGGCAGTCCGGGAGCGCATGTGGGACCGCTTCACGTTCCCTGTCTTCGGCGTGATTTTGCTGGGGCTGGCGGGGATCTTCCTCGTCCCGGCCCTCCAACCCGTGCTCATTCCGCTCTTCTGGTTTGCCGCAAAAACCGGGGCGTTGATCTTTCTCTTCATTTGGATTCGCGGCACACTTCCGCGATTCCGTTACGACCAACTTATGCGGTTCGCCTGGCTCGTTCTGTTCCCGGCGGCCGTTGCTAATTTACTGGTGACCGGCCTTGCCGTCGCCCTCACCACAAAATAGGACGGATGCCAACACGATGGATGCGCTGTTGTTTCTGACCTTCGCCGGGATCGCGGTCCTCTGCGCGATCAATCTTGTCCTCCAGACCCACCCGATCTCGAGCGCCCTCTCGCTGGTCGGCGTAATGGGCTCGCTGGCCGTGCTCTACCTGCTGCTGGGCGGCGCGTTCATCGCCGCCGTGCAGTTGATCGTCTATGCCGGCGCCGTGATGGTCCTGTTCGTGTTCGTCATCATGCTGCTGAACGCAGGAGCCGAGCAGAGAAGGAGCAGGTCCTCCCTCAGCGTCTGGATCAGTGTGCCGCTGTTGTTCACGTTCATCATTCTGCTGGCCAGCCTCATCGTCAGCCGCACTCCTCCAAGCGCCGCCGTCAAATTCGGCGAATTCACCGGCGGAGGAGTTGCCAACGTCGGCCGCGCACTCTTCACCACATACCTTCTGCCTTTTGAGGCCACTTCCGTCCTGATCCTCGTCGCCATCCTCGGCGCCGTCGTCCTGGCCAGGAAGGAGATCTGACATGCCCGCTGAATTCACCCAGATCCTGCCGTCCGCCGTGCCGCTTTCCTGGTATCTGGTCCTGAGCGCCATCCTGTTCACAATCGGCGTGGCGGGCTTTCTGTTCCGCCGTAACATCATCACCGTCTTCATGTCGATCGAGCTCATGCTCAACGCTGTGAACCTCACCTTCGTCGCCTTTTCCTATCACCTGAAACAGGTCGACGGGCATATCTTCAGCTTCTTTGTGATGGTGGTCGCCGCCGCCGAGGCGGCTGTCGGCCTGGCCATCATTCTCACGGTCTTCAAGAACCGGGCGACCCTCGAAATCGACGAAATCAACTCGATGAAACTCTAGCCGCCATGCACCAACTCTGGCTCATCCCCGCGTTCCCCCTTGCCGGATTTCTGATCAACGGCATTGCCGGCCGCCGCCTGTCCAAGACCGCCGTCAACATCGTCGCCATTGGTAGCGTCCTGCTGTCGTTCCTGTGGGTCCTCAAGGTTCTCGCCGGACTCGGCTCGCTCGACGATGTCCACGTCGAGCGCTACTTCACCTGGATCCAGAGCGGCATCGTCAATGTCAGCTTCGACTACGCCGTCGATCGTCTCTCCGCGGTCATGCTGCTCATCGTGACCGGCATCGGACTGCTCATTCATATCTACGCCACCGGCTACATGTCCCACGAGGGCGGTTACTACCGCTTTTTCGCCTACATGAACCTGTTCATGTTCTTCATGCTCACGCTGGTGCTCGCCGCGAACTACCTTGTGCTGTTCGTCGGCTGGGAGGGAGTGGGCCTTTGCAGCTACCTGCTGATCGGCTTCTATTTCCACAAGAAGAGCGCCGGAGACGCCGGCAAGAAGGCCTTCATCGTCAATCGCATCGGCGACTTCGGATTCTCCCTCGCCATTTTCCTGATCATGGTCACGTTTGGTTCGCTCGACTTTGGCCAGGTCTTTTCGAAGGTTCAGCCAATGGCCGTCGAACACCAGGCCGGCACGATCACGCTGATCTGCATCCTGCTGATGGTCGGCGCGGCGGGCAAGAGCGCGCAGCTTCCCCTTTACGTCTGGCTACCCGATGCAATGGAAGGTCCGACGCCGGTCTCCGCTCTCATCCACGCCGCGACGATGGTCACCGCCGGCGTATACATGGTGGGCCGCTCCGCGCCGCTGTTTAACCACGCGCCCATCGCGCTCGATGTCGTCGCCATCGTCGGATTGCTCACCGCCGTCATGTCGGCGACCATCGGCCTGACGCAGTACGACATCAAAAAGGTCTTCGCCTACTCGACGGTCTCTCAACTCGGCTATATGTTCCTCGGCCTCGGCGTCGGGGCGTACTCGGCCGGAATCTACCATGTCATGACGCACGCCTTCTTCAAGGCGCTGCTCTTCCTTGGCGCGGGTTCGGTGATCCACGCACTGGCCGGCGAACAGGACCTGCGCCTGATGGGCGGCCTGCGGAAGAAGATCCCCGTGACCTTCCTGACTCTTTTCTGCGCCGCCATCGCCATCTCGGGCGTGCCGCCGTTTTCGGGTTTCATGAGCAAGGACGCCATCCTGCTCGCCGCCCACCACCACCATCCGTGGATGTACTGGGTCGGCGTCGTCACCGCCGGCATGACTGCCTTTTACGTCTTCCGCGCCATTTTCATGTGTTTCTTCGGGACATACCGTGGCACCGCCCACCCGCATGAATCGCCGCTCTCGATGACCGTGCCGCTCGGCATCCTCGCCCTGCTGTCGCTCGGCGGCGGCTTCCTCGACGTGCCCCGCTACCTGGAGCCGATGTTCGGCGGCGAACATGCCCCGCATGACACTTCGCTTGTCGTCATCAGCGTCATGGCCGGCGCCGCAGGCATCCTGCTGGCCTTCCTTTTCTACATCGTCAAGCCCGGACTGGCAGACGCCGTCAGCCGCGCCTTCGGACCCGTTTACCGCCTGGTTTACGACAAGTACCGCGTCGACGAACTCTATGACGCAACCATCGTCCACCCCACCCGCGACGGCTCCCGCATCCTGCTCTGGCGGGGCTTCGACGTAGGCATCATCGATGGCATCGTCAACGGAACCGGATCGCTTGCCCGTCTCATCGGCGGCGCACTGAGACATATGCAGTCGGGCTACATACGAAGGTACGCGGCCTGGGTGGTCCTCGGCGCCATCGTCCTGATGGCCGCCGCCACCCAGATGGGAGGCCGGCGATGAATCTCCTCGACATCGTCCTCTTCCTGCCGGCCATCGGCTTCATCATCGGGCTGCTGCTGCCGCGCGAGAACACATCTCTCATCCGCAACTTCACCATCGCCTTCTCGCTGCTTGTCTTCGTCGTGTCGCTCGGCCTGATCCCGAACGTGCTGGACAATCCGGGCGGCTCCAGTTTCGTCACCGACCGCGTCTGGATCGAATACCCGGCCATCCGCTACCATGTCGCGCTCGACGGCCTCAGCCTCTGGCTCGTCATCCTCTCCACTCTGCTCACGCCCATCTGCGTCCTCATCAGTTGGAAGTACATCCAGAAGCAGACCAAGGGGTTTTACGCCTTCCTCCTGTTGCTTGAATTCGGCGTCATCGGCGTCTTCGTCTCGCTCGATCTCTTCCTGTTCTACGTTTTCTGGGAAGTCTCTCTCGTGCCGATGTACTTCCTCATCGGCATCTGGGGCCACGAAAAACGAATCTACGCCGCGGTGAAGTTCTTCCTTTACACGCTCACCGGCTCGCTGCTGATGCTTGCGGCCATCATCTGGCTTTACAACAAATCCGGCACTTTTGATTTACTGCTACTCACGGATATGATCCAGAAGGGCCGCCTCGCGCTCACCTCGGGCGAAAGCTTTTGGCTGTTCCTGGCCTTTTTCTTCGCCTTCGCCATCAAGGTCCCGCTCTTCCCGCTGCACACCTGGCTGCCCGACGCCCACGGTGAAGCGCCCACGGCCGGCTCGGTCATGCTTGCCTCCGTGATGCTGAAGATGGGCACGTACGCTATCATTCGCGTCTGCCTGCCGCTGTTCCCCAACGCTGCCCGCGAGGCTGCGCCTTACATCATCACGCTGGCGATCATCGGCATCATCTATGGCGCTCTTGTCGCCATGGTCCAGCCGAACATGAAGCGCCTGGTCGCATACTCGTCGGTCAGCCATCTCGGCTTCGTCATCCTCGGCATATTCACCTTCACCCAGACCGGCATGGACGGCGCCGTCTACCAGATGCTGAGCCACGGCGTCTCGACCGGCGCGCTCTTCATCCTTGTCGGCTATCTCTACGAACGCCGCCACTCGCTCGAAATCGCCGATTTCGGCGGCGTCTCGACACCCGCGCCGTGGCTCTCCACCGTCTTCGTCATCACCACTCTCGCCTCGGTCGGCTTGCCTCTTCTGAACAACTTCGTCGGCGAGTTCCTCGTCCTCCAAGCCGCGATGCAGGTCAACATCCTCTACGCCGCCTTCGCCGCGGTGGGGGTGATCCTCTCGTCCGTCTACATGCTCTGGATGGTTCAGCGGACTTTCTTCGGCGAAACGCCCGACGAGGTGAAACGCCACGTCTTCGACATGACCGGCCGCGAATGGGCGGCTATGGTTCCGCTTCTGATCCTGATGGTGTGGATGGGTATTGGTACCCAAAGCTTCCTCCCTCCGATACGCGCCAATAACGTGAAGACTCTCGAAATGGTCCAGCCTCCCGCGGCCGCGATCAACGCCCAAGCCGCACCTGTGAAGGCGGTCGTGGAGGTGCGCGATGCCAATTAACTTCGTGCCCACCGCCGCCGATCTCCTGCGGCTTTCGCCCGACATCCTCCTGACCGTCGGCGGCGCGCTCATGATGATCATCGAGCCGCTCACCGGCCCGTCGAAAAAGAGCCGGCTCGGCTACATCGCCGCGTTCCTCATCGCCTGCGCCATCGC
The DNA here is from genome assembly GCA_947084845.1 of uncultured Bryobacteraceae bacterium. GTDB lineage: Bacteria > Acidobacteriota > Terriglobia > Bryobacterales > Bryobacteraceae > PNKE01. The sequence goes on along the minus strand of CAMTUE010000016.1, from coordinate 57,869 downwards.
CCTCAGCGTGGCCGCCTACTCGAATCCCGGTACGTCGTTCTCCGGAATGCTGGTCGTTGACGGGTTCTCGACGTTCTTCCGCCTGATCGTTTACGGTTGCGGCCTGCTCACCGTGCTGATGTCGATTGACTATTTCAACCGCGAGCGCGGCGATGAATCCGGCGAGTACTACGCCCTGATCGTCTTCTCCCTCGTGGGCCAGAGCCTGATGGCCTCGGCCAACGAACTGGTCCTCATCTTCATCGGCCTCGAGATCTCGTCCATCTCCGGCTACATCATGGCCGGCTACATCCGTGACGACAAACGCAACAACGAGGCGGCTCTGAAGTACTTCCTGCTCGGCAGTTTCGCCACGGCGTTCATGCTCTATGGCGTCGCCTGGATCTATGGACTGACTGGATCCACCAACCTCGACGCCGTCCGCCGCGCCATCCTCGGCGGCGCCCAGGACCAGATCGGTTCGATGCTCATCATCGCCACCATCCTGATCTTCGTCGGCTTCGCGTTCAAGATCTCCGCCGCGCCCTTCCACATCTGGGCGCCGGACGTCTACCAGGGCGCCCCCGCCCCGGTCGCCGGCTTCCTCTCCGCCGGTCCAAAGGCCGCCGCCTTCGCTATGTTGATCCGCGTGGCATGCAGTGCGTTCTACCCGCTGTCGGACCAGTGGGAACCCCTCTTCTGGGCCACGGCGCTGGCAACCATGGTCATCGGCAACTTCGCCGCTCTGCGCCAGTCCAACATCAAGCGCATGCTGGCGTACTCGTCCATCGCCCACGCCGGCTATATCCTCGTCGCCGTCACGGCGCAGTCGGAAACCGGCATCGCCGCCGTGATGTTCTACCTCGCCGCCTACACTTTGATGACCATGGGCGTCTTCGCCGCCGTCACGCTGGTCGCGTCCAAGGGCGAACGCTACGTCGAGATCGAGGACTTCGCCGGCCTCATGCAGCGCCAGCCGCTCATCGCCGGCGTCCTCACCGTTTTCCTTTTCTCGCTCATCGGCATCCCGCTCACCGGCGGCTTCTTCGCCAAGTTCTACGTCTTCAAATCCGCGCTCGATGCCAACCTGATCTGGCTCACCATCCTCGGCCTGCTGAACTCTGCCGTAGCCGCTTTCTACTACCTGCGCGTGCTGGTCGTCATGTTCATGAAACCCGCTCCGGCCGGTCTGGAAACGATGGCCGCGCCCGGCATCGCCATCAAGGTCACTCTGCTGGTCTCCGCCATTGGCACGGTCTATCTGGGCGTCTATCCTTCGGCAGTCCTGGATTTCGCCGGCAAGGCCGCGCAGATCGTAAGGTAGCTCTCGCGCCTGAACATAACGTCGAAACAACCTGCCGCCAGCGAGCCGCTTGCGTAAGCGAGCGGCACTCCTAAACAAACGTTTCCATTCGGTAGCTGCCCGGAATCAGCCGAACGGCCAGCGAGCCGCTTGCGTAAGCGAGCGGTACTCCTAAACAAACGTTTCCATTCGGTAGCTGCCCGGAATCAGCCGAACGGCCAGCGAACCGCTTGCGTAAGCGAGCGGTACTCCTAAACAAAGGGCTCTAAGCGCAAACACAAATGTCGTTCTGTTTAGAACCAATCCAGTAGATCCGCGAACCGTTCTACAACCCTCAATTCGCCCGGACCCTGTTGCCGCAGTTCCTGCAGTTCCAGGCCCCACGTCCGGTCATGCGGAATGAACACGGCGTTCAACCCCGCCTCCAGCGCCGGGTTGATATCCGACTTCGGCGAATTCCCGATCATCCAGGTCCGCGCCGGATTCAGTCCCCGCTCCGCCAGCAGCGCCCCATAGGACTGAGCATCCTTTTCCTTGACGATGGCCGTGTGGGCGAACCACTTGCCCAAGCCGGACTGGTCTATCTTCAATCGCTGCTCGTCGGGATGGCCTTTAGTGAAAAGCGTCAGCGAGTGCCGCGCCGCGAGTTCCTCCAGCGTCTCCTCCACCCCTTCGATCAGCACCAGCGGTTGCTCGAGAATCCGCATCGCGAAGCCCATCACCTGATCCAGATCTTCGTCACACACATGCCTCTCGGCCAGGTGCCGGTAGCACTGTTGCAGGTTGCGCCCGAAGTTCAACGACCCATACCCGTGGATCTTCGCGTTCGTCAGTTCAATCTCATCCAGGATCAGACGCACCTGCTGCGCGCCCAGCGACGTGTGCCCAAGGAAGTCGCAGAATTCCGCGAACGCCCCCTCGAAGTAGATATTGTTCTCCCACAGCGTATCGTCCGCGTCGATCAGTAGTTCAAGTCCTGTCACTATTCCTCGCCTAACTTAGCAATGTGGCGCCCGTGCCCGTTTGATCGCACCACCTTATGCATCGCCTCCCTCGTACCCTGCCGGTAAACAAGCCACGCCAGATGCTGCGCCACCTTCGCCATTCGTTCGGCTTCGCTGACCATGGAAAGCAACTGCTGGCGGAAGTCGTGGTCGTCGCTGATCGCCGCCAACCTGAAGCTGAGTTCGGGCGCGTCCGGCGAAGGCTGCGGCTCTTCCTCGCTGGTGTTAAGCGCCTGGTGGATCTCCAGTGCCCGTTCGATGATCTCCCTGGCCGGCTCGTTGAACTCCGTATCCTGAAAGTAGCGAACCTCGGCGCGCATGAAGCTCCGTTCCGTGTCGATTTCCTCGATCTCGAAGCGCCTCCTGCCGACGGTCAGAATGTCCAGCCGTCCGTCATCATAACGCTTGAGCACCTGCTCGATTGAAGCGCTGCATCCGGCGCGCAGAATCCCCTGGCCCCGCTGGAGAACCACCCCGAATTCGCTCTCCTGCTCGAGACACTCGCCGACCATCTCCTTGTACCGGTCTTCGAAGATGTGCAGAGGCAGCCGCGCGTGCGGCAGGAGCGCGAGTTCCAGTGGAAAGATGGGCAATAGACGCCCCGGCATGACCAGTATTATCCCGCATCGCGGCAGGTCGCGGCCCCGGCCCCGATATCTCTGTTTGGCTCGACGCCCTGCACCGCGGTATAACTCCAAGTGAGAGCGCATCGTGATACTCAAGCTGAAGAGGACGCCGGGCATCTATATGGTCGGCTTCATGGGCTCCGGCAAGACGACCGTCGGCCGGTCGCTGGCCCGTCATCTCGGCTGGAGGTATGCCGATCTCGACGAGGACATTGAATCCAAAACGCAGAAGTCAATTCCGGAGATCTTCGACGAGATGGGTGAGTTGCGATTCCGGCAACTGGAAAACGAACTATTGCAGCGCCGTGTCCATGACGTCGCCCGCGGAGTGCCTTGGGTCCTCTCGCTCGGCGGCGGCTGCTTTGCCCAGGAAATGAACTTCGATCTCATCCAGAACCACGGCGTCTCCATCTGGCTCGATGCGCCGCTTGAGATGATCAAGTCCCGCATCGCCGGCAGTTCCCACCGCCCGCTGGCGCGCGATCCCCTGAAGTTCGAAGAGCTCTTCATCAGCCGCCGCGTCTGCTACGAAAAGGCCCACTACCGGATTCCCGTCACTGGAGAGGGCTCATCCGGAGCGCTGAAATCGATCCTCGAACTGCCGCTTTTCTAGGAGGTCCCATCTAGTGAAACCCGAGGCCAAACTCCGCAAGGACGCACTTCGCATCTTCCGCGCTTCGCTCTCCGCGGCCGACCCCGCCAAGGCCATCGCACACGCCGTAACGCGTTCCGGCAACGCGCTGAAGGTGGGTTCGAAGACTTACCGCCTCGATCAGTTTGACCGCATCGTCATACTTGGCGCCGGCAAGGCCAGCGCCGCCATGGCCAAGGCGCTCGAGCGGATTCTCGGCTCGCGCATCTCCACCGGCCTCATCAACACCAAGTACGGTCATCTTGAACAACTGAAACGGATCGAGTTGAACGAATGCGGCCACCCGGTCCCCGATCAGGCAGGCATCGAAGGCGCAGCCCGCATCGCCGCTCTCGCCTCGGCCTGCGGCCCGCGCGACCTGCTTTTCTGCCTGATCTCCGGCGGCGCTTCGGCACTCATGCCGTTGCCCGCCGGGGGCATCACGCTCGAACAGAAGCAGGCAGTGACGAAACTCCTTCTGTCCTGCGGAGCCACCATCCACGAGATCAACGCCGTCCGCAAACACATCTCCGGCATCAAGGGCGGCCAGTTGGCCCGCCTCGCCGCGCCCGCCACCGTCGTTTCGCTGATGCTCTCGGACGTCATCGGCGATTCGCTCGATGTCATCGGCTCCGGCCCGACCGCGCCCGATCCCTCGACATTCGTCGCCGCCTGGGCGGTGATCGAAAAGTACGGTATCGCCGGAAAGATCCCCGCGCCGGTCGCTGCCCGCCTGCAGGCGGGGATGCGCGGAGAGATCGAGGATACGCCCAAGGCCGGCGACCCCTGTTTCCGGAAGACGCAGAACCTCATCGTCGGGTCGAACCGCCTCGCCGTCGATGCGGCGGCTGTGAAGGCCCGCGAACTCGGCTACCGGCCCGTCGTTCTATCCACATTCATCGAGGGGGAGACAAAGGACGTCGCCGCCATGCATGCCGCCATCGCCCGCGAAGCGGCCGTCAGCGGACGCCCGGCAAAACCGCCGGTCTGCCTGATCTCAGGAGGCGAAACCACCGTAACCATCCGCGGCGATGGACTCGGCGGGCGCAACCAGGAGTTCGCCCTTGCCGCCGCCATCGCACTCGACGGACTCGCCGGCGTGGTCGCCTTCAGTGGAGGCACCGACGGCACCGACGGGCCAACCGACGCCGCCGGGGCGATCGCCGATGGCCTCACCGTCCCGCGCGCCCGTCAACTCGGCCTTAACCCTTCAGCCACCCTGGCCGCCAACGACAGCTACCATTTCTTCGAAGCGTTGGGCGACCTGGTCAAGACCGGCCCCACGGGCACGAATGTTATGGATGTCCGGCTGATGCTGGTCTCCGGGCCACGGAAATAGGCCCGCAGCGGCCAAACGAACCCCCTCCAGTTCGTTTGGTCAGGAAGCGGCCGGAATCAGCCGGTGAACCGCCCCTTCCGGCAGCAGCGACTCCAGCAGCGGATCGGTCGGCCACGGGTGGCCTTTGTAATGCCGGAACCCCTCGGCGTAAGCCACCCCGGCAAGTTGGCCGCGGACGCCGCTCCATTGCTTCCCGATCTCGACAAAGTTGTCGATCCCGTGCTGCCGCCTCAGCCAGGCGCGCTGGCTTTCATGGCATTCAAGCATCCCCGTCTTCGTGCCGATCACGCTGGAGACATCGACCACGAACTGCGGGCGGATCTGGTTGCCGTCCCGGTCCAGGCCCTCGGTCGGGTCCATGAAGTAGAGGTGCGGGATGGCCGGCAGCGCCGGCGCTGAACCGAACGCGGACGTGTCGTAATTTGGCGCCGAACAGCCGAAGCAGCCATCAATCACCAGTTTCGACGTCGCCTCGTGGTCGCAGTGGTAGTCCACCGGCGAGGCGGTCAACACAATGTCGGGCCTGTGGCGGCGCAACGCGGCCGTCACTTTTCGACGCGAGGCATCGTCCACAAAGATCGCCAGGTCAAGGAATTCCAAACACTCATAGGCCGCGCCGATTCGGGCAGCCGCTTCGGCCCCCTCTCTCCTTCGGATGATCGAAATCTCGCCCGGCGGATAGATGTCCGACCCGCAATCGCCGGCGGTCATCGTGGCAATCGTAATGTCGTGCCCACGTTCAGCAAGCAGGGCCAGCGTGCCGGCCGCCAGGAACTCGACATCGTCCGGGTGGGCGTGCAGGCAGAGAATCCGGCTCACGAGCGCGCCCCGTCGCCGTCGTCCGTGATCTTCCTCTCGTCACAGTCGCAGCAGTCCGAACAGCGCGCGCATTTGGCGCAAAGGTGATTCCCGCAGGAGTCCTTGGTACACCAGCGGCAAAGCGTCTCGGAACTCTCCCGGCAGATATGGCAATTGAATTCCATCGTCCGCGTGTCGCTCATGTGCGCCTCCCCGCCATGCTCATTGCTTCCGTGCTCCTGGACGGATGATCTCGGTCCGGCAGCGTTGAGCTTCCTTTTCGGCCGTCTCCAACTCCTGCTCGCGGGTTGACGACAACTCCATCACATGCTGGCGAAGCCACTCGCGGCTTGACCCCGCCGCCGAGATCTCGCCCTCCAGCACCTCGGCAATCGCCGGGTTCTGATACCGGCGCACAGCCTGCGAAAGCGACAGGGCGTGTTCTATCAGAGTCTCCAAACGGACCAGTGACTCGGCGGCCAGACTCAACCGGTCGGGCCGCGCCGCGAACCTGGCAGCGGTGTTCTGCACATGCCCGATTCCGTCCAGACAGTCGCGCCACTGCTTCTCATAAGCCGACGGCGCGCCCGCCGCCGTCCACTTGGCCGGATCGAGCCGGCTGATCAACGGGCGCAGGCGTTCGACGTCAGCGCCGATCTTCTCGGCTTGAGGTTTCAGGTCCCACCCCGGCGCCACACCCTGCGGACCGGCGGCGATTAAAAGCAAGAGTAGACCTGTCATCGGATTCAATGTCAGTTTAACAGTCCGGGAACCCGGCCTCAGGAGGCGAAGCGGGCGCTCACTCGCCGCCGGGGGGCGGAGGAGGAGGAGGTGGCGGGGGTGGTGGCGGAGGCGTCGATTCCGTGTCGCCAGGCAGCGGCCGGGACACCGGCGGCGATCCGCCTCCCGTGCCGGTTGGCGTCGGACTGCCGGATCCGCCCAGGCTGGGCCCTCGCATCATGACTTGCCAAAGCGCTTCAGCGGCATACTGCACCGCCTTCTGGCGGTCCATTCTCCGGCCCGCCGACAGCGGCACGTTGCGGTACACAATAATTTCGTCGCCCGCGTTCAGCAACTTGACCCCGCCCTCGCGGTGCATCAGACGGTGCATCACGGCCACCTGGCCTTCAGCCACCGAGACGGTGGTCGTTTCGTCGTCGTCGGTCACGGCAACATCGAACACGGTCCCGCGGACGGAGATGATCGCCGTCGGTGTCTGCACACGGTTCGGGTTCGGCAATCCGCCAAGCTTCTGGATGTGGACCCGGATGCGGCCCAGCCAGACGTCAACAAGGTCGCGCCAGTCGCCCGGGTTGTTCCGGAAAGTCACCTTGCTCGACGGGAAAACCTCGAACGTGCTGCCATCGGCAACCTCAAACCGGGCGTAGCCGTCACCACCTGTCACCACGACCTGCTGGACCTGGATGATGTCGCCAACATTCAACGCCCACAGCGAACCGGCCTTTTGGATCGAAACCGCGCCTTCCAGCGCCACCAGGCGAGCCGCCCCGTCGGCCACCATAGGGGCCGGAGCTTTGTTGAACTGGGCCTGCGCCGGCTGCGCGAGCAGCAGCGCCATGCCTGTGAAGGCAAGCCAAGCGGCCGGTTTGTTCAGCGACGTTCGCATGGTTACCCGTTGATTGCTAGTCTAACACCTCTGAGCTTGTAGCAAACCACGGGCCGTGTCAAATTTCTTTTGTGGAATCAGTAAGGTAGATGAAGTTTACGAAACAAACAGACGATGAAGTCAGGGTAGAATGGACGCAGACCGTGAGTCACACCAACACAGTCTGGAATCGCGCTCTCCGCTCAGCGGCAATCTGCCTGCTTGCCGCCGTATGCCCGGCGCAAACTTCAGTTGACCGTGCGGTCTGGCGACCCGTGGGCAACACCCTCCAACTGCTTGGCTTGCCTTCACCTGCCGGCGGCCGGGCGGAGCGAGTCTGGTTCACCCCGGACGGCTCCGGCCTGCGCGTCGTGCTTGGAACTGGAGAGGTCTGGGGTACGGACAACCTCGAAACCTGGTCCCGCCGCATTGAGGCTGTTCCCGTTGCCGAATCGGCCGAATCGGCCAGCCTGCCCGAAGAAATGGCGAAGACGCGGGCCAGAACCGTCAGGAGCGCCGTCGTCTATGCCATCGGCCGGGACGCCTGGCGCTCAACCAACGGCGGTTCGAACTGGGAAAACCTGACGGGATACCGCGGAGCTTCGATCCTTGGCGGCAGAATCCGCGAATTGGCCGTCCACCCATCGGACGAAGACCGCATCGCGCTGGCGACCGGCACCGGCGTCTGGTTTTCACTCGATGGCGGGTCAACCTGGTCCGGGTTGAACGAGGGGTTGCCGGCATTCCGGGTGAACAGAATTACGTCGGCGGCCGAGGGCGCCACCGGCATCAGGATTCAGGCCGAGTCGGCTGGTCAATGGAAGGAACTGGAATGGATGCCGGGCCAAAGGGCGGGCTGGGTTCCCATCTCCGGCGGACGGCTGGACCAGGAAGCGGCGCTGAGAGCGGAGTTCTCCTCGGCCGCTGGAATCGAACTGTCGGCAGTGGCATGGAGCGGCGATTCACGCTTTGCCGCGTCTGCCGACGGGCGCCTGTGGAGCAGCCCGGATCGCGGGCGCAGTTGGCGGGAGTTCCAACCTGGCGCCGGCGAGATCGTGCAGATCTGGGCCGATCCCGCCGACGCGCGCGTGGCCCTCGCCGTCGCCGGGGGACAAGCGGGATTAGGCGCGCGCATCCTCAGAACCCTCAACGGCGGCATCTACTGGGACGACCTGACGGCAAACCTGCCCCCGGGCCCCGCCACCGGAATCGCGGTGGACCGCAGGACCGGCTCCGTCTACGTTGCGATAGAACGCAGCGTGTTCTGGACAGTCTCGGACTTGCGCGCTCCTTCCCCGGCTACGGCTTGGCGGCCCGTGAACGGCGAACTGCCCGCCGGTGTAGTGAGCGGCGTGGCCCTGGATCGGTCGGGCGCTCAACTGCTGGTTGCCGTCGAGGGATATGGCGTTTTCGCCTCCGCCGCGCCTCACTTGGCCGAACGGCCGGCCATTCTTCAAGCCGCCGACTTCAGCGACAGTGAAGCCGCTCCAGGGGCGCTGCTGACCCTTGCCGGCTCCGGCGCAACCCGCGTCGTGGCCGGCGCCCTGGACGCCGCGGTCCTGTCCTCCACTCCAAATGAATCGCAGTTCCAGTTGCCGTTCGACCTGCCCGGCGACTCGATTCGTTTGGCTGTCCTGCGTGACGGTCCGGCGCTGGCCTTCCCCTTCAAACTGAGGGAGACCGCGCCCTCGATTCTCATGGACCGCGAGGGCACGCCCTTCGTCCTTGACGCCGGCTCGGGTGTGGCCGTCGACGCCATGAATCCTCTGCGCGGCGGGATGACGATCCAGATCCTGGCAACAGGATTGGGCAGGGTGGCGCCGGAGTGGCCGGCTGGTTTGCCCGCGCCTCAGGACAACACGCCCAGGGTGGTTGCCAAGGTTAGAGTGCTGCTCGACGGCTTCGCGCTTGGGGATGTCGAAGCGCGGCTGGCCCCAGGCTATGTCGGCTTCTACCTCATCGAAGCAAAGTTGCCGGCGATGCTCGATGCCGGGCCCGCCGAGTTGCGCGTCGAGGCCGGGGGCAACCCCAGCGGTCCCGTGCGCGTCTATGTTGAGCGGTAGGAACAGTTAAACTGCGTCCATAAGGAGATGATGAACAAGATGATCCGCAGTGCCGCCATCCTGCTGACCGCATCCGCGCTTCTCTCTTTCGGCCAGGACAAGAAACCTGAAGTCGAGAAACTGGCGCCGTACTACCCGACGCCTGAGTCGATCGTTGAAAAGATGCTCACTTTCGGCGGCTTGAAGGCCGGCGAGAAGTTCTATGACCTTGGCAGCGGCGACGGCCGGGTGGTCGTCATGGCGGCCCAGAAATTCGGCGCCGACGCCACCGGCGTCGAGATGGATACGGACCTCCACAAGCAGTCAACCGACCGCATCCGCGCTCTTGGCCTCGAATCCAAGGCGCGTATTATCCTGGGCGACATTACCAAACAGGACTTCAGCAACGCCGGCATGATCACCGTCTACCTGCTGCCCAGCTCGAACGACAAGATCCGTCCAATGCTCGAAAAACAGCTCAAGAAGGGCACGCGCATCGTCTCGCACGACTTCACTTTTTCCGGCTGGGCGCCCGACAAGGAAGAGACCATCGAGGACGACGGCGAAGGGCGCAGCCACACGATCTATCTCTACGTGATGAAATAGTTCGGCAGGAGCCGGACCAGATTGATTTCCGAGCAGATCGCTCTGCCTTACCTTTGGCGCCGCTACCTGAGCCTGCTGCGGGCTCTCCTCGGGGCGTCGTGTCTCTGGGTGGTTCTGGGCGCTCGGCACTACGAGCAGAGGACGTTTCTGCTGGCCCTGTTCCTGCTGACCATCTACAGCGCGGTCAGCACCTTCTGGCGCTGGCCCGACCGCGCCGACAAACTCGGTCTGGTGTCGATCACGGCCGATCTCGCCATGTTCTTCCTCTGTGTTTGGCTGACCGGCGAAGAAGGGTTTTGGGTGAATGCCTTTGCCGCTTTCTATCTGCTGCTGTCGGCTGCCAGCCAGCGCGATTGGCGGCAGGTTCTTTTGGCCGTCGTGCTCTCGCTGGGCTTCGTCAACATTGTGCAGCCGCCCGGCGTCGAGAAACTGCAACCTCTGCTTCTGCTTCTCGGCATGATGGGCTGCGTCCTGGCGCTGCAGAAACAGAGCCTCCTCGACCGTTTGTCGAACGCGTCGCGGCAGTCGGTCCTCTACCGCGCCGAGGCGCAGATGGCCCGCGAAGCGGAAAAGGAACGGATCGCGGCGGACTTCCACGACGGGCCCTTGCAGAGCTTCATCAGCTTCCACCTTGGCCTCGAAACCGTGCGGCGCCGGATGGAACGTGACACGGCGGCGGGCCTCGAAGAACTGCGCCAGTTGCGCGAGGTCTGCGACAAGCAGGTGAAGGAGATGCGCACCTTCGTGCGTAGCATGCGCCCTGTCGAAGTGGCCGCCGCCGGACTGGCCACGGCGGTCCGCTCCATGGCCGCGTCTTTCCAGAAGGACACCAGAATTCCGACCGTCTTCAAAGCGGACACCGAGGCCAGCCACGACGATTTCAGTTCATCGACGGACCTGTTGCAGGTGATACGCGAAGCCCTCAACAATATTCAGAAACACTCCAGCGCATCGCGCGTCACGGTGACGCTCGAACGCGCCGGTGGATGGCTGACCGTCACCGTGGTGGACGACGGGACAGGCTTTCCGTTTGTAGGGAAATTCTCGCTCGACGAGATGGACAGCCTGTTGATCGGCCCGGCGAGTATCAAGAGCCGCGTCCGGGCAATGAACGGCCAACTCGAAGTTGAGTCGCGCCCTGGGACGGGATCGACACTCCGAATTCGGGTCCCGGTATGACACGCCTCGCACTGGCCGCCTGTCTCCTGGCCTCATCCTGCGGGCGCTATGGGCAATTCGATCTTCCGTCGCCTGGAAAGGGCGAAGCCGGCTCCTACGAGTGGGCAGCCTTGGAGACCCCCGTCCAGGGACGCGGACCCGCCGGCGCGCCCGATAGCGTGGATGCGCTGAATCCATCGGTTGTCCGGTTCGGCTCCGGGCTGTTGAACCTCTACTCCGGCTACGACGGCAAGCTCTGGCGGACCCTCCCGGCGCGCTCAGTCGACGGACTGAAATGGCGCCCCGAATCCGGAATCCTTGCTCCCGACGCCACAACGTGGGAGGGCGCATCCATCGCCGCCAACGGTGCCGCGCTCGTCAGATCGGTCGAGCTGCACTACTGGTATCAGGCCGGAGATCCACCGCGCATCGGATTGGCCCGGACATCGGACGTGCGGAAATGGATGAAGGAACCCGCGCCCGTGCTCGATTACGGCCCCCGGGGCGCATGGGACGAAAGGGCGCTGGGCGATCCATACGTCCTCGAGCACCGTGGCTGGCTCTACATGTACTATCTCGGCGAGGACCGCGCCCGCCGTCAGCGCCTCGGCCTCGCCAGGTCCCCCGATGGCGTCCGGTGGACTCGCTTGACGGCAAACCCCGTGCTCGACCTAGGCGAAGATGGCTCGTTCGACGAGACGGGACTCGGCGAGCCCGCCGTATGGCATGATCGCGGCTGGTGGTGGCTGCTCTATACCGGTCGTGACCGCCACGAGGTCCGGCGCATGGGCCTCGCGAAGTCGCGCGATGGCGTCATATGGGAACGGACTCCGCTGGTTATCGCCGGCGCTCAGGCGTGGAATTCAAAGGTGGTCTGCGACGCCACCGTGATGGTGGAACGGGACCGCGTGCGTGTGTGGTTTGGCGGAGGCGACGTGGCCCATCCCGCTGAGAACATTCACGGACAGATCGGTTACGGCGAACTTCGCTGGAACCCGGCGAAACGCTGAAAGGCAGGGCGTGATGCGAATCGGAATCACCTGTTATCCAACCTACGGCGGCAGCGGCATCGTCGCCACCGAACTCGGCATGGAACTCGCCGCCCGCGGGCACGAAGTCCATTTCATTACCTACGCCAACCCCATCCGCCTCGACCCCGCCATGGAGAATGTCTACTATCACGAGGTCGAAGTCAGCACCTATCCGCTGTTCCAATACCCCCCATATGTGCTGGCGCTGGCCTCGCGCATGGCCGAAGTGGCCGAGTGGCGTGAACTCGATCTGCTCCACGTCCACTACGCCATCCCCCATTCCGTCGCCGCCATGCTCGCCAAGCAGATGCTCGCCAAGACCCGCCGCCTGCCCTATGTGACCACGCTGCACGGCACCGACATCACCATCGTCGGCGCCGATCACAGCTACTTCGGCATCACCAAGTTCAGCATCGAACAAAGCGACGGCGTCACATCGATCAGCAGCTACCTGAAGGACGAAACCCACACGGTTTTTGGCGTGGAGACGGAGATCGAAGTGATCCCCAACTTCGTCAACTGCTCGCAGTATCAGCCGGCGATGCAGCCCCACGAGGGCCGCCCGCGCCTGCTGCATATTTCGAACTTCCGCCCCGTGAAGCGTGTCAACGATTGCATCCGCATCCTGGCCAAAGTCCGGCAGAATGTCGATGCCGAGCTTTGGATGGCCGGCGACGGCCCCGAGCGCAGCGGCGCCGAGTCGCTGGCGCACGAACTCGGCTTGAGCTGCCACGTGAAATTCCTCGGCAAGCAGAACCGCATCCCCGAGATGCTGCCCCAGACCGACGTCCTGCTGTTGCCAAGCGAACTCGAATCGTTCGGTCTCGTCGCGCTCGAGGCCATGGCCTGTGGCGTCGTCCCTGTCGCAACCAACGTCGGCGGCCTGCCCGAGGTGATCTCGCACGGCAAGGATGGGTTTCTTGAAGCTGTGGGCGACATCGATGCCCATGCGGCCCGTGTGGTCGAAATCCTCTCAAGTTCGATGATCAAGGGCAGAATGGCCGCCTCTGCGCGCAGAACTGCGGAGGCGCGCTTCTGTACGACTAGTATCATTCCAGCTTATGAAGCGTACTACCAGCGCATCCTGAATAGCGTTTGAACATCCCCGATGAAGCTGGGCCCGCGGACAAGCCGGCCCGGCCCGGCACCGGCTGAGTGATTGCAAGATTCATGTAACTTATTTGTTTTCAATGTTTTACATGAAACATGGATTCGTTTGGTCAAATCCCCCCCGGCCTTGGCAGTAAGATGGCTGTGATGGAACTTCCCCTCTACAGCGAGCCGGTCCGCCGCCTCCTCGATCGCCCGCACCCGCCCATGGCCCTCGTCTGTACGCGCAAGCCGCCGGCCTGGGCCGCCGCCGAACTCGCCTCCGCCCGGCTCTCCGATTGGTTCCCTGGCAGCCGCCATCCCGAGGCGGCGCTCGCTGGCCTCTGGCTCCGATTCGCCGAGTGGGACCGCGCCCATACCATCGCCCAGGATCTGCCTTCGGTCGAGGGCGGCTACTGGCACGCCATCATCCACCGCCAGGAGCCTGACGGCTGGAACTCGGGCTATTGGTTCCGTCGCGTCCGCCTCCACCCGGTCTTCGAGCAACTCGCCCGCGAAGCCCGCCAACTCGCCGCCGCTCACCCCAGGGCCGGTTTCGAAATCAAGCGCCCCTGGGATCCGATGGCCTTCATCGACTACTGTCAGAGTCCAGCAGCCAAGGCCGGCGCCGCTGGCGAAGCGCTCGCCCTTCAGATCCAGGAAGCGGAATGGCGTCTCCTGTTCGATTGGTGCGTGAGAGGATGAAGAAGTGAAACGTTGGATCATCGTCTTGGCTCTGGCCGTGGTTGCCGTAATGGCTTTTGCCTGGACCCGTAAGTCGGCGCCGAAGGAGGTCCCGGTCGTCAAGGCGGCCCGTGGACCCATCCTCAGCCTCATCACGACGAACGCCACGGCCGAACCCTATGAATGGCGCGCCGTCACGGCGCCAATCGCCGGCCGCATCGGGCGCGTCATGGTCAAGGCCGGCGACACCGCCGTCCGCGGCCAGGGGGTGGCGGAAATCGAGATCCCGGAGTATCTCCGCGACATCGCCGCGGCCGAGGCGGAGTTGGATCAGGCCAAATCGGCCCAGGCCACCGCGAACCAGGGCGGATCGGCCCGCGAGAGATCCGAGTTCGACGCCCTGGAAGCGAAGTTAAGAGTCGAACTCGTCACCGCCCGCCGCGACCATGCCTCGACCAGCCGGCTCGCTGCGAGGAACGCAGCCACCAGGGCGGAACTGGACGCCCTGGCGGATCGCATCGCGCAACTCGATTCGGAGTTGAAATCCGCCGCGGCGCGCCGCGCGGCGCTGGTGGAGTCTGACGCCAGGGCGGCTGCTGCAAGCCGCTACAAACTGGCCCAGGCCGCGCTCGATCTCGTTCGCAACCGTCGGCGCAGCGCGCTGCTCATCACCCCGATTCCCGGCGTGATCTACGAACTGGCGGTCAAGCCCGGTCATTGGGTGGAAACCGGAACGTCCGTCGCCAAGGTCGGCGACCTTGAAACCATGCGCCTCAAGATCTATGTCGACGAACCCGACCTCGGCCGTGTCGCCGCCGGCATGAAGGTCAAGGTGAGTTGGGATGCCATCCCCGGCGAGGCCTGGGAGGCGACAGTGGTTCAGGTCCCCGCGCAGGTGACCGCCATAGGCACCCGCATGGTGGGTGAGGTCCTCGCAACGATGCCGAACCCCGGCGCCCGGATCCCTACCGGCGCAAACCTCAATGTCGAGATGCAGACCGAGCGCGTCGACAACGCCTTGTCCATCCCCAAGGAATCGTTGCGCCGCAAGGACTCGCAGATCGGCGTGCTGGTCGCCGAGGGGGAAATCCTCAAATGGCGCAATGTCAGGATCGGCATTTCAAGCTTGTCATCTGTCCAGGTGATCGAAGGGCTGAAGGAGGGCGACGCAGTCGTCGCCGGAAGCGATCCGCAGTTCGTCGAGGGAATGCGGGTGGCGCCCCTGGTCAGCGGCGGGAGACGTTAGGCCTTTTTCACCGGCGCTGGAAGCAGCGCCAGTTCACGGTTTGAGAAGTAGCTCGAGTCCGGCCCGGTTTCCCGTTCCATCCGCTCCAACTCGTCTACGCCCTGAACAGTAATCTGGAACCGGTTGTTATCCGACCGGATCACCAGAGTCCGCTCCCGCAGATACCAGAGAGTGAACTCGATCTGTTCCCGGCTCACGCTCAACACGTCCTCAAGCTCGAAGATCGACATCGAGGGTGAGGCCATTTCAGCCGCCCGCTTCTGGAACAGCGCGGCCAGGATTCCATGGCGCTTGCGGCGCTCCGCCGCCATCCCCGTCCTTGGCGCCGAGCTCTTGAACACGCTCCACATCGATTGAATCGCGGCGTTATGCGCAATATCATAGGCGGCACGCAAGGACTCGTCGCTCAGTGTCCTGTGCGCGGCCGTCAATTGCCGGAACTTCTCCACGTCGCCAGTGGCCGTGTTGTCGGGATGGTAAACCTGCGCCAGCAACCTGTAGGCGCGGTTGACCATGTCGGAGGTGGCCTTCGGGTGGACCTGCAACAACTCGTAGTAATCGGCCTGCGGGTCCTGCGAAGGCATCGGTTCGGCGCGACCCTGCTCTTCCCCGGCCGCCTGCGGTAGTGCGAAGGCGACGCCGAAACGAAACAGCCCGCTGTTGGTCCGCCGGCACCACGCCACTCGCCCCCTCGGGGGAGTCGGCCCGATGGCGGTCACCATTTCCTCGCTCGGCTCGATCTGAACCGGGGTGCCCACGGACAGCGGAAACTTGCTCTGTACGCCGATTCCGGCGTCGGCCGTGTCGACCAGGACAGCCGACGACCAACCCGCTCCACTGCCGTCAAGCGGACGGAGTTTGACCTCGACGGGCGGCACCCGTTGCTCGCGGTTCCTGCGCCTTCGCTCAGGGGTGTTGCCTGTCGGCATTGCCATGCTTCCCCATTGTGGGGATAGGCAGGAGCCTTAGCTAGTAGCAAAAGACCTGAGATCGTTCTCCGAGAAACACCTGGAGTAGGACCACTTCGATGTAGACCCAATGGGCTACTCCGGCGATAGAAGCGCCCTATTTCTCTTGCTTTCCCGCTTCCGAAGCAGCCGGCGCCGGACCGAAGTAGGAGTCGGCCAGCGACGACTTCGCGGCCGACTTGATGGCGGTGATCGCCTGTTGTGCGCCCTCGGGTGCGAGGGTCTTTTCGATCTGCGGCTTCATTTCATCGAGGGTCTTTGCCGAACGCTTCTGGACCTGGATCAGGTGGTAGCCGAACGGCGATTTCACCGGCTGACTGATTTCTCCGACCGGCTGCGTGAAAACCGCATTGTCAAACACCTCAACCATTTGGCCGCGACCAAACGAACCAAGGTCGCCGCCCTGGGCGCCTGAACCTGTGTCGTCGGACTCGGCCTTGGCCACTGCGGCGAAGTCCTCGCCGCCGGCGATCCGCTGGCGCAGTTCTGCCGTTTTGGCCAGGGCTTCTTCCTCGGTCAAGTCCTTCTGGTCGGGCTTCAGCGGGACGCGGGAACCCTTGAACCGGATCAGGATGTGGCGCGCCGTAGCCTCGTCGTATTCCTTCTTATGCTCTTCGTAATACTTGGCCAGGTCAGCCTCCGACGGCTTGGACGCGGCCAGCAGATCCTGGAACAGCAGACTGGCCAGAAGGTTGTCCTGATTCAGGCGTATCTGCTGCTGGACGGACGGGCGGTTGCTGATGCCCCGGCGCTTGGCTTCCTGAGCCAAGGCCCGGATCTCGACGATTCGTTCGGCCAGGCGCCGTTTGCCGCCTTCGGCATCCACATCCTGCCGGACGTTGGCGGGCAGCGCGGCGATGAGGCCTTCAAACTCGGCCTGCGTCATGAAATCTCCGCCTATGGTCAAGACCACGGGCGAGGTGGGTTTGGCGGCAGCAGGCTTCGCTGCCGCGGGTTTGGCGGCCGAGGCCGGCGTTGCGGGTTTAGCGCCGGCAGCCGGCTTGGCGGGCGCGGGAGCAGGCTGTGCCCACGCGGCGGCAGCCAACAGAGACAATAAGAAGAACCTCATCTCTCCATGGTACCCCGCACAACCAATCGCGCAGAGCGAACATCGTCGCGTCACGGCGGCAGGACTGACTTACCGAAAGGACCCACGAACTGGAAGGCCGTGTGGCCGGACATCAAGGAGCTTATCCGCCCCAGACGGGGTCAACTCGCGCTTGGACTTGTCCTGATCATCATCAGCCGCGTGGCCGGGCTGGTCCTGCCGGCTTCGACCAAGTACCTGGTGGACGATGTCCTGGTCAACCGCCGCACCGATCTACTGGACCTGATCATCCTGGCCGTCATTGGCGCGACCGTGATCCAGGCTGCCAGTTCGTTCTGGCTCACGCAACTTCTCTCGAAATCCGCCCAGCGGCTGATCGCCGAACTGCGCTGCAAAGTCCAGGCCCATGTGAACCGTCTGCCGGTGACCTACTTCGACAGCAACAAGAGCGGCCAACTGGTTTCGCGGATCATGAACGACGTCGAGGGCGTCAGGAACCTGGTCGGCACGGGGCTGGTCGAATTCGTCGGCGGGCTGCTGACGGCGGCGCTCTCCTTTATCGTCCTGATGAGAATCAGCGCGTCGATGACGCTGATGGCGCTGGCCGTGGTGGCGGCGTTCTCACTCGTCCTGAAATATGCGTTCACCTCGTTGAGGCCGATTTTCCGCGAGCGCGGCAAGATCACGGCCGAAGTGACCGGCCGCCTGACCGAATCGATCGGCGGCATTCGAGTCATCAAGGGCTATCACGCCGAGAAGCGCGAGGACCAGGTCTTCGCCGCGGGCGCCGACCGGATCCTGGCCAATGTGTTGAAGTCGATCACCGGCGTCAGCCTGTTGAGCCTCTCGGCGACGACGCTTCTGGGCATTGTGGGCGGTCTGGTGATGTATGCCGGCGGACACCAGATCCTGGATGGAAGCCTGACGCTTGGCGGCTTCGTCACATTCATGGCCTTCATGGCGTTCCTGGTCGCCCCTGTCTTTCAGGTGGTTGGCATCGGCACGCAGTTGACCGAAGCGGTGGCGGGCCTTGAGCGGACGAGGGAGATTCTGGACGAAAACCAGGAGGATTCCGGTGCCGGGCGGGTGGCCGAAATGCCGGCGATCGCGGGGCAGGTCAGATTTGAAGATGTCCTTTTCCAATACGAAGAGGGCAAGCCGGTGCTCAGGGGCATCAGCTTTGAGTCCGCGCCCGGCTCGGTCACGGCGCTGGTGGGTTCATCCGGTTCAGGCAAGTCGACCACAATCGGCTTGATCGCCGCATTCTACCGGCCCACCTCGGGCCGTGTGCTGGTGGATGGCGTGGACCTGGCGAGCGTCAAGCTGGGCTCGTACCGAAGCCAGCTCGGCGTGGTGTTCCAGGAAACCTTCCTCTTTGACGGGACGATCCGGGAGAATGTCGAGTTCGGCCGTCCAGGAGCGAGCGAAGAGCAGATCATGGAGGCGTGCCGCCTGGCGCGCGTCGATGAGTTTGCCGAACGGTTCGAGAAGGGCTATGAAACCGTGGTGGGCGAACGCGGCGTGAAACTGTCGGGCGGCCAGAAGCAGCGTGTCTCGATCGCCCGGGCGATATTGGCCGATCCGAGGATTCTGATCCTTGACGAAGCCACGTCGAGCCTGGACAGCGAAACCGAACAGATGATCCAGCAGGGCCTGGCCTATCTGATGCGCGGCCGAACGACATTCGTCATCGCCCACCGGCTGTCCACCATCAGGCGTGCCGGCCAGATTCTGGTGATGGAAGACGGCCAGATCGTCGAGCGCGGCAGTCACGAAGAGCTATTCAAGGCGGCGGGGCGGTACCACGAACTGTACACCAAGCAGCATGGGCTGGAGCGGAACCTGTTCCTCTCGCCCGGCGAAGGGGATGCCGTCGAGGCTGAATGACGGCTTAGACCAGTTCGCGGCGGAAGTGCTCCAGGGCAACGCGGACCAACTGAGAGCGTGTTCGGACGCCGGTCTTCGAGAAGAGCTGTTGAAGCGACGCTTTGATGGCGCTTTCCGAGACGCGCAACTGTTCGGCGATCTCCTTGTTTGCCATTCCATCGAAGACGCCGCGCAGGACGATCCGGTCGCGTTCGGTGAACTTCACGCGGCGATTGGTTTCGGCCAACGGGTTGTCGTTATCCTGGTTCGAGTACTTCGGGTCAATCCAGGTTTCTCCGGCCATGACCGAACGGATCGCCTCGACCAGCGTCTCGGGGCCGTTGGTCTTGAGGAAGACGCCGCTGGCGCCGTGGTTGAGCGCCTGGCGCACTTCGGCGCGCGTCATGCCGACCGTGACAAAGAGGATCTTGCCCTTGAACAGCTTAACTTTGGACGACAGTATGACCTCGCTGCCGCGGCGGTCGCCGAGTTCAAAATCGAGCAGCATCAGGTCAAAGCCGCCTGCGGCCAACGCGCGCAGAGCCTCTTCCACGGTGGAGCACTGTCCCACGACCTTGAAATCGGCCTGGCCTTCGAACCATCTTGCGAGGCTCTCGCGGAAAAGGGCGTGGTCGTCGACAAGCAGGATTCTGGTCATGCACGAATCTCCGAGGGATGAATATGTTCGGGCGACTCCTCGCCCGCCCAAGTCCGCAGCCGGATGCACATGGTGCAGCCACGGCCGCCAGACTCGTATGAAAGCTCTCCGCCACAGGACCGGACGATGGCACGGGAGATAAAAAGTCCAAGGCCGGAGGAGTCGGCGCCCGGCTGGAAAGCGCGGAAAAGCAGGTCCGGATCCTTGACGCCGGGGCCGGTATCGGAAACACGGATACAGACGCGGTCGCGTTCGTGACTTACGCCGATGGAGATCGATTTCAGCTTGCTCCTGCGCATGGCGCGCGCGCTGTTGCGGGTCAGGTTAACCAGCACCTGGAGCAGGCCGTGATGGTCGGCCGCGGCGAGGGGAATGTCGTCGAACGCCTCGGTGGACAAATCGACCGATTCTTCCCTGAGCGCCGGCCCCATCACGATGCGGAATTCGTCGAGCAGGCCGCGCAGATCGACCGCGGAGAGATCAGATTCGCCCGGCGAGGGCAGTTCCGCCGCGGACAAGCGCGCCAGGCTCTGGACGAGGGAACGCAGAGCGGCATGGTCCTCGCTCCCGGCGACTCCGGGAATGCGGCTGAGATTGGCTTGCGCCACGCTGATCGCGGCACAGATGTTGCGGATCTCATGCGAAACTGAGCCGACCAGGACCCGGGTGCTTTTCAGCAGGGTCTGGAGGCTCGATTCCTGGAATTCGCGGAGGTCATCGGATGCATCAGCCAGAATGGCGACGAGGTGAGCGCCGTCTTTCGCAGGGTAGGTGGCAAACCAGGCGCTGGCCATGAAGCGTTCGCCGTTCAGGCGTTGACCCTGGAGATTCGCCGCCGTCCGATGGGCATGGCCGCCGAAGTCCTGACCGGCGATTCCGGCCAGGTTAGGAATGTATGGGGAAATGGACTGGCCGTCCAGCGTGCCGCGCTGCACGCCGAACAGTGTTTCCGCGGCGCGGTTGGAAAGGCAGATCCGGCCGCGGTTGTCCACGGCGACAATCGCCGCGGGCATGGATTCGACCAACGAAGCGAGACGCTGCTCGGCTTGCCGTGTCCGGCCTGTCGCGTCAGCGAGTTCGAGCGCAAAGCGCCGAGCCAACCTGCGGCGGGCAAAATGCTGAGCCAGGAGAAGCCCGGCCAAACCGAGCGGGAGGAGATAAAGTATCGCGGGCGGCAGACTTGACGGGAACAGCAGGCCGGCGGCCACGGCGAGGAGGGTCAGTAATACGGCAACGGCAAGCGCGTAGGGGCGGGGTTGACGGTCCGGATGGTCCGGAACAGACGCAGGGGATGCCGGTTTCTCTGTCACGGAATGGGCGCCGGATGGTCCCGGGGTGAACGGCGCATGGCTAATAGTAACCAAAGATGCTATCTTTTGTCGAGAGAGAAATGCCCCGCCGTTCGGCTCTTCACTTGCGTCGCGGTCCCGCTGGCCGTTGAAATGGTCTTGCGGGCGGTGGGGCGTACCAAGCATGTTTGCGGTCACTAGGTTGGCGGACAATAGTAATGACGCCGGAGAATGCCCTCAGATTACTTGTATGAACAACTTTTATCCCGCTGTCAGGATTTGGTTACATCGGGACCAGTATCCCATTCCTATCAACAGCGTAGCGACGCCCCCGCCACTCGATGGCGTTGCCGAAGAAGCCCGCCAGCCAAAACAGGAAACTGACGAGATCCTGCACCGGGACGAGCCACCAGCGGCTGCGGGTGAGCGGATCCGCCAGAACGCGCCCGAAAACCTCATATGCCGCCCAGGCGCGAATGAGAGCCGCCGGCACGATGAGCCACCAGAATGGCGGCGCGACGGCGGCAAGGGCGAGCGCGGCCGGCAGGGGGTAAGTGAAGAGTTGTCCGGCGTAACCGGCTGGGCGCGAACGGCGGGTTGAACGGCTCCAGCGCAGCCGGTGGGCGAAATTGGCGCGCATCGGCTGGCTGCCGATGCGGTGTTCGACGATGGCGCGCGAGAGGATGACGGTCCATCCGGCACGGGAGGCGAACTGGCCGAGGACGAAGTCCTCCGCAAGGTAGCGGCTCAGGGTTTGCCAACCGCCGGCGTCCTCGATGGCTTGTTTGCGCGCCGCGGCGGTGGGTCCGACGGCGAAATGGACGCCGCGTTCGACCAGCCGGGCGGTGAACACGCCGCACCAGAACTCGGTGTTCATGCCGATGGCTTCCAGGCGCGACCAGAACGAACGGCCTGGGACGGCACGGTAAGGGCAGGTGGCCACGCCGAGGCGCGGGTCCTGGAACTCGGCCGCGAGGGTTGACAGGAGATCGCCCGGGGCCCGGATGTCGGAATCGGCCATCACCAGAATGTCGTTGGCGGCCGCCGCCGTCATGATCTCCAGGCTGAAGGCCTTGGCATTGGGGCAAGGCGGCTCGCCGGTGACAAAGAAGCGGACGGGCCGGCCAGGGTACCCGGTGGCGAAGCGGCGGGCGAGTTCGAGTCCCGGATCGTCTTCCGTACGGGCGGCGAAGAGGATTTCGAAATGCGGGTAGTCCTGTTCGAAGAACGAGCGTAAATTCTCTTCCAGACCATCGTCAAGACCGTGGAGCGGTTTCAGGACGGACAAGGGCGGCGGCTCGCTCTGCCATTCGGGGACGGCCTGGCGGCGGTAAGAACGCGCGGCGAGGATCGCCAGGACGCAGAAAACCCACGATCCGGCAAGCACCGCGGCCAGCAGAATCGTGGGTATCAAGGACATGGAGCCTTGTCCGGTTATTTACTCGTCCTGGCTGCGCGTGGCGATGATCGACTTGACGCTTTCCAGGAACTGTTCGACCGGGACCGCGCCGCGGTCGCCATGCTTGCGGTTGCGGACCGAGACGGCGCCCTGCTCGGCTTCACGGTCGCCGAGGACGAGCATATAAGGAACCTTCTGTAGCTGCGCTTCGCGGATCTTGTAGTTCACCTTCTCGCTGCGGGAGTCGATTTCAGCGCGAAGTCCGGCGGCACGGAGCTTGTCGAGAACGCCGGTGGCGTAGTCGAGATGGCGGTCCGAGATCGGTAGCACGACGGCCTGCACCGGGGACAGCCAGACGGGGAAAGCGCCGGCGAAATGCTCGATGAGCACGCCGACGAAGCGTTCCATGCTGCCGAAGGGTGCGCGGTGGATCATCACCGGGCGGTGCGGCTTGTTGTCGGCGCCGGTATAAGTGAGGTCGAAGCGTTGAGGGAGTTGGTAGTCGACCTGGACGGTGCCGAGTTGCCATTCGCGGCCGATGACATCCTGAACGACGAAGTCGATCTTAGGCCCATAGAAGGCGGCTTCGCCGGGTTCGAGGGTGAACGGCACGCCGAGCGATTCGGCGGCGTCCTTGCAGGCCCTTTCGGCGGCGTCCCATTGTTCCGGGTCGCCGACGTACTTGGCGCTGTCGGGATCGCGCAGTCCGACGCGGACACGGTAGTCCTTCATGCCGATCGTGCCGAAGATGATCTTGACCAGTTCAAGGCAGCCTGCGACTTCGCGCGGGACTTGCTCTTCAGTACAGAAGAGGTGGGCGTCGTCCTGCGTGAATCCGCGGACACGCGTCATGCCGCCGAGTTCGCCGCTCTGCTCGAAGCGATACACCGTGCCGAATTCGGAGAGCCGGACGGGCAGATCGCGGTAGCTATGCGGTTCGCTGCTGTAGATGCTGATGTGGTGCGGGCAGTTCATCGGCTTCAGCAGGAAGCCTTCGATTTCTCCGCTGCCCACCAGATTTGCCAGTTGCGCGCAACTGCAGCCGTCGGCGGCAAGTTGTGACAGTTGCACCCGGTCGACCAACGGCGGGAACTGGCTGTCGGCGTAGTAGGGGAAATGGCCGCTGGTCTTATACAGTTCCAGTTTGCCGATGTGAGGGGTGAAGACCTGGTGGTAGCCCTGGCGTTGCAGGTGTTCGCTGATGAAGGTCTGGAGTTCCTGGCGGATCACCGCGCCCTTGGGTTTCCAAAGGATCAGCCCCTGGCCGACCTTGTCGTCGACGGCGAAAAGGCCAAGTTGTTTGCCGAGGACGCGGTGGTCGCGTTTTTTGGCCTCTTCGAGCTTCTGGAGATGCGCGTCGAGGTCCTTCTGCGAGAACCACGATGTGCCATAGATGCGCTGCATCTGGTGGCGTTTCTCGTCGCCTTTCCAGTAGGCGCCGGCGATGGAGAGGAGTTTGAAGGACTTGATCTTTTTCGTGGAAGGCAGGTGCGGGCCGCGGCAGAAGTCGTTGAAGTGGGGGCCGAGGGTGTATTCGGTGAAGAGCGAATCGGCGCGCTCTTCGATAAGTTCGCACTTCATCGACTCGCCGAGTTCGCGGTACATGGCCAGGCCGGCTTCCTTCTCGACAACCTTGCGTTCGTAGGGCAGATCGCGGTCGCGGATCTCAGCCATCTTGGCCTCGATTTTGGCGAGGTCCTCGGCGGTGAAGGGATCCGGGCGCTGGAAGTCGTAGTAGAAACCGTCCTTGATGGCCGGGCCGATGCCGAGCTTGGTTTCGGGATAGAGTTCGAGCACGGCGGCGGCGAGCAGGTGGGCGGTGGAGTGGCGGTAGACCTCCATCGACTCGGGGTTGCGGGTGGTCAGAATCTCGACTTGGGCCTCGTCCGGCAGAGGGCGGGCGAGGTCGTAGAGGTCTCCATTGACGCGCGCGACGATGGCATCGTCGGCCAGGCGGGTTCCTATGGAACGGGCCAGATCGAGGGCGGAGGAACCAGCCGGAATCTCGCGCCGGCTGCCATCGGGCAGTGTGACGAACGTTGTGCTGCTCATTTGAAGGGGTAAATCTAAAGATATCACGCGGGTCCGCAGGTACATGGCACCGGCGGCGCTGGTATCCTGTGATTGGAGCTTCAACGGCATGGACGGCGAGCAGGACTACATCAAGATCGTGGATGCCGACGCCGACCTCGTAGACAGGGCGCGGGGCGGCGATCTGGACGCCTTTGGCGAACTGGTCCGGCGTTACGAGTCCCGCGTCTACCGTACGGCCCGGCACATCCTCGGCAACGATGAAGACGCCGAGGACGTGCTCCAGGACGCCATGTTGAAGGCGTTCCAGCACCTGGACTCCTTCCAGGGGCAGGCTAAGTTCTACACCTGGCTGGTGCGGATTGCGGTCAACGAGAGTTTGATGAAACTCAGGAAACGCAAAACTAGCCGCACCGTTTCGCTCGATGAAAACATCGAAACGGATGAGGAATCGATTGTGCGGGAGATCGCCGTTTGGGACAACAACCCCGAACAGCGGTACAGCCAGAGCGAGGTTCGCGAGATCCTCGACTCGGCAATCACGAGTTTGAAGCCGATTTTTCGCACTGTCTTTGTCCTCAGGGACGTGGAAGAGTTGTCTACCGAAGAGACGGCCGAAGCGCTTGGCCTGTCAGTGGCGGCGGTGAAGAGCCGCCTGCTGCGGGCGCGGCTGCAACTTCGGGAGAAGCTCACGCGGGCCTTTAAGCGAAAGGGAGACCAGATCCTTGGTTACGTGTAAGGACTTCCTGAAGGAACTCGGCGACTACCTGGACGAAACAGTGGATCCTCAGGCAAAAGCTGAACTCAGCAAGCACATCAACGAGTGCCCGAACTGCTGGGTCGTTCTGGATACAACCAGGAAGACGATCCAGGTCTACAAGGGAATGGATCCCGAACCGCTGCCCGAGTGCGTCCACGAACGACTGATGGGCGCCATCCAGAGGAAGATCGAGAACGGCAGGGCGTAAGGCGGCTTACGCGCCCGAGGCTTCCAGCCCCGGGCACGCGTTTTTCCAGTAAGAACAGAACTCGCACTGTCTTCCAGGCCGCATGGGGAACTCTCCGTCCGCGCCCGCCTGCCGGAATTGAGCCAGCGCCGCGAGCACGATCCGTTCGGCATCACCGCCTGTTTCCACCTGCACGGCCCTGCCTTCGTCCAGCAGAAAAATGAAGGCCTTCACCGGCCTGGGGACGCCCAGGACACCCAGCGCTTTCGCATAGATCTGGAGTTGAAGACGGTATTCGCCGAGTTGTTCCTTCCGAGGGTGGCCGGTCTTGTAATCGACCAGAGTGCAGCCGTCGCTGTCCTCGAACCAGAGATCGATCGAGCCGCGAATCAGTGTGCCATCGAGTTCGAAGAGGAAGTCGTACTCGCGTTCCGATCGCCGGGCTTGAGCGGCGCGGCGGCCGAGATCGCTCTGGCGGAAGACGTCGGCCAGGTGCAGCGCCCTGGGCGACGGACTTTCCAGAATCTGGCCGGCGAGAAGGGCATGGACCTCGGATCCCAGTTCGGCGCCGCCGGGGACGGGCACGTCATCTTCGTCATGTTCAGCTTCCGGATCGCCGGCAGGTTCGTTTGGTTGCGCGGCCCAGCCGATCTCACGGGCAAGCCAGAAGCGGCGGGGACAGAGGTCGAATCGGGCCAGATCGGTCGCCGAGACGGCGGGTTGGGCGTGGAAGGTGTCGGGCAACGGGTCGCGCCATTCGACTGCCGCGGATTCTGATAGGGAATCCTCACGCACGATCTCCGGGATGCTGCGCCGCCGGACGACACTGACGCCGCCGCATTCAATCGTCGCGTCCGGCTCATCCGGCCATTGAAGCTCCCAGGCGCGTTCGATCTGAGACGGCCAGGGCGAACGGCCGCCGCGTTCGCGCCAGGAGAGCAGCATGTGGGACTTGGCGCGGGTCATGGCGACATAGAGGAGGCGGTCGCTCTCTTCTTCCTCGGAGGACTTGTGGCGGCGGGGGTTCACGTTGAAGGCGAAGTCGTTTACGGCTTCGAGGCCGGTCGTGTCCCGCCAGCGCGCGCCGAGACCAAGTTCGCGGGTGAAGTTGAGGCTGCCCTTGTCGGTGCCCGTTCCCCGTTCCAGTCCCACGATGGCGACGAGGGGGAATTCGAGACCCTTCGATTTGTGGATGCTCAGGATCTGGACGGCGTCGGTGGATTCGGTTTGCGGCGCGTTGGGTTCCTTGGACGAGGCCAGGCTGCGGATCACTTCGATCCAGTAGGAGTAGTCGCCGGGGTGGGCGGATTCGAGGTCGCGCAGCAGGTCGAGGAACTTCTCGAAGTTGGCCTGGCCGCGCGCGTTCAGCCGGGCGAAATAGCCGGTCTCGGCGGCGAAGCGGGAGAGGATCAGTCCTGCGGGCAACTGGCCGCGCAGGGCGCGCATGGCCTGGATCCGGGCCAGCGGCTCGGGCGGCGGGAACGCGCCCTGCCGTTTTGCGATGAAAACCTCCTCGTCGGCCAAGCCGAAGAATGGCGATCGCAGCAGGCCGAAGACGGCCGGGTGATCGGAGACGCTGTCCATGACACGCAGCCAGTTGGTCAGATCGACGATCTCCGGCTCTTCGAAGAAGTTGCGTCCGCGGGCGATGACGCAGGGGATGCCGAAACGCTCGAACGCCGCTTCGATGGGATCAAATGGCGCCTTTGTGCGGGCCAGGACGGCGCAGTCGGACCAGCGCAGGGGACGCGGCGGGTCGTCCACCAGCAGAGTGCGGCGCAGTTCGATGAGCCTCGCGGCGAGCCATAGGGCTTCGGATTCGGGCTGCTCGTCTTCGTCGTCGATGCGTTGAATCTCGATGGATGGGATTGGCTTTTCAGGGAAGGACTTCTCCGGGGGAATGAGCCGGTGGGCAGTCAGGCCGGGCGCAATGCCGGAGTTAGCGAGGAGTTCGACAGCGGCGAGAAGCTCCGGGCGGCTGCGGTAGTTGCATTCCAGGCGGTCAATCTCGCCGCCTGATACTTCCACGGCTTGCTGGTAGCCGGCGAACAGGCTCGGGTCGGCATCGCGGAAGCCGTAGATGGCCTGGTTGGCGTCGCCGACGGCGAAGAACGAGGAGGGAGTACGCAGGAGAAGGACGATGTCCCATTGGATCGGGTTTGTGTCCTGCAACTCGTCCATCAGGATCGCCTTGAAGCGCTGCTGGAGGGACTCGCGGATGTCCGGGTGGGCAGAGAGGAGAGCCAGCGCCTGTTCTTCGAGATCGGAGAAATCGAGGCCGGAGAGGATGCGCTTGCGGCGGTTGTATTCGGTTTCGAGGTCGATAAGGAGGCGCGTAAGCGTGGCGCGATCGGCGGCGTGCTGGAGCCAGATCGTGAGCGGGATGGCTTCGACCGCGAGATCGCGCGCGGCTTTGAGTTCGTCCTGACCCGCCATCTTCTTCCCGCCGGGCAGTTTGAACTCGGACAGCATGGCGAGCCATTCGTCACGCGGAAGCGCGGCGTGGGCGTCGACGAAACCGGTGACGAGATCGAGGCGGCGGCGCTGCGCGTCCGTGGCCGGGAAGGCGAGGGCGGCGGCGGACTCGCGAAGCAGGTCAACGGCCCGGTTCGCGTAGTCAGGCAACAGCGGGGCGAGGTCGGGTTGCTCGGCCAGGGCGCTTGCGGCGCCGCCGAACATGCGCAGGGCGGTGTGGATTTCGGCCAGATCGCCCGCCGGACGCTCGGACGCCCAGGCGCTGATGAGGTCGCGGAAGAGGGCGCTCTGATCGGTCGCCATGCGGTCGAGGACGGCGCGCACCGCCGCGTCGAGTTCCACGCTCGACTGGCGGTCGTCGAGCACCGCGAACTCGGGATCAAGCCCGGCGGCGACGGCGTGCTCCCGCAGCAACGACTGGCAGAGGCCATGAATGGTCGATACCGGCGAGCGCTCGATCTTCTGCCGCAATGCGGAGTCGTTCTTGAAGTGCTGAACCAGGCGGCTCTTCAACTCGCGGGCTGCCTTTTCGGTGAAGGTGATGGCGAGAATTGATTCCGGGTCGAGCCCTTTCCCGATCAGCCAGGCGAAACGCTCGACCAGGACCTTGGTCTTGCCCGAGCCGGGACCGGCGACGCAGCACGCATCCTGGCCCGACCTGACGACCGCACTCTGTTGTTCCGCCGAAAGAGGCATTCGCAGCTATTGTCCGCGAAATGAAGGGCCGGGCGAAACTGCCGGGAACGGAAATCGGGAGCGGCCGCGATACAATGCGGGGACGGCCCGCCGGTTAACTTCAGATGCGCTTCCCCACACGCCCGACCAAACGAACCCCTGATGCCATCGCCGGCGCCGGAGCCGGCCTGTGACGGCGGTGCCCGCGGGCAGGGTCCGTTATCGCGTTGTCGCGTTCATGGTGGCGATGGCGGGAGTCACCTATCTGGACCGTGTCTGTATTGCCACACTCGCGCCTCAGATCATGCGTGATCTTGACCTGACGAAGATGCAGATGAGCCTTGTTTTCAGCTCGTTCACGCTGGCCTATGCGATCTTCGAAGTGCCGACGGCGTGGTGGGGCGAACGCATCGGGACGCGGAAGGTGCTGACGCGCATCGTCGTCTGGTGGTCCGCGTTCACCATCGCCTCGGGCGCGGCATTCAACTACGCCAGCCTGCTGGTGCTGCGATTCCTGTTCGGCGCGGGCGAAGCCGGAGCCTGGCCGAACGCGGCCAGGACATTCTCGCGCTGGATCCCGAGCCAGGAGCGCGGGACGGTGCAGGGCATCTTTTTCGCCGGGGCGCACCTGGCCGGGGGAGTCACGCCGCTGCTGGTTGCGTGGATGCTGGGCTACATGACGTGGCGGGCGGTCTTCGTGGTGTTAGGTTCGTTTGGTTTTCTGTGGGCGCTGGCATGGTGGCGGTGGGCGCGCGATGAACCGGGCGACCACCCGCAAGTCAGCCAGGCGGAGGCGCGCTACATTGTCGAGAACCGGGGCGGCGACGAACCGCACGAGGGCGGCGGCATGTGGGGCCGGCTGTTGACGCACCGCGGCGTGGTGGCGCTCTATATCGCCTACTTCGCCAACGCCTATGGATTCTACTTCCTCATCACCTGGCTGCCGGCTTACCTGGAACAATGGCGCGGATTCTCACCAGCCGAATTGAGCCTGTTCGCGGGGTTGCCGCTGATGCTGAGCGTCGTGGCCGACCTGACCGGCGGGGTGACGACGGATTGGATGACGCGCCGTTTCGGTGTCCGTATCGGGCGCGTGGCTGTCGGGTCGGGCGCTTATGCCGTGGCCGCCGCGGCGATGTTCGCCGCCACGGCCGCCGCCGAAGCCAAGACCGCGGCGATCCTGATCGCCGTTGCCGCGGCCGCCTCGATGTTCACGCTCGGCGCAAGTTGGGCCACGGCGATCGAGATCGGCGGGCGGAATTCAGGCGTGGTGAGCGCGGCGATGAATACCAGCGGACAGGTGGGCGGAATCCTCAGCCCGATCATCCTGGCCTTCCTCGTCGGGCGGTTTGACGATTGGAGCCTGCCGCTGCTGGTGATGGGCGTGCTTTACACAACCGCGGCGCTGGCGTGGCTCACTATCGACCCGCGGAAGAAGTTGCTGGACCGGTAGCCGGCAGCTTTGACAGGATGCGGTCCTGAATCCAATGGTTGTCCCACCATTCGATCGGGTTCACCTGCACACCGTCGATCTGCATCGAAAAATGCAGGTGGTCGCCGGCGGCCAGGCCGGTGGCTCCTGTACGGCCGAGTGATTGGTCGCGTTTCACGCTGTCGCCGGGTTTGACGGAAATCTCGCTCATGTGCGCGTAGATCGATTGCAGCCCATAGCCGTGGTCGAGCACGACGCAGTTGCCGTAAATGCCCAACGGTCCGGCGAAGACCACCTTGCCGTCGTTGGCGGCTTCCACCGGCGCGCGTGCCACGCGGGAGAGGTCGAAGCCCAGATGGACCTGCTCGTCCACCTTCTTGCCGCCATAGGTATAATTCCGGACGTCGGCGAACAGCGCCTCGACCTGAGTATTGGCCATCTGCTTGAACGGCGGGGTCCAGAGCATCTTCTCCGCTGTTTGCAGCCGCAGGTCCGCCAAAGTCCGATTGTTCTCGACACGCATCTGGCGGTTGATGCGCAGGAACCGGTCGATCGGTTCGCCCGAGCCTTGCGGGTCCAACTCGCTCACGGACTTCGAGATGAACCCATCGGTGAGTTCGATGGCGCGGTTGCGCCACTGTTTCGCCTTCACCTGCTGCCAGAACGTCGCCGTCGCCTCGGCGCCCGCGGGATTCGTCGCATAGACGACCGCCTTGCCGGTCGCCGGTACGTCCCATGGCCAGGCGAAGAGGCAAAATCGCTCGTTGGGAGACTTCGAGCCGGGGAGGGGGAAACTGCGGAAGCGGTAACGGCCGACTCGCACGCCGGCCTCTGTCCAGTAGCCGGACACCTTGAATGTGACCAGTTCAGCGCCGCCCTGCGTGATGTAGTGTTGTTCGCCGTCGGCACTGATCGAAGGAGGATCGAGGTTTATCGCAACGTCAAAAGTCCGGCTCGTCGTTTGGCCGCGGAAATCGTTCGAAGTGACCTGCACGGTCAGGGTGGCGGGACCGCCCTTGAACCCCAGTTTGGGATCAGCGCCGATTTTGATCTGATATGCCGCCGGCGCTTGCCGGGACCGCCAGAACATCCAACGGTTGGACTCCTTTTGCAGACCGGCCTGTGTGTGCGCGGCGCCCTGAGCGAGAGCAACCTGGAGCGCGCGGAGGCCATGCGGGCTGTTCACTTTGACAGTGAACTGCGTCGAAGGCCCGATCACCGTGGGCGTGGGGTCGATCTCCACGGCGGCGGGCGCTGAGAGAAAAAAGAGAGTGGCCGGCGTAGCGATCAGGATGAGCAATACGCCGGCCAGTAAGGTTGATTTCACCCTCTCAGGTTAGCGGATCAGCTATAGAGCCTGTCGTTGGTAGGATCCTTGTCCCACTGCGTTGACGGCCCGAAGTATTCCGTGCCGGGCGCCAGATGCTGCTTGATGACGTCGGCGTTGAGTTCGACGCCGAGGCCGGGCGTATCCGGCAGGTTGGCGAAGCCCTTGTCGATGATCGGCTTTTTGATGCCGGTCACCATGTCTTCCCACCACGGCACTTCGTTGGAATGGAATTCGAGGGCCAGGAAGTTTTCGGTGGCGGCGGCGCAGTGGACATTGGCCATGAACGAGACCGGCGTGCCGGCGAAGTGCATCGCCATGGCGTGGCCGTATTCCATCGCGACGTCGCCGATCTTCTTGGTCTCGAGCAGTCCGCCGGAGCTGGCCAGGTCGGGGTGGATGATATCGACGGCGTGGTTCTTGCAGAGTTCGATAAACGGCTCTTTCAGGTAGATGTCCTCGCCGGTGAGGGTGGGGATATCGACTGCGTCGGTGATCTGTTTCCAGAGATCGGTGTGCATCCAGGGGATCATGTCCTCGAGCCAGGCCAGGTTGTACTTTTCGAGCGCCTTGCCGAGCTTGATGCAGGAGTTCACGCCGATGTGCCCGAAATGATCGGCCGCCAGCGGGATGTCCATGCCGATGACTTCGCGCACCTTGCCGACGTACTCGGCCATGAGCGCGACGCCCTTGTCGGTGATCTCCATGCCTGTAAACATGTGCTGGGTCTGCATGGAACTGCGATGGGTCATGCCGAGGGGGCGGGTGACGCAGCCTGGAATATTCTCGACCAGGTCGATTCCGAGGTCCATCTTGAGCCAGGTGAAGCCCTGGTCCTGACGCCGCTTCAGACGTTCGCCATAGACCTTCGGATCGTGCGATTCGGCGGTGTCGCAATAGAGGCGGATCCTGTCGCGGAACTTGCCGCCGAGGAGTTGGTAACAGGGTACGCCATAGGCCTTGCCGGCCAGGTCCCAAAGAGCCATCTCGACGCCGCACACGCCGCCGGCCTGGCGGGCATGGAAACCGAACTGCTTAATGCGGCGGAAGATCTTGTCCACGTCACAGGGGTTCTGGCCCATGATGCGCGGCTTGAGCATCAGGGCGTAGTTCGGCGAAGCGCCGTCGCGGACTTCGCCGTAACCTACGATGCCCTGGTTGGTCTCGATGCGAATCAGAGGGCAGCGCATCGGCGCGCCGACGACATGGGCGATGCGCATGTCGGTGATCTTGAGATCTGACGGTTTTGAAGCCGTCTTTACGTTGCCCTGGTAGGCCTGGATGGTCTCTTCAGACCAGAAAGCGCCGAGCGCCGCAGCGCCCAGTGTCCGGCCCATGAAACCCCTTCGGCTGGTCTTGAAACGGTTCTTATACCACTTCGTTGTCGCACTCATCTGGCTGGTCTCCTTTTCCTAATCTTCCTATTCCTGAGGCGTTCTCGGGGTCATCCTCACGGTCGAACCTTTGGCCGCCGCCCACTTGTTGAACTCTTCAATCATCTCGGGTGTCCAGGCAGAATCGATCTGGCCCGGCTTGTACTTTTGTTCACGCAACATCTGGTGGCCCCATTGGTCGCGCAGACGGGTCATTTCGCTCTCGTTGGCCACGCGTTCGGCCAGATGGGCGGGGACGAAGGTCAGACCCTCGGGATCGCTGAGGACCACGTCGCCGGGAAGGACGGTGACTTCATCGAGCCGGATCGGGACATTGATGCCGGTCAACGTGACATTGGCAATGGCGCTGGGATGGAAGCCTCTCGCAAAGACCTTGAATCCCTTGATTTCGGAGATGCCGGAGACGTCGCGCACCGCGCCGTTCACAACCAGTCCGGTGCCTGTCTTGGTCATCATCGAAGTGCCAAGGTTGTCGCCGATGATGGTGCCCTCGTTGATCTTGCCAAACAGATCGATCACCATCACGTCGCGCTGCACGAGGGTGTCGATGACCCAGGCGTTCTGCCCGCCGCGGCCGACGCGGTTTTCCTTCTTGGCGCTCTCGGTGACGTATTTGTCGAGGTCGGGCCGTCTGGGCATGAAAACCCCCGTGACGACGCGGCCGACAAGCCTGTCGCCTGTCGGGTCGTTCACGTTTACCGTCATCCAGCCGCTGACGAACTGTGACGTGTAGCCAAGGCGGCGCATGGTGCCCCAGGCCTCTTCGGCCGTGGTCTGCTTCAGTTTGTCGAGGACGGCGTCAGCCACTTTGGGCCGGCCGTCGGGGAAGCGTTCGCCCGTCCAGTCTGCCGTCATTGCGGCGCGTTGTTCATTGGTAAACATCCCGATCTGAGCGGCAGCCGGAAAGGCGCAGCCCAGAGCGAGAATCGCGGGCAGGATCGTTTGCAGTCTCATGACAACCTCAAGTTATGCAGTCAGGATCAGTTCCTTTGGTTTGAGCGCCGGGTCCCCGGAGTCTGGCTCCCGAACGCCGCCGGGCCGACACCGTATTCTTTCAAAGAACCGCTGTGCAATCAATCCGGTACCGGGCTTATAAGTAGATGTCCACTAAACCGGCGGCTGATTTTGCCGCTCCTCCCCCGACATCACGGCCTTACCGCGCGTTGGTTTCTCCGCCGCGGGTTGGGCCTCGACGCGGGAGTCCGTGTGAGGGCAATCCACGCACTCACCTGAACAGACTCTGCATTTCTTCTTCGTTAGGATTCTCTGGCGCCGGGTCCATGAAGAACCCGGCCGGGTAGATGGTATTGACATGGGATAACGCCATTGGAGGACCGTGTCCGGACAGTCGGCCGGACTGGAACTGGCTCTGCTTCGGTGGTGGATTTCGGATACGGAGGACCGATTCTTGCTTCGTTCCGTTTGCGACTCGCGGAGTCTT
The DNA here is from genome assembly GCA_947084845.1 of uncultured Bryobacteraceae bacterium. Classification (GTDB taxonomy): domain Bacteria; phylum Acidobacteriota; class Terriglobia; order Bryobacterales; family Bryobacteraceae; genus PNKE01. The sequence continues at coordinate 23,777 of CAMTUE010000016.1, read as the reverse complement.
CCGCAGGAAGGAATCGGGAATCTCGTCCTGGCCGTCATCGCGATAGGTGGGGCCGGGCTCATCGTATCACATAGCCGGCAACGGCTTCCCGCCGGAGCCGGATGGGCGGACCCGCTTGCGGCGCTTCGAGTAGACTTAGACACGGAGATCCGCATATGACACGTCGCTGCCTTGCCATCCTTTGTTTCCTTGCCCTGACCGCCTTCGCCGCGCCGAAGAAAGCGCTGATTATCGACGGCCGGAATAACCACGACTGGAAGTCGACCACCCCCGTGCTCAAGAAGATCCTTGAGGAGAACGGATTGTTCGCCGTCGAGGTCCTGACCGCCCCGGCCGACAACGAGTCGCTGAAGAGCTTCAGCCCCAACTTCAAGGCGTACGCGCTGGTCGTGCTGAACTACAACGACTACGGGCCCAAGAACGCCGGCGACTGGCCCGAAAAGACCCAACTCGCGTTCCTCGACTATGTCAGGGGCGGAGGCGGCGTGGTCAGCTATCATGCGGCCGACAACGCGTTCCCCAAATGGGTCGAGTTCAACAAGGTGATCGGCCTCGGCGGCTGGAGCGGCCGCAATGAAAAGGATGGTCCTTACATCCGCTGGCGCGACGGCAAAGTGGTCCGCGACACCACGCCCGGCATCGGCGGCAGCCACGGTCCGCGCCATGCTTTCCAGGTCGACATGCGCGATCTGAAGCACCCCATTTCGAAGGGGTTGCCCGAAAAATGGATGCATGCCGTTGACGAACTCTACGACCGCCTGCGCGGTCCCGCCGAGAACCTTGAACTGCTGGCCACGGCCTTCTCTGCGGCAGACAAAAAGGGCACCGGCGAGAATGAACCCATCCTGTTCACAATCCGCTACGGGAAGGGACGTATCTTCCACACCACGCTGGGCCACGACGTCCCGGCCATGCAATGCGTCGGTTTTATCGTGACTTTGCAGCGGGGCGCCGAATGGGCGGCGACGGGCAAGGTGAACCAGAAGGTGCCGGCGGACTTCCCCGGAGTGGACAAAATCAGTACGCGGACATTCTGACGCCCGCCCCGTCAGCTGAAGAACCTCTTCAGCCTCCCCTGTGCCCGGGCTACTTCGACACCGGCCAGTTGACCGGCGAATTCGAGTGCGCTCCGCCCCAGCGCTGTCTTGGCCGACAGCACGGACCCGCAGTTCATCGCCTCGCGCAGGTTCTTATAGTCGTTCGGGAACGAAGCCGCCACGTCAAATCCGGTGAACTTCTGTACCTCTTCGTCGTTCATTTCCCCTTTTTGCGCGCGGTTCAGCAGGATGTGAATACGGGTGCGCGGCGCGCCCCAGAGCGCGATCTCCTCGCACCGTAGTTTCGCCAGTGTCAGGGGCGCAATCTCCGGCGTGCACACGACGAAGGTCGACGCCGCGCGGCGAATGATCTCCACCGTCGCGGGATTCACCAGTTCGGGAAGATCCACCAGAATCGCCTGATACTTGGGCCTGGCGAAGTTCAGCACCTGGTGGTAGTTGTGCCAGCCGGGGATCGCCCCGCCGCTCTCCCGCCGCGTCAGGAGGAACTCCACGCCGTGGGCGCGCGTGATGTTGTTTTCCCATTGGAAGGTGTCCACGTACCCTGCCAGTTCGAGCACGCGCTGGATTCCGCCGTGTTGGTCCGCGCCGATCATGATGCCGAGCACCCCGGACCGCAGGTCCGCTTCGAACACCAGTGTCTTCTTGCCGAGGCTGCCGGCCATTCGCGCTGCCGTGTTGAGTACCAGAGTCGACGTGCCACAACCCGCTTTCGCCGGCAGGAAGGCGTACAGGTTATCGATCGCCTCGCCCTTCTTGTCGTGAATCGCGCGGTCGATGGCGGCCATCATGGTAGGCACATCCACGGGATAGGGCAAAACGGCCTCGACTCCAAGCAGATCGGCGGCTTCCTGCGTACCTCCGAAGCCGCTGCCGAATGCGATAATTCCAGTGGCGCGCGAGCGCTCCCGTACGTTCTTCAAAGTAGAGGCGATCGCCTCGCCATCGTCGAGATCGACGACAAACAAGTCCGGTTGGGTGACGTTCAGCAGCCGGACAATCTCATAGGTGGTCGGCTGGTTGTCGATAACCCGGTTGACAGACACCTGCCCTGTCGCCATGAGGGCCTCCCGAACCGTGCGCCCGCGCACTGGATCGGTGGACATGAGTATCGCTTCGAACATTCGAGTCCTAAAATGAGGATACTCCCATTCTAGTGAACTAGTGGCTGAGCGAAGCGTCTTTTCTCAGTTGAATTGAAGGACATGAATGCCGCCAGCCGCCGCATCCCATGTCATCAGCGACTTACGCGGCCCGAGGCGGCCGCGGATCATGCCAGGCGGTCCTTCAACCTGTTCAAAACCAGCCCCCAGGCCTTGCGCATCCCGTCGGCGGCGGCTCGGGTTTGCAGCCGGTCGTTGTTCATCATCAACGAGGTCTTGCCGCCGCTGGCGGTGGCTTTGATCTCAACCACTTCGCCGGGATGCGGGATGATGGTTCGGCCCGTTCCAGGTAAAGCGGATCACCTTGCCGGGGGTCACCTTCCGGAAAACGCCCTTGTGGCCGTCGCCGGCATCGAAAGAAGCGCCTTCGACGACCTGGGCGTCCTTGCTGAGCCACCACGACGCATCGGAAAACTGCTTCAGCACCGCCTCCGGTTCGGCCGTCAGAGCCTTGGTCGCGCAGATGTTGTAACCCTTCGGCAGGCCGTCCTTCTCGAAAACGCCGCGCGCCCGTTCGTACTCGACGATGATTGTCGTGGTCCACCACGGGTCCACCTTCAGTTGCCGGAAGAGATACTCCGTGTGCACCCTGCGACCCAGGGAGGGCCCGCCACGGGCGTCGAGTTCCGCATACCATTCTTCAAGCGTCCTGCCCGTGGCCGCCTTCGCGCCGGCGGACGTGACTTCTTCCTGGGGAATGTAATCGACCTTCATGTGAGCGCCTCTTTGGTTCATATTAGCTGACACTGCGGCGATCTGGTTGCTACGAACCGCGGCCGCGCCGGAATTTGCAGCAGGGCCAAATCCATGAGCCGGAATTCGCGTATCGGGGTTAGAATGGCCAGGACGAGGGAGGAATCATGAGACAATCGGCCACCTCACGCAGGAGCTTCATCCTTGGCGCCTCATCGGCGCCGATGGCATCCGCGCTGCTCGCCCAGACGCAATCTTCGGCCTCCGGCATCCCAACCCGCCCATTGGGCCGCACCGGCGTCCGCGTGTCGTTCCTCGGCCTGGGCGGCGCGCATCTTGGCCGCATCCAGGCTGACGCTGAGGCTGCGCGGTTCATCCACGCCGCGATCGACGGCGGCATGACCTTCATGGACAATGCCTGGGAGTACAACAAAGGCCGGAGTGAAGAGGTGATGGGCAAGGCCTTCCTCGCGCCCGGTTACAGGAACAAGGCGTTCCTCATGACCAAGGTCTGCAGCCGTGAGGCCAAGGGAGCGATGGAGCAGGTGGAGGAGAGCCTCAGGCGGCTGAACACCGACCACCTGGACCTGATCCAGTTTCACGAGTGCAACTACCATAACGACCCCGAATGGATCATCGAGCGCGGCGGCATGAAAGCGATGCTCGATGCCCGCAAACAGGGCAAGGTCCGTTTCATCGGCTTCACCGGCCACAAGTCCCCGGCCATTCACAACCGGATGCTCGCGCTCGGCGTCGAGTGGGACGCCTGCCAGATGCCCAACAACGTGATGGACGCCGGATTCCTCAGCTTTCGCCACGAGACCATGCCGCTCTGCCTGGAAAACAACGTCGGCATCATCGGCATGAAAGGATGCGGCGGCGACGGCAGGATGATCGCCGCGGGGCTGGTCACGCTCGAAGAGTGCTACCGCTATTGCCTGTCGCAACCGGTCAGCACGCAGGTGGTCGGGCTGAGTTCGATGGAAATGCTCGAATCCGCGCTGCGCATCGGCCGGTCGTTCACGCCCCTCACGCATGAGGAACACCAGACTCTGGTCACCCGGCTGCGCGAGCCGCGAGGCGACGGCCGCTACGAACTGTTCAAGACAAGTAAACGATACGACAGCGCCTACCACCGGACCCAACACGGGTTCGAGACGCAGGGAATGTAGGCCACGGATTCCTGATTCCAGGCGCCGCGGGGCCGGCGGCCCACGTCCACCAGTTCGCGCGAGCCGGGTGCGTCAGGTTCCGCGAGGTGGCTTTGGTCCTGAAGTTCATTTCAATTTCCCGCCGGAATCCCGGCGGCATTGCGCGCCCAGCCCGTGGGCGGGATCCTAATGCATGGCGGACAGTACGTCAGCGAGAGGAACGGTCGCGAAGCCGGTGGCATGATCGGCCAGGCCGTAGGGGATAATCAGCACGCCGTCGTGAAGCAGCGCCCCGCATGTGTAAACGACGTTGGGCACGTAGCCTTCGCGCTCGTTCGCGTTTGGCTTCAGCAGAGGTTCGCGTAGCCGGCCGATCACCTTGGAAGGATCATCGCGATCGAGCAGGAAGGCGCCGATGCAGTATTTCCGCATGGGGCCGACCCCGTGGCTGAGGACCAGCCATCCGGCATCGGTTTCGATAGGGGACCCGCAGTTCCCGATCTTGACCAGTTCCCAGGGGAACTCAGGACCGAGGAGCATCTTCTTCTCATTCCAGAAGTGGACGTTGTCGGAAAGCATGAGATAGATGTTCTCGTCGTCCTGGCGGGAGAGCATGGCATAGAGGCCGCCGATCTTCCGGGGAAAGAGAGCCATTCCTTTGTTTGTGGCGGCCGGGCCATTCAGGGTGATAAATCGAAAGTGGAGAAAGTCGGAGGTTTCCACGAGCTCCGGCACAACGAGTCTGCCATCGTAGGCGGTGAAGGTCGCGTAGTAGACGCAGGCGCCGTCGTCGCCCTTGAAACAGACGAATCGGGCGTCTTCGATGCCGTTGCGTTGAGACGGCGTTGTGGGGAAGATGATGCGCTCGGACAGCTTCTGTTCGGGCCGGAACTTCACTTCACAGTTTGCGCGGGCCAGCATCCAGATCCCCTGGGCAGCGCTCTGATCCTCCTGCGTCCGTCCTTCCGCGAGACTGACCTGGGTGTCCTTAAGACTGGTTCCAAGCTCATCCAGCGCAAACGACTCGCCCAGCTTGTCCATCACGCAGCGCGTGAATCCGCTTGTCAATCCCATCTCGGCGAGTTTCCGCCCGAACAGATCCTTTTCGTAGCGTGGATTTGGGATCTGGCGCGGTTCTGTGAGGAAGCCCGTGGGAGTGAACACCTCGATCCGATGATCGGCATGGATGATGCCGATGCGAAACGTGATCGAGGAAATGTGGCCTTCTCCGGTGGCGCGCAAACTGAGAATGAACCGCACCGCGCCTTCCGGCAGGTCCGACTGGTCGGGGTGGGGCACAATCGACGGGTTGAACAGAGCGGCGGATTCCAGTGAGTACTCGGCCAGGAAAAAGGAGCCGATCAGGAGCCGCCGTTGTTCGGACACTTCCTCATCCGTCAACATCCAGTCGCGAACTCGCTCGAAGCGTTCCAGGAAGAGATCGCGAATCTGCTGGTGCCTCTCAGAGAACTCCTCCGTGACTTCGTCCAGCAGCGGACCGACTCCCTCCTCCGGGATCGACATGATCCTCGCTATGATGGCGGCGGCTTTCTGCGGATCCCCGTGGTTGAAAGGCCGCAGTAGCACGCGCGACTGATCGGGCTGCAGGATTGTAGCCGCGCGCTTAACGTGAATTGGCATGGGCTGGTTCTCTGGGAAACAAGGAGTGCGGATGAAGGCTGCTCTCCAGCAGGGGGACGCGGTCCCACGAACTCGGGAGTATGTTCTGCGCCAATCGCATCTCCGCCAATGAGAGCAGGAACGCCAGCGTCGATTCCGCTCCCTGGTTCCCGTTGACCCGATCCACATGCAACCCGTCGCGGCAACCGCCTGTCGCCGGGGAGTAGATCTCCAGTCCAAGATCGTTCCAGCCGATGAACCAGTCAAAGGCCCGTTGCGCCTTTTCATACCACCAGACTTCCGATGTAGCCCGATACGCTTCAAGGCAAGCCGAGATCATTGCCTGCGCTTCGACGGGTTGCTGGTCAAAACTGGCGGGGGTGCCGCCGCGGCGATAGAACCCATTGCTGCCGATAGGCCGGAAGTGGCCTTTCTCCGACATCTGCAATTCCGTTAGCCAGCGCAGGGACTGCAGCCCGCGCTCGAGCACGGCCCGATTTCCATTGGACTGCCCGCTCAGAATCAGGGCGTGCGCCAGCTTCGCGTTGTCGTACGAAAGCTCCTCTTCAAACCATGGCCAGTCCGGCCGCGCAGCCGCATCGAAGAGCTCCATCAGCCGGCACGTGAGCATCTCCCTGGTCTGGTTGACGAAGCTGTCGCCGCTGAGACGGCGCAGGTATTCATGGATGCCGATCAGTCCGAACGCCCACGCCCTGGGCGAAGTGAATCCCGTGAGTGCGGGCAGCGCGAGCGCGAAGAGTTGTCCAGCCAGCATCTGGAAACTTCGGTGGGGAGATCGCCCGACGCCAACGCCCAGAGCCCAGAGCGCCCTCCCCTGGCAGTCCTCCGACCCCTGTTTGTCCAGCCATCGCCGGTCAAAACTCAGGTGATTGTGGAAGCGTTTGGTCTTCATGTCGAAAGCGTGAAGAAGGAAGGCCGCCGAGGTTGTCGCCAGCGTCCGGGTATTCTCCGGGTCCTCGCCCAGTTCCCCAAGCAGCACCGAGAGGATGAAGGCCCGCGCGTTATCGTCGGTGCAATACCCTTCGGAGAAGTTCGGAACAGTGAAGACGGCGTGCTGGAACACGCCGGTCGAATCGGTCATCCGCGACAGATGAGCCAGTTTCACCTCCGGCAGTTCCCGCGGCTTCTGGTCGAGAGTCTTCGAGGCCAGGGATTTTCGCGACAGCGACGCCACTTCCATCCGGGAACTCTCGAAGGAGCGCATATACATCTGCGCCACGCTGTTCCAGACCATGTCGCGGCCTATCCTGTAGGCGTTCTTGCGAATCGCATGACGCCGGCCATCGTCCCGCAGCAAGCCGCTCACCTCGCGCGCCATTGCCGCCGAGTCTCCGAAGGGCACCAAAACGCCGCGGTCGTCCGCAAGTAACTCCGCGGCGTGCCAGTACGGTGTGGAAACCACCGCTTTGCCGGCTCCAAACGCGTAGGCCAGCGTGCCCGACGTCATCTGCGCTTCGTGCTGATAGGGCGTTATGTAAATGTCAGCCGCGCCGATGAACTCCTTGAGGTTTTCCAGATCCACGAACTGGTTGTAGAAGATGACGTTCTTCTCGACTTTATTCTTCTTGGCGAGGATTTCCAGACTCAGCCGGTAAGCCTCGCCGTGTTCCCGCAGTTCGTTTGGATGTGTGGCGCCGAGGACGATGTAGACGACCTCGGGGAACTCCGCCAGAATCTGGGGCAGTGCATTGAGCATGAACTCGATGCCCTTGTTCGGCGAGAGCAGGCCGAACGTGAGCAGCACCATCCGCCCTTCCACCCCGAACTGATCCTTGAAATAGGCCGGATCGACGAATCCCACGTCGTGAATCCCGTGCGGGATCAGATCGATCTTGGCCGGCGGGGCCTGGTAGATGTCCAGCAGCATTGGCCTTCCGCGCTCGGCCATCACCACCAGCCGGGCCGAGAGCGAGATGAGCCCTTCCATCACTCGCCTCTGGTCGGCTTTCGGTTCGCGCAGGACGGTGTGAAGCGTCGTGACAACGGGCATTCTCAACTCGCGCAGAAGCGCCAGGATGTGACCGCCGGCCGGGCCGCCGAAAATGCCGAACTCGTGTTGCAGGCAGACCACGTCGACGTTGCTGATGTTAAGGAAGTCCGCCGCGCGGAGATAGGACGAAAGGTCGCGCTCCTCGATCTCGAAGCGAACCACTTCCGGGTACTCGTAGCCGCCTGGAAGGTCGTTCATCGATACCGCGAGGCACTGGCTCCGGGGGTGCGCGGAAGCAACGGCGGCAAGCAGGTCGGACGTAAAGGTGGCGATGCCGCACTTGCGCGGGAAGTGGTTGCCGACGAATGCGATCTTGCGGATTTCAGTAGTGTCTGTCATTAGATATTTGCCGTCCTTTCGGCACGGACGACGAACCTTTTGGGCGCGGAACCAACGAAGTAGAAGGGATAGCGCGTGACCAGGGTCAGCACTTCGGTTTCGCTTGGATCCAACACCGGGACTTCCGTTGGGACCACGATCCGGGTGGACACGACGCGGTAGCGGAAGTCGCCGCGCAATGTGGTGAGCGTGATGATGTCGTCCGTCCGGATGTTTCGCAAGGGCCGGAAGAACGTATCGCGATGCCCGGAAAGGCCGCTGTTGCCCGGATGTCCAGGCAGCGCAGTGCCGGGGATGTGGCCGACAGCGTGCCGCAGGGTGGCTTTGCCCGTTCTTTCGAACACGACCGCCGACAGGCCGATGCGCTCGATCTCGATGCGCCCAATCAGCCCGTCCGGCCCAACTGCCGGCGGAACTGCCGGCGCGGTGGATTTCGTGAGCCGCGATGCGTCTTCGCGGGCCACGCGCTCGACATGTGACTGCCGCTCGAACTCGGCGCTCGCCCGGAAGCGGGACGATTCCGGGTCCTCCGCGGCGATGGGCGGCGGTTCCAGGCGCTGGGCGCCGCTCCCGGGCGCCATCAGCAGAAAGACTGAGAAGGCGAGCACCTTCGCGGCGTTCCCTTCCCGGCTCCGCGATCGTGTCCGCATCACAGTGACCTTCTTTCTGGATGACCCTCTTTCCGGCTTCCCCAAGCGCAGGCCGAGGGCGCTACAGGCCTGACTGGATGACCAGGTTCTGGATGACGTCTATGATCGCCCCAGTCCGCTCATTGACCACAATCGCCGAGCCGCCCATCAAGCCGCGGACATATCCGCGAGGCAAGGGCGGCAGTTGCCGGCTCAGCTCCAATGGGAAGATCTCAATGCGCTTTTGCAGTCCTGGCGGAAGCGTGCCATTTCGTTCGAGTTGCCGTTCAAGGCCGGGCGGGAACTGCCCGTCGCGCTTCGCCAGTCCGGGTGGAAGGTTGGAGTACCGGTTCCGGTAGTAACTTCTTATGATATCACGGTCGCGAGGACGAAAGACCGGTACAGCCGTTCGACTTGACGCCTGCTTCTTGCCGCCCTTCGCGTGTTTGGCTTTATCGCTCTGATCGCCGCCTGCCCGTGTGTCCGCCGCCGGCGCCGCGTTCAGGGCAAAACCCGCGGCAAGCGCCATTGTCAGCAGTCTCCCGGTCATCAGACTTATCGCTTCCCTGCGATCATCAGGCCGGCTCCAACCAGGAGCATCACTCCGCTGATGATCGGCGAGACTTTTTCCGAATGCTGGGTTTCGACGCCTATGGACAGGCCGCCGGCCTTGATGCCTTGCCTCTCAGTGCTCGGAATCGCGATCACAAAGGATGCGAGGCCAAGCACCAGCACCACCAACCCAAGCCAAAAAAGTGGTTTCATGCCATTCCTCCATTTCAAAACTCTTGTCACGACGCCAGGATCCTGCGGTACTCCGGTTGCCACATCGCGTCCTGCACCTGCTGAACGATGTCGTCTAACTTGACTCCAGCCAAGCCATCCGCATCCGCGGCCTCGGCCACGGCCACCGCAACCGTAAGCGATACGCTGCGCAGATCGTCGATATGCGGCAGCAGCGAGGATCCGGGCTGGCGCACCGTCACCATGCTGGATACGGCGCTTGCGGCCGCCGCGAACATGCCGTCACTGATCCTGCTGGCTCGCGAGACGATTGCCCCCAGTGCCAGGCCCGGGTACAGCATGGCGTTGTTCACCTGCGCGATGACGTACGTCATCCCCTTAAAAGTCACCGGCGCGAACGGACTCCCTGTGGCGATCAGCGCCCGCCCGCCCGTCCAGGCAATGAGGTCGGACGGATTCGCCTCCGACCTCGTCCGCGGATCGGAGAGCGCGAAGATGATCGGACGTTCGGTATGCGCCGCCATCTCCCTGACGATTTCCTCCGTAAAACTGCCGGAGGCTGACGACGCGCCGATCAGCATGGTCGGTCTCACCCGGTGCACTACCTCGGCCAGGCCCACGCCGCCATCCCCGCCGTGCTGCCAACCTCTGCTTTCGGTCGGCGGGCGGGCATACGTCACCTGATACTCGCGCAGACCTCCGGCCATGCCGGCCGTGAGCAGTCCCTGCCGGTCCACGCACCAGAAGCGGCTGACCGCCTCCTCTTTCGAGAGTCCCTCGCGAACCATGGCGTCACGCAGTTGGTCGGCGACTCCAATCCCCGCCGTGCCGGCTCCAAAGATGACCACGCGCTGATTACGCAGCGGCGCCCCGCGGACGCGCACGGCCGAGATCGCCGCCGCCAGCGTGATCGCGCCCGTGCCCTGCATATCGTCGTTGAAAGTGCAGATCCGGTCGCGGTATTTCTCGAGGATCCGCCGCCCGTTGCCGGGGGCGAAGTCCTCCCACTGGAGCAGCGCATGGGGGAACAGCTTCGTCACTGCTGTGACATACGCTTCGATGAATTCGTCGTAGCGTTCCCCGCGGATCCGCGGATGACGGTTGCCGATGTACATCGGATCGCTGAGCAGGCTTTCCCTGTCGGTGCCGACATCGAGCATCACCGGGATCACTCGCGTCGGGTCAATGCCGCCCGCGGCGGTGTAAATCGCCAGCTTGCCGATCGAGACCTCGATGCCGCCGATTCCCCAATCGCCAATCCCCAGAATCTGCCCGGCATCGGTGGCAAGGATCAGGTCGACAGCCTCAGGGCCCGCGCCGAGGTTCGAAAAGGCCTCCTCGATCGCATCGGCATGGTCGATCGAGAGGTATACGCCCCGCGGACGCCGGCACTCATGATGGTAGTGTTCGATCGCCAGGCCCACGGTCCGATCGTTGACGATGGGGATCATCTCCGGCAGGTGCTCTGTAAACAGCCGGTAAAACAACACCTGGTTGCGGTCGTGCAGAGCGGTCAGGTAGATGTTCTTGCTCAGGTTGTCCGGCAGCCGCTCGTACTGAATATAGGCGCGCTTGACCTGCGCATCCAGCGTGCTGATGTCCGGCGGAAGCAGACCCGTGAGGCCCAGCGCCGTTCGTTCCTCCGCCGAGAAGGCCATCCCCTTGTTCAACAGCGGTGAGTTAAGCACGGCCAGTCCGCGAGCCTTGGTCTCGCGGTGCCCCTGACCATCCTGCCGGCGCTTCGTATTCGACGCCAGTAGCAGGATGACTCGTTGTCGCATGTTGACTCCTCACTCCCTCCGCCCTAAGTTCCGGGGTTCGGGGCCGCTCTTCGCTTTGGGTCACAACCTGCTGTCGAGCTCAGCGGGGAGATCCCACGTGGTTTGAAGATGCACTTCGGGGTCCAACCGCCCTGAATCGCCGCTCGGCCTTGTGGGTGCTGGCCTTACAACTCCCAGGCGTCCGGATCAATCGTGGGGGATTGACCGCGTGGGGTCACCTGACCGAATGCCGTCACTGCTCTCTGCGGGGTTGCGGGCGGGATTCCTTCGATCTCAGCTCGGTCAGGCGCTTGGTCATGAGCACGAGGCCAAGAAGTTGCGTCCACTCGGAAACGATGTTTCCGGCAACCTGGCCCCATTTCGATTCGGAGTCCATTCCGGCGTAGAGCACCGCCCAGGCGATTCCCGTGAGCGCCAGGAAAATGGTGAGCGAATGATCGCGAACAACCTCGCGAAAGCGGGTCGGAAGTTTCCCGCGGGGCTGCCGGCTCTCCGCCGAGCCGATCTCATAGAAGTACTTCGTCGCAATCACCGCCACCAGCACGCCCGTCCAGTCGGCGATCGCGTTGCCGAAGAACGATCCCATATGCGTCGCCGCGCTGCTGCGCGAATACAGGAAGACCCAGAGGATCACGACCCCGCACGCCGCTAGGCTGAGCGAATGGTGCTTCAGGAATCCACGGACACCGCGACGGACAACTCGCCTCGTGCTCATGTGGACAGGATAGTATCTAAACATAACGCCGAAACTGCCTGCCGGCAGCGAGCCGCTTGCGTAAGCGAGCGGTACTCCTAAACAAACGGCTCTATTCGCAAACACAAATGTCGTTGTGTTTACCTCAACCCGGCAACTGTCACCGGCGCCCTCAGCGTGAAGTGCAGCACGCTTTCACTGGGAAAAACGGCAGAGTCGCCATGGGTGGCAAGCACCGTGCCCGTCCCGGCCCCCGCGCCCGCCGCCGCGCCGATGGCAGCGCCTTTGCCTCCTCCGGCAATGGCCCCGATCGCCGCGCCCACACCGCTGCCAATTCCGATCTTCGCGGCGTCCTTGCCCTTGGTGGCCCTCGCCTCGTGCGTGATCGTGCTGGTCGAAATGTCGACCAACCGGCCGCCGGCGGTGTGCAGCCGGGCCAGTTGAACGGAAATGGTGGCGAGGCCCTTCACCCGCCCGCCCTTATCGCTATCGACTATTCTTCCCTCCACCTCCGAACCTTTCGGACAAACCTCCCGTCCATTGAGCACCAGAGGCTGCTCCAAATGCGCGGTGAAAGACTGGCCCGCCACCTGAGTTTTCGTGGACAAAGCGTTTGTGGTTCGCACGACGAGCGGCGTCCCTTCCGGCAGGGTAAACTGGGCGCTTACCGGCAGGGGAGTGGGGGTGGCGGGTCTCGTTGCCTGACCTGATGCGCCGGAGTTGCCGCTTCGATTTCCGGCGGATTGCTCCGGCGCCACTATACTCGCGTTCGGCCCGTCTTCCCTGCTCCTGTTGCATCCAGCCAGGACCAGAGCGGCCGTAACGGCCAGCCCGACGCCCATAAGGGTGTTTACTCGCATTTCACTTCCTCCCGGCATCCCTGCCGTGCCATTTGATCTAACGATTCATTGCCGCCGCAACGCGGTCAGGCAACCAACTGGAACAACTGCGGCGAATCGTGCGCGGAACCCGCACGCTCCTGGCACGCGATACAGCGCATTGCCCAGGGAATCGCCTCCAGGCGTCTGCCGGAAATGGGGTCTCCGCAATCCATGCACACGCCATAATCCTCTTCAACCATGCGATCCAGGGCGGCGTCGATCATCTTCAGTTGCATGGCATCGAGGTGGTTCAGCTTCAACGCCACGAATTGGTCGTGGTAGACCGGCGCCAGGTCATCCGGCGCCGCGCTGCCCGGCGCGGCAAGCGTTTCGAGTTTGGCCCGCAAGCTCGCTTGCAACTCCGATCTCCTCGCCAGCAGGAGCCGGTGGTACTTCTCCAGACCGTTCATCGAGCCGTTCTCTCTTTTCATACGACCCCCTGCGGGAAGCCCCTGCTAAACGATGGACCGGCGTCCCCGGAACAGGTTGATTACGATCGCCACCAACGCCAGGACCAGCAACAAATGCACGAGGCCGCCCATGGTATATGATGTGACCATTCCCAGCGCCCAAAGTACAAATAGAACCACAACGATTGTCCAAAGCATCTTCTTACTCTCCTTTGATTTGTCTACTCTTTTACTGCGGCCTGGTGGGACAACGGCGCCTCATGCGAATGAAGCCGCCGGCCGTCACCGCCGCCCGATGCGGTAACTCGACACGTCGCCCCACAATCCGACTGCCTGCAGGACCCACACGATGACAAACACCACCACGACTACATTCAGAATCGTCTTGATGCTGGCTGCCATCGGGACGAAGCGATTGATCAGCCACAACGCCATGCCAACCACGATCAATGTGATCACCAGAGTAATCAAAGGCATCTTCTTATGCTCCTCACGGTGGACAACACGCAATCTGTTGCCCAGTTCTCAAACCTGCATGAGTCCCTGCGTTTCTTCAATTCCGCATCGCCCTGGCTCTTCATCCGTTGACCGTCCGGGGTCATTTGACGTTCCGCCGTCACCCCGGCCGGCTGCCGGTTCATGTGGAAGGGGGTGCCTCGCCGGGTCGCTGCCGCGCCAGGAGACGGCTGTGATCGGGTCGGGCCCGATGACCATCTCAAATGATCTGATCGAGGTGGATCTGCTTGAGGTGAGGTTGGGGACACGCCCGCCTCCGAACATGACACCAGCGGACTCTGCATGGTGTCCGGGTGTGCCCCCATTCTCCTGTCCTTCTGCAATCCCGTTCAGATGCTTCAGGGCCGCGGCGTGTCAGAGCCGAGCGGCCGTCCGATCACTTCAGCGACCTCCGCGGCCCGCCCGCGCAACTCCTCTCCCCGATCCCTGGCGTAGGCTTGTGTCGCGGCAACCTTGTCCTTCGTCCAGTCTTTCCCCCGATAGACTTTGTGGCCAATGAACCGGCGCGTCACCACGCCTGAGCGTGCAGCCAGCAGGAGCGCCACCGCCACACCCGCTCCCAGCCCACCCAAAAAGAGCATCAGTGATGAACCTATCCTGCCGTCGTTCCCGTTCGATTCGTTATGTTCCATGTTTGTCATCCGTTCCTTCTGGATGATCAATCGCAATTCGGAGGCCAATCCGTGCGGCGTTCTCAGGGAAAACTACGTGTGCCGCTCAGATGGCTCACGGCCGATGACATGGCTGACCATCCCCGGTCAAATGACCATATGCGGTTAATGACAGACGCCCCCGCCATGCACCAATGTGGGTTCCGCCAGCACCGTCGAGCGAATCGGCTCAACAAAAGCACGCGTTGGCGCTTCTCGTGCACTGCATATGGATGTCGCCCTAAGCCCCAGTGGGGTTCGCTGGGCCAACCAAGGAGGTCAATTATGCGAATGTTACTGGTGGCCGCACTGGCGATCACGCCGATGCTGGCTAAAGACAACGAACCTGCGAAGCGGCTGACCGAATCCGCCGCGGTGCTCTCAGAGATCATGGCGACGCCCGACAAGGGTATCCCGGAAGACCTGCTGGCCAACGCCCACTGCATCGTCATCGTTCCTGGCCTGAAGTCCGCCGCATTTCTGGTCGGCGGCAAGTATGGAAAAGGTTACGTCTCCTGCCGTAACCCCGTCGGACCTGGCTGGTCGGCGCCGGGCACGGTCCGCATCGAGGGCGGCAGCGTCGGCTTCCAACTCGGCGGCTCAACCACTGACCTCATCATGCTTGTCATGAACAAACGTGGCGTCGACAAGTTGCTGTCCAGCAAGTTCACCCTTGGCGGCGAAGGTTCAGTCGCAGCCGGGCCAGTCGGCCGCACAGCGACAGCTCAGACCGACGCTCAAATGAAAGCCGAGATCCTCTCGTGGTCGCGGTCACAGGGCCTGTTTGCCGGCCTCGCTCTCACCGGAGCCACGCTGCGCCAGGACCTGGACGATAACCGCACCCTCTACGGCAAGAAGCTCGAGAACAGGCAGATTGTCACCACTGGAGTTGTCGCCCCCAAGGCGGCTGCGAACCTCCTAAATTTGCTCAACAAGTACTCGGCGCGAGAACGCACGACGACCACTTCCAGCCGCTAGTCCGGTTGGAAAGAAACATAAAGAGAACAAAATGAAACTAACCGGAGCATTTCTTCTGGTGTGCGGAGCCCTGTCGGCCCAAGCGCCGCTCACTCAGGACGAAAACGCCGCCAGGATGGCCGCTGGAAACACCCCTATCTACCGCGTCACCGTGACCGAACGGACCGCGAAAGCGATCAGCTACCAGCACCGCAGCGGTGCCACAAAGATCGACTTCCGCGGCACTGAACTCATGCCAAAGGCCCGCGGCGAGGCCAAAGTCGAGAGCAAGCAGGGCTACATCGAAATCGAAGTCGAATTCGACGACCTGCTGCCCGCCACCAGGCAGGGCCCCGAGTATCTTACTTACGTACTCTGGGCCATCACCCCCGAAGGCCGCACCGCCAACCTCGGCGAGATCCTGCTCAATGGAACCAAGAGCAAACTGAACGTCACCACTGAGATGCAGGTCTTCGGCTTGCTCGTCACCGCCGAACCCTACTACTCGGTTACGATGCCCAGCGACATGATCGTCATGGAAAACGTCGTCCGTACCGACACGAGAGGGAAAATCGAGGTGATCGACGCCAAGTATGAACTGCTGCAGCGCGGTCAGTATCAGCGCCTCTCCAACCCCCTGGCGCTGAAACTCGATAAGAAGGTGCCGCTCGAACTCTACCAGGCTCGCAACGCCGTTCAGATCGCGCGCTCCATCGGCGCAGCCCATTACGCCGCCGAAACCTTCCAGAAGGCTGAGAAAAGCCTCGCCGATGCCGAAGCCTACCAGGCCCGCAACGCAGGCACGAAGCCTGTGACCATGACCGCCCGCGCAGCCGTCCAGACGGCGGAAGACTCGCGCGCCATCGCAGTCAAACGCCAGGCGGACGAGGCCCTCGCAACCGAGCGGCGCTTGGCGGCCGGGCGCGAAGCCGATGCTGACAAAGGACGGCTTGCCGCCCAGTCCGAAACCGATCGCGTCACCCGCGCAGCCGAAGCGGCCCGCCTCAGGGCTCAGGCGGAATCCCAGCGCCTGAATCAGGAAAAGGATGCGCAGGCCGCCTCAGCCCGTGCTGCCGCTGATCGCGCCAGGAGCGACGCCGAGCGCGCCAAACTCGAAAACGATGCCCGCGCAGCCGCTGCCAAAGCCGACGCTGACCGCCTCAAACTCGCCAGCGACGCCCAATTGGCTGCCGCCGGCGCCGAAGCCGATCGCCTCAAACGCGAAAACGACGCCCAGAGAGCCGCCAACCAGGCCGATCTCGAACGCGCCGCCCAACAAAAAGCCCAGTTGGAAGCCGAGAAGGCCGAACTGCGAGCCCAGCTCATGACCCAGTTCAATGCTGTTCTTCAAACTCGGGATACCGCCCGCGGCTTGATCGTCAACATGTCCGATGTCCTGTTCGACACAGCCAAATTCTCCTTGCGGCCTCTGGCCCGCGAGAAACTGGCCAAGGTGGCGGGCATCGTCTCCGGCCATCCCGGCCTCAGGCTCGACGTCGAAGGCCACACTGACAGCGTCGGCGGCGATGAATACAATCAGAACCTCTCCGAACAGCGCGGCGAGTCTGTCCGCTCCTACCTCACCCAACAGGGAATGGCGGTCAGTTCTGTCACGTCCAAGGGCTTCGGCAAGACTCAGCCGATCTCTTCCAATTCCACCGCCAAAGGCCGTCAGGAAAACCGGCGCGTTGAACTGGTCATCTCGGGCGAGGTCATCGGCGCGCGCATCGGTACCCCGATCGCCCAGCGGTAGCACCCCACCCCTGCGGTAGCCCCCCAATGGAGGCGCGCTTCGAAACCGCGCGCCTCACCAACCTAAAGAGAAAGGCGGAATACATGAATCAGGATACGTTCGAAGGCAACTGGATGCAGCTCAAAGGCAAGGTCAAAGAGGAGTGGGGCAAACTCACTGACGACGATCTCGACGTCATCGCCGGCAAGCGCGACCAATTGGCCGGTCGATTGCAAGAACGATACGGACTGGCCAAAGACGCCGTGGAGAAACATATCGACGATTTCGAGAAACGGTGGGCCTCAACCACCGCCCCCCGCTAATCCGGATCGGACTTCCTCCAGGAGTCCAGGGTTGACTCAGCCGCCGCGAGAATATCGGACTGTGGCGCTCGCCGTCGGCACCCTGGACTCCTTTTTTGCGTCCACCGGCTGTAAACATAACATCGAAAGTACGTGCCTGCCGGTCGCGGCTCGGAATCAGTCGAGCCTGGCCGCCAGCGAGCCGCTTGCGTGAGCGAGCGGTCCTCCTGAACAGCCGGTTCCGCAAACACAAATGTTGTTGTGTTTAGAATGCAAGTACAGTTGATGTGCCCGCTCCTGTCTTCAATCAATGCCTTGCCAAACCGGTTGCGGCGATTGAGACCAGCCGCGGCAAGTGAACAGACCAACATGATAAAGTCGCTGACTCTGGCCTGTCTCATCCTCTCCAGCACTCTCATCTGCACCGCTGAGACGCCTCGCGAACCCTACGTCTTCTTCCGCCAGCAGATGGGCTTGTCCGACTCCCAGATCGCCATGATCTCGCGCGGCAAGGCCATCGCCAAGGTGATTCCCTCCAGGACCCCTTCCGAAATCATCATCTTCGGCGCTGTCTACGTCAACGCCGCCCCCGAACAATACCTCAAGCTCGCCCTCGACCCGCACTGGTTGCGCCGCTCGCCAAGCTATCTCGGCGTTGCCCGCTTCAGCGATCCCCCCGTGCTCTCCGATCTCGATGGCTTCAACCTTGAACCCGAAGACATCGCGAACCTCAGATCCTGCCGCCCCGGCAAATGCGGCGTGCAACTCCCCGCTGAAGCGATGCAGGCGATTCAGCGGTCCGTCGACTGGTCCAAACCCGATGTCGCCGCTCAGGTCAACCACCGCGTCCGCGCGATGGCGCTCGACATCCTTCACCGCTATCAGGAGGACGGCAATCGCGTCCTCGGCAGCTATCGCGACACCGAGCGCCCATTCGATGTCAACGCACAGCTCCAGTCTCTGCTCGGCCGTTCCGAGGTTCTGCCTGTCTACCTCCCGGAACTGAACCGTTATCTGCTCGACTACCCCCGCTCCAAACTGCCCAGCGCCCAGTCGCAGTTCTTCTGGGAGCGTGTCAACTTCGGCCTCAAACCGACGCTCCGCCTGAACCATGCGATTTCTTACCAGTCGGAAGGCCCCAAGGGGCCCGTCCAGGTACTCGCCGTGAAGCAGCTCTACGCCAGCCATTACCTCCAACTCGCGCTCGATCTCACCGCCTGTGTCACCGACAGCAGCCGCGCCGGACAGAAAGGCTTCTATCTCATCAGCCTGAAGGGCTCCACCCAGCAGGGCCTCACCGGCTGGAAGGGCTCGATTCTGCGGATGGTCATCGTCAGTAGAACCCGTTCCGCCCAGGAAAATCTCCTCATCAACATCAAGCGCGTGCTTGAAGAAGAACGCTGACACCGCCCGGCGCGCTTCAAGGCTTCGCCAGGGTCGTGCGCGATTTCAGCGAACGCCACGAACGCGACGAAAAGTTGCGCCGCAGCCGCGCCCGTGTCCGGCCCGTTCCGTCGGAATCCACCATCGCCGGCGTCGTCTCCGGCGAGTTCGACCGTGTCCCCGAGGCCAATGACGCCTTCCTCAAACTCGTCGGCTACAGCCGCGAAGACCTGCTGGCAGGCCGCTTGCACTGGCCCGATCTCACTCCCAGGGAATTCTCCGATCTCGACGATCTGGCGCATGAAGAAGGCTTGAGATACGGTGCCTGCACGCCCTACGAAAAGGATCTCCTCCGCAGCGACGGGTCTCGAGTGCCGGTCCTGGTTGCCACTGCCGTTCTGAAACTCTCTCCCTTCCGTTGGATCACTTTCGTTCAGGACCTCCGCGAGCGCGACTCGATCGAGAGTGTCGGGGACCGGGATGTCTCCGTCACTCAGAACTTCGAGGAGATGGTCGGCGCCAGCGCCGCCCTGAGGCGCATCCTCCGGCAGGTTGAAGTCGTCTCCCCCACCGACGCCAACGTCCTCATCCTCGGCGAAACCGGCACCGGGAAAGAGTTGGTGGCCCGCGCCGTCCACCGGCTGAGCCCTCGCAGGAACTTCCCCTTCATCACACTCAACTGCGCCGCCATTCCCACCGGGCTTCTCGAAAGCGAACTCTTCGGCTACGAGCGCGGCGCATTCACTGGCACCCTCTCGCAGAAAATCGGCCGCTTCGAACTCGCCCACAAGGGGACTCTCTTCCTCGACGAGGTCGGCGACATCCCCCTCGACCTCCAACCCAAACTGCTCCGCGCCTTGCAGGAAAAGGCCTTCGAGCGGCTCGGCGGCACCCGCACCATTCCCATCGACGTCCGCCTCGTCGCCGCAACCAACCGCAACCTCTCTGAAATGATGGGCGAAAAGCTCTTTCGCAGCGACCTCTACTACCGCCTCAAGGTCTTCCCCATCACCACTCCTCCCCTCCGCGACCACCCCGAGGACATCCCGATCCTCGCCCGCCACTTCACCCAGAAGTACTCCCGGGCGATGAACAGGCAGATTGACAGAATCCCGTCGGATACCATGAAGGCCCTGGTGGCCTGGTCCTGGCCCGGCAATGTGCGGGAACTCGAAAACTTCATCGAACGATCCGTCATCCTCTCCCGCGGCCCCAACCTCCGTGCGCCATTGGCCGAAATCCGCGCCGATGCCGCCCCGCCCCCCGGCGACACCACACTCGAGCATATCGAGCGCGAGCACGTCATCCGGATGCTCCGTGAGGCAGACGGGGTAGTCAGCAAGGCGGCCACCCGTCTAGGAATGCCCAGGACGACATTGAACGCCCTGATGCGCAAACTCGGCATCTCGCGCAAAGATCTCTAGCGCCTTGCCCGCAAGATCAGGATCGACTGCACGACCGCTCACTGACGCGCCAATCAGAGCCACGACCGTAAGAGAGTGGTTTCCCGTGTAGGAGCAAAATCACGCCGTCACGGACCTGGCCTGGACCCGCCGTTTTTCGCCCCTCCCGCCACAACTGGCGCGTCTCATCGAATTGACCGCCCGCTGCCATTCGACCACCTGCCGTCACCTTCACAGCGTCTCATTCGTCCTCGCCGGGCCCAAGCCCGCAGCCGGGCGAATGGGTCTGGCCCAAGGCACGGATTGGCGACAGTCGTGCACTAACAGGACTGCAATGCACAAACTGCCGCGGGGCTACCCTCGCCTGAACGCGAGCGGGATCTTCGGACTGAAGCAGTCAGGCTCGTGAAAAAGGCGGCGTTCCGCTCATGACCAGGTGGTACGCCGGTGAAGTCTGAGTCAGCGAGGGACACGAACATGTTACCGGCCAGGCCCGCGAGTCAGGTCTTTCAAAGTGGCGACGAGGTTGTGTTGACCAAAGGCACTTACCAGAGCAGCGAGGGCTCCCACGGCGTGTTTCTCAGGTTGAGGGAAGATGCCAACTGGGCCGACGTCTCTGCGCCTGATGGTACAATTGGCAGCCACCCCGTGGAATGGCTGGCCCATTCCACAGCCGCTGTCCGAGGCGCCGCCGCTGGACAGAGGCTGCCGGCGCTGCGGCACGGCGATGGACCGGTCATGCGGAAGGAAACCAATGAGTAAAAGACTGCTGAAGCGGCACAAACGCCAGGTTTCGCGCGCGAAATTACAGATGAAGGTGTCCGAACCCGACCTGAGGACCCCAGACGAGATCCAGGCTGCTCGCGAGGCCAGCCGCCCTGCCGGCGGTTGGCCCAACAGCCGCCATGGTCAATCCTCCACCCCTGCCAGCAGAAACAGTGCCGGTCGCTCCGTCGACAGCACCGCGAAAAGTGACGGCTAACGTCATGTTCCGCACCATAGCAAGGTTGTTCTCGGCGAGCTGCCCGCATTGCAGCTCCATCGAGTTTAGAGGTGTCGGCGTCCGCAACACGCTCGAAGGCGCATTCCACTTCATCCTTCACCCCTACCGCTGCTGCTTCTGCGGCCACCACTTCTTCCTGTTCCGCTGGCAGGCGCCCCTCGAAGGCACCGCCTAGACTCCCGTCTCGCAGGCCGGCCCGGCAATCCGCGGCACATCTCCAGCCATCCAGGCGAGCCGCGTCCGTAAGGGCGCGGTCCATCTCCGCAGAACCAGCCGACCCGCGTCCGTAAGAGCGCGCCACATCTCCGCAGAACCAGCCGATCACGCGCCCGTCAGCGCGCGCGCCACATCTCCGCAGAGCCAAACGAGCCGCGTCCGTAAGGGCGCGGTACATCTCCGCAGAACCAGCCGATCACGCGTCCGTCAGAGCGCGGTCCATCTCCGCAGAACCAGCCGATCACGCGTCCGTCAGAGCGCGGCCCATCTCCGCAGAACCAGCCGACCCGCGCCCGTCAGCGCGCGCGGCACATCTCCGCAGAACCACCCGTCCCCGGAATATCGAGCTCATCGGTCGCCTACAGCGCACCCCAATCCTATTCACCGAAATGCACCAGCCCCCGCCGCGTCAGGTGGTAGCAGATCACACCGGTAATCAGTCCCACCAGGTACCCATACGGCACAGCGCTGCAAATCACCGCCACCAGCATCGCGATCACGAAGTCCCTCTTCTGCCCCGCCAGGTCGCGCGGCAGCGCCAGCAGCGTCACCGCCTCGAACAGCAGCAACACCCCCAGAATCGGCAGCGGAAACACCTTGATCACTCCCTGAAAGCCCGGCCCGAACAGCATCCCCAATCCCACGAACATCGTGCCGTAGATCACAACCGATCCGCCCGTCCTCCCGCCGAACGCATAGTGGCCCGCCATGCCCCCCGACCCGTGGCACACCGGCGCGCCGCCGAAGAACGGATTGATCAGGTTCATGATCGAATACGTCCAGCCGATCTTCTTCGCAGTGATCCCCCGTTCCGGGAACAGATCCTCCGCCAGTTGCCTCGTCGCCAGTACGGAATTGGCGATCGACAACGGAATCTGCGGCAGTGCCAGCACCAGAAACCCGGTCCAGACGTCCACCGCGGTTGGCTGATGCCAGATCGGAAGGTGAAACCCCACGATCCCGGCCAGATTGAAATCATGCCCCTTGAAGACGATGGCGTAGACCGCGCCCAAAGCGATAACCAGAAGGGCCGCTGGGACACGTTTCCTCCCGGCGAGCAGAAGCGCCACCAGGAATCCCACCCCCGCCAGCCACAATCCGGGCGCGCCGTCCGACTGCACGTAGTCTCTCAACGCGATGCCCGCCAGTTGCAGCCCAAGCCCGCACTGTATGCCGCGCACGACCGGCTTCGGAACCGCCCGGCTGATCCACCCAAGCGCGCCCGTGGCGGTCAGCAGCAACATGCTCATCCCGATCGCCAGCCCTCCTCCGTAGAGGATATTCGGCGGCAGTTTCTGTGCGATAACGATTGCGGCCATCGCCTTCAGCGGCTGCACGGGCATCGGCATGCGGTACGCGATCGCGGTCCCAATCTGCATCAGCCCGAATAGAGTCAGGACGCTGGCCGCATCCATCCCCGAAGCCAGAATCATGCCCACCAGCAATGGCAGGTCCGTGCCCATGTCGCCGAACGCCCCCGACCATTCATTGCGATTGAATCGAAGCCGTGTTGACAGCTTCGCAGTCGCCGCTGCGTTGGCAACCTCACCGCTGGGCTGATCCGGGCTTTCAGTGTGAGACGAAGGCATCGGTCCATTCTCTCATCCGAGCCGCCAGCCGCGGCGTCGGCAACCTCACGACTGGAGTGATCCGGGGTTTCGGTGCGAGACGAAGGCCGGGGTGAGCGGATTCTGCAACCTGCAACTGGAGTGATCCGGGCTTTCAGATCGAGGCGCAGGCCGAGGTAAGGGCGGATTCTGCAACAAGCAACTGGAGTGATCCGGGCTTTCAATGCGAGGCGAAGGCATCGGGTCCATTCCCTCATCCGAGCCGCCAGCCGCAGCGGGTATCCCCTCCGCCCAAACTCCATTTCTTCCCCAACCCGAAATCCAGTCACAGCATTAGCAAATAAATCTAACCCACCCCAACCCCCTCATTCCAAACCACATCCCCCAATCCACCCCAAAAACCAAGCCCCCAAACGCAATCCGCCCCCCCGATCATAATTCACAGGAGGACTACGTCAATGTCACAGTCAATCGAAGATCAAACAACCACCCAGGGCACACCACCCGAACCCGCAGGCCCCGAGCCCGCCTCCTTCAACCCCGAACGCAGAGAGGGGGTCTCTTCGCCGGATCCCGCCACCCCCACCAACCCCGAACGCAGAGAGGGGGTCAACCACCGAACGCCCCAAAACCCCACCCCCCCCGGCCCAAAAACCGAAGCCGGCAAATCCCGTTCCTCGCAAAACGCCACCACCCACGGCCTACGAGCCAAAAACTCGACAACGCCGTCCCCCCCAACATGCGCCACCAATACGAAAAACTCCGCCAGCAATACCACTCCGACTACCACCCAACCGGAGCCATCGAAAACACCCTCTTCGACATGCTCCTCTTCGCCGCCTGGCAACTCTACAAAATCCGCGAAATGGAGCT
>CAMTUE010000015.1:0-57457 GCA_947084845.1 uncultured Bryobacteraceae bacterium | reverse complement strand
GTGATCCGCGGAACCGTCTTCGATTCCGCCCGCGCCGCCGTCCCAAACGCGAAAGTTGTCCTGGTTCAAACCAGCACCAACATCTCGCGCCAGTCCACGACCAATGAACTGGGTATCTACCTTTTCACAAGCCTGCCGATCGGCCAGTACAGGATCAGCGCCGAATCGCAGGGCTTCAAAAAATGGTCTTCCGAATTGAACCTCGCGGCCGGCCAGACGGCCGTCGTCGAACCCATGCTCGAAGTCGGCAGCGTCGACACCGTCGTTGAGGTCACGGGCGCTGCGCCGGTCATCACGACCGAGAGTTCAGAAGTCGGCAGCGTCAAGGATAACATCCGTATTCAGCAATTGCCCCTGAACGGCCGCTCGATCACCAACCTCTTCGACCTCACCCCTGGCGTTGAAGGCGGCGGCAACCCGCGCATCAACGGCATGAAGGTCGGCTCGGCCGAGATGACGCTCGACGGCGTTTCCCTTGTCGACCGCTTCGGCGGCGGCATGGCCCGCGTCCAGCCTGGCCTTGACACAGTCGCCGAGTTCCGCATCGAGACCGTCGGCTCCGGCGCCCAGTTCTCGCGTCCCGCCACGGTCACCGTCGTCACCAAGGGTGGCACCAACCAGTTCCATGGATCGCTGTTCGAGACCTTCCGCAACAACGGCGCTGGGCTGGTATCGCGCAAGCGCCAGGACGGCAACACCCCGGCGGTGCTCAAGCGCAATGAGTTTGGCGCTTCGGCGGGCGGCCCGGTCTTCATTCCCAAGCTCTATGACGGGCGCAACAAGTCCTTCTGGTTCGCGGCGTATGAAGGCTACCGGCAGCGCCAGCAGACCTACTACGAGATGACCGTTCCCACCGAGGCCTTGTGGGGCGGCGATTTCTCCGGCGCAAGGGATGCCAACAACAATCTCTACGCCATCTATGATCCGCTCACCACCGGCGCAAATGGCCTGAGAACGCCCTTCGTCGGCAACAGGATCCCCACGGGCCGCCTGTCGCCTTTCTTCGCCACGATGAAGAGCGTCAGCCACCTGCCCACCAGTCCGAACAGCCCCTACCTCGGTCCCAACATGTCGGAGGTTTATTCGGTCAGAGACGACCGCAACAACCTGACCCTGCGCGGCGACCACAATTTCAACGAGAAGAACATCCTGACCGGACGGTTCACCCACTCGCAGCGCAGATTCACGCAAAACGGCGGCCGCTACGGCGGGCCCCGGACCGATATCACCGACGGCTACGGAACCAGCCGCAACGACGCCGATGTGTATAACGCGTCGGTCCGTTACACGAAGACCTTCACCCCCACTCTCATCAGCGAAATGCTGTTCGCCGTCAACCGCGCGCCCAAGAGCTCCGGCACGCTGGCCGACTTCACGAATTGGGCCGGCAAACTCGGCGTGCCCAATCCCTTCGGCGAATTCGGCTGGCCCACGATGTACTCCCACGCCGACAACGACTGGAATACCTACTTCGAATGGGACGCCGACAACCGCAAGAATGAGATGCTCACCGCCTACATCTTCCAGCCGAACCTCACCTGGGTCACCGGCGCGCACACATTCCAGTTCGGCGGCCAGTACCGTCAGGAGTTGAACAACATCGTCGAACTCCAGCAAGCCATGGGCGAGCACGATTTCGGCCCCGAATGGACATCCCAATACGATCCCGCCAGCGACAGCGCCGTCCCCTTCACCGGCGACGGGTTCGCCACGATGGGCCTCGGATTGGCCAGCTATTACTCCGCCCAGTACAACCGCGGCTACTTCTACTTCCGGCAGAAGGAAATGGGCCTCTATGCCCAGGACACCTGGAAGGTCACGCCGAAACTCACCCTGAGTCTCGGGCTCCGCTACGACTTGTGGACGCCCTACAAGGAGAAATACGACCGCCTCGTGAACGTCAACCTCGACACCCTCGGCAGTGTCTTCCAGGTCGTCACCCCAGGCAGCACGGCAATGGAGAGCATCGGTGGATTGCCGCCTTCAATGCTGGCGAGTTGGAAGGCGCGTGGTCTCTCCTGGACCACCGCCGACCAGGCCGGCTTGCCCAGCCGCCTGATCCCGGGCGACCACAACAACTTCGGTCCGCGCCTCGGCTTTGCCTACAAACTGAGCGCCAAGACCGTCGTCCGCGGCAGCTACGGCGAGTATTTCTGGACCATGCCGCTTTCGCAAATCCTCCAGGCCTCGCGCACCAACCCGCCGTTCAATCTGCGGTATGAGAATCCCGTTGCCTATCTCGATGGGACCGGAAGCTATGGCGTCCGCACCGTGCCGAGGGCCGATTTCTTCATCGGCAAGGTGACGATCCCCACCACCGGAATCGTCGAACTTCCCGCTTCGGCGCGCCCTGTCGTTCCCATGGACTACAAGAACTGGCAGGACGGCCGCGCGCAGTCCTGGCACTTCACCCTCGAGCGCGAGCTCATGAAGATGACCTCGATCCGCCTCAGTTACATCGGCAACCACACGACCGGGCTGGAGCAGAAGTTCAGCGCCAACAGCCGCGAGGCTCAATACAACTACGTCGCCCGCACCAAACTCGCCCCCCCCTCCAACGGCGACTTGCTTCGCGTCAACAAGGATTGGTCCATCGGCAACGCCACCAACAAAACGGGCTTTTCGAACACCAACTCCCTCCAGGCCGAGGTCGAACGCCGCTACAGCAACGGCCTCGCGTTGCAGTACTTCTACACCTTCACCCGAATGCTGACAACCTCTGACGCCGGCGGCTTCACCGACGGCGGCGGTTCGATCAACTCAACCAATGGCGTCTCCCAGACGCCGGAGAATATCCAACTCCTCGGCGGCGGCAACCTCTCCTACGACCAGCGTCTGCGTCTCGGCTACCAGAACGCGACCAGCGTTCCCGCCCACCGTATGCGCTGGAACGGCATCTATGACCTCCCCTTCGGCAAAGGCAAGAAATTCGCCGGCAACTCAAATGGCGCCCTCGATGCCCTCATCGGCGGCTGGCAGGTCGCGGCCATCGGCGACTGGCGCTCGGGCTTCTGGATGGGCGTCACCTCGGGCGAGTACCTTTTTGGGAATCCTTCGCTCTCCGACGATCAGCGCCTGACCATGACCTACGCCGGCAGAAACCAACGCCTGTGGTTCGCCGGCGACTTCAACCCCACCTCCGCGACCAACGTCGATCAGGCCGCCCTCCAGGCCCTGATCCCGCTCAACCGCGCCCAGCGCATTCTGCGCCCCGTCGGCAGCAACTTCTCCAATCAGATCCAGCAGTTGCTCGCCAACGGAACCGTCCGTAACACCAGCATCGGTGAAACCGTCAACTGGAACTCCCGCGCTTTCTACAAGGGACCCGGCTCATGGAACACCGACATCTCGGCGTTCAAAAACTTCTCCATCACCGAAGGCGTCAAACTCCGCTTCACAGCCGACTTCTTCAACGCCTTCAACCACCCCAACGACGCCAGTCCCAACGTCACCACCGGCCTTCAGGACCTGACGACTCAAACCAACGACCCTCGTACCATCCAGCTCTCGCTCCGCCTGAGCTGGTAAGTACCCCTTCCGTGGCGGGGGCTTCCCCTGGCCCCCGCCACGCTTTTTCCTCCGCTCTTCGCCAGCACAGCCTGGACTCTTTTCGTTAGACTCGTCTCTTCGGCATGGATACTTTAACAGGCCCGCCGCAGTCCCTCCCCCAGGGCCGGCAACATTTCCGGCGCGTCCACTCACGGCGTGACCTCGTCCTCTACGGCCTCGTCATCCTCACCCCCACTGCCCCCTACCCCGTCTTCGGCATCGTCCAGCAACTCTCCGGCGGCCACGCCGCCCTCGCCTACGTCGTCGCCATGACCGCCATGTTCTTCACCGCCGCCAGCTACGGCAAAATGGCCGCCGTCTTCCCCTCCGCCGGTTCAACCTATACCTACGCCCAGAAGGGCATCAATCCCCATGCCGGCTTCATCGCCGGCTGGGCCATGATCCTCGACTACTTCCTCATCCCCCTGCTCAGCGTCATCTACGCCTCCCTCACCGCCGAACGTCTCTTCCCCCTCGTTCCCAGCTTCATATGGGCCGTCCTCTTCACCTTCGCCATCACCGCCGTCAACCTCCGCGGCATCCGCATGACCGCCCGCGCATCCTACTGGCTCATGGCCATCATGACCGGCTGCGCCGCCCTGTTCACCACCCTCTCCATCCGCCACATCGTCACCCTCCACGGCTGGTACGGCCTGTTCGACTTCCACGCCATCTTCCGCCCCGAGTCCTTCACCTCCGGCTCACTCCTGCTCGGCGCAGGCGTCGCCACTCTCTCCTACATCGGCTTCGACGCCATCTCCACCCTCGCCGAAGATTCCATCGACCCCAAACGCGACATCGGCTGGGCCACCGTCGCCGTCTGCATCTTCCAGGGCTTCATCTGCATCCTTACCGTCTATCTCGCCGCCCGCGTCTGGCCCGACTACAAATCATTCCCTCAAGTCGATACCGCCATCCTCGATATCGCCACCGTCATCGGCGGCCACCTCATGTTCGGCGCACTCACCTTCGTTCTCCTCGTCGCCGGTCTCGCCAGCGCTCTCACCGGCCAGGCTGGCGCGTCCCGACTCCTGCTCGGCATGGGCCGCGACGGCATCATCTCCAGCCGCATCTTCGCCAAAATCGATCCCAAAACCTCCACCCCCGTCCGCGGCATCCTCGTCATGGGCGCCGTCGCCCTCGTCGGCTCTCTCACGTTCCGCTTCCAGTTGGCCGTCGAACTCCTCAACTTCGGCGCGCTCACCGGTTTCATCCTCGTCAACCTCAGCGTCGTCATGCATTATTACGTCCGATCAAAGTTGCGCGGCGGATGGCAAACCGTTCAAAATCTCATCTTTCCACTCATGGGCACGCTCGTTTGCAGTTTCCTCTGGGTCAATCTCACCCCCAAGGCAATACTCGCCGGTTTCGGCTGGCTTGCCCTCGGCGTCATCTACCTTGCCATCCTGACCCGCGGCTTCCGCCTCGCGCCGAAGACCCTCAGCAGTCTTCAGGAGGATCCATCCAATGCCGGCTGAAACTCTCATTCAAAAAGATCTTCTTCAATATGTTGACTCCCGCCGTGACGACCTTATAGACATCCTCCAATCCCTCGTCCGCACTCCATCCGAAAACACCCCTCCCAACGGAGCCGAAGCCGCCTGCCAGCGCTTCTGCGAAGCTTCGCTCAAGTCCTGCGGCTTCACCACCGACCTCTACGAACTCGGCGACGTCCCCGGTCTCGCCGCCCACCCGCTCTATTACCCCGGCCGCGACTACAACGGACGCCCCAACCTCGCCGCCCGCCGCAAAGGCTCCGGCGGCGGCCGCTCGCTTCTCCTCTCAGGCCACATCGATACCGTTCCCGCCGGCACCCTCCCCTGGACCTGCCCGCCCTTCAGCGCCCATGTCGAGAACGGACGCCTTTACGGCCGCGGCTCCAACGACATGAAGGCTGGCATCGCCACCAACCTCTTCGTCGCCCGCGCCCTGCGCGATCTCGACATCCACATGCGCGGCGACCTCACCATCGAATCCGTCGTCGATGAGGAGTTCGGCGGCGTGAACGGAACCCTCGCCGGCCGTCTGCGCGGCTACCTTGCCGACGCCGCCATCATCTCCGAACCCTCTTTCCTCCGCGTCTGTCCTTCACAACGCGGCGGCCGTACCGTCCACATCGCCTTCCAGACCCCCAGCGACGGCATCCTCTCCGACACCATGGAAGCCGGCATCGACGCTCAACTCGCCTGGTTCCTCTCCCAGATCCCCGTCTTTGCCAAACAACGCCGCGCCTCCGCTCCCCCTCACTTTGCATACGCCCACCTCTCCAACCCCGTCCCCGTCTCCGTCCTCAAAATCCACACCGGCCCCTGGGGCTTCTCCGAGCCCATGGCCACGGCCAACTCCTGCCGGGTCGAACTCTTCTGGCAGGCAATGCCCGGCGAAGACCTCTCCGCCGTCGACGCCCAGTTCCACGACTGGTTTAATCACACCATCGCCGCCCGCCCGGACCTCTTCCCCGGACCCCCTGAACTCGAATTCCCCATCCGCTGGCTCCCCGGCTCATCCATCGCTCCAGATGCCGCGCTGATCCGCGAACTCTCCGCCTGCGCCGCCGAAGTCCTCGGCGCTGAGCCGCCCGTCGCGGGCATCGAAGGCCCCTGTGACATGTTCATCTTTCAACAGCACTTCGGTATGCCCGCCGTCCTTTGGGGCGCGCGCGGCGGCAACACCCACCTTGCCGACGAATATGTCGAACTCGACACCGTCGTCGACGCCGCCAAGGCTCTCCTCCTCTTCGTCTATCGCTGGTGCGCCTAGGAATCCATTCAATGAAAGCTCCCCTCGCTCTCTCTTTTCTCCTCGTCACCTGCGCTGCCGCCGACCTCAGCGTTCTGCCCGCCCATATCCGCTCGGACCCCTTCGGCCAGGTCGTCCCCGCCGACCGCTCCGCATCCGTCTCGCCCGCCAGGTCCATCGCCCTCGAATCTCCGCGCGCCGCCTACGTCTCCTGCCGCATCCTGGTCTCGGATCCCCAACCCGCCAATTACACACTTACCCTCGCCGGCCCTCTCGCCGCCGAACTCCACCGCGAGTGGTTCCACTTCCTCCCGGACCGCAAACTCTACTACCCCGACGCCCTCGTCCCCGTCACATCCCCCCACCGCGGCCAACTCCCCGACCCCGCCAACCGCGTTCCGAACCAAACCGCACAGTCCTTCTGGCTCGATATCTGGATCCCCTCGGACTTGCGCCCCGGCCCCTACACAATCACCGCCACCCTCGACGCCGGCGGCGCGAAATCCACTCTCCCCATCCAGGTCCAGGTCCTCGATTCCGTCGTCCCCCCCACCGATCCCATCGTGATTGATCACAACTCCTACGGCACCTCCTGGTTCTCCTCCCAATACCCTGCGCTCGCCAAAGGCACACCCAATTTCTATCTGAGCGACCCGTTCTTCTCGCTCATCCACGCCTACCACCGCGTCTTCTATGAACATCGCGGCATCTACCACCAACTCGGTTACGGCCACGGCGGCAAGGTCGGCCCCGAGTTCGCCCCCCGCCTCGAAGGCTCCGGCAAGACCAAACGAATCGCCGATTGGACCCTCTACGACAAACACTACGGCCCCTTGCTCGACGGTTCCGCCTTTGCCGGAACCCGCCGCGGCCCCCAGCCCATCCCTTACGTCTACTTGCCCGTCAACCCCGAATGGCCCGCGTCTTTCCTCTGGTGGGGCGAGCCCGGCCACGAGCGCGAATTCGTCAATGTCATGACCGAAATGGAAGCCCGCTTCCGCCAGAAGGGCTGGACGAAGACCAAATTCGAACTCTTCTTCAACCACAAGAAGCGCTACAAGGCTTTCCATTGGGACGGCGACGAAACCCGCTTCCTCAAGGACACGCCACCCCTCATCGAGTACGCCCGACTCATGAAACTGGCCTTCCCGTCCTCCTCGCCCGTCCAGTGGGCCTACCGCACCGACGCAAGCTGGCAGATGGAGCGTCAGTTCAAGGACCTCGCCGGCGTCATCAACCTCTGGGTCTGCGGCGGCGGCATGTTCGGCTGGTACGCCGAAAACGCTCCGATTCTCAAACAGCGCGGCGATACCGTCTGGACATACGGCGGCACGCCCACCGTCGATCTGCCCGCGTCCCACATCACAACCGATCTCCTCCGCCCCTGGATCCTCGGCATCGATGGTTTCGTGCGCTGGCAAACCGTCATGGCCGGCCCCGACCCCTGGTTCAAATCCGACGGCGGCGGCGAAACCCTCGTCTATCCCGGCGACCGCTTCGGCATCAGCGCCCCGCTCCCCTCCATCCGGCTCAAACTCCAGCGCAACGCCCTCCAGGACCTCGCCCTGCTCGATTCCTTCAAGACCCGCGTCGCCCCCGCCACCCTCCGCGCCGAAGCCGCCAAACGCTTCAACGGCACGCCCGTCGAAGCCTGGCGCTCGCCCCGCCCCAAACTCGCTGACACCAATCCCGAGGACTGGACCAACGTCACCATCGAAGAGGCCACGCCCAAGGATCCACGCTTTGATGACAAACTCGACGCGGCCGCCTGGAACCGCGTCCGCGCTTACATTCTCACCCTGGCAAAGGAGGCCCGCCCATGAAACCCGCCGCCTTCATCGTCCTCTGCTCCGCTTCGCTTCTGGCGCAGGACACCCTGCCCGCCCAACTCGATCAGGTCGCCCGCATCGCCTCCGTCATGGTGGACGGCGATCTTGCCCTCCGCATCCAGACCCCCCGTTCCATCGCCTCGATGCTCGAAACCAACCCCCGCGACCAATGGGCGGCGGCCGACAACTATGATGTCGATCACCAGTCCTTCACCGCGTCCAAGAAGACGCTGATCCGCCTCTCCCGCCTCTGCGCAACCGCCTGTGACGTCAACCTCTGGATGCCCATCAAGGCCAAGCCCGGCCGCATCCAGGTCGTCATCCGCAACGTTCACGAGATGAGCCAGTTCTGGCCCTGGGGCGCCCTCCACCAGGAAATGCCCGCTGAAATGAAACGGGTTCTGGAAACCGGCGAACGTCTCACCGTGAAGCGCCAACCGGGAATCCTCTCTGTCCTGGCCCCGGTCCGCGACAGCCTGGGCGACATCGTAGCCCTGGTCGAAGTCGTCGCCGCCTCCAAACCCGACCCCCAGCAAAATGTCAAATAACCCGTGGGGCAGGCTTCACCCCGGTGTGGGGCGGGCTTCAGCCTGCAAAGGGCTTCAGCCCGGCGTGGCTCTTGGCTAACAACCTCATTCACTCACCCCCATGCATAGAACCATCCAAGTCCTCCTCGAAGACAAACCCGGAGCCCTGATGCGCGCCGCCGGCCTCATCACCGCCATGGGCGCAAATATCCACTCCCTCGCCGTCGTCCCCCAGCCCGCAACGCCCGGCCGTTCCCGGCTCACCATCGTCGCCGTCCTCACCCCCCGGCAACTCGACCTCGCCGTTCGCAAGCTCAACAATCTCATTCAGGTCTTCGAAGCGCGCGAAATCCCCGGCCCGGCCCAGCCCTTCCAATCCCCCTGTCCCATCTGCAAGGAGTTCACATCGTCATGGACACCCCCGCAAGCCTGACCCGCCGCGGCCTCTTTCAGACTGCCGCCGCAACCGCTCTCGCCCAGGACTCGGCTCCGCCTCCGCTCGACCAGCCCCGGCCCCTCAACCCCACCGGCGCCGACAGCGGGTCCGCCTATCCCCTCATCGAGCAACTCACTGCGAATCAATCATATCCACTCTCATTCCTGAACCATCGCTTCACTTCGTTCGAAGCCTTCCGCAACCAGGCCCGAGCCGCCGCCTTCGAAGCTCTCGGCTCCCGGCCCGCTCCCGTCCAAACGAACCCCGAGGTCGTCGACCGCCGCGACATGGGCGGCTACATCCGCGAAAAGGTCGTCTTCTCCACCACCCCCCACTTCCGCGTCCCCGCCTACGTCCTCATCCCAAAGAACCTCAAGGGGCCCGCCCCGGCCATCGTCGATCTCCACTCCCATGGAGGAATGTTCATCTACGGCAAGGAGAAGGTCCTCGACCTCGGCGTCAACCACCCCGCCATGACCGTCTACCACCAGGAGAACTACGAAGGCCGCCCAACCGCCACCGCCCTGGTCAACCGCGGCTACGTTGTCATCACCATCGACGCCTTCTCCTTCGGCGAGCGCCGCATCCAACTGGACGAAGACCTCAAGTATGGCTATGAACGTTCGAAATACTCCCTCGACGACATCCGCCACCTCAACGCCAAGTGCCGTTCCAAGGAATCCACCGTGGTCAAGTCCCTCACTTATTCCGGCCTCACCTGGCCCGGAGTCGTGACCTGGGACGATATCCGCACCGTCGATTACCTCGCCTCCCGTCCCGAAGTCGATGCCAGACGAATCGGCTGTGTCGGAGTCTCTTTCGGCGGCTGGCGGTCGCTGTTCCTTGCCGGACTCGATCCCCGCATCGCCGCCGGTTGTGTCGCCGGCTTCATGTCAACCGTCCGGTCCATGATCCGCAAGCACGTCGATACCCATTCCTTCGTTCACTTCGTACCCACCCTCCACCGTTCTCTCGATCTGCCCGACCTCGTCGCCCTCCGAACCCCCAGGCCGCTCCTCGTCCTTCAGTGCCGCAGAGACGCGCTCTTCCCCCTCGAAGGCATGGAGGAGTCGGTGCGGAAGATCGCCGCCATTTACAGGAAAGCGGGCGCCCCCGGCCAGTTTACCTCCCGCTTCTACGACCTGCCCCACATCTTCAACGTCCAGATGCAGGAAGACGCCTTCGCCTGGCTCGACCAAATCCTGAAGCCCTGAGGCCGCCCCCCTGGCGGGCGGAGCAGGGTGCCGGGCAACTCCGGCGGCTTGGTTACTACTTATGTAGATTCTCTAAGTAGCTGTAACTAAACGATCAAGTGAAACGGAGGTTCGTTTGGTCGAGACTCCGGTAGATCTCCGCCTGCCGTCCGGCGATCCGGTCCCAGTCGTAGTCGCGCTCCACCGTGAGGCGCGCCGCAGCCTCGATTCGCTTCCTCTTCGCCGGGTCGGCGAACAACGACAGAATCGCCTGGGCCATCTCCGCCCCCGTCTCCGCCACGATCACATCCGAGCCCGGATTCAAATCCAACCCGTTGATCCCCGCCGGCGTCGACACGATCGCCCTGCCCATGGCCATCGCTTCCATGATCTTGATGTTGGTTCCGGCCGAGGCCAGCAGCGGCGCGATGACCACCGCCGCCCTCTCGTAAGCCGGCCGGACATCGCAGACCAAAGACTCCATCTCGATGCCCGGCTGCGCGAGATCGATCGCCACCCGGTCCTGATAAAGCCCCAGGAAGTGTTCCGGCCGCGATCCGGCGATGACATGCAGAGTCGCACCGGCATCGCGCAGCTCCGGCCAGGCCTCTTCGAGGAAAAACTTCAAGGCCAGGATGTTCGGCAGGTGCGCGAACGAGCCGATAAACAGAATCCGCCGCGGTTCGGGTTCAACCTGACTTGGGCGAAACCGGTCGAGATCGACGCCGTTGGCCAGCACCTCCACCCGCCGCGCGCCAGTCACCATCGACCTGTCCTTTTCCGACATCGTGACGACGCAATCGACCGTCCGCCACACCGATGGCTCGAACGTCTTCCAGCGCTCGAGCTGCTGGCGCGTCTCCCAATCCTGTTGCCGCTCAAAGAGTTGGGTGTACAGATCGATCGTGATGTCGTGTTCGATCAGCAGTGTCGGGACGGGCGCGCAGTCGGGCGCGTAGAGGCCCATCTGGGTGAATTCGAGCTGAACCAGGGCGGGCGAGTGCTTCCGGATCATCTCCTTCAGCGCCGCGCGGAACGGCATCGTGTCGTGCTCTTCGACCACCTCGGGACGGGCGGTCATCGGGCGCAGGTGCGATCCGGTCCGGCGCACGAGCACGACCTCGCGGCAGATCTCCAGCACTTCCGGCGGGGGCGTGGACGGCTGGTCGCAGAAGCAGACGAGAATCTGGTCGAAATCGAGCGCCGCCCGCCGCATCAGGTTGAACATCCGCACCGCGCCGCCGTGCGAAAGGGGGAACGGGACATAGGATGTCGCGACGACGACGGCGGGCCGGCCGCTGAGGCGGCGTTGCCTGCCAGGGAACGAGAAGGTCTCACCGCCACTCAAATGCATTGCATGACGCTCGGAGGCCAGGCCGGCGGGCGGCGGCTCCACCTCTTTCACCACATCGAGGGCCGACTTCAGAGCCGGCATCGCCCATTTCGGCTTCGGCTCCAGCGCCGCGTGCCAGTTCACCCGCAGGACGGCGCGGTTCCAAAGCTCGCTGAACAGGGCCGGATCCGACACCGAGCGCGCCAGAAAGCGCAGGTAGTTCCGTTCAACGGCCAGCCGGATCTGTTCCGCGGTGAAGTAGCGCGATGTCGTCGCGCGGTGGTGGTGCAGCACCTGGGCCCCGGCCGAAAACACCGTCGGCCAGCCGCGCGCCCAACCGCGCCATCCGGCATCGAGATCTTCCACATAGGCAGGCTGGAAGACTTCGCCGAAGCACCCGATGGCGCGCAGTTTCACAGTGTCGTAGAGTGAGCACCCGCCGCTGCCGTAAGTGACGTAGGTCAGGTCCTCGCCCGGCAGGGGCGTTTCGCAGCGGACCTGAAAATCCTGCGGCAGGCCGCCGCTGGTGAGCACCGCCTTGCCTGTCTCCTCCCTGCGCCTGCCTTCGGGCAGGAAGATCTGGGCGGTCGCGCAGAACAGATCGGGAACCTGGCTGAACGGATCGAGAAGCGCCGCGAAGAAGCCGGACCGGATCTCCATGTCGTTGTTCAAAAGACAAACATGCGAATAACGCGCCCTGGCGATGCCCCGGTTGACGGCGGCGGCGAAGCTGAGCGGGCCGTTGTGGACGTCCAGGCCCACCTCGGGATAAGAGGAAGCCAGCCATGCGGCCGTGCCGTCGGTTGACCCGTTATCAACGACGATGACCTCCGACGGAGACCCGGCGAGATCGGCCAGCACCGCCGGCAGCATCCGTTCGAGCAGGCCCTTCCCGTTGCGGGAAGGAACCACCACGGTCACGCCGCCCGGCAGTGGTTCGGCCGCGGGGGCGGCGCTGTGCGGCAGGCGCGCCTTCAACCTGGTCGCCCGGGCGCCGGCCCGCACGACGAGGCGGTAGAGAAACGGGCGGATGTAGGCGCGCGGGTGGAAAACGCGCCAGACCTGCGTGTAGAGCCAGCCGCCGGGATGAGTCTCCCAGCGGACAAGGTTGTTGAGCCGCCAACACATGTGACGGACGATGGTCCAGGCCGAACTTGGATGGCAACGGAAGTGGTTGAAGTTGTCGTTAAAACAGAGCGAACGCATCCCGCCGATGGCGAGGGCCAGAAAACGCATGGACCAGTAAGGCTGGCGGGGCTGGAGCAGCAGCGCGGTGTAGGCGACCTGCCGTCCCTTGATGCTGTCGAGGACGCGGGCGCGATTTTCCTCGTAGGTGCGGCCCGGCATCCACGGGATCCAGCGGCCCATCTCGGACGGAAACTCAGTGACGATGTACAGCGGCAGTCCCGGGGCGACGCGCTGAACCGCGAGGAGAAACTCCTCGATCAGATCCTGGGTCCCGGATGTGAAGGCGAGCAGGATCGGCTTGGGCACACTCACGTCATACCACCGTCTGCCAGGAGGGCAGGGAACGGCCGGCGCAATGGTCCTGCCAGAGAGCCAATGCCTGAAGACAGAAGGCGGTGGAGACGGGGTTGACGAACGGCATGAAATGGCCGTCGCGGCGGCCGAAGCAGAAGCCCCCGTCGAGGTTGACTGCGCCGGCCAACTGATAGCGGGCCGCCCAACACGCCTCCTCGGCGGCTGCCGTCACGTCGAGCGGAACCACCCCGGCCGCATCCGCCCAGAGTCGGACCCGCAGGACCTGGGCCGGCACGTCGGAGCGTTCGAACGAGTCGCGAATTTGGCGAAGATGGCTGCCGGCGGCGGCGATGCCGGAGCGCAGGGCTTCGGCGACGGCCGGGGAAGCCATGCGCGCGAGGCAGGCTTCGAGGAAATAGCCGTAGGCGTGGAGGCGGTCCATGATGCGGATGCCGGACTCGCCTTCGGGAAACGCCGCGTGGGTGGCCAAGGCGCGATCGAGAGCCTCGTCGAAGGGTTCGAGCCAGGAGCGGTCGCCGGTGGCTTGGGCGAGATCGCGCCAGGCGAGGGCCGATTTCAACTGGTAACAGCCGGGTTGACGGGACCAGCGGGCGTCGCGTGGCGCAGGTTTCCTTGAAGGCAGTTCGAGGACGGGATGGATTTCGGCGGCTCCGGCGAAATCGCGGCGCATCGATTCGCCGCAACCCGCGGCGCAATCGAAAAACAGCTGTTCGCCGCTGGCGCGCCACAGCCGCAGCAGCGCTCGGGCGATGATCCCGTTGTCAAAGAAATAGGTGGCGTGTTCGGGCAGCGAGCCGTCCGCGGACCACTCGAAGGGCATCACGCCGGGAGCGGCGTTCCAGGCCTTCGAGATCAGAAAGCGCCCGGCGCGGAGGGCGGCTTCAAGCAGGCGGGCGTCGCCGAGCCGGTCGAAGAGGTCGAGGGTTGAACTGACGAAGTAGCCGGTGATCTCGGTGGAGATGCGGGCGTTCTCATTGCGGTCCGTATGGTGGAAGCGTGCGACCCCGCCGTGGCCTTCCTGGATGCCGGATTCGAGCCACCACCCGGCGCCGTGCGCCAGGATGGCGGGCGAGAGGGGATCGACAGGGATCTCGATTTTCTTCAAGGATCTGGGCTACCGGTAGATGGAATCGAATCCTCCATTCTAGCAGGCGCGTCAGACGGCTTTGAGCAGAATGAGGGCGCGGTCGGCGGAAGGCGATGGGGCGTTCTCCTCGATGGTGCGGAAGACGAGGCGGACGTGGTCGGATGCCCGGCGGTCCTCCCAGCGCATGAGTGAATCGGCCAGGCGGCTGTCGCTGAGGGGCTCGGCCGGATCGGCCGACGGGTTTTGGAGCAGGCTGAGGCTGGCGACTGCGACGAGGTCGCCGGGTTGGAGGACCACTTCGGCGATCCGGAAGGCAGTCGGCGGCTCGGCGGCCATGGCTTTACTGGACTCCGGCAGACGCAGAACCTGTGCGCCGTCCGGTTCGCGGTGGAGCAGCAACGGCGGCACTGCCCCGGCATTGACGTAGGTGAGCATGCGGTTCGCCGGCGAGTATCGTGCGCAAAACAGGCGGACAGGGAAGGGCCTTTCGCTCGAAGAGAGCAGCGCCCGTTCGGTGGACTGAAGAAGTTCGGCGAGGTCCTCCGCATAAGCTTGGAAGCGGCTGCGGAGCAGGACCTGGAGTTGGGCGATTTGAACCGCGGCCTCCATGCCTGTCGATTCCACTTCGGCCAGGACGATGCCAAGCGCGCCTTTGGGCAAGGCGATCAAATCGAGAAACTGGCCCTGGGGCGACTGGCCACGCCAGTATTCCGCGCCATAATCGAGTCCGGCGACATCGGGCAGATCGGGCGGAATGAGGCGGGCAAGGGCGCTGCGCCACAACTGGCGTTCCCGTTCGTCGGCCATCAGAGCCGCTTTCTCCGCCGCGAAGGCGGAGGCTGCCCCAACCGAGTTGAGAGCGGCGCCGGCTTGCAGCGCGCAGAGTTCGAGAAACGACCGGGATTCGGCGCTGAGACCGCCTTCGCGCGGCAACGTGACGGCGAACCATTCCAAGCGATCCCCGGAGACGGGCATGGGGAAGAGGGCCAGGCCGGGGTGGCGGACCGAGATGTGGGGGCGGTAGGGGTCCAGCATGGAGAGGTCGAGTCCCTCGTAGCCGTGCGGGTGGCCGATGTGCGCGGGCAGGATCGAAGCCGAACAGACCCACTTGGCGGATTCGTCCCTGGAGTAGACGGCCGCCATGAGGGCATCGAGAGCGTCGGTGGCGTGGCGGCAGAGTTCGAACCGAATCGCCGGTTCGTCCATGTGCTTGCGAAGCCGGGCGCCGACGAGATGGGCGCGCTTTCGCCAGATGCGAAACTGCGCCGTCTGCAGATTGGATATATCCCTGAGCCAGGAAAAGAACCACCAGGCGCTGGTGAACAGCACGGTGGAACCGGCCGCGCCAAAGCCAACCCGCAGCGCGAGCGGCTGTCCGGATGCGAGAGAAAACAGGACGACGCCGAAGATCAGGCAGGCGATCACGGCCAGGGCAGCCTCTATGCCGAGCGCGGCAACCTCACGTTGCCCGCCATGGCTGACCATGGCGCGGACTTCGAACCTGCGGCCGGTGAAGGCGAGGTGCAAGGCGGCCAGGAGCAGGAATGCGCTCAGGGTGAGCCAGGCGGCGGCGATCCAGATGGGCTCAGTTGATTGGTTTAACACTGATCACTTCCGATCCGTGGAGGCGCCCCGGCCGGCAGGCGGGCCTGAACTACTTGATTGAATCCTGCTGTGCAAGCGCACTGTTCTTTCTCCCCCAGGCAAAGTAGATGACCAACCCGACGGCGCTCCAGCCGAAGAACCGGATCCAGGTCTCCAGCGGCAGAGCGAGCATGAGAATGAGACAACTGACGATGGCCAGCACCGGGAACAGCGGTCCGAGCGGGACGGTGAAGCCGCGCTTGCGGTTGGGCTGAGTGCGGCGCAGGACGAGCACGCCGGCGCTGACGACGGCAAAGGCGAACAGCGTGCCGATGTTCGAGAGGTCGGCGAAAGTGCCGACGTCCCAGACGCCGGCCGGGATGCCGACAGCGAAACCGGCGATCCAGGTGCTGACATGCGGGGTCTTGTAGCGCGGATGAACCTTGGAGAACAAGGCCGGAAGCAGGCCGTCGCGCGACATGGCGAACCAGACGCGGGCCTGTCCGTATTGGAAAACAAGCAGAGAACTGATCATGCCGCCCAGTGCGCCGATATCGACCCACTTCCAAAGCGTGTTCATGTTCAGCGACTTCAATGCGCCGACGACCGGCGCGGCGTTGTTCAGCGTCTGCCAGGGGGCGATGCCGGTCAACACGATGGCGACGCCGATGTAGAGGACGGAACAGACGGCCAGCGTGCCGAGGATGCCGATGGGCATGTCGCGCTGCGGGTTCTTGCACTCCTCGGCGGCGGTGGAAACCGAATCGAATCCGATGTAGGTGAAAAAGACGATGGCCGCCCCGGTCAGCACGCCGCTGAAGCCGTTGGGCATGAAAGGGACGTAGTTTTCGGGAGCGATGGCGCGGGCAGCGCCCACGATGAAGATGAGGATGGCGGCGATCTTGACGATCACCATGATGTCGTTGGCGCGGGTGCTTTCCTTGATGCCGTGGACGAGCAGGACGGTCAGCAGCATCAGGACGATGAATGCGGGCAGATTGAACCACGCTCCGGTATAGGAACCCGCGGCAATGGCGGGCTCGCTCAGTTCCCTGGGCAGGTTGAACCCGAATATGCCGGACATCATGTGGTTGACGTGAGCGGAAAAACCGACCGCGACCGCCATGTTTGAGACGGCATACTCGAGGATCAGATTCCAGCCGATCATCCATGCGGTCAACTCGCCCATGGTGGCGTAGGCGTAGGTGTAGGCGGAGCCCGCGACAGGGATCGTCGAGGCCATCTCGGCGTAACAGAGGGCGGCGAAGCCGCAGGCCAGGGCGGTTAGAAAAAACGAAAGCGCGATGCCGGGTCCGGCGCCCGGGCGCCCGATGGTGAACTCGGACTGCGCGCCGTGCATGAACAGGTCAAGCAGCGGGACGTGGAAGACGGAATGGAAGCTGCGGATCTCGCCCGCCGCCGCCGTCCCGGTAAGGATGAAGATGCCGCTGCCAATGACGGCGCCGATGCCGAGAGCCATCAGGCTCCAGGCGCCGAGGTGGCGCTCGAGGCGTTTGCCCTCGACGTTTGAGGCGGCCACAAGAGCTTCGATGCTCTTGGTCCGGAATAGCTGGTTCACCGCGTATCCTCCTTAGATCGAAGGGGCCTGGATCGAAGGGGCCGAAAATAATTAGGCCGAGGTCGAGTGCGATCGTGAACGGTCTGAAGTCCGGCGGGATTCGACATGGAATCCCCGCCGCGGGCGTCAGATGCCGCGCGGCGGGGACCGGAAATCAACAGGACTGTTAGCGACGGACCTTGCCCTTGGAGACGGCACGGACCTTCTTCTTGTTCGAGCCGCGATCGACGTCGGAGGCGCGTTTCGGCTTGGCTGGGGCGGCAACGCGGGCTTTGTGTTTGGCTGCTTTGCGTTCTACAGTGTCGGTGATGTTCTTCGTGTTCATTAATCTGCCTTCAGTTGAGCGAATTTAGCGATCAGTTTCTTAATTCCGATGTTGGCGAAGCTGACGGTGATCTTGGCATCGTCGCCATCGCCTTCCTTGCGGATCACCGTGCCGCGGCCGTACTTTGCATGATAGACGGTGGCCCCGGCGGCGAAGCCGCGTTTCCCTGTTTTCGGCCCAGCCTGAGGCCGGACCGCTGATGTCCGAGGCAATCCCGCCGCCGCGGCCCTGGGCGGGGCCGGCTGCGCGATGGGAACTGCTGGTGTTGCCGCCGGAGCCGGCTTTGGCGCCAGCGATGGCGCCGCGATGCCCCGGTCGGCGAAGAACTGCGAGATATGATCCAGCGAGTTGTATGTCTTCCCAGTATAAGTGTTGCGGCGGGCGACTTCGCGGACCTCGGCTCGTTCACCGTAAAGATCGAGCGCCCCAGGGCGGCTGCGAGTGTGCAGATCCTCGATCAACTGGGCCGGCACCTCGTTGAGGAACCGCGATCGCTGGCAGGCTTCGAGCGGCGATCCGCCATAGCGGCGGCGGAAGCGGGCGCAGGTGAGATAGAGCCGGCGCTCGGCGCGCGTCATGGCGACATAACAAAGGCGGCGCTCTTCTTCGAGCTGGCTTTCGCTTTCCCTCGACCTGGAATGCGGGAACAGACCCTCCTCCATGCCGGCGATGAAGACCACGGGGAATTCGAGGCCCTTGGCGTTGTGCATCGTCAACAGCGAGACGCGCGCCTTGTCGTCCACCTGATCGGCGTCAGAGACCAGGGCGGCGTGGTCGAGGAAGTCGGTCAGCGTCTCGCCGCGTTCGTGCGCTTCGGCGGCGGCCGAGAGGAGTTCCTCAAGGTTGCCGAGTTTCGATTCGGAATCGACACTGGCGTCGGCGGCGATCATCTGGCGGTAGCCGGTCCGTTCAAGAAGTTCGTTCAGTGTCTCGTGGACGCCGCGCGCCGTCAGGAACTCCCGCAACTCGCCGATCATGCGCAAGAAAGCCGCAACGGACGCTTCGGCGCGCGAGCCGAGCAGTTTTTCGCCGCATGACGACTGGCAGGCGTCCCATTGCGAGATGCCGCGTTCACGCGCCAGGGCTTCGATCTGCTCGATGGTGGTCTTGCCGATGCCGCGCGCCGGGACGTTGATGATGCGGGCCAGGCTGACGCCGTCGTTGGGGTTCGCCAGCAGTTTCAGATATGCCAGAGCGTCCTTGACTTCGGCGCGCTGGTAGAAACTGAAGCCGCCGACGACAACATATGGGCGGTTGTAGCGGCGCAGCGCTTCTTCAATCTGGCGCGACTGGAAGTTTGTCCGGTAAAGGACGGCGACACGGGCGGACGCATCCTGGCGCAGCAGTTTGTCGATGGAGCCGGCGATGAAGACGGCTTCGGACTCGCCGTCGGCGGCTTCATAGAAACCGATGGGCGCGCCGGCGTCGTTTTCGGTTTCGAGCCATTTGCCGATGCGCGCCTGGTTGTTGGCAACGACGGCGCCGGCGGCGTCGAGAATCGTCTTGGTGGAACGGTAGTTGCGCTCCAGTTTGATCGTCCTGGCGTTGGGGTAGTCTTTTTCGAAATCGAGGATGTTGCGGATGTCCGCGCCGCGCCATCCATAGATGGACTGGTCTTCGTCGCCCACCACCGCCACGTTGTCATGATCCTGGCTGAGCAGGCGCATGAGTTCGTATTGCGAGCGGTTGGTGTCCTGGTATTCGTCGACCATCAGGAACCCGGCGCGGCGATTCCACAGGGCGCGGACCTCGGTGTCGTGGCGCAGCAGGCGGACGGCTTCGAGCAGGAGGTCGTCGAAATCGAGCGAATTCGCCCGGCGCAGTTCCTCGTTATAGAGTTCGAACACCTTGCCCAGCCGGGCCATCTTGGGATCCGTGGCGGCCTTGTAGAACTCCTCCGGACCCTGCTTGTGGTTCTTGGCGTGGCTGATGCGCGACAGTGCCGCGCGATGCTGCATGAACTTGTCGTCGAGGCCGAGCTTCTTGTAGATCTGTTTGATCAGGACGACCTGGTCGTCGGCGTCGTAGATCTGGAACTCGC
Source organism: uncultured Bryobacteraceae bacterium (assembly GCA_947084845.1). Taxonomy (GTDB): domain Bacteria; phylum Acidobacteriota; class Terriglobia; order Bryobacterales; family Bryobacteraceae; genus PNKE01. The sequence goes on along the minus strand of CAMTUE010000015.1, from coordinate 37,732 downwards.
TGGTGAAGCCGGGGCGAAGCTGCGAGAGCGATGAGCCGTCGCGCCGCAGCAGGCGGACGCAGAAGCTGTGGAAGGTGCTGACGTTGGGTCCGGCGTTGTCGATTCGTCCGGCGAGAAGGCTCAGGACACGCTCGCGCATCTCGCCGGCGGCCTTGTTGGTGAACGTGACGGCGAAGATGGACGGGCCGAAAACTCCATGCGCATCAATCAGATGCGCGATGCGGTGGGTGATGACGCGGGTCTTTCCGCTGCCTGCGCCGGCAAGGATGAGGAGAGGGCCTTCGACGTGGCACACCGCCTCTTTTTGCCTCGGATTGAGTCCGGAAAGAAAATCCATCGCGTGGAGACCCGAAACTAGGCATTGTAACACGGCGGACGTGGGCGGTTATGATAACGACTTGATAATACAGGGTTTGTTCGTCATTTGGGGGATGCTGGAAGCGTAAACATGAAAGCCGGGATTGTTGTAACCTGTAGCCAGGACGTACCGCCTATGTTAATGAGCCGCAACAAGGCTCGCGGTAGGCCCATATGACACCGCATGTTAGTCGACTTCGAGGTAGTCCGGAAGGCGCAGGATGGGGACGCGGGCGCGTTCAACGAGGTCGTCACCTCCTACCGCCGCAGAATCATGGGTACCGTCGCGCGGATGATCAACCGTCCCGAGGATGTGGAAGATGTCGCGCAGGAGGTGTTCCTGCGGTTGTATTATTCTATGGACCAACTGCGGAGTCCGGAGGTATTCGAACCCTGGCTCTACCGGTTGACGGTGAACGCGTCGCTGGACTACTTAAGGAAGCGGCGCAGGCGGGGCGAGTCGAGGATGGCTGACTTGAGCGAGCAGCAGGTGATGATGGCCGATGCCGCCGCCGGCACGCGGTGGAGTGAGGATCAGGCTCGGAAGGCGAAGACGCGCGAGTTCGTGGATTCGCTGCTGAGCGAGGTTTCCGAGGCAGACCGGGCACTGCTGACGTTGAAGGAAGTGGAAGGGCTGTCGCTGAAAGAGTTGCAGTCCATATATGATGTAAACGAAAATACTCTGAAGGTCCGGCTGTTCCGGGCCAGGCAGAGAGTTTTGAAGGCGTTTGCCAAGTCGAAGGGCGACCAGGCAAAGGGCGATTCGAAGATTGAAAAGGCAAGAGCAGTTGGTCAGGGTTCGGACGGGATCGACGCCTAGATCGAGGTCGAGGTAGAACCGAAGGGCAATATGGTACCAGATCAAAGACACCTGGAGCGGGAACTTGACAGCCTGTTCGCGGCATACCGCGACGCCTGTCCCGGGCCGGAAGCGTCGGCTGAATTCATGCCCCAACTCTGGGCGCGCATCGACGCGCGGCAGAATTCATTCTGGGTTCTCAAGCGCTGGACGGAGGGCTTTGTGGCGGCAGCCGCGGCGGCCTGTCTGATGGTGTTCCTCCTGCAGGTCATCCCGGACAAGACCCAGTCGGTGGTCTATCAATCCACGTATCTTGAGGCGTTAACCCAGGAACAGACGCCCGAAAACCTGGTGCTGCAGGACGTTGCGGCGGTGGCCTATCCCGATCACTACTCCGCGGACTCCGGCACCAGATGAAACCGTTCAACCGCAATCTCGTCATTTCGTTGACGTTAGTCTTCCTCAGCGGCCTGGCCGTGGGCGCGCTTGCCTTCCGCTACTACGCCAAGAAGACGGCCGTGACCGAGGAGCACCGTACGCCCCGCAACCCGAAGGACTTCCGTGCGGCCTACACGGCCGACATGACTTCGCGCCTCAAACTGACCGCCGAGCAGTTGGCTCGCCTGAACGCCATCCTCGATGCGACCGAGGCGAAATTTAAAGCCGTCCGCGACCGGACCCGCCCTGAGATGAAGGCGATCCAGGAGGACCAGGTGGCCGCTATTAGCGCCATGCTGACGCCGGAGCAGAAAATCGAATACGACAAGATGCGCAAGGAACGCGAGGAACGGCGCAAGAGGCGGGGCGCTGAGCAGGGAAAGAAAGACTAAAGGCGCGGAGCGTTAAACTCCACGCCTTGTGGTTGAACCGGGTTGGGCCATGCGCGCGAAGCGCTCGCCTAGGTTTGCGCCTTTTCCGACACGCGGTCGGCGATCTGCTTTTGCAGCGCGGCGGTGCGGGCCAGTTTCTTCTGGAAACGGTCGACCCTACCCTCAGTGTCGATGAGCTTTTGACGGCCCGTGAAGAAGGGGTGGCAACTGGAGCAGATTTCCACGCGGATGTCGCCCTTGTGCGTGGATCGGGTCTTGAACGTGCTGCCGCAGGCGCAGTTGACGTTCAGTTCGTTATAGACGGGGTGGATGCCGACTTTCATGTGGGGAATACCTAAGATCTCTTACATTGTAGCAAGAGATCGTCCAGATGGAAAATACGTTGCTCCCGAATCGATCATTGGCTGGATGCGCCGGCGCGCAGCAGCACCTTCAGCGACCCTGGGCGTTGCGCCTCCAGAAACGCCTCCGGCCCGTCGGCCAGGTCGAATTCGCCGGTGATCATATCGTCGAGCAGCAGTTTCCCGGACTTGATCAGTTTCATCGCCGGCTCCATCCGTCCGCAGCGCGAACCCACCAGCGTGATCTCGTTGACGACCACCGGCGCCATATCCAGGCAGACATCGCCGTGGACCGTCGACTTCATGATGACCGTGCCTTGCGGCCGCGTCATCTCGATGGCCGCCTTCAACCCCGTCGCCGACCCCGTGGCCTCGACCGTGAACTGGAACGCGGCCCGCGGCGGCGTTTCATTCATGTGAACGGCGATGCCGGCCTTGGCCGCGATGGCCAGCTTATCGACGTGCTTGCCAAACTGATGGACCTCGGCTCCGTGGATGGCGAGCACCTGGGCGATGAGCAGGCCCAGTTTGCCGTCGCCCAGAACGGCGGCGGGAGCGCCCTTGGGGATCTTCACCTGATCCAGGATCTGGCAGGCGGCGGCCACGGGTTCGGCGAAGACGGCGTGCTCGGCCTTGACCGCGGCAGGCACGGCAAATAGATTCGATTCCGGCAGCGTGAAGTATTCGGCGAACGCGCCGGGTTTCCTGACGATGCCGAGGACCGTCCGGCCAGGGCAGTGGCGGTCCAGCCCGCGGGCGCACCATTCGCATTGCCGGCATCCCAGATTGATCCCGCCCACGACCCGCTTGCCCAGCCAGTTCTTGTCGTCCGAGGCGACAACCTCGGCGACGAACTCGTGGCCGGGCTGTCCGGCGAACGAGTAGTAGCCGTGAAGCAGCTCAAGGTCGGTGTTGCAGATGCCGCCGCGGATCAGCCGCAACAGCGCGTGGCCGGGTTTGCGGCGCGGCTTGGACGCCTTCGTCACATACAACGCTCCACCTTCAATCCAGAGACGGATCATTGGCGTCCTGCCTTTCTGATTCGCGACCAATACCACCACTGGCGCTGCTCGGCGCTCAGTTCGGGATTGCGCGCCTGGGCCACGGCGCAGACCAGCGTGTCTTCGACGCAAGGGTCCATGCGGGTGCCGCTGCGGCGGCAGAGTTCCTGGTAGAGCCGCTTGCCGTCGCGGCGCGCGAGTTGGGCCACGCTGCCGACGCCGAGGATCTCGAAATCCTTGAGCATGGCCGGCCCGATGCCCGCCAGGTCTTTGAGTTGCCGCATATCCGCCATCGCACTCGATATGATGCCAGAGATGCAACGTGTCTGTTTCACTCTCCAAGTCAAGGCCGAAAGGCTGGACGAATACAAACGGCGCCACAGAGAGGTTTGGCCCGGGATGCTCGACGCGCTGAGCCGCACGGGCTGGACGAATTATTCGCTGTTCCTGCGCGGCGACGGACTGCTGATCGGCTATCTGGAAACCCCGGATTTCGCAGCCGCGCTTGCCGGGATGGCGGCCGAACCGGTCAACGCCCGGTGGCAGGCGGAGATGCGCGGCTTCTTTGAAGACCCGGCGAGCCGCGATGCCGACAAACAGATGTCTGTGATCGAAGAGGTCTTTCATCTCGCCTGACAGGGTCCGCGTCTGGCCGGACGGCATCTGAAATAATAGAGTCTTGCCTTCCGTTCTGGCCTGTCTCAACACCGCGTGCTCGTCGGCGTTCAGCATCGACGACGTGATCTACTCGTGTCCCAAGTGCGGCTCGCTGATCGAGTACCGCGACGAAGGGCTCGACCTTGACCCCCAACAGACCGCCCGTCTGTGGCGCGCGCGCCGCATGTCGAATGCGCCGCTGGACCAGAGCGGCGTGTGGCGGTACCGCGAACTGCTGGGCTTCGTCGATCCGGAACAGCACCAGGTTGTCACGCTTCGCGAAGGGAATACGCCGTTGCTGGACGCGCCGCGCGCCGCGAAGTTCGCGGGTCTCGACAAACTGACCTTCAAGCATCAGGGCTTCAACCCGACCGGTTCGTTCAAGGACAACGGCATGACAGCCGGTACGACCGTCGGCCTGAGGCTTGGCATGAAGCGGGTCGCCTGCGTTTCGACGGGCAACACGTCGGCGTCGATGGCCGCCTATGCGGCTGCCGCCGGGATGACGCCCATCATCTTCCTGCCTCATGGCAACATCAGCCACGGCAAACTGGCGCAGGCGCTCGAATACGGCGCGCTGACGTTGCAGGTGGAGGCCAACTTCGATCAGATTCTGGCCCTGGTGCGTGTGCTTGCCGAGCAGATGGGCATCTATCTACTGAACTCGATGAACCCGTTTCGCATCGAAGGGCAGAAGACGATCATGGTCGAGATGCTCGACCAGCGGGAGTGGCAGGTGCCCGATTGGGTGGTTGTCCCCGGCGGCAATCTCGGCAACATCTCGTCTTTCGGCAAAGCGTTTCGCGAACTGAAGGCGATGGGGTTCGTCGAGCGCGTTCCGCGGTTCGCCGTGATCCAAGCGGCCGGTTCGGCGCCGTTTTACGACTACTTCCACAACCGCGGCGAGTTCCGTTCCGTGGCCGAGCCCGAGACGCTCGCCACGGCCATCCGCATCGGCGATCCGGTGTCATGGCCGAAGGCGATTCAGGTGGTGGACGATTCGGGCGGCATTGTCGGGAAAGCCACCGAGCAGGAGATCGCCGACGCCAAGGCGGTCATCGGACAGTGCGGCATCGGGTGTGAGCCGGCATCGGCGGCGACGCTGGCCGGACTGAAACAACTGGTCGCGGCGGGCGTCGTCGATAAGGCGGCCGACGTTGTGGCCGTGCTCACGGGCAACGTGCTGAAGGATCCTGACTACATCTTCAAGTACCACACAGGTCAGTTGAAAACGCCGGGCGGGGAATTGCTCAAATCGACATTCGGCAACGCCCCGATCGTCGTACCAAACGAACCTGGGCGGATCGCCGAGGTCATCGAAGAGTCCGCGCGGCTTCGTTAAATTTTGTTAAGTGATTGATAATAAAGCCTTTTGGAACGGCATGGTCAACATACTGAAGGCGAGCCTCGTGCGTCAGCGCGACGTACGGGATAGCATACCGCTCGCTGACGCAAGCGGCTCGCACGAGTGGGCGAACGCGTAGCGAGCGGGTGTCTGCTTAGCTTCCGGTTGGGCGCATTTCGATTCCGGGCAGTCTCAGCCGATGTGGGCGGGCAGGTCGGCGAGCGAGTCCAGCAGCAGGTCGGGCGGCGCTTCGTCCAGCGTATAGGGTTTGAGTCCGTAGGTGACGCCGACGGATTTGACTTGCGCGTTGCGGGCGGTCAGGACATCGACGGATGAATCGCCCACCATCCACGTCCGTTCCCTGGCCGCTCCGGCTTCCTCGATCAGCGTGTCGATGCCCACGGGGTGGGGTTTCTTTTCGACGAAACTGTTTCCCCCATAGACCTGGAAAAAGTAACGGTCGAGTTTGAGGCCAACCAGGATGTCTTTCGAGAACCGGACCGGCTTGTTGGTGAGCACGGCCATGCGGGTTCGTTTGGCATGGAGCGCGGAAAGGCATTCGCGGACGCCGGAATACTCGCGCGTGAAGTCGAGCATATGCTCACGGTAGTAGCCGAGAAAGTAGGCAAGGGCCTCTTCGAGTTGCGTCTCGTTGACGCCCTCGCCCATGGCGCGCTTGATCAGGACGGGCGCGCCGTTGCCGACATAGGACGCGACCACATCGTCGGGCAGGGTTCCAAGTCCCATGAATGTACGGGTGGCGTTGACCGAATTGCAGAGATCCTGCCGGGAATCGACGAGCGTTCCGTCGAGATCGAAAATGACGAGTTCGTTGCCCAACTTCTCAGTGTAAGGGAAGCGGGAGATCAATCGGGCGTCAAAATCAGCCGAACATCGCCGCCCAGCCGGTCTTGACCAGGACCCACAGCAGCCACGGGATCAGGATCGCCCCGAACGCTTTGCCTGTGGTCATCCTGGGAATGGCGCGCGAGAAGCCGATGGCCAGCAGGAAGATGGTCCAGAAGGTGAAAAGGTCGATGGAGCCTGCCACGCTCTTCACCCACGCCGAGGCCGTCGTTGCCAGGAATGCCCCCGCGTTGAAGGCCAGCGCGTTCTGCATGTCGAACTCGCCGGGCGGCTTCAGGTAGAGCACAAGGAACATGGCGGCCGCGCCGACCAGCCCCGGGGGAAACATGGCATAGGCGTAGATGTTGAGCGCGTTCTTGTACTTGAGATTGCCGTCCATCAACAGGTTGAAGACGAACAGCAGCGCGCCGGCGCCGACGAAGAGCACGACGGCGTTGCCTACCGCCGCGCCGCCGAACATGGCGAAGGGAAGGATCTTACGCTGCGACGAGAGCGCGGCTTCCTTATCTGCGGCCGACAACTGCTGGAAGCGGTCATTATTGTCGAGCGCTGTGGCCAGCATCTGGTCCACGGAGACGCGCGATTGCACGGCCGAGACCATCGCGATGGAAACGATGGTCAGGACGAGCAGCGGGATCCACCAGCGGCCCGCCCGCGCGATGTTGGCAAAGACCGAGCCTGGTGAATGGAAGACGCCGGTAAGGCGCTGGGCTTCAGAAAGAGACTGGGACTCCTGGCCGGATTCGGGATTCATGCGGTGTTCTCCTGAACTGGGATCCCGAACAGGATATCAGTATCCGCAACGGGAGTGAAGCGAAACAAACGTAACATGTCGATTGAAGTATTCCCGCGGTTCCGACGATCAACTGGTGGTGGGTGATCCAACAAAGAACCGGGCGTTCTTCCCGGTGGTTATTGGCGTCTGCTGCATCTGGCTGGCATTGCTTGGATGGACGCAGCGGGAGCGCTTTCTTGCGGGTGTGAACGACTTCGCGCAACTCTATGCGGGCGCGACGCTGGTCGGAACACCAGAACTGTACTCGCCGGAGGCGAACAAGCGGGTCCACCGCGATGCGATAGGCGTCGAAGTCATCTCGGTCTACTACTCGCGGCCGCCGTTCTACGCCTTCCTGTTGAAGCCCTTGGCGGCATTGCCCTATGGGACGGCCTACTGGATCTTCCAGTCGGTGAGCTTTCTCTGCATCGGGTGGTTTCTGTGGGCGTTTGCCCGCGACCGGATCGAGGTGGCGCTTTTTGCCTGCCTCTATCCGCCCTTGATTATCGTGCCGTTGAATGGTCAGGACGTCGGCATCGCGCTGGCTCTTGCGGCGGCCGGCTATCTGCTGATGGAGCGCGAGAAGCCCTTCGCGGCAGGGCTTGTATGGTCGATGTGCGCCATCAAGCCGCACCTGTTCGTCTTGCTGCCAGTGGTCCTGATCGCCCACCGGAAGTGGCGGGCGCTGGCCGGCGGCGTGGCGGGCGGGTGCGTCCTGGCGGCCTTGAGCTTCGTCGCCCAAGGCCGGAACTGGGTCAGCGAATACCTTATTCTGCTCCGCAACCCCGAGATCCATCCCGGCCCGGATCACATGCCCAACTTCCAGGCTCTGCGTGTCTCTTTCGACCCCAATCCGCCCGAATCCTGGCTTCTGCCTGCGGCGCTGCTTGCCGGAGTCCTCGCCGTGGTTGCCATCTGGGGTGCGAAGCACTGGGCGCTGGCGATGGCCATCGCTCTCCCGGCGAGCCTGCTGGTGAGTTATCACGCCTATGTCCAGGACACACTGCTCCTGCTGTTGACCTTGGCGCTGTTTCTCCGTCATGGCGCGGCGCCGCCGATGGTGCGGTTCGCGGCCATCATCGTGACGCCAATTCCGCCCATCATGGGGCTGGCTGGCGTGCCCTGGTCGGCCTTGTATCCGGTCTACCTGACCCTCTGGGTTGCCCTGGCCGCGTTCCATGCCATCCCGGCCATGCGGCAGGTTCGCCGTTAGCCGATCAACTTGTTCAACTCGCGCATCACCTCGAACGCGTCGGCGACATAAAGCACATCCGCTTTGCCCCTCGCCCATCCGCAGTTGGCGTCCAAATTGACTGCCCGCCGTTCGCGGACAAACCGCCAGCCGACCACATGAGGCTCCTCGCCGTGACAGCAGGTCGCCAGGCCCTTCTTGTGGCGTGGGGTCGACCCCGTCTGGCCGATCTGGTGCATATGCGTCAGGAAGGGCAGCACGGACTGGCCCTCGCTGCCCATATCGACCAGCGATTTCGACGACCCAAGCGACGACTTCGCCGACCGAACGAACCCGATGATCAATTCGGCGGCCTCGGGCGTATGCGTCTGGCCGTCCTTCTGTTTCTTGGTCCAGCCGGCCCCGGCGACAAGCAGCGTGTCGGCGTCCGGGCGAATCGTCTGTTCACCGGCTTCGGGCGACTCGAATCCGACAAACTCCGTTTTCGACGTTGCCGCGACATCCAGATTCGTCACCGCCGCGGCGGGCGCCGCCCCGGCCGCTTCAAACGAACCTGGCTCGATGAGCATGACCCACGGACGCGCCACGCGCGAAAATGTCCCTTCGATGCGTTGCCGGTAAAACCAGCGCGAGGCTGACGGCGCGCCGTTTTCCACGGCCAATCCGACGATATGCGTATCGACAACACCGCCCAGCCGGGCGGCCGCGCCGGGCAGCGCGCGCGCCAGGCGCGAGGTATGCGGGGCGAGGACGATAGCGGCTCCGGACGCCTTGATCAGCGCCTCGCAGGCGGCGGCGTCCGTCGAATAACGCGGCTGCGTGAACTCATCGCCAGCGACCGCCAGCGTCCCGATCGACGCCGCCGCGCCTTCACCGAACACGCCTATGACCACCTCGCCGCCAAGCGAGTTTGCCGCGGCCAGCGTCTCCAGGGCGGCGGTTGGCAACGAGCCGCCTTCGACCGTGTGAATGAGAACCAGTATCTTTTCCATGTCTGTCGATCTCCCCTACTGCTTCAGCCACTCGGCGATTTCGCGCGCGACGTCGGCGGCGGGCGTGTCTTTCACGATGCGCGTCTCGCGCACCTGTTTGGGCAGTGACGCCGAGGCGAACGCAATCCCGGTCTGCACTGCCGTCGGCGTGGCTTTCTGCAAAGCGGGCATCATGACGCGCATGTTGGCCATGCCCGTCTGGGGATGATTCGGCGGCTCGGGCAGGTTGCCGGTGGCCCAGCCGAGAACGGCCGGCGGCGCGGCGCAGCGCGAGACCATGTGCTTGCCGCCCTCGACGCGTTCCTTCACAGTGAACGACCCGGCGGCTTCAATCGAAATCTCATCCACCGCCAGGAAGACGTCCGCGATACCAAGCTTTTCGGCGACAATCTGCATCACCACGCCCGACCCCCGCGTGGCCGATTCATAACCGCCAAACACCAGCAAATTCTCCAGCGGCAGCGCCAGCTTCAGAATCGCGTCGCCCAACGCCTTGCCGGTCTCGTTGGCATCCGAAAAGCCGTTGTTCGGCCCGTCAAGAGCCACCAGTTCAAACGGCAGTTTCTGCGCGACTGTCATCAGAACCTGCTGCAACTTCGCCTTCGGTGCCAGGCTGATCAGCTTAATCGACGAGCCGGGATGCCGCTTGACCAGGTTCGCCGCTTCATATAATGCGTGCGACGCCCAGGGGTCAAGCACGCCGGGCAGCATCATTTCGTTCTTCAATGCCGGGGCCGTGGGGCCGGGGACGGGTTCGAGGGTCTGGAGCGGGTCGGGCGCAAGGCCCCCGCAGACGACAATCTGGTATGGCAACGTAGACTCCTTCAGTTTTCCGCTGAGTGCAGGCCGCCCGGGCCTGCGCCAAACGCGATATTGGTGATGCCGGGAGCAATCTCCCGCGTACAGTTCCACATACAGGCCCCACAGTGGACGCATTTCTCACGGTCGAAGGCGGGCACGCCGGCCTCGCCGGGACGCAACGCCTCGCCCGAACAAATCTCGATACAAAGCCGGTTCTGGCAATCCAGGCAGAGTTCCGGGGCGCGGATGACGACATGGTCGGGCGCATCCGACGGGGCCTGTACCTTGCCGCCCATCAGCAGCGCATCCTGTTGAGTGACCAGCAGTTCGCCGTCGTGCTCGATCCTGGGCCAGCCGGCGGCATCCATCAGCGCGTCATGCAGCGCCTTGCCCTCGGCCTCGCATTTTTCCCGCAGCTCCCGCACCTGCGAAGTCGCAAGCCGCGTGCGATAGAACTGTTCGAGCGACGCCGGCCGTTTGTCCTGCAACGCCCTCGGCCAGGCCAGCTTTCCGCCGGTGAATCCCGCCAACGCCATTCCGGTGAAGCCGGCGAACAGGCCGGACTGAAACCCGTTGCGGGCGCGCTCAGCGACCTTCGCTTCCTCTTCCAGCCACGACGCGCGCCTCTTCGACTCGTACTTCGCCTGAAGATTCTCCTTCGTGAACGGCAGATCTTCCTTATACAGTCCGATGACCGCTTCCGCCAGTTGAACGCCCGTCAACCAGGCTTCGTCCACGCCCGAGCCGGTCAGCACGTTGGTCGATCCGGACCCTTCGCCGATCCGCGCATACCCATTCCCGGTGAGATGCGGCTCGCCATGGCGTCCGGACTCGAGTATCGACTTCGCGCCCCAACTCCGCAGCCGCCCGCCCTTCAGGTACCGCCACAGATACGGATGCTGGATGAAATGCTGCAAATACCGGTACGCCGTCCGCACCGGCGATTCAAACCACGACGGCACGAAAATCCCCGCGCTGGCCACGCGCCCCGGATGGACATAGAAAAAGCCGAAAATCTCCGGCTCGGGGAACCCGATCGTATGGAAGACGGTCCCTTCCGGCAGGTCGCACGACTCCGGCAGGTCGATGACAAACTTCATCCCCACCGCCCATTCGTCGCGGCGGTGGCCTTCGGGCATTCCAAAGATCTCATCGATGCGCCGGCTGACCGCGCCGACCGGCCCGTCGCCGATCACCGTCAGGTCAGCGCGGACTTCGGTACCGTCGCCCGCCAGGACAATCCCCTTGACCGAATCAGCCTCGACCAGCGGTCCAGCCACGGGCGACGCAGGCCAGATCTGGGCCATGCCGGTCATCATCACCTGTTGTCCGACCCACTGGTTCAACTGTCCCAGCGAGAAGATGAACCCGTCGCCCTTATGCAGAAACGGCGGGATGTAGGGCACTTCGAAGGCCGCGTTGCGGGCGATGCCCAGCGCCTCGATGGCGTTGCCGGCCGCCCTCATCCACCATGGAACGCGGGCCGCGCCCGTGGGGTCGAGCAGAAAGACCAGCCGTTCGTCCGTCACCGCCGCCGCCATCGGCACATCGGCCGGCGAGAAATCGGAAAAACTCGCCTTGATCGCCCTGGCGCGCGTCACCACGCCCGAGACGCCGAAGGCCGTATCGTCGGCCCGTTCGTAACAGATCACCTGCGGCGGCATTCCAGGGAAGGCGCGGCTCTGCAACGCCATGCCCTCCTCGGAGGCCAGATGGCGCGTGAGCGTGGTGAGGAAACCGCCCGTGGCGGGGCCAAAGCCGGTACAGATAATGTCCGCGTCCAGCGGTTTCGGATCCGCGGCGGGCCGTTGCTGTTCGAGTGGGTTCAGATCGTCCATGCTATCCATCCGGCTTAAATCGTCCAACCTGGACGGGCCAAACTAGACCGGATAGTCCAGCGCGGCCGGAATCATCACCTTTGTCAGCGAATCGCCGGCGCGGTCCTTGGCCAGTTGGAAACCCGTCATGCAGGCCTCGATCTTGGCGCGGAGCTTGGCGAAGTCGCCCAGACCCGGATGCACGGCGCAGGGGCCGGCCTTGGTGTCGTGGGACCCATCCTCCCCGCTGGCCTCGGAACTGAAGCCTGATGCGCCCGGAACAATCGCCTCGATCGAGATCATGTCGTTCTGGCTCAGACACGATCCACAGCCAGGCTCTGTCCAGGAGGGATGCGCCAGGTAGCCGTAGACCAGTTCAGTGCAGATGCGGGCCACTTCGCCGGCGGCGCGGGCGGCCTGCATGTGGCACAGGTCGCGCAGGAATTGGACGGTTCCGTCCAGGCCATCTTCCAGGGCCGGGTTCTTCGGACCCTCCTCGGCCAGCCGTTCCACGTCCAGGATCTGCGCACGCGATGACAGCAGCCAGCACAGCGCATCGGCCATCGGGAACGTCACGCCCTGGCGATTGGACTGATAGAGCTTGGTTCCGTTGGCGTCCTTCGCCATTTGCAGGTGTTCAAGAGTCCACGTCCACAGCTTCATTGCCGATGCCAGCGTGCAGGCGCCTGTGCCGGGATCGCGTGAGGCCACCTGCCGCATCTCGTGAATCCAGTTGCGGAACTGCGCCAGAAAGACCGGGCTGGTCATGGTCACCGACATCTGCCGCCGCTGAACCGCCTCCGGGCCTTCATATGTCGCTTCCAGTTGCGTGTCCATCCATTTATAGGACAGGAATCCGGGGCAGTCTTCCGTGATGCCGTAGCCGCCCATCAGCGACACGGCTTCGCGCATCATGTGCGAACCGTAACCGGTGTTCCAGAGCTTGGTCGCCGGGCAGAGCACGTTGGCGGCGGAGTCGAGGACGACATACTGGACAACCGGGTCGTTCGCCAACTGCTGGTAGCGGGCCTTCGGACGCAGACCTTCCAAGTGGTCCTGCATGTCCAGGTATTCGATCGCTTCCACCTGCCGCTTCTTCAGCGCCTTGAACTCCGCCATCCCGCCGGCCACGCCCTGTTCGGCCAGGATCGCCGTCTTCTGCTTCTCCAGCGGGTCGAGTTCATCGAACAGCCGCGCCGTGGTGAATCCCAGCGACGCCGACGCCTCGCCCGCCGCCCAGATCTCGAGCAGCCGGTGGGTGACGTCCTGCTTCTGCTGCAATCCCAGTTCGAAGCGTGGCGTCCCCGGTGTCACCGCCCCGGACCCGCGGAAACGGTCGCGATGATAGCGGATCAGCGGTTCAATGGCGGAGAGCAGTTTCGACGACGTCATCAATCCGACGCCGACCCGCGTCCGCCGGAACACGGCTTCGATCACCGACGAGTGATCGTGGTTCGGTACGACCTTGCCATTCTCGATCCTGTACCCGCCGATGATGCGCGACGCCGGCACCTTCAGGTTGAACACCGGATCTGACGTGGACGAGAGCTGGTGCACGAGCTTTTTGGTTGGAGTCCCGCGGTCGAACAGACCCTCATCGGTCTCTTCCAGGATCACCATGCAGGACGTCTTGATCCGCTCGTCGTCTGTTTCCACCGCCGCCGTGACGAAGTTGGCGAAGCCCATGTTCGTGATGAACCGGCCCCGCTTGCTCACTTCGAGGACCGGCTCCTGGCCAGCGGCCATCTCTTCCTCGGTCGGCCAGTATGCCACACGCACCTTGCCGCCCAACATGCCTGTCTCCACCCCAACGTAGGGAATCGGTTCGGTCAGGCAAAACGCCCCGCGCCACGTCTTGCGGCCCGGCGCAGGCGTCGCCATGGACATATAATGCTGCTGCTGTTCCGGCGTCCCGCGCTCGTGAATCGGCGACAGCGCCAGGTGCTGGGCCAGCGAACAGGTGGCCGCGCCGGCGTCCACCCAGGCCAACTCGAACGCGATCAGCGCCATCGGAAAGTTCTTCGGTCCTTCAATGAACCCGCCCTCTTCAGGCGACATGTAGGCGGCGGTGATGCCGGCCGCGTCGTATTCCGGCAGCAGCGCGTCCTTCTCCGGCGTCCAGTCATGAGTCTGCCGGCCGCCCGCGGCCACCAGCCGGGCCACCGGACCGCGCGCAACCGCTCGAACGCTCTGAATCAGCATCGCCAGGTCATAGCGGTCCTCGAAGCGCCAAAGAATCTGGCGGATTTCGTCACCGGGTATGGTTTTGAGTGTGGGCAGGGAAGGACTGCTGGTCGTGGCCATGGCTGGACTCCTTGTTATGAAGCAGGGTGCAATTTGTATGCCAAAGTGCGGATGCTGAGTTGGTTGATCAATTCCGATTATAAGGCCGGGGAATCTGTATAGTTTAGGTTCGATTCACGCAGACGGGGTGGGTGAGATGACCCAAACCGCTGTTCTTGAGTATCCATTCTCAATCTGTGAGTTACCGTCAATTTAGGAGTTGCGGGACGTGTAACTCCTGATATAGTTGATCTGGCTCCTGAAAGGGGGGGCCCGGCTTGAGATCCACATCCAGAACTTCAATCTTCACGATCCTTCTCGTCGCCATCATGCTGGCCGGCGCGGTCGCCCTGTCGAGCGCGCCGCCGCCGGCATACGGTGTGAACGACAAAGCGTTCTATGCGACCGAGGCGGAGGTCAATTTTGTCCGGCCTGGACTCGTGTTCACCATCACTGGCGTGACCGTCGCCGGCGATGGAACCGTCACCGCCCGCGTCAAGATGACCGATCCAAAGGGCGTGCCTCTTGATCGCGACGGCATCTACACGCCCGGTCCGATCAGCGCCAGACTGACCATGGCCAGGATCCCAGCCGGCGCCAAACAGTATCTCTCCTACACCACGCGCACACGGGCCAGTGCGATTACCGGCGCGCCAGTGATACAGGCCACCGCTGATGCCGGCGGCGTTTGGACGAAGGTCGCCGACGGCGAATACAACTATCAATTCGGCACGAAGCTCCCTGCTGGATATGACCAGACCGCCACTCATACCATCGCGGTCTATGGCTCACGCAATCTGACCGAGTTTGAGTTCCCGACTTCCTTCGACGATGCCGTCTACAGTTGGGTACCAAACGGCGCCCCCGTCACCGTCACTCGCGACGTCATAAAGACCGCGACCTGCAACAAGTGCCACGACCCGCTTGGTCTCCACGGCGGTACGCGGCGCACCATGGAAGTCTGCGTCCTCTGCCATACGCCCCAGACGACCGACGACCGCACCAACAATACGGTGGACATGGTCACCATGACGCATAAGATCCACATGGGCGCGGATCTGCCCAGCGTGATCGCGGGAGGCAAGTACAGTCTCGCCGACACCGACTATTCCAAGGTCAGCTTCCCGGCTTCTGCACAGCGCTGCACCGCCTGTCACGAGCAGTCCACCGGCGCCAAACAGGCCAAGGCCTTCTACAACGCCACCCGTGCGGCCTGCGGCTCGTGCCACGATAACGTGAAATTCAACACCGGCGAGAATCACATCGGCTTGCCGCAATTCAGCGATAACTTCTGCACCCAGTGCCACATCCCCAAGGGTGAAATCGACTTCGACGTCTCGATCGACGGCGCTCACATGATCCCGACCGAGTCCACGAGCCTTCCTGGCGTGACCTTCAAGATCCTTGAAATTCACAACGCCAAGCCCGGTCAGAGCCCGCTGGTTGTCTTCGCCGTCGAGGACAAGTCCGGCCGGCCGGTCGTCGCGTCCAAAATGTCCCGGCTGCGGCTCTTTATCGCCGGCCCGGCGAGCGACTACACCTCCCAGTACTACGACAACGCCGTCACTGCTGACGGCAACGGTTACGGCGTCTACTGGTGGACCATGTCGCGGCCGTTACCCGCCGACGCCAAGGGCACCTGGACCGCCTCTCTCGAAGGCCGCAACACCGTGATCCTGCTCGAAGGCACCACCAGGCAAGTCAGTGTCAACGATGCAGGCAGAAACGTCCAGATGGCCTTCTCCGTGGACGCCTCCGTAGTCGCACCCCGCCGCACGGTCGTCACCATGGCCAAGTGCAATGCCTGCCACTCAGACCTCACCTTCCATGGCGGCGGCCGCAACACCATTGAAGCCTGCGTCATGTGCCACAATCCGACCGCCACCGCCGGCACTCCGGGGGTCTCCTACGAACTCGGCGTGATGGTTCACAAGATCCATCGCGGCGCGGCTCTGGCTCGCGGATACAAGATCGGCACAAGTGACTTCAGCGGTATCGGCTACCCCGGCGATCTTCGCAACTGCTCGGCTTGCCACGTCAGCGGCAGCGAACAGTTGCCGCTGACCAAGGGCCAGATCGCGGTGAGACACCCGGCCGACCTGATCCCGAATCCCGGCCGCGTCACCGCCGTCTGCACGTCCTGCCACGACTCGAAGGCTGTGGCGGCCCATGCGGCCACCAACACCGACGCCACCCTCGGTGAAGGTTGCGAAGCGTGCCACAGCACGTCTTCGAAGTACAGCGTGACCAGGGTCCACGCCCGGTAAACCCGGCGCCGGCCTCCCATTCAGTCCAAAGGGGAGCCCTCGCGGGTTCCCCTTTCCAATTTGCCCGTCCTGTCCTCAGCCGCGCAATCGGCCTGGTCCCGTTGACCGCTCAGGCCCGCTTCCGGCTCAGCCACCAGTACACGGCCAGGAATACCAAAGGAATCGCGTTCACCAGCGCCACCCAAGGCGGGCGGCTCCCCCCGATGGCCGCGAAAAAGGCGATCGACGCCACCACCATCACGGCGGCTCCCAGCCTGTCCCAGCGGACAATCATGATCAGCCCGATCAGCATCGCGGCATGCAGCGCCTGGGCCACCCAAACGAATGGCGGCGGCGCCGGCCCCTTCACCTGCAGGAACCACTCGATCAAATGCTCGACGAAGAAAACGCCCCACATCAGGAACAGGACCAGGGCAAGTCCGCGCCCGGTCCACAGGGCCCATCGGGCGATTCGTTTGGCCGTCAATTCACTCATACGCATAACCTCCGCTTCGCAGTATCGCCCGGATCAGAGCCGAAGGAGCCTTCGTTTCGTATTCGAAAACCCTTCGCAAGCGGTTCGCTGAGTTCGTTTGGCTCGCGCCAAGTGACTCATTTGTCAGAGAATAGAGCTTCATGGCCTCCACAACCGAACAAACCCTGCTCGCCTGTTGCCCGGATTACGTCTCAACCGGGGCCATCGACGAACTGAGGGTCCACGACTACAGCCGGCTCGACCGCCTCGACCACGTCTACCTCGACTACACCGGCGGCGGACTCTACTCCGACTCCCAAATCGCCCGCCATAACGAACTTCTCAGTACCCACGTCTTCGGCAACCCTCATTCTCACAACCCGACCTCGCTGGAGATGACCGGCCTCGTCGAGCACGCCCGCGGCCGGGTCCTCGATTTCTTCAACGCGCCCCAGGATGAATATGCCGCAATCTTCACCTCGAACGCCTCAGCCGCGCTGAAGCTCGTCGGCGAATCCTACCCCTTCCAGCCCGGCGGCCGCTACCTGCTCACCTTCGACAACCACAACTCCGTCAACGGAATCCGCGAGTTCGCCCGCGCCCGCGGCGCCTCGATCCGCTATGCCGGCATCCGCCTGCCCGACATGCGCGTGGTCGAAAGCGAACTCGACGAAGCGCTCTCCGCCGGACTCGGCGAAGGTCCCAGCCTGTTCGCCTACCCCGCGCAATCGAACTTCTCCGGCGTGCAGCATCCTCTCGAATGGATCGGCAAGGCCAAAGGCCTCGGCTGGGATGTGCTGCTCGACGCGGCTGCATTCGTACCCGCCAACCGGCTCGACCTGTCGGTCTGGAAGCCCGATTTCGTCACCATTTCGTTCTACAAGATGTTCGGCTACCCGACCGGCGTCGGCTGTCTGCTGGCCCGCCGCGACGCGCTGCGGAAACTCCGCCGCCCATGGTTCGCCGGCGGCACGATCACCGTCGCCAGCGTCCAGGGCGACCGCCACTTCATGGCCGACGGCGCGGCCGCCTTCGAGGACGGCACGCCCGATTACCTCAACATTCCGGCGGTCGAATTCGGCCTCGACCATCTGGAACGGATCGGCATGGATCTCATTCACCGCCGGGTCCGCTGTCTCACCAGGATGCTGCTGACGGGCCTCGGCGAGATCCGCCACGCCAACGGCCGCGAACTGGTGCGCATCTACGGACCGCTCGATTCAGAGATGCGCGGCGGCACGGTGACCATGAATCTGTTTGCGGCTGATGGCGGCCTGATCGACCATCGGGAGGTGGAATCCGCCGCATCGCGCCACGCAATCTCATTGCGGACCGGCTGTTTCTGCAATCCCGGGGGCGGGGAAGTGGCGCTTGAAATCACCACCGACGAGCTGACCGGCTGTTTCACCCAGCCCGAGGTCCAGCGGACAGACCGTTTCACCGTCGACGACTTCCGCCTCTGCGTGGGCGGAAAGGGCGCAGGCGCCGTCCGTGTCAGCGTGGGCGTGGTGTCGAATGCCGCCGATGTTGCGCGCTTCATCGGCTTCGTCCGCGAATTTGTGGAGTAACCTCGCTCATGCAATCTCGTATCATGAAGATGGCTGTGGCCGGATTCGGCCTGGGAAGGTCCTATGATCTTTACACTCACTGAACTCGAACATCACCCGATCCTCTTCGAAGTCAGTTATCCGCCCGGCGAACTCACCTTTTATGAAGAGATCAGCCAAGCCAACGCCCTCGAAGCCTCCGGCTCCGCCACTCTGCTGCTCAGCACTCTTGGCGAGATCCGCGTCCAGGGCCAGGCGAAAGTCGCTCTCAACGCCACGTGCCACCGGTGTCTCGAGGCCGCGCAGCTTGAACTCGACTCCGAGTTCGACTTTTTCTACCGGCCGGCCATCAAGAAGGGCGCGCATGGCGAAGTCCACCTGGAAGAGGGCGAAATCGATATCTCATTCTATGAGGGCGACGGTGTTGTGCTCGAGGACGTCCTGCGCGAATTCGTTCTGCTGTCTCAACCCATGCGGACGCTTTGCGACCCCGAGTGCCGTGGCCTCTGCGCGACCTGCGGCGCGAACCTGAACCGCGTCGATTGCGAGTGCGCGCCAGAGCCGCGGGATTCGCCCTGGACGGCGCTGAAAGACATCCGGCCGGCATGATGTAACGGCCGTCTTCGTTCACGGTCAAAAGCCTTGCGCGCGCCAGGATCGAAGCGCACAATGGACGGTGCCACCAGAGGAGGCGCGCCATGCCAAGGATCAACTGGAAGCGCGTTGTCATTGGAGGATTGGCCGCGGGCGCCGTCGTCAATCTCTGCGAATTTCTTGTGAGCGGGGTGCTGCTCAGAGCTGACTGGGAGAAGGCCATGCTGGCGTTGAACCGCCCCTTGATGACCTCCGTCTCGCAGATCGCAGCGCTCCAGTTCTGGGGATTCCTGATGGGGTTCGGCTCGGTCCTGCTCTACGTCCACCTGCGCGACCGCTACAATCCGGGCTGGCAAACCGCTTGCCTCTCCGGTTTCGCCATTTGGGTGGTGGGGTATCTCTCGGGCAGCGTCACGGGCGCGGCGATGGGCATGTTCCCGCTCGCGCTGGCGGTCGATTCGACGCTGATGGGACTGGTCGAAATCCTGCTGGCTTCGCTGACAGGCGCCTTCATCTACCAGCCTGTTAGTAAATGAGCTTCTTCCGCACCGCGTAGAGAACCAGTTCGGCGGTATTGTGCAGGTTCAGCTTCTGCATGATGCGCGTACGGTGGGTTTCGACGGTATAGACGCTCAACTCCAGCAGTTGCGCGACATCCTTGTTTGACCGTCCTTCGGCCAGCAGTTGAAGGACCTCTTTCTCGCGGTCGGTCAACAGGCTGTAGCTGTCCTGCAGTCCCTTCTGCTGGAGGTTGCGCATGTAGTCTTCGAGCAGCGTCTGGGCGATGGCCGGGCTGAAGAATGGTTTGCCGCGGGCGACGCCCCGGATGGCGCCGAGCAGGTAGTCCTCCGCGGTCTCCTTCAGGATGTAGCCTTTCGCGCCGGCTTCGAGTGCGCGCAGGATATAGCTTTCGTCGTTGTGCATGCTGAGGATCAGGACGTGCGACGACGGACTCGCCTTGAGCGCCTGCGCCGTTGCGTCGATTCCGTTCAACTGCGGCATGGCGATGTCCATGACGATGACATCGGGCGTGAGTTCCCTGGCCAGGCGCACCGCCTCGCGGCCGTCGCAGGCCTCGCCGACGACTTCGAAACCTTCCTCGTTTTCGATCAGGAACCGCAGTCCCTTGCGGACGACGCCATGGTCGTCGGCCAGCAGTACGCGGATGGCGCTCATGCCGCTATTCTACGCGGCAGCCACACTTCGATTCTTGTCCCTTCGCCCGGCGACGAGGCGATTGTGAACCGTCCGCCCAGTTCTCTGGCGCGCTCTTCCATGCCGAGGAGGCCCAATCCGCCGCCGCGCTCATGGCGGTCCGGCATGCCGCAGCCGTCGTCGCCCACTGCCAGGGTGATCCCGTCGCCATCGGCCGACAGGCGGATGCGGACCTCTCCGGCCTTGGCGTGTTTCGTGATGTTGGTAAGAGCCTCCTGCACAATCCGGAAAAGCGATGTCCGCTCGGCCTCGCTCAGCGAACCGTTGATCTCGCCGTGGAATTCGACGGTCGCCGGCACGCCGTTACGGCGCGAAAACTCACGCGCCTGCCATTCGATCGCCGGCCCGATGCCCAGATCGTCCAGCATCGACGGCCTCAGCCCCATGGCCAGATCGCGCACGGTCCTCATTGTCTGGAGCGCCAGGTTCTTGGCCTCGGCGAGGTGGGTTGCGAACAGAGTCCGGTCGCCGGGCGGAATACGGCCCAAGTTGGCGATTTCAACTCTTAGCGCCGTCAGTTGCTGGCCCACCTGGTCGTGCAACTCCCGCGACAGCGATCGCCTTTCCTCCTCCTGCGCCCTTACCAGTTGCTGCGACAGACGGCGCAGTTCGCGCCCGGCGCTCTCGGCGCGCTGCTTTTCCGACTCCGCCTGGCGCTCCAGCCTCATGATCCATGCAATACTCAGAGCCGCCACCAGCAGGCTGAGGAGGACAACGCTCAAAGTCATCCTCCTGAGCCACTGCAGGTACTCCTGCTGGCTACGTTCCAGCCGTTCGCGCGACCGCTGCAGGTTGGTGGAATTGATCCGCTGCAACTGCTCCGCCAGGCTCGTAATCGCTTCACGCCGCTTCAGCAGGACTCCACGGACATAAGTCCCGCTGTAGGCCACCCGCTCTTCCGGAGTCCAACCCAGCACCGGGGAGGTCCATTCAAAGTAATCTTCCACCTCGTCGCGGAGTCTCTTCAGCGGTTCGCGGTGCTCGAGCGCCATTCGCGATTCGAGCATCTCGATATTGCCCAGCACCTGCTTGCGTGTCACAAGCAACTCCGATTTCAGCTGCTCCGAGTTGCCAGACCGGTCGAGGAGATAGTCCCTGACGTTCATGCCAATGCGGTAGAGATCGACTCTCGTCTGCGAAAGCAGCATTTCGGTGGACGTGTAGGTTTCCTGCGCCGAGATCAGGTCCTTCTGAATCAGAGCCGCCCGCCTGGACTGGCTGATGCCCAGCGCGGCCGTCAACACGATGACGGCGCCAAAGCCGGCGATGAGCGAGAAACCGATCCTCGGAGTCATCTGAGTCTCTTCCCTGTTATCTTAATTCCGTGGTCCTCGTTTTCACAGACATGGACGGATGCCTTCTGGACCACTCGACTTACGAGTGGACTCCCGCCCTGCCCGCCCTGCGGGTCCTCAAGGGCCACGGCGCGCCCATCGTGTTCACCACCAGCAAGACATGGGCTGAAGTGGAGCGGTGGCAGAGGACGATCGGTATCCACCACCCGAGTATCGTCGAAAACGGCGGAGCCATCCACCTGCCTCCGGGCGCCCTGCCCGCACCGCTCCCCGGCGCTGAGAGCCTGCCTGGAGGCGGAGCCCGGATCGTGTTCGGGTGGCCGCAGAGTCAGGTGGTCCAGGCCTTGCACCGGGCGGCGGCCGATAGCCGGTGCGAGGTGCGCGGATTTTCGGCGATGACTGTCGAGGAGATCGCCGTCCACTGCGACATGACGCTCGACGATGCCGCTCTCGCCGCTACGCGTGATTACAGCGAACCATTCCTGCTGTTGACGCCGCGCCGCGAAACCGACCTTTTGCGGGCCTTCCTCGCCCACGGGCTGCAGTTGACCCGCGGAGGCCGGTTCTATCACGCTCAGCGCCACTCCGGCAAAGGGGATGCCGTTCGCCGGCTGATCAATCTGTATGCAGCTGTCCATACACCAGTCGTGACCATCGGGCTTGGCGATGGTCTCAACGATGAAGAGTTCCTGCGTGCCGTCGACCACCCGATCATTCTGAACTCCGCCCATTCGGAAGAACTGCACCGCCGGCTGCCGCGCGCCCGAGCCACCGCTCAAGCCGGACCGGCCGCCTGGTCGCAGGCCATTCTGGCGCTGCTGAGCGATCTGGAACTCGACATCGGCCCGGCCGCCTGAGGCGGCCCAGGTCCGTGACCGCGTGATTTTGCTCCTTTATGGGGAACCACTTCCGGTCGTGGCTCTGATCGGAGCCGCGCGCGTCAGCCAGCGGTCGTCCAGCAGAACCTGATCTTGCGGTCAAAGCACTACGCCGTCCTGGCCGCCGCCGCCATTTCGCCTTCCAGTTCTGCCGCTCTCACCAGCCGCTCGAACACATCCGGCGACGCATCCGCCACCCGCTCCCAACTCGCCAGCGGAGCCTCGCCCAGCGGGTTGGCCAGGAACTCCTGCGCCGCGTCGGACAGAGATTGGGCGAACACCTCGATCGATGTCTCCTCGATGTGCCGGTTGTACTCAAGCCCGTTCATCATCGCATCGGCCCGGTAGCGCACAACCATCGCCTCGGCCATCTGCTGGTAGCGCAAAGGCAGTGTGTTCAACAACATGTCGGCGCTCAACACCTCGCCTTCCCGGCCCAACGCCCGGAACATCGCCTTGGCGATATCCTTCGTCATCTTGTGCAGGCCGCGGCTGGAGTCCTCTGCCGACAGTTCCTGATGCTTGTGGTCGTAGCATTCGGTCAGATCGACCTGGCAGGTCCGCATCGCCGGCACCCTCTGCCAGACTTCGTGCAGCGTGCTGACCTCCAGCCCCCAGTCCGAAGGCACGCGCATCGTGCGCGCCAGGTCCGTTCTCATGGCGAACTCGCCGGCGAGTCCATAACGGAAGCTGTCGAGGAACCGCAGAAAATTGGCATGTACGCCGCAATCCTGCAGCGATCGCACCAGCGGCGTCAGGAACAGCCGCGTGACCCGGCCATTGAGCTTGTCGGTATACCTCGGATAGAAGCCCTTTGAGAATTCGAAGTTGAGCCTGGAGTCCACCAGGGGATAGACCAGCCGGGCCAGCATCCGGCGATGATAGGTCCGGATGTCGCAATCCTGCAGTGCGATGATGTCGCAATCGCCCTTGGCCATTAAATAGCCGTACGACAGCCAGCAGGAGCGGCCTTTGCCTTCGACGCCCGCGCTCAGGCCGGCATCCTCCAGACAGGCGAAAAACTCCTGGACAGGGTCGCTGTCGATCCAGATGACGGTGACCTCGGTCGGAAAACCGGCAAACAGTCTGACCACCCGGTGGTATTCGCGCTCTCCCGCCTGGGCCAAAGCCAGGACGATGCGTTTGAGGTAGCGGACCCGTCTCAGTTCCTCCATGATGAGCTTCATGGCGGGGGTTTCGAACTCGCTGTAGAGCGCCGGCAGCACCAACCCGATGCCGTGCTTCCCCGCGCAGTAATCGAGTTCAGCCTCGAGGCGCGGAAGGCCGTCACGGTTCAGGCCGTGCAATGTGGGGACAAGGCCGGTTTGGTAAAAGTCGGACATTCCGTTACCTCCTTGCACAAGTCTAGTGGGCGGAGGTGGAATCGGTAATCCCTGAAACCCTGTACGGGCATCCCGGAATCCCGGTATCCGTTTGATTCCGGACAGGGCGGGATGACACGACTGCTTGGGGTTGGTTACAATAAGAGGGTCTTCATTTGCGCACTCTTCTAATCAATCCCAGGAAGTAGACAATGCCTAACCCCAAACGACGCCACTCTAAGCAACGTACGTCAACCCGCCGCGCCCACGACCACCTGAAGGTGGCTGGCGTGTCGGAGTGCCCTAAGTGCCACGAAACAAAGCTTCCCCACCGCGCCTGCCCGTCTTGCGGGTGGTATAAGACGCGCGAAGTCATCGAAGTCGCCGAGCAGTAGGCCGGCCAGGCGAACCGCCTATGATCACTGTCGCCGTTGACGCGATGGGTGGCGATCACGCACCCGCGCCGGAAGTACTCGGAGCAGTCCGCGCCGCCCGCAGTCAGGATGTCAGCATCATCCTGGTGGGGCGCGAGGACCTGTTGCGCGCCGAACTAGCCAAATACAGCGACGCCAGGCAACTTGCCATCCGCATCGCCCACGCCAGCGAGGTCGTCACGATGGACGACAATCCGGCCAAGGCGCTGCGGAGTAAACGCGATTCCAGCATTCGTGTCGCCGCCCGCCTGGTGCGCGACGGCGAAGCCCACGGACTCGTTTCAGCCGGCAATACCGGCGCGTGCATGGTTACGGCCAAGACGGTCATGGGCATGGTCCCGGGCGTCGACCGGCCGGCCCTCGCCTCCGCCTTCCCCACTCTGAAAGGGAAGCCCACGATCATGGTGGACGTCGGCGCCAACGTCGATTGTTCGGCCCGCATGTTGGCCCAGTTCGCCGTCATGGGCGACATCTACTCGCGCCTGATCTTCCATACCGAGGACCCCAAGGTCGGCATCCTCTCGATCGGCGAGGAGGAGCACAAGGGTAACGAATTGACCCGCACGGCCAGCCTGCTTATGAAGAGTCTGCCGATCAACTTCATCGGCAACGTCGAGGGCCGCGATCTTTATACCGGCAAGGCCGACGTGATCGTCTGCGACGGCTTCATCGGCAATGTCGCCTTGAAGGTGAGCGAAGGCATGGTGGAAGTGATCAAGCACATGCTGCAGGAGTCGCTTGCCGCCACCATCACCCGCAAGATCGGCTATATCCTCAGCCGCGCGGCCTACAAGGACTTCAAAAAGCGCGTGGACTATTCCGAATACGGCGGCGCGCCCCTGCTGGGCGTCAAGGGAATCTGTATCATTAGTCATGGCCGTTCGAACGACAATGCAATCCGCAACGCAATCCGGGTGGCCACGGAATTCGCCTCCGAACATGTCAATGACCGCATCGCAACCGAACTCCATGAATGGCATCTGGACAACAACGCCACCGCTAAAGCGGCTCTCCTCTAGCCTCCTTCTCTTCCTCCTGTTGTGCTTACCCCTTTTCGCCCAGCGGCCCCACCCGGCCCGTTGGACGCTTGAGCCGGCGGCGAAGTCCGCCGCGCCCGGATCGAGCGTAGTCCTGGAGCTGAAACTCGACCTCCAGGAGCCCTGGCACATGTACTCGCCCACCACCCCGAAGCCGGGGCCCACGGGCGGACCGATTCCCACGACGATCGAAATCGAGGACAACCCCGCCATCGCCAGGGCGGTGCTTTACTACCCGGCGTCGAAGCGGACGTTCGATCCGAATTTCAACCTGGACACAGAGACTTACGAGAAAGTAGTCAAGTTTTACTTCAAGCTGGATCTGGCCCCGGATGCTCCGGCAGGTCCGCGGGAGATCACGGCGAAGATGCGGTATCAGCTCTGCACTGACACCGAGTGTTTGCCTCCCAAACGAGTGACTGCGGTGGCCACCCTGAATGTGGATTCCGGTGCGGCCGTTCCGGCGGTTGCGATACCTGCCGGATGGACCGAGTTCAAGCCGGCGGCGGAGCCTGTAGCGGCGGCGGTTCCAGCGCAGACACAAGGTCAGGCATCGTCTCAATCTTTGACGTCTTTCCTGTTGATTGCATTTGGCTTTGGGTTGGCGGCGCTCTTCACTCCCTGCGTCTTCCCGATGATTCCCATTACGCTTTCGTTCTTCCTGAACCAGAGCGGCGGGACTCGCGGCCAGGCGCTGTCGCAGGCCCTGGTGTTCTGCCTGGGCATCGTCGCGCTGTTCACGGGGCTGGGCTTTGGCGTGACGGCGGCATTGGGTCCGTTTGGCGTGGTTCAGATGGCATCGAGCCCCTGGGTAAACGGCTTCATCTCGATTGTTTTCTTTGCGTTTGGGTTGTCGCTGCTGGGCGCGTTCGAGATCACGCTGCCCTCCGGGCTGCTGACGAAGATGAACGCGGCGTCGAACCGGGGCGGGTATCTCGGAGTCCTGCTGATGGGGTTGACGTTCTCGCTCACCTCGTTTGCTTGTGTCGGGCCTTTTGTCGGCACGCTGCTGGTGGCGTCGGTGCAGGGCGGGACGCTGCAACCGGTGCTGGGCATGGCGGCGTTTTCGGCCGGACTGGCGCTGCCATTCTTCTTTCTGGCGTTGTTCCCCAGCTACCTGCAACGGTTGCCGCGCAGCGGCGGGTGGATGGCGCGGGTGAAGGTGGTGATGGGCTTCCTGATCCTGGCGGCAATGCTGAAGTACCTGTCGAATGTGGACGCAGTGATGCAGTGGGATCTGTTGACGCGAGAGAGGTTCCTCGCGCTCTGGGTGGTCCTGTTCGCGCTGCCGGGACTGTATCTGCTGGGGCTGGTGCGGATGGAGGGGGTGAAGGCGGACCAGAATCTGGGCACGGGCCGGCTGCTTGTTGCGGTACTTTTACTTGGATCGGCTATTTCATTCATTCCAGGCATGTTTGGGGTCAGGCTTGGAGATATCGAAGCTTTCATCCCGGCGCCTGGGGCGACGGCCTCTTCTGCTGTTGGGGGCGGTGCGGCGGCGGCTGCCAAGTGGCTGAAGAACGACTACGACGGGGCGCTGGCCGAGGCGAAGTCGGCGAACAAGCGGGTGCTGGTGGCGTTCACCGGCTACGCCTGCACGAACTGCCATTGGATGAAAGCCAATATGTTCACGCGGCCGGAACTCGGCGAGGCGCTTGGCGGTCTGGTCGCTGTTGAGCTTTACACCGACGGGACCGACGCGGCGAGCGAGGCGAATCAGAAGCGGCAGGAATCGACGTTCCAGAGCGTGGCGATCCCGTTCTACGCGATTCTTGACTCGGACGGCAAGACTCTTGCTACCTTCGCCGGACTCACGAAGGACCCGGCCCAGTTTCTGGCCTTTCTCAAGACCGGCGCCTGAGAACGGCTTTGACCAAACGAACCTCCAACGTCACAAAGCGTTTATTTACAGTGAGATACGAATAAGTACGGTTAATTCCTCCGCCGGGCGTTCCACTGCGCGATGACGAGTTCCGAGACCATTTGCTCCTGTTCCTTGTCGGCTTCCTGCCGCCAGTCGGCCAGCCGTTTCTCCTTGAGGACCTCCAGAATCCTGACTTGTTTGTGCGCTTCCACGACCTGACGCCGCTGGGTTTCGAGGCGTTCCTGGGACTTGAGGCGGGCGCGGAAGAGACGTTCGTTCTCTTCCAGGGCGTAGCGGTGGAAGCTACTCAGGGCGGAGAGTTGCCAGCCTTCGACCGAAGTGGCGGAGGAGACCGCGAGCGAAGCCGATTGGACCTCCCTGCCGAGAACCAGCCGCCGCTGCTCGGTTTGAGAGATCTCGGAGACGATTTGCTCTATCTTCGCCAGCTCATTGTCGAGGCGCGCCTGCTTGAGGCGCATGAGGCTTTCGAGCGGGTAGCGGAAACGCTTCAACGTCCGGCTCCGGAGCGGGGCGAGGCGAGTTCAGCCAGTTTTCGAGCGGTTGATTCCATGTCGGCGGGTTCGTGTGGTTTCTGACGCAGGAACCGGTTGATCTCCTGTTCGATGGCGATTGCCGAGTCGAGTTGCGGGTTGGATCCGGAGGCGTAGGCGCCGACGCGGATCAGATCGGCGGCGTTTTCGAGCAAAGCCATCGTTTCGCGGACGCGGTTGGCGGCCTCGGCTTGGCCTGGGGCGGCGACGCGGGGGGCGAGGCGGGAGACAGACTGGAGGACGTCGATGGCCGGGTAGTGGCCCTTCTGTCCGAGCGCGCGGGAAAGCACTATATGTCCATCAAGAATGCCGCGAACGGCGTCGGCGATCGGCTCGTTCATGTCGTCGCCTTCGACCAGGACGGTGAAGAAGGCCGTGATGGAACCGTTCTTGAAACGGCCGGCGCGTTCGAAAACGCGGGGTAGAAGCTGGAAGACCGAGGGGGTGTAGCCCTTCTGGCTGGGGGGTTCGCCGGCGGCCAGGCCGATCTCGCGCTGGGCCATGGCCAGGCGGGTGACGCTGTCGCCGACCAGCAGGACGTCTTTGCCCTGATCGCGGAAGAACTCGGCCGCGGCCAGGGCCACCGACAGGGCGCGGATGCGGAGCGGGGCGGGGCGGTCCGACGTGGCGACGACGACGACGGAGCGCTTCAGCCCCTCCTCGCCAAGTTCGTTTTCAATGAAGTCGCGGACCTCGCGGTTGCGTTCCCCGATCAGCGCGAGCACCGAGACCTCGGCATCGTTGTTCTTGACCAGACTTCCCAGGAGGGTGCTCTTGCCGACCCCGGATCCGCCGAATATGCCGATTCTCTGGCCGCGGCCGCAGGTGAGGAATCCGTCGATGGCGCGGACGCCGGTGGTGAGGCGGTCGCGGATCGGTTCGCGTTCGAGCGGGCCGGGCGGCTGGGCATCGAGGGCGTAATAGGCCTCAGGCTCAATGGGCGGGCCGCCATCGATCGGGCGGCCGAAGCCGTCGAGGACGCGGCCGAGCAGACTGCGGCCGACGGCGAGGCGGGCATCGTTTTTCCTGGCTACGATGGTGTCGCCCAGTTGCAGGCCGGAGGTCTCTTCGAGCGGCATGGAGAGGACACGCCCGTTTTTGAATCCGATCACTTGAGTACGGATTCGACGGCCCGTGGACGTGAGGATCTCGCAGAAATCGCCAAGCGCGGCGGCCGGACCTTCACTTTCGACGACCAGACCGATGGTCTCGCGGACGATGCCGGACCAGCGGAGGGGGTCGGCGTCGTCGAGATGGCGGAAGTACCGCGCAAGATCGAGGGCGGGCGAGCTCATGGGGTTCCCCCGGTGGTGAGGAAGTCTGCAAATCCCCGTTCAATTTCAGCCAGTTGCGTGGAGACGGAGGCATCGAGCCGGCCACGGTCGGATTCGATCAGAACCGCGCCGGGTTCGAGGCTCGGGTCGGCGATCAGTTGGACCTGAGAGGGCAAGCCGAGGCGTTCGAGCGCGGATTTGACCGAGGCGTGATGGACGGGGGCGACGCGGATTTCGAGCAGTTCGCGGGCGTCAATGCGGCCGAGGGCGGCTTTGACCAAGCCGCTCAGGGCGTCGGGGTCCATTGTGAGGGTGCGGTGGAGGATCTTGCGGGCCACGAGCATGGCGAGTTCCACTACCTGGGCTTCGGCCTGATGGCGGAGCCGCGGCCGAAGCGCGGCCACGGCGGCGAGAGATGAGGACAGGCGGCCGCCGACTTCGTTCAACTGCGACTGAAACTGCAGCTGGATGGCCGATTCGGCATGGCGGACGCCTTCCTCGAAGCCCTGCTGGCGGGCCTGCTCGATCCGCTGCTCGAAATCATCACCGGGATGATTGCCGTAATGGACACTGTTTGCGGGCCGGCGCGCCTGAGCGGACTGCGGCTGGAGGCCCCAATCGAACGACTGGACCGAGCCGGAATCGGAGGCGTTGATGATCTTACACGACATACTGTTCGCCGACGGTTCCCTTCAGATTGAGGACGCCTTCGGTCTCGAGCTGGCGGACGACGGAGATGATCTGCTGCTGGGTGGCTTCGACTTCCTTGATCTTCACGGGTCCGAGCGCATCCATGTCCTCCCTCAACATTTCGGCGCCGCGCTGGGACATGCACTGCAAAAAATGGTTCTTCAACTGGTCCGAGGTGCCCTTGAGGGCGATGGTGAGCATCTTGCGGTCGATGCGGCCGAGCAGTTCCTTGATGCCTTCGATGTCGATGAGCAGGAGGTCCTCGAAGACAAACATGAGGTGGCGGATGGTGTCGGCCAGGGCGGCGTCTTTCTGATCGATTGAATCAAGGATGTCCTTGCTGGTGCCCGAGTCCAGGCGGTTGAACATCTCGGAGACGGCACGGACGCCGCCGTAGCTTTCGCGGCTGAGTTCGCCGAGGGCTTTGAGTTTCTGGCCGATGATGCTGGCGATCTTGGAGATGATTTCGGGTGAGATCTGGTCGAGGTTGGCCATGCGGAGGCTGACCTCGGAGCGCAAATCATGGGGGAGGGAGAGGATGAGGCCGGCGGCCTGGGAGGGGTTCAAGTGGCTGAGAACAAGAGCGATGGTCTGGGGGTGTTCGCTGTGGATGAACTTGGCGAGCTGTTGGGGATCGGCTTTCTGGAGGGCGTCGAAGCTGGCGGCATCGTTGCCGAGCATCTTCATGAGACGGTCGATGATGCGCTTGGCGGTTTCGGGTCCGAAAGCGCCCATGAGCATCTTTCGGGCATACTCGATGCCCCCCTTGAGGACGTAGTCCTGGGCCATCGACATGGTATAGAACTCGTCGAGGATGGCCTCGGCGTCTTCGGAGGTGATGGCTGTGATGCGCGCGACCTCCTTGCCGATCATGGCGACTTCATCTTCGTCGAGGTGCTTGAGGACTTCGGAGCTGACGGACTCTCCGAGCGTGACCATGAGGACGGCGGCCTTCTGGGAGCCGGTGTGGCGGGGTCCCTGGTTCTTTTCGGCGTTGGTGTTGGTGATCACGTCAGGAGGTCACCTTTCCTGCTCGCTGAGCCAGGTCCGGAGCAGTTGGGCGGTGGCTTGGGGGTCTCGCTTGGCCGCGTCGCCGATTTGTCTACGGAGGACTTCGGTCTTCTTTGTACTTGGGGGGAGTTGGAGGGAAGCGAGCATCTCCTGTTCGGCCCGGGCGCGGTTTTCGTCGTTGGCGGCGAGTTGGGCCATGGCCTTGGCTTCGAGTTGGGAGCCGTGGTCGGAGGAGGAGGCCAGGGCGGCTACGGTTCCGGCGCTGGAGCGAGACAGGGGGGGCTTGCTCCGGAACATTCTGCGTGCGATCCACAGAATGGCGACGAGAGCGACGACGACGACAGCGCCGAGCGCGCCGAGCCAGACGCCAGGCGGCGCGCCCTTCAGATAGGGTTTGAGCCAGCCGGGGATGGGGATCGAGCCGGAGGGATCAGATGCGGGTTGACCGGAACCCGGGATCTCCGGAGGAGGGGCGTGGAGGGTGGCGTCGAATGGCAGAGACTCGACCAGGATCTGGTCGCCGCGTTGTTCCTGGAAGCCGACGACGCCGGCGAGGACGTCGCGAACGACCTTGAGGCGTTCCGGGGGCGGCGGATCGAGGACGCGGCGGGCGTTGGCGCCGGAGCCTTCCCACCTGACGTCCTGGTCGAGAAGGACGGCGACCGAGACGCGGCGCAAACCGCCCTGGGGGAGTGTGGTGCGTTTGACGACGCGGCTGGTCTGGTAGGTGACGTTTTCGGTTCGGCGGGCGGTGGAACCGCGGGTGCTTGATGTGCGCTCGACAGGGCGCGGCAGGTTGCTGGCGGTGCCGGGCACGCCACCGGCGGCGGCGGCGGCGCCGGCGCCCGAGACATCCTCGGTCTTTTGCGAGGTCAGCATGACGGACTTGTCAGGTTCGAAAGTCTCTTCGCTCTGTTCGCCGCTGGTGAAATCGACCTCGGCGGTGACGCCGGCGCGGTAGCGGTCTGAACCGAGAAGGGGATCGAGGGTGGCGCGGATTTTGACGAGGAGGTCGCGTTCGACCGATTGGCGGTATTCGAGGCGGGCGTCGGAGGAGCCGGCGCCGTCCTCGTCGAGGGCGCGGCGGGGGCGGTTCAGGAGCGAGCCGTTCATGTCGAGCACGCTGACGTTTTCCGGCTGAAGGCCCTCGACGGCGCTGGCGGCGAGATGGGTGATGCCCTGGATATTCTGGGGGGAGAGTTTGCCGCCGGGGCGGAGCTTGAGCATGACGCTGGCCTTGGAGGGTTGGCGGCTTTCGACGAAGACGGAGTCCTTGGCGAAGGTGACGTGAACGCGCGCCTTTTCGACATCGGAGATGGCCATGAAACTGCGTTCGAGTTCGCCTTCGACGGCGCGGCGGTAGTTGATCTGTTCGGCGAAGTCGGTGGTGCCGAAGTTGGTCTTGTCGAACAGTTCAAAGCCGAGACGGCCGGTGCGGGGCAGGCCGGCGGAGGCCATGTCGAGACGAAGTTCGGCGACGCGGGCCGATGGGACCAGAATTGCGCCGTCGTCGCGGACGGTGTGGGGCACATTGGTCGAGCGGAGACGGGTGACCAGGGCGCCGGAGTCTTCGGCTGAGAGGTTGGTGAACAGGGGTCTGAGATCGCGCTCGCGATTCCACTGGACGCCGAGCCAGAGGGCCAGGGCGACCGAGGCGGCGGCGACGATGATCGAGATCCGCTGCTTCCAGCTCAAGTCAGCGAACATGGATGTGAATTGGTCCATCCCGGTGTAATGCCTCCCCGATCAACGGTCGAAATCAGACCTGCATGCGCATGATCTCTTGGTAGGCCGTCACCGCCTTGTTTCTGACCTGGAGAAAGAGGTCGAAGGCCAGCGAGGCGCGCTGCTGGTCGAGAGCGACCTTGTGGAGATCCTCGCTCTCGCCGCGCAGCAGGCTTTCGGTGGAGGCGTGAGCGCTTTTCTGTAACTTGTCGACACCCTGGAACGCGTCCTTGAGGGCATCCTGGAAAGCCGTGCCTGAGGGTTTTGGCACGGAGGCGACGGACGGGTTGATGGCGGCGAGATCGGGGAGCCGGATTGACGAGATGGAGGGTGTCATAAGCGCATCAGGTCAATTGATTTGGCCACCATGTCCTTGACCGCCGTCATGGCGGCGGCGTTGGCCTGATAGGCGCGCGAGGCGCCCATGAGGTCGACCATCTCCTCGGCCGGGCTGATATTGGGCATGGCGACGTAGCCTTCGGGGTTGGCGTCGGGGTGGCCGGGATCGTACTTCATGATGGGCGGGCGCGACTCCTCGACAATTTCGGCGACGCTGACTCCGGTGACGTGAGGGCCGAGTTCAGCCTGGAAGATGGCGGAGAAAGGCGAGGTTTGGGCGTCGGGTTGAAAGACGACATCCTTGCGGCGGTAGGGGCCGCCTTCGGGGGTGCGCGTTGTCTCCGAGTTGGCCAGGTTTTCAACGATGGCGGTGGCCCGTTGGCGCTGGGCGGCCAGGCCGGAGGCCGAGACAGAGAGAGTTCCAAAGAGGCTCATCCGCCCCTCCCTTCGCCGATAGCGCGCTTTATTGTCTGGATCTGGCTGCGGAGCAGCGTGGAGGCCATGTTGAAGCGCAGGGCGTTTTCGGCCAGCAGACGCGCCTCGCGGTCGAGGCTGACGTTGTTGCCGTCGTTTTTGACCGTCAGGCCGTCAGGTTCTATGACATTGATGCCGGCGCCTTCGACCCGCGACATGTACTCGAACTGGAAGTCGATGTCGCGGGCGCGGTAGCCGGGCGTGTTCATGTTGGCAATGTTGGAGGCGACCAGCTTTTGGCGGGCCGCCAGGAGATCCATGTAGCTTTCGAGTCTGGACGTGATCGGGTCCAACATGGAAGGGGAATAAGCAGATCGGGGGCCAATGGGGGAGGGGTGGGTAAGTGAATGAAAAGACTTGAGGATCTATTCCTTGTATTGACAGGGGTAGGGGGTTCGCATCACGTTGGATGTTTCGAGGGCTGTACTGAATTGGCACAGGTGTACCGATCCGATGCCGGGGCGGACGGAGGCCGTCCATGGTGATGTGGACGAGACCGCTTTTGTCACGGCGGCGGAGGCAGCCGGGTTGGCGCTGAAAACGGAGGGCGCGGCCCAGACCGTGATCGTGCGAATTTGTTTTGGTTGTGTTTGGGAAGGGTTGAGGTTTATTCTCAACAATGTAGGCCGTGCCCGGCGATGGCGTCACCGGGGACGGAGGGAAGGAAGACAATGCCTGAACGTTCGGACGGCGAATTTGAGTTTACATTAGGCAACAAGCAGCTCTTCAGCGTGTTGTTCATCGTGGTGGTGTTGCTGGGGCTGTTCTTCGCGATGGGCTTCCTGGCCGGGCGGGGCACTGCCCCGGAGAGCGGGCCGAAGATGGCGAAGAGCGAGGCGGGTCCGCTGCGGGTGGATTCGGGCGAGCAGCGGCAGGCGCCGCCGGCGGCGGAAACGCCGAAGCCCGCGGAACCGGTGGCCGAGTCGGTCAAGAGCGAGCCGGTGAAAAGCGAGCCTGTGAAAGCTGAACCGCCGGTGGCTCCGCCGAAGCCGGTGAGCGCGCCGCCGTCGAGTCCGGTGGGCGTGACGGAGACGCCTGCGGCCGGGCGGTACCTGCAGGTGGCGGCGACGGTGTTGAACGACGCGCAGACGCTGCGGCTGCAACTGGTGGAACGGAGATTGCGGGTGGTGATTTCGCCGTCGTCGAAGCCGGAGTATGTGCGGGTGCTGGTGGGTCCGCTGGCCGACAACGAGGCGATCACGGCGGCGCGGGAAGAATTGAAGCAACTGGGCATCGCGAATCCGTATCTGGCGACCTATAAGTAGGGCGCCGGAACGATGGAAGAACTGATACAGATCGGCCGGCATGAGTCCAGGGGCGGGCGGCTGCCGGGATTTCTGCGCAAGCCGCAATCGAACTATCCGAGCGTGCAGGCGCTGAAGAACGACCTGCGGCGGCTGGATCTGCATACGGTATGCGAGTCGGCGCGCTGCCCGAATATGCATGAGTGTTTCGATCGCGGGGCGGCGACATTCATGATCATGGGGAATGTTTGTACGCGGGGGTGCACGTTTTGCGCGGTGCCCAAGGCTTCGCCGGCCAAGACCGAATTCCGGCTGGATCCAAACGAACCGGCGAATGTCGCCGTGATGGCCGAGCGGATGAAGCTGCGGTATGTGGTGATCACGAGCGTGAACCGGGACGATCTTGAAGACGGCGGGTCGGGGCATTTCGCCGAGACGGTGAGACGGGTGCGCGGGGCGTTGCCGGAGGCCCGGATTGAAGTATTGACGCCGGATTTTTGCGGGGATTTGCGGGCCGTGGAGAGGGTGCTTGAGGCGGGTCCGGATGTATTCAACCACAACATGGAGACGGTGAGGCGGCTGTATGGAGCGGTGCGGCCGCAGGCGGATTACGACCAGTCGTTGCGGGTGCTGGGACATGCGCGGGAGGCGGCTCCGGGCGTGTTGACGAAATCGGGGCTGATGGTGGGGCTGGGCGAGGGGGAGGGCGAGGTGGTGGAGGTGATGCGGGACGTGCGTGCGGCGGGGGTGGATGTGTTGACGATCGGGCAGTATTTGCAGCCGGCGCGGCGGAATCGCGCGGTTTCGGAGTATGTGCCGGAAGAGCGGTATGAGAGGTGGAAAGAGGCGGGTGTGGAGATGGGGTTCAGGATGGTATTCGCCGGACCGTTTGTGCGGTCGAGTTACATGGCCGAAGTGGTGAACGAACAGGCGGTTGAGCGATGCGGCGAATCCACTTACTGACGCTGGGCGCGGTGGCGTCGGCGGTGATGATGGCGCTGAGCCTGCCGCCGTGGGGTTTGGCGCTGCTGGCTCCGGTGGCGCTGGCGCCACTGCTGTTCGCTCTGGGGCATGAGAGCGATGGCAAGGCGCGGTTTCTCACCGGGTGGCTGGCGGGGTTCCTGTATTGGGCGGCGGTTTGCCATTGGATTGGCGACGTGCTGGCCAACTATGGCGGGTTGAACGGGCCTTTGGCGGTGCTGGCGGTGGTGCTGTTTGCGCTTGCGAAAGGGCTGCATCTGGCGGTGTTTGCGTGGATGGCGGGTCCGATGTTGAAACGGTGGTGGGCCATACCGGCGATCGCCGCGTTGTGGACGGGATTGGAACGGACACATGCGCCTCTGGGTTTCCCGTGGCTGCAATTGGGCAACGCAGGGATTGAGATGGAGTTGCCGCTGCGGCTGGCTCCGGTGTTCGGCGTCTACGGGTTGACGTTCATCTTCGCCGCGACGGCGACGGGCGCGGCGCTGGCGGCGTTGAAGAGACCGCGCAAGCAGTTGGCGTGGCTGGGGGCGATCGTTTTGTTATGGGCGTTGCCAGCGGTCGAGACCGGAAAAGCGCCGAACCGGCAGGCGGCGGTGTTGCAGCCGAACTTCTCAGCCGACGAAGCGTGGACCGAGGAAGGGAAGGCGCGGATCCTGCGGCAGGCCAGCTATCTGACGCTGGCCGAGGCGCTGGATCCGGAAAGAGCGGCAGTGGATCTGGTGGTGTGGCCGGAAGCGCCGGCGCCGCTGTATTACTACAACGACGAAGCGTTCAGGAGTCATGCCGGGACGCTGGCGCGGTTGGCTTCTGCGCCGTTTCTGTTCGGCGGTGTGGCGTATACGGCCGACCGGGAACCGCTGAATTCCGGGATTCTGCTCGATGCGAGAGGGCGGCTGGCGGCGCGGTACGACAAACGGATCCTGGTGCCGTTTGGGGAGTACATTCCATGGGGTTTTGGCTGGATCGAGAAGATTTCGACGGAGGCCGGCAACTATTCGGCCGGGACGACGCCGGGGCTTTTGCTGGCGGGGAACCGGAGTGTGGGGGTGTTCATCTGTTATGAGTCGGCTTTTCCGCATCTGGTGAGGGAGTTGGCGGCGTTGAATGCGCCGGTGCTGGTGAACCTGACCAACGACGGATATTTCGGAAAGAGCAACGGGCCGAGATCGCAGCACGTGATGCTGGCGCGGATGAGGGCGGTGGAGAACCGGCGCTGGCTGTTGAGGGTGGCCAACGACGGGTTGACTGCGTCGATCGACCCGGCAGGGCGGCTACACGAGGCGCTGCCCGAGTTCACGCGCAGGGCGGGGCGGTTGCGCTACGCCGAGATTCACGAGAAGACCCTGTATTCGCGCTTCGGCGACTGGTTTGCATGGACTTGCCTATTGCTGGGGGCGGGTCTGTGGTTGGTGGCGCAGATCCCGGTTTACCGGCCCGTGCCGAGGCCATCAGAATAGGGACCTGAGACGCGCTCAAATTTTGTCTCAAGCCCGCTGTATTCTCGCCGATGTGGGCAACATGCCCCAATTCGATTTAGTGAAGCACCGGCCCGCGCGGCTCCTGCCGGCTATTCTCTTTTCCGTGATGGTGGGCGTGGCGGTCAGCCTGCTCATCGGTGCTCAACTGGTGCCGGCGCTGATCCAATTGGGTCCGGGAAAGTAGCGGGACAACCAAACGATTTGCCGGACGGGATGGGAGCCTGCCGGGCTATTTCGGGCTGACCTTGAGAACCTGTACGCCATCGGGCTTGAGCCAGGTCTGGAAACGGATCGATGACGCGGTGCGTTCGAGGGCGACGGGGGTAGCGGTCATGAGATCAACGGCGGAGTAGTCGCCGGCGGCCATGCGGACGGAGACGGAGGTTTCGACCGGTTTCCGTGAATGGTTGAAAACAAAGATGATGCGGGCATTGTCAGAGGCGCGGTCCGAGCCGCCGTCTGAATCGAGGTAGCGCACCTCGATGTCTGGGGCTAAGGTCTGGATGGGCAAGCTGACATCGGCCCAAAGGAGCAGCCCGGCGAAGAAGCGTTCGGCGGTCTCGCCTGGAGAGGAGTAGGCGGCGGCGCTGACGTAGGAGCCGAGGGTGAGGGTTTTGCCCTTGCCGAATGTAGATTCGATGACGGCGGGACGTCCGCCGGCAAACTGGGCGAGGACGCGCGCGCGATCGTTGGCTGGCGTGAGGGTTTCTTCATACCAGCGGGCGGGCAGGGCGTCGCCGGGTTTCATTTCGGGGAAAGTGGAACTGGTCCAGCGCAGTTCGGTGCGGCCTTTGTCGCCGGTGCTGATTTCAGTTTCGCGGCAGCCCATCACTTCCCAGAGGCCCATGCCGGGGATTCGTTCGGCGGCGAGTCCGCGCTCGTTGTTCCAGCCGAGCCGCGCCTCGGCCACCAGCGCGCCGCCGTTTTCGACATATGCGCGCAGGACTTTGGCGGCGGCCTCGGGCATCATCAGCGGATAGGCAAAGTAGACGAGTTTG
>CAMTUE010000014.1:0-58290 GCA_947084845.1 uncultured Bryobacteraceae bacterium | reverse complement strand
TATCAGTTACTTGTAACTCGCCCAAACGTCCGTTCGCCCGTCCAGCCCCGCCTCCACCTCGCCCCGCCCGCCCCGCACACCCACCCCGCATTGAAAACACGCCACTTATCGTATCGAAATTCTCCACCAAATTCACCAACACGTCGGAGCGCTCCGTCCCCTTCGCAAAGCCTCCCCCCGACCCTCCGGTCAACGCAGTCACGGCCCTAACCAAAATATCTTCCACTTAAAATCAACAACTTGCCAGGAATTCCTCCGCCAGCCCAATTTCCATCGCGCATCCTCGTAAACATCGGCGGACTCCATCCGCCCGAAAGGATGCATCATGACGAATCTAAACACAATCGATCCCGCCAGCCAAATCCAGGCGGAAACCCAAGCCCACCAGGAGCCACCAGCTCCCGCCCCCTTCAACCCCGAACCCGTAGGCCCCGAACGCAGAGAGGGGGTCAACCAGCCGACGCCCGAACCCGCCAACCCCGAGCAAAGCATGACGCCCGCCCCCTTCAACCCCGAACGCAGAGAGGGGGTCAACCAGCCAACCCCCGAACCCGCCAACCCCGAGCAAACCGCAGAGCCCGAAACCTTCAACCCCGAACGAAGAGAGGGGGTCTCTTCGCCGGATCCCGCCTCCGCCGCCCCCGCCCCCTTCAACCCCGAACCCGGAGGCCCCGAACGAAGAGAGGGGGTCAACCAGCCAACGCCCGAACCCGCCGCCCCCCCTTCAACCCCGAACGCAGAGAGGGGGTCACCCAGCCAACCCCGGCGAACCCCACCCCCCCAGGCCCAAAAACCGAATCCGGCAAATCCCGTTCCTCGCAAAACGCCGTAACCCACGGCCTCCGAGCCAAAAAACTCGAAAACGCCGTCCCCCTCAACATGCGCCACCAATACGAAAAACTCCGCCGCGAGTACCTAAATGATTACCACCCCACCGGAGCCATCGAAAACACCCTCTTCGACATGCTCCTCTTCGCCGCCTGGCAACTCTACAAAGTTCGCGAAATGGAGCTATTCACCAACATCGACATAGGCCTCCCAGGTTCGTTTGGCAGCAGCGAAAAACTCTCCCGCTACCGCACCTCCCACGAACGCCTCTTCTTCAGAAGCCTCAATCAACTCAAGCAGATACAGCAGGAGCGCCTAATGAGAGAGACCGATCAAAAAGCAACCCTCCCCACCCAAATCCCCCCCGGAGTCCGCCTCAAACCCCTCTTCGCTCACCTCAAACTCCTCCAACGCCGCCCAAAAACCAAAACCGTCACAATCACCGCCCACCGCGAACGCAAAGAGCCGGCCTCTTCGTCGAATCTTCGCCCAACCCTCGCCAAAAGCTGACTCAAATCACCCCGCCTCAAACGCCCCTTTCGCCACAAGTGTCTATCCACTGAGTTTCTTCAGTCCTTCGAGCGTGAAGTCCGGCGAATGGCAGAAGTCGATCGTTCGGCGCTCGGCGGCCACAATCCTGGCCACC
Source organism: uncultured Bryobacteraceae bacterium (assembly GCA_947084845.1). Lineage (GTDB taxonomy): Bacteria > Acidobacteriota > Terriglobia > Bryobacterales > Bryobacteraceae > PNKE01. Next base: position 56,816 of record CAMTUE010000014.1, on the reverse strand, counting down.
GCATCCGTGATCTTCGGCGCAAGTTCCAGCGGCACAACGTGCACGCCGTGCTGGTCGCCATGAAGCAGATCGCCGGGCTTCACTCTAAGTCCCCCGATCGTCACCGGCTTGCCGAATTCGATCATGTGAACATAGGCATGGGAGACGGCGATGTGCTGCGAGAAAAAATGGAAGCCCATCTCGCGCACTTCCTTCAAGTCGCGAACACACCCGTTGGTGACCGCGCCCACACAGCCCAGCGCGCGATGAATGCTGCCGTTCACCTCGCCCCAGAACGAGCCCGCCCCGGGCGGGTCGTCCAGGTCTTCCAGCACAATGACGCGCGGCTGCGGAATCGAAACGATATAGTCCCACCAGTCGGAGCGCCTGGTATAGCTTGTTCCTGGCGGCGGCGCCTGGTTGGCCCGGATCTTGCCCGTCACCGCGTAGCCCACCATCGGGCTGAACTCCGGGAACACGCACTTGATCTCGGGACGCATGAACCCCTGGTTTCGCGGACGGAAATTGAAGGTCTCGATGGCATTCGACACAGTCGGCGTATCGAATCGTTTGATATCGAGCAGGACCTTGAACTCAAGCGGTCCCGCCACACTGGCGGCAGCCGCGGCGGCCGGCGAAAGTCCCAGCGTGGCCGCGGCGGCAAGCAGATCACGACGTTCCATGGTGCTGAGATCATACGGCGATTCGAACCCTGGAGGCAAGCGCCAAACGCGCCAAACGCGAAGTCGTGGCTCAACCACTTCCAGAGAACTCGCCTGCGCGGGCGCCGTCGCCGGGCGCAGCCCCTCCCGACTGATCTAGGTCCGTGACCGCGTGATTTTGCTCCTTTATGGGGAACCACTTCCTCACGGTCGTGGCTCTGATCGGAGCCGCGCGCGTCAGAAAGCGGCCGTCCAGTAGAACCTGATCTTGCGGTCAAAGCACTAGTTTGACTTGGGGCGGCGGACCAGTTCAGGCGGGAAGTCGGACCCCTTGCTCGCGTCGGGATTCCTCAGGCTGTTCTGGCCTCCGCGGTCGGGCCACAGGGGCATGGAAAGGCCTCCGGTCTCTTCCAGGGTTTTGAAGAGGCGGTCCCGCATCTCCTTGATGACCGGCTGGTGCTTCTCGGAAAAGATCAGGTTCCGCGATTCGAGCGGGTCTTCCTGGAGGTCGTACAACTCGTCGATGTCCCAGATGCCGTGGTAGCGGATGAATTTGTAGCGGTCTCCCCGTAGGGCGTGCACGGTGGGGGTCTGAGGGAAGTTGCGCTCCCAGTAGTATTCGTAAAGGAGTTCCTTGCGCCAACCCTCGGTCTGGCCCTGTGTGAGCGGCAGGAAGTTCATCCCATCAAGTCCGGCCGGGGCGGCCACCCCGCTGGCGGCCAGCACGGTGGGCATGATATCGAGTCCGGCGACGACTCCGTTGACAGTCTGGCCGCCCTTGAACAGTTCCGGGCAGCGGGCCAGCATCGGGACGCGCATCGATTCCTCATAGGCCGTGCGCTTGTCGATCAGTCCATGCTCGCCGAAGGCGAAGCCGTTGTCGCCCATGTAGACGACCAGCGTTGAATCGAGCTGGCCGCGTTTGTCGAGGGCGGCGAGAACGCGGCCGATCGATTCGTCGACGCCCATCAGCGTCTCGGCGTAGCGCCTGTAGTAGTCGGCGATGTCCAGCGACGAATGGTAGGGATACTCGACGCCGTGCCACGAGTTGCGCTGATCCTGGACCCACTTCGGCCGGTGCTGCGCCATCTCGCCGCTGGCGGCCATCGTCGGCGGGTAGATGAACCTGGCGTCCTTGTACATGCCCTTGTGGCGCGGGGCGGGCTCGAACTCGGCATGGACGGCTTTGTGCGAGAGGTACATGAAATACGGCTGGTCCTTGGACTGGCGGCCGAGCCAATCGAGGGCGTAATCGGTGAGTTCGTCGGTGATGTAGCCCTTCTGCGGGACGCGCTTACCGTTGACGTTGAGACCGCTCTTGCTGGGCAGATACGTCCCCTGGCCGCGGAAACTGACCCATTCGTCGAAGCCGGGCTGGGGGTCGTCGGACTCGCCGCCCATGTGCCACTTGCCGAAGAAACTGGTCTTGTAGCCGGCCTTCTGGAGGTGGGACGGAAAGAAGACGGTGCCCTTCGGGATGGCCGTGTTGTTGTCGACCACGCGGTGGCGGTGGGCGTAGACGCCGGTGAGAATCGAGGCGCGCGAGGGGCTGCAAAGGGCCGTGGTGACGAAGGCGTTCTTGAAGTGGGCGCCTTCGGCGGCCATGCGGTCCATGACGGGCGTGCGGAGCCAGGGTTGGGCCTCGAGGAAACCCATGGCGTCGTAACGGTGGTCGTCGGAGAGGATGAAGATGACGTTGCGGGGTTTCGCGGGGGCGGCGCGGAGGAGTGGTGCGGCGGAGAGGCCGGCGAGCAGTTCACGGCGATTCATACCGTCTACTGTAGCTACTCTGAAAGCGGTTCAGGAGGGAGTGACAAGCTTAAGCCCGGCGATTCCGCAGACGATGAGCAACAGGCAGACGAGCCGCGCCGTGTCTCTTGGTTCACCGAAAAGGATCATCCCGAGAATCGCGACGCCGACGGCTCCGATCCCGGTCCAGACGGCGTAGGCGGTACCGACGGGGATCGACTTCATGGCGAGGGAGAGTAGGGCGAAGCTGGCGATCATCGCGAGGACGGTGAATAGAGAGGGTTTGAGTCTGGTGAAGCCCTCGGTGTATTTGAGTCCGATCGCCCATGCGCATTCAAGAAGACCGGCGGCCAGCAGATAGAGCCATGCCATTGGGTTTGCTGCTCCTGATGAACCAATCTACCATTGGCGGCTGGGGTGTGCTGAAGCCCGTCCCCAGGGGAAATTTGGCTTAGCGGGCGATGGTGCGGCGTTTGGTCGCTGAGGAGGCGACCTTCGTTACGGCCGGGCGCTGCTTGGCCGACTTGGCCGAGACTGTCGTGCGGGACTTGGAGCGGGCGGCGGTGCGGCGGGATTTCGACTTGCTGACGGCGGTTTTGACGGGGGCTTCCCTGGCAGGGATCAGAATCAGTTCGCCGCCCCGCGGAGAGTCGAAGTACGACTCGCCGAGGCGGCCGTTGACCTTGACGATCGAGGCAGCCAGGGCGGAATAGCGTTTGGCGATGGAGGCCAGGGTGTCGCCGGCAGCGACGCGGTGGAGGCGCCAGGCCTTGCGTTTTTCCGACGGGACGGCATCGAGCGCGGCGAGGACGTCGTCGCCTTTGCCCGAGGGAACGCGGACAAGAGCGTCCTCCGGCGCGATGCCGCGAATCAGGGCAGGGTTCATTTCGCGGATCTCTGAAACGGGAACGTCGGCGGCGTCGGCGATCAGGCCAAGGTTTGTCTGGGCATCGACTTCGACGGTGTCATAGGTCAGGGCAGGTTCAAACGGCGGCGCTTGGAGACCGTAGTCCGCAAGATTGTTCGACACGATCGCCAAGGCAATGATGGCCGGGACGTAACTGCGGGTTTCCTTGGGGATTGCGTTTCGGGCGCGCAGTTGCCAGTAGTCGGCGAAGCCGGTGCGCTGGACCGCGCGTTCGACGCAGGCCGGGCCGCAGTTGTAGGCGGCCATGGCGAGGTGCCAGTCGCCGGTCTGATTGTAGAGGTCGCGGAGGTGGCGGGCGGCGGCGCGGGTGGCTTTTTCGGGATCGAGACGGTCGTCGTGGAGACTGGATGTGGTCAGACCGTATTCATGGCCGCGCGGCTTCATGAATTGCCACATGCCGGTGGCGGACTTGTTGGAAACGGCCATGGGAGCGAAGCCCGATTCGGCCTGGGCGAGGTGGATCAACTCGCGCGGCACGCCTTCCTCGGCGAAGATGCGCAGGATCATGTCGCGGTAACGGCCGGAACGGCGCATTCCGGCGAGCAGGGTGCGGGAGCCCCTGGCGTTGGTGAAATAGCTGATGTAGCTGAGGACGGCGTCGTTGACGGTCAAAGGAAGCTGCGACTGGCCGGCCTGGATCTGGGCGGCGACGCGGTCTTTCAGACGGGGATCGACGGGGAAGGTGAGGTCGAGGATCTGATTGAGCGGCGACTGGGTGTAGACGGGTTCGTCCTTAGCGGTCGAGACGCCGAGTCCGTCGAGGTCGTAACGGTGGATGAGACGGATCAGTTCTTCGAACTTGCGCTCGGCCAGGGCGCGGTCCGGCAGGTCGGCCGGCAGGTCCATGAGGACGTTCAGGGCGGCGTCAAATTCGACGCGGGCCAGATCGAGCTTCTGTTCCTGGATGGAAAACTTGCCGTATTGGAAGTGCCTGTCGGCTTCCTGCAATGCCTTTTGGACGAGCGACCTGGGCGCTTCCTGCGGGCCGGTGGGGATGAGCAGGGAGGCGGGGCGGGCCGTGCTGACCGGACGGACGGCGTCGGCGGCCAGGGAGGAGTCAATGTCGGGCAGGCGGACGCTGGTGGAGGGATTGAACGCGCCTTGGCCGAAGGCGGGAGAGACGGGCAGAAGAACGGCTGCCGCAACGGCTGCCAGGGCCCGGGGAAAATGAGTGCAAAGATTCATTCCGGTCTGGTCAGTTCGAGATACAAGAAAGCCACTACATGACTATCGAAGTTTCGACTGTACTTCATTAGGGGAAGACGGGTCAACCCGAGACAGGGGCTGTGGCGGGGTGAAACAGACACGGATTCTATTGTATGCGGGTGCGGGCACCGGATGAACTGGTCATATATGTCTGATTAACAATGGGTTACCGGGGGTGCGAGGGGGCGGGTTTGAAGCTGGAGCGGTTTTGAGCGGGCTCTTGCGGGCGAGTTCATGAAACGACTTTAATGTCAGCATTTCGGATAGACGGGAGTGAAATGAGAGATCAGGAGAGCGGCGAGGGCTCGCCGTCGGCGATGCGGCGATTGCGGGCGAGTTTGAGGCGGCGGCCCTGGAGTTGGGCCTTGAGGCTGGTGGCTTCGGTGGAACTGGCGGAACGGTAGACAACGACAGCGAGCGCAATTGCGGCCAGCCCGAGGATGGCGGCGGCGGCCAGGTTCGATTCGGAGAGGGCGAGGGAGAGGGCGATAACGGCCAGGGCGATGGCCGAGGCGCAGCCGAAACCGGTGCGGGTGTGGTTGGTTTCATCGGTCGCCTTGATCTGGGCTTCGAGTTCGGCGATCTCCTTTTCGTAGCGGGCGATGGCGAGTTCGGCGGCGGCTTGTTCGGCGTGGGATTCGATGCGTTCGACGGTTTCTGAGAGTCGGTGGAGCGAGACGGCGCCGCCCTCGGCCCTGGACTTGGGCCTCACCTCGGCTTGATGCAGGACCCGTGGCTCTGACCGGGCAAGCACAACCGTTTTCGAAACGACTTCAGGCTCGGTGCACGCATTTCGGCTCGGGAAGGGCACCACGTCGTTTGCACGTATTCGATCAGGCGTGAGGCGTAGGCTGGGCCCTGCGAGATGCCGCTGCCCAAACGGGGCGCGATGTCCTCCCTGATGCGTCTGAAACGGCTCCGTGCAGCCAACTTCACAAGCTCATGTTTCGGATCCAATATGGTCTCCGGTTGCAGTGGAACAAGGACTTCAGGGACACCCATGAAAGCGCTGAGGGAACTCGAATCTGCGAGCAACCAAGCTTCAATCTCGTTGACCACGATTCTAAAAACCATGGCTGGGGCAGGACTTGGAATCAACTGTCGAGCGAATGTGACGGGGCAGCGGCCTCCATTGTCGAGATCGCGCAGTACAATCCAAGGAGAAGGAGAATGGGCGGCCGCGCTGTTGAATCCGGCGAGTCTGCTGTCCAAGTGCGCGCAACCCTTCTTGCCGTAGACAGGGAATGGGCGCATCCCGAAGTCGCGCAGTATGCGGGATAGGACAGCCTCATCGACGATGCCCTCAACAGCGATGGGGGTCACTTCTAGCAGGTGATTCGGCAGCATCGACAACTCTATTCAAAAAGCGCCAGTTGGCCGACCTCATCGGGTCCAGTCTTCGGTATAACAACGTCAGCCATCGTGAAACCCGACTTGATCAAGTCAATTGCCTGCTGGTCGTCGGCTGCTCGCCTGACGATGGTTCCCTCTTCTCCGGGCGTGAGCATTAGAACCTCATCGAGGCCAATACCGCCATCCCGAAGCAGGGAGTCGGAGTGAGTGCTGAGCATGATCTGACGACCGGTGCGACCACTGGCGCGGTGAAAGATCGCAGGCAGATGCCGGACTGCTTCGGCATGCAGAGAGAGCTCAGGTTCTTCGAGGAGGAGCGGGCCCGATCCATCGAGGATCGACCAAAGCAGCCCGATGAGGCGTAGTGTGCCATCGGAAAACTGTTCCTCGTTCTGCCAAGCGCCTTGCGGACGCCAGTGGCGATACTTGCCCCTCAGGTGGGGTGTGCCTTTTTCTCCTCGGATGAACTCGATCTCCTCCAGCATTGGGACCGCGACTCTTAGCGCGGCTCCAATCCGCTTCAACCAGGCTTTCCTCGTCTTGTCGTTTACACGGGCCACGCGTTCGAGGAAGTCCCCCCCAAATGGATCATTGATTCGGCCCACTGAGCGCTCGGGATCCCGCATGAGTTGGGGAACGACGTGGAGGTATTGGACAGAGCGGAAAAACTCGGCGACTTCGCGGAAATCCCGGTTGCGCACAATCTGTTCGAGGTAGGTCTGGGTGAGGCGCACCTTGTCGAGTCTGTCCTCATCGTCCGGGCGAGAGAATACTTCGTTCTCCCTATGGTGGACCGATTCGTGTGTTATTTGAGGACGCCGCTGATTGTCCTGCCCGAACGCGAGTCGGTAACGCCACAGGAAGGGTTCCTCATCCGAACCGAGGGTCACCTCAATCGCTACGTCAGGGTATCGTCTTGCGGCAAGAGATCGGATGCGGCTTACTCCGCCCCTCTTCCTGTTGACAGCTTCCTGAAACCCGCCGCCGATGTCCCCAGCCAGATCGTGCAGAAAGCGAAACACATCGAGGAGGTTGGACTTGCCAGAGGCATTAGCTCCGACGAGAAGGACACGCCGCGGTAAGAGGACGTCGACTTTTTTGAAATTCTTCCAGTTCTCCAGCTTCAAACTAGTGAACCTGAGTTCGGAAGCCTGCCTGGATTGGGTCTTGCTCACATCCCCTCCAGTTGCTGAGTCTAGCAGAGCGAGGTTGTCGCCTGCGTATACGACTTACTGGGTTATAGTGCGGGCACCTCCAGATGACACAGATACCGAATTGGAAGTGGTCGCCGATGATGTATGATTCAGGTCATCAGGACCGGAATAGGCGATTGGAGGCGAACATGGATTCGAATTTCTCGCGCAGGTCGTTGTTGACCGCGGCGGCTGGTGTGGCTGCGGCGCCATCGGTTGCCGCGGCGGAGGCGCCTCTGCCCACGGTGCAGTTTGGTCCTCACAAGGTCAGCAGGCTGCTGATTGGGACCAACCCGCTGATGGGTTATTCGCATTTCAACCAGATCCTCGACCGGACGATGCGCGATTGGATGACGCACGACCGGCGGGTCGAAACGCTGATGCGCGCCGAAGCCGCGGGGATTACGACGTGGCAGCTTCATTACCATCTCGACACGATGGCCATCGTCGACGACCTGAAGAGCAAGGGCAGCAAACTCCAGATGTTCCTGTTGAGCGACTTCGAGTTGCACAAGGACTTCACGATGATTCCGGCCGTGGCCCGCAAGGGCTTCCTGGGCATCGCGCATCATGGCAACCGGACCGACGAGGCCTACCGGGCAAAACAGATGGATCGCGTGAAGGAATTCGTCATGCGGGTGAAGGATGCCGGGCTGATGGCCGGCGTGTCGATGCATAACCCGGAAGTGATGGACTTCATCGAGGATTCGGGTTGGCCGGTGGATTATTACATGACGTGCTTCTACCGGGTGAGCCGGACGCGCGAAGAGGCGCGGGCGCTGATGAACGGCGAAGCGCCGCTGGGCGAGACGTTCCTGGAAAAAGATCCGGAACGGATGTCGCAGAGGATTCTGAAGACCAAGCGGCCCTGTTTCGGATTCAAGATCCTGGCGGCAGGGCGGGCCGGGTTCGCGAAGGAACAGATCGAGACGGCGTTCAAGGGGGCGTTTGCGCGGATCAAGCCGAACGACGCGGTGATCGTGGGGATGTGGCCGAAGTTCAAGAACGAGATGGCGGAGAATGCGGCGATCGTGCGGGGGCTGATGGCGAGTTGAGGGGCTGTTTCGGGTGGACGGATAGCCAGAGCGCGTGCCGATGAGCCGGGACGCGGCAGACTGACGTCCGCGCCACTGATAAGAGGGCGCGACAGGCCAGGAGGCCTGTCCATGGAATTTGGCCCTTAACTAGCGACAGGCCAGGAGGCCTGTCCTACTGGTCGAGGTGGAAGACCTCCTGCATGTTGGCCCACCATTCGTTTTGGGCTCGCGTTTCCAGGGGCTGCTGCATGGGTTCCATGATGGCCCACCACTCCTGGGTCTTGGGGTCGGCGGCCATGCGGGCCATGTCGGCGGCGAAGTCGGCGCCGTGGTATTCGAAGTAGCCGAACAGGGTGGAGTCCTTGAGGAAGATCGAGTAGTTGCGGATGCCGCAGTCGCCGATCTTCGACAGGACCTCGGGCCAGACTTCGGCGTGGTAGGACCTGTAGACGTCGATGCACTCGGGTTTGAGACCGATGGTCATGCCGTAGCGTGTCATTGATGATTCTCCCTTTCCGGGACTATGTCTGGCGGAACGACCAGATGGACGTCCAGCCCTGCCAGCGGATGCCGGGCAGTTTCAGCAGGCCGCGGTCGGCCCATTCGAGGGCGCCGACGATGGGTTTCATGACGGGGGAGCCGGCCAGCGGCGCGACGAAGAGCGTGAGGAAGACGAAAGGTTCGACATCGACCTGGTCGAAATAGCGGCGGGCGGTCGAGAGGTCGCGGCTGAGGAGCGGGTGCTCGTCGACGGTGCGCATGGAGGGCGTGAGGCGGCGGAAGAGGTTGATGGCGGGGTTGTGGCCGAGGGGTTCGAGGAAGAGGGCGCTGCCGCCGGGTTTGAGGAGGCGTTTGATGATTGAGAAGGAGCGGTCGAGGTCGAGGTGGTGGAGGATGGCGCGGCCGCAGATGAGGTCGAACGAGGCGGGCGGAAGGTCAGGGTCCTCGCAGTCCATGCGGTGGAATTCGGTGTTGGTGGCGCCGCGATCGGCGGCGCGGACGCGGGCCTGATCGACAGCGGTGTCGGAGATGTCGATGCCGACGACGCGCCGGGCGACATCGGCGTATTGGAACGAATAGGTGCCGGGACCGCAGCCGTATTCGAGCACGTCGGCGCCGCGGGCGCGTTCGAGGGCCCGGGCGAGGAAGAGGCGGTTGGCGGTCTCGGCGACACCATAGGCGGCGTTGGCGGCCTTGCGGCCGGTGCTGGCGAAATCGCGGTTGTGGAAGTCGCGTTCGCGCTGCTTGCGGGCCTCGTCAGTGAAGACGGGCGGGCCGGCCGACGGTTTGACTTGGTCGTCCATCGTTGTCTCGCAGGATTGGAATCTCGGCGGAGGGCTGAAGCCTTTTGCGGGCTAAAGCCCTTTGCAGGCTGAAGCCCGCGCCACGGGATGGGTTAGGTTTGGGAATCTCCGGAGGGACCGTAGATGCTGGGGACCTTGGCTCCCATGGGGCGGAGGTAGGCCGAGAGTTGTCCGCGATGGTGGATGGCGTGTTTGAGCATCAGCGAGAGATAGGCGAAGGCCGGCTGTTGCATCATGCCGAAGAAGTCGATGACCTTGGCTTTGTTCTCTCCACTGAGGGCTTTGACATCTTCAAGGACTCCGGGGACGTTGGCGTCGTGCCAGGCGATGACGTCGGCTGCGGATTTGATGTTCTCGGGCAGGCTGGAATCCTCGGACTTGAACTCGCCGGCGATGACGCTGGACAGGAACCACCAATCGGCGGAGGCGATGTGCCAGGCGAGTTTCAGGGCGGGCATCGATTTGGCGTCGGGAGTGTAGTCCTCCTGGCCGGCGGGGATGGCGGCGATGACAGCGCGGGTGGTTGTCATCTCGCGTTCGTAGTCGCCGAGCGTGTAACCGGCGATCAAGGTGGCTTCGTCGTGGCTCATGTGCATTCGTGGGAACCCTCCTTCAGGACTGATATACAGTATGCCGCGTTTTGAACAGGAGCGGAGATGGACCGCCGGCACGTCGTGATTCCAGGCGTTGGCAGGGACTATGCTGGTTGGTGAAGGAGGGCGTCGACCGGTGGCGAGGAGATGGATATCGAACGCGGGTGCGCTGGCTGTGGCGTGCGGACTGCTGTGCGCGCAGACGGGGCAGTATCCGCCTGGACAATACCCGCCGGGACAATACCCGCCGGGGCAGTATCCGACGACCACTCCGGGCGGCATCAGCCTGCCGAAGATCAACTGGCCGAAGCGGAAGCCGAAGACGGAGGAAGAGGAGAAGAAGGGCGGCAAGAAGAAGGCGGGGGAGATGCCGTCGATGGACGCGCGGCTGCGGAAACTGGGCGAGAAGGAGATGCTGGTGGAGACGCGCAGCGGGAAGGTGCTGCGGTTCAGGTTGCTGGCGAAGACGAAGTTTGAGAATTCGAAGGGCGAGGCGGTCCGGGATTCGCTGATCAAGCCGGGGGACCGGATCGAGGTCAGGGTGAATCCGGACGATGTGGAGACGGCGGTGGTGGTGGTTTTGCTGGGGGCGGGAAGCGACGAAGAGCGGGCGGCGGGTGCTCAGCCGGTGGATGGAGGGAAGGCGGGGGTGCCGGTGGAAGCCGATTTCGGGGGCGTGGGGGAGGCGGTGACGGCGGCCGGGAATCGCGACCAAACGAACCTCAGCATGAAGGAGGCGGACGAGGAAGTCCTTCAGAATGCTAGACATGCGGCATCAATCTTCGCCAATGGGTTGCCGGATTTCCTGGTGGACCAGGTGACGGTGAGGTCGAAGGGGATGGGCGGCGCTTGGATTCCGGCCGATACGGTGACGGCGGAGGTGGCATACACAGGGGGGCAGGAACAGTATCGAAGTGTAAAGATTAATGGCAAGGCGGCAGAGGGCGGGATTGAGAAGACGGGGGCGTGGTCGACGGGGGAGTTTGTCACGACGATACTCGACCTGCTTTCGCCGAACACGGACGCGTCGTTCAAACGCGGGGGCGACGAACGGGTGGCGGGGCGGACGGCGCTGGTCTTCGATTTTTCGGTGACGCAGGCGAACACGCACTGGCGGATTGTGGCGCCGGGCGGGGGCAAGTGCATGGTGGGGTATGGGGGCAGATTGTGGGTGGACAAGGCGTCGAGCCGGGTGTTGAAAGTGGAACAACGCGCCACGGCGTTGCCGGCGCACTGTGTGGCGGCGAGCGCGGAGAGCGTGGTGGAGTATGGATTCGTCAAGATTGCGGGCGAGGAGTTTCTGATGCCGGTGCGGAGCCTGGCGACGGCTTGCGGGCGGGATGGCGGGTGTTTCAGGAACGAATTGAAGTTTGAGAACTACCGGAAGTTCAGCGCGGCTTCGAAGGTCAGTTACGATTAGGGCCGGGCTTGAACGATGCCTGGGCGGGCGGGCGGGCTGAAGCCCTTTGCCGGCTGAAGCCCGCCCCACCGGGGCGCTGCGATAGATTAGGGGGACGATGCCTAAGAAGGAAGCCGGATCGATTGCGCGGCAGATGTTGCGGTCGGTGGTGACCGGACGCCTGCTGGAGAGGCTGCAGGCGGGTGAGCAGGGGCCGTTCGACATCATTATTTCACTCAACGAAAATCATCCGGGCGGGCCGGCGCAGGCTAGCGCGGAGATGGTGGCTTGGCTGGCGAAGGAGGGCGGAGGCGCGGCGGAGTCGATGCGGATTCTGCCGGAGTATGTGATTTGCACGCTCGACGCCGGGCGGGTTGTTGAGCTGAGCCGGTGGCATCATGCGAGGGTGGCGAAGGGCGAGGCGTCGGCGGTCTACCATGTCTGGGAAGACAGCGCGGTCGAGTTGCTGTTGACCAAGTCGGCGGCGACAATCAAGGCGGACGCGGCGCAGAGGGCGTTTTCGGCGATGGGCGAGGGGATCGTCTGGGCGGTGATCGACTCCGGCATCGACGGGTCGCATCCGCATTTCAAGGGCGATGTGGCGGGCTTGGGAGCCGTGCGGACGCTGGAATTGCCCGCGCCGCTGCGGCATGTCGATTACACGGCGGCATCGGGTGACGCGCTGAAAGACCCGGCAGGCCATGGGACGCATGTGGCGGGGATCATCGCCGGATCATGGGAGGCGGGCAAGCGGCGGTCGAAGGAAGTGGCGGGCATGATGACGCTGCATGAGGGGGAAAGCGAGCCGCGGGCGAGTCTGTCGAGCGTGGAACGGATCGGGGGCATCGCGCCGCTGGCGAAGCTGGTGAGCCTGAAGGTGGTCGCCGATCCGGTGAATGGCGGGGTGGCGGCGGGACGGATGAGTTCGATCCTGGCGGCCCTGGACCAGGTGCAGAAGTGGAACGACTACGGGCGGGCGATCCGCGTGCATGGGGTGAATCTGAGCGTCGGGTATGCGTTCAACCCGGAGTGGTTCGGGTGCGGGCATAGTCCGGTTTGCGTGGCTGTGAACCGGCTGGTGAAGAGCGGGGTGGTGGTGGTGGCGGCGGCGGGCAACGGCGGCTACATGACGTGGGTGGATGCCAACGATGAGGTGGGATCGGGTTATGCGAGCCGCAGCATAACGGATCCGGGGAATGCGGAACTGGCGGTGACGGTGGGTTCGACGCACCGGGAGATGCCGCATACGTACGGGGTTTCGTACTTTTCGTCGCGCGGACCGACGGGCGACGGGCGGCTGAAACCGGACCTGATCGCGCCGGGCGAGAGGATTCTGTCGTGCGCGGCAGGGATCGAGAAGGAGCGGTACGGCAAGGGGGTCCTGTACTGCGAGCAGAGCGGAACAAGCGCGGCGGCGCCGCATGTGTCGGGGGCGATGGCGGCGTTTTTGTCGGTGCGGAGAGAGTTCATCGGGCAGCCGGAGCGGGTGAAGGAGATCTTCGTCGGGTCGGCGATGGACATCAAGCGGGAGGCGTATTCGCAGGGGCGGGGGCTGGTGGATTTGCATAAGGCGTTGCAGTCGGTTTGAAAGCAACACTGATCAGTTGCTCCGCTGCCTGAATGCAAGGGTCGAGACGAGTCCCGACCCGGCAGCCTGAAGTCTGCGCCACGTGATGAAGCAAACAGGATTGGGTTCTCAATGGCTGCGGGCTGCGATATGCTGGCCATGACATGCTGACACGCAGAGAGTTGCTGGCATCCGCCGCGGCGCCGGCCATGGCGGGGCGGGAGGCGGAGCGGCCCAATATCCTGTTCCTGATGCCGGACCAACATCGCTACCAGGCGATGGGGTGCGCGGGGAATCCGGACGTCAAGACGCCGCACATCGACAAGCTTGCGGCCGATGGCGTGATGATGCGCCACACGATCGCCAACACTCCGGTCTGCTGTCCGGCGCGGGCGAACATTCTCACTGGGCAGTATGCGCACCGCAATGGGATGGTGGCGAATGATCTGAGGCTGCGGGAGCGGGGCCTTTCGGTGGCGCGGGAGTTTGCCGGGGCGGGGTATAGGACGGGTTTCGTCGGCAAGTGGCATCTGGATGGCGGGCCGCGCTTGCCGGGGTTTGTGCCACCGGGGGAGAGGCGTCACGGGTTTGAGTTTTGGGCGGCGAACCAGTGCAGCCATCGGCATTTCGACAACCATTACTTCCGGGATACGCCGGAGCCGATTCGTTTGGGCAAGTTTGAAAGCGAGGGGTGGGCGGACCTGGGGGTTGAGTTTCTGGAAGGGACGAAGCAGGATTCGCGGCCGTTCTTTCTGACGATTCAGTGGGGGCCGCCGCATGATCCGTACAAGGCGCCGGAGAATTACCGGCGGCTTTACGATGCTTCGAAGTTGCAGATGCGGCCGAACTGGCGGAGTGCGGACAAGGCGCCGGGCAGGGAGGAGATTGCGCATTACTACGGGATGGTGACGTCGATCGACGATCAGGTGGGGCGGCTGATGGCGAAGTTGGATGAACTGGGGCTGGCTGAAGACACGGTCGTGATTTTTTCGTCCGATCACGGGGATATGCTGGGTTCGCAGGGGATGAGGCTGAAGCGGAAGCCGTTTGAGGAGTCGATCCGGGTGCCGGGGATCGTGTGGTGGCCGGGCCGGGTGAAGGCGGGGTCGTCGAGCGATGCTTTCTTCACACACGTGGACTTTGCGCCGACGATGCTGGGGTTGGCGGGGTTGAAGGCGCCGCGGGCGATGCAGGGATTGGATCTGTCGGACGTCGTTCTGGGACGGAGCGCGAAGGCACCGGATTCGGCGTATATGGCGATTCACGGGACGTATCAGGGAGACGATACGCCGGGGGCGTGGCGCGGGATTCGGACTCAGACTCACGTCTACGCGCGTTTTAAGGACAAGCCGTGGGTGCTCTATGACACCGGGAAGGATCCGTATGAGATGAAGAACCTGGTGGGCGAGGCGCCGGCGGCGGGTCTCATGAAGGAGATGGAGGCGCAACTTCAGCGGCGGATGAAGGAGACGGGCGACTCATGGGCTAACGACTGGCTGGGGTTGCCTGAGGATGCGGGACGGTTGTACAAGGACCGGACGTTCTACACGGTGAAAGAGTATGAGGAGTGGGCGCGGAGGAACCCGGAAATGGTGAAGTGAGGCGGGTTTGCTATGGGCGGCCGAACTTGCGGTCGAGGGTCTTCATGAGCTTTTCGACCCACTTTGTTGGCATGCAGGCGAGCAGGGTGATGGCGACGCCAACTATCACGACGATGGCGTAGAACCAGACGGGGACGCCTTCCATGTAATCGGGCATTGGTGTTCTCAGGCTAACGGATTGGCGGGGTCAGCGGGTATTGTCGAGCAGGGCCGCGGCCTGGGATTGCAGGGTGGTGGAGACGGCGTCGTCGTAGAGACTCTCCTTGACCCAGCGGATGTTGCCTTGGGGGTCGAGCAGGACGAGGCAGGCGGATTTCGGGCTGTTGCAGCCGAGGCGCTGCTTCCATTCGGCGGTTCCGCCGTAGACGGTGATGACATGTTCGTGGTCGGCGGCGGGCGTGCCGCGGCGCATTCCGCTGTCGATGAACCATTTGCCCATGCGGGCCATGCCGCCGATCATGGGGACTTCGAAGAACGTCGTGCGGGGATCGGCGCCGAACTGCTTGCGCCATTGTTTGACGAAGGCTTCGACGGCGAAACGGGAGTCGTAGGAGAAGCCGAGGGCGAGGAGGGTGACTTTGCCTTTGGCGGCGTCGGGGAGCGCGGCTTTACGGCCGGTGAGGAACTCGCCGGTGAGGGGCGGGAAGGGTGCGTCCGGGGCCGGGGCGGCGAGGGCGAGAGCGAGAAGGAGCGGAGACATCAGTTATTCAGATGCGGCTTGAGGCGGGTTGGCTTTGGTATTCTGAGAATGTTCGAGCGGGCCGGCGTAGCTCAGTAGGTAGAGCATCTGATTTGTAATCAGAGGGTCGCAGGTTCAATTCCTGTCGCCGGCTCCAGGCAGACTTCCGGGGCCATCTGCGAGGCGGCTTTTTGTCTCGGGTGACGGGTTAGCGCCGGCGCGGACGCGGGTGCTTGTGGTCTTCGTTGAGACGGCGGGCCGACGAAACGAATCCCCATATTGAAATCAGCAGGATGATCCACGCGATTGCCGTCATGTTCATCTATCGGCGGCAAGGGGGTGTGTCCAATAGGCGGGGTTGACCTATATGGGGACAGGTAAGCACCTGTTGTATGACCAGGGAAATGGAGGCCGGACAGGGGGACCACAAGTCCTGGGTCCCGCAGCGATGTGGTACTGTCCGGCCTGAGATTGAATCGGGGCGGCGCTTGGGCGGCGCTTGCGCGGCGCTTGGGCGGCGCACTCTGATTCGACTTTCGCGGGCTGAAGCCCTTTGCAGGCTGAAGCCCGCCCCACCGGGGTTATGGGCCGGTGCGGTAGGTTGCGGTTAGCAGGTCGCCGGTCTGTGGGGTGGACACGCTTAGGAACGTGATGGCGTTGCCGTTCAACACGTAGTCGATAGACGGGCGTTGAAGGATGCCGTTGCGGAACAGGTGCAGGCTGGATGGCGGTTTTGGCGCCTGATTGAGCGTGAAGACCAGGTTGACGCCGTTGACGACGCCGGTGGGGCCTTCCATGTCGACGAAGACGGGCATGAATTGAATGGATCCGCAGGGACCGGAGGTGCCATCGACGCGGATGCAGTCGGTGGGCACGCCGGAAGCGCCGGCGAGATCGCCGTTCGAATCGATCAGGGCGGCGCGGCCTGCGCGGTAGGCCAGCGCCTTGAGAGGCCGCTCGACGAGAGCTTCGGCCAAGCCGGTGACGTCGCCGATCTGGATCAGGTTCGACGGCGGCTGAACGGTGGAGCCGGGCGGCGTATCGAGCCTGACGTGGCGGACCTGCAAGGGCAGGGCGCTGGGCGGCACGGCCCAGGCCTCGGTGAACTGGGTTTTACCGTCGGCGTTGAAGCGGACGGCGTAGAAGGCGCCAGACGAGGCGTTGGTTGTGGGCACCAGGCGGGTGGTGAGGACGCCGCCATTGATCGGGATGGTGACCGAGTTTTGAGGGATATTGGACCCGTCGGAGGCGACGAAGGATCGCCACGATATGACAGCCGAACCCGTAAACGGCGTTCCATCCGCCTTGTAGAGTCTGTCCTGAACCAAGGTCAACGGTGGGGCCGCCAGGGCGCCCGCCGCGAAGATGACGGCCAGCGCCAGGCAGGCCAGAATTCTAAGTTTGCTTTTCATTCGAGTCGGCTTCCTTTTCCTATACCGCGGACGTGGTCGCACATCCGCCGCCGACACAAAGATACACAGCGTGGATTGAGATAATGGGCCGAGTGTTGGCCGTGAAAACAGTCAACTGACTGTTTTTCAAGGAGTTAACGATAGCAAAAGAAATTTCTTAAGCGCGTGACTGCGTTTTCGGATCAGCCCAAAACGCCCTGTTTCGTGATGCGATCGGCGTTGAGGTAGGGCCGGAGGGGTTCTGGGATGAGGACTGTGCCGTCGGATTGCAGGTAGTTTTCGACAATGGCGACCCAGGTGCGGCCGATGGCGAGAGCGCTGCCGTTGAGGGTGTGGAGCGGTTCGCTTTTTTTGCCGGTTTTGACACGGATTCCGGCGCGGCGGGCCTGGAAGGCTTCAAAGTTCGAGCAGGAACTGATCTCCTTATAGGCGGTCTGGCCGGGCATCCAGACTTCGAGGTCGTAGGTCTTGGCGGAAGAAAAGCCCATGTCGCCGGTGGAGAGGACGACGCGGCGGTAAGGCAGGCCGAGGCGTTCAAGGACGGTTTCGGCGCTGTGGGTGAGATGTTCGTGTTCTTCGTAGCTGGACTCGGGCGTGGTGAAGTTGACCAGTTCCACCTTCTGGAACTGATGCTGGCGGATGATGCCGCGGACGTCGCGGCCGTAGGCGCCGGCTTCGCTGCGGAAACAGGGCGTGTAGGCGCAGAGGCGGATGGGGAGTTTGTCGGCGTCGAGGGTCTCGTCGCGAAAGAGATTGGTGACCGGGACCTCGGCGGTGGGAATCAGCCAGAAGTCGAACTTTTCGATTTTGAACAGGTCGTCGGCGAATTTAGGCAACTGGCCGGTGCCGAAGAGGCTGGCCGAGTTGACCATGAAAGGCGGCAGGACCTCGGTGTAGCCATGCTCGCGGGTGTGGAGGTCGAGCATGAAGTTGACGAGCGCGCGTTCGAGTCTTGCGCCCTGGCCGAAATAGACGGCGAAGCGGGCGCCGGTGATCTTGGCGGCGCGTTCGAAATCGAGGATGCCGAGATCGGGGCCGATGTCCCAATGCGGCTTTGGATCGAAGTCGAATTTGCGCGGCTCGCCCCACCTCTTGATTTCGACGTTGGCGGTTTCGTCCCTGCCCGCGGGGACGCTTGCGTGGGGCAGGTTGGGGATGGAGGCGAGGTGCAGGCGAAATTCGTCGTCGAGTTGATTGGATTGTTCGCGCAGGGCGGTGATGCGGTCGCCGATGGCGCGGACGCGGGCCTGGACCTCTTCGGTGTCCTCGCCGGCTTTCTTGCGCTTGCCGATTTCGATGCTCTCGGCGTTGCGCTGGGCGCTGAGGGTTTCGACCTCGGTGAGGGCGGCGCGGCGGCGAGCGTCGATGCCCTTGAAGTCCTCGACGTCGAGCGTGTAGCCGCGGTCGGCGAGGCGGGCGGCCACCGCGTCAAGGTTGGCCCGGAAAAAGGAAAGATCGTACATAGTGGCTCGGGAAACTCCATTGTAGCGGAGGGTGGCCGCGGGCGACGGGTTCAGGGCCTCATGCCGGTCCTTGCCAGATAGATGGTCCGGTGGCCGCGCCGGACCAGCGCATCATTGCCGAAGAAGGCGACGGCGTCGCGGGATTTGATGCTTTCGAAGCCGGCGCGGGTGAGGGCGTCGCGGATTTCATCGTCCTCCCAACAGACCTCTTCGACGCGTTCGCTGTGGCGTTCCCACAGGCCGTCTTTTCTGATGAAGAACTCGGCCGTGGTCCAGGCCTTGGCGCTGCGCGCGTCGAAATCGCCATGCATGACGAGCGCCAGGTCAGGCCGCTCGACCCACCATGTCAGAGGCCACACCTCTTCGAATGCCAGCCGGGTATTGACGTCGAAATAGAAGTGGCCGCCGGGCCGGAGCGCGCGGGCCGCGGCCCTGGCGACGAGGGCGAGGTCGGTCTTCCGGGGGACGTGGTTCAGCGCGTCGAATTCGCAGGTGATCAGATCGACTTTTTCAGGCAGGCGGAAGCGGCGCATGTCGGCTTCGATCACTTCAATGGCGACGTGTTCGCGGAGGGCCTTCCTGCGCGCCAGCCGGCACATTGCCGGGGAGAGGTCCAGCGCATAGACTTTCAGGCCGCGTTTGGCCAGATCGACGGCGGTGGAACCGGTGCCGCAGGCGAGGTCGCAGCAGGATTTGGCGCGCTTGAGGATCGGGCCAAGGATGCGCGCGCGAGCCTCCTCGCGCCAGGGGTTGGCGAAAACGAAGACGTCGTCGTAATGTTCGGCCAGGATGGTGTAAGGGCTGTTGACCGGGTTGGCCATGGGCAAACGCCTCCTTCTCTGAATCGCAGCATACTCCGATCGGCGCGCGGGATCACCGGTCCCGGCATGGCCTGCGCCGCCGGTCCCGCCGCATCAGCTAAACTGGACAATTCGGACCACCTGGGCATGGCCACCGTGAAACAAGTGCCGGACACCTCTGCAAACAGCCGTTATCGCGGCCTGTCGCGCGAGACCCTGATCGCGGCCTACCGCAACATGCGGATGTCCCGCAGGCTGGACGACCGCGAGGTCCTGCTCAAGCGCCAGAACCGCATCTTCTTTCAAATCTCCGCCGCGGGCCATGAAGCGATTCAGACCGCCGCGGGCATGATGATGAGGCCCGGACACGA
Organism: uncultured Bryobacteraceae bacterium; assembly: GCA_947084845.1. GTDB lineage: Bacteria > Acidobacteriota > Terriglobia > Bryobacterales > Bryobacteraceae > PNKE01. The sequence goes on along the minus strand of CAMTUE010000014.1, from coordinate 37,520 downwards.
CTGGTTCCACCTCTATTACCGCGACCGCGCGCTGGCGCTGGCGCTCGGCATCACGCCCGAGATGATGCTGCTGCAAAGCGTCGGGGCGGCGGCCGATACGCAATCGGGCGGGCGGCAGATGCCGTCGCACTGGTCGAGCCCGCCGCTGCACATTTTCACCGGTTCGTCGCCGACCGGATCGCAGTTCCTGCACGCGGTGGGTTGCGCCGAGGCGTCGGTCTACCTGAAACCGGACGCCGGCGAAATCACGCTGGTGACCACGGGCGAGGGCGCGACCAGCGAGGGCGAGTTCTGGGAGTCGATCAACGCGGCATGTCTGCGGCGGCTGCCGCTGCTGTACGTCGTCGAGGACAACCATTACGCCATCAGCGTGCCGGTGGAGCACCAGACGCCGGGCGGAAAGATATCCGCGCTGTTGAGCGGATTCCCGTCGCTGCATATCGCCGAATGCGACGGGTCGGACTTCATGGATTCCGTGGCGGCGATTCAGAACGCATTGGCGCACATCCAGGCCGGACACGGGCCGGCGCTGGTTCACGCGCATTGCACGCGGCCCTATTCGCATTCGCTCTCCGACGACGAGTCGTTCTACAAGACCAGGGCTGAACGCGATGCCGAGGCGGCGCGTGATCCGGTGGAGACGTTTCCGCGCTGGCTGATCTCCGAAGGTCTGCTCGATCCGTTTGCGCAGGAGCGGATGCAGAACGAAATCGACCACGAGATTCAGGAGATCACGGAGCGCGTGCTGCGCGAGCCCGCGCCGGACAAATCGACGGCATTGCGCTTTCTATACAGCCCGGACATCGACCCAGCCTCGGCCGCGTTCGAAGCCGCGCCGGCGTTCGATGGCGAACCGCGCACGATGATCGATTCCATCAACCGGACCCTCGATGAAGAGATGGCCCGCAACCCCAACATGGTGGTCTTTGGCGAGGATGTGGCCGACTGTTCGCGCGAGGCGCATCTCGGCCAGGTGAAGGGCAAGGGCGGGGTTTTCAAGGCGACGATCGGGTTGCAGGCAAAGCACGGCTCGCGGCGCTGTTTCAATGCGCCGATCGCCGAAGCGGCCATCGTGGGGCGTGCGCTGGGCATGGCTTCGCGTGGGATGAAGCCGGTTGTCGAGATTCAATTTTTTGATTACATATGGCCGGCGATGATGCAGATTCGGGATGAGTTGGCCAACATCCGATGGCGGTCGAATAACGGCTGGTCGGCGCCAATGGTCATTCGCGCACCGATCGGCGGCTATCTGAATGGCGGTTCGATCTACCATTCGCAATCGGGCGAAGTGGCGTTCACGCACATCCCCGGATTGCGCGTCGTCATGCCCTCCAATGCGCTGGACGCCTGCGGATTATTGCGCACGGCGATCCGTTGCGACGACCCGGTGCTGTTCCTCGAACACAAGCGGCTGTACCGCGAGCCGTACAACCGGTCTCCTCATCCGGGGCCTGATTTCACCATCCCGTTCGGCCGTGCCCGCGTGGTCAAGCCGGGCGAGAATCTGACGATCATCACATACGGGATGACCGTGCAGAAGTCGCTTTTCGCGGCATCGCAGATTGAACGGACCCGGCCGGATGTGTCGATCGAGATTCTGGATCTGCGGTCGCTCGCGCCGTTCGACATGGACGCGATCGCGGCGTCGGTGCGCAAGACATCGCGGGCGCTGGTCGTGCACGAGGACACGCTCAGCTTCGGCTACGGGGCGGAGATCGCGGCGCGGATCGCGTCGGATCTGTTCGATTCGCTCGACGCGCCCGTCAGGCGCGTGGCCGCGCTGGATACGTGGGTCGGCTATGCGCCCGATCTTGAAGACGCCATCCTGCCTCAGACCGGCGACATTCAGGCCGCCGCCGAAGAACTGCTCTCCTGGTAATCCGGCACGGACGGCGGAGACGGCTCGCCGCTAGCCGGATTATTTTGTAATGCATTGAAACCTGTTTTTATCGCCATCCATCTTTAGTGCAGGAGGCGAGACATGAAAGACAGGATTCGCATGAAGTTGTTCGCAATTGCGGCGCTGGCGGTGACCGCCTTCGCCCAACCCAATCCAGGCCCGCCCGCCGGAGCCGCTGGGAAACTCTCCGAGCAGGTGCGGCACGAGTTAGTGATGATGCCTTACTACGGCATCTTCGACCAGCTTGCTTTTCAGGTGGACGGCGACAAGGTGACGTTGCTTGGCGAGGTCTACCGGCCAACCCTGAAGAGCGAAGCCGAGCGCCGCGTGAAGTCTCTCGCTGGCGTCGCGGAGGTCGATAATCAGATCCGCGTATTGCCCGTATCTCCATTTGATGACCAGATTCGTTTGGCATCAATTCGGACGATATACGGCAACCCGGCGCTCAGCCGCTACTCGTTGGGCGCGCAGCCGCCGATTCGCTTCATCGTGGAAAACGGCACGCTGACGCTCAAGGGGAGTGTCATGAACGCGATGGACCGTAACCTCGCCGGCATCCTCGCCCACTCCATTCCGGGCGCCTTCGAGGTCCGCAACGAACTCGTGGTCAACTAACCCTCGCCGCATGTAGCGTCGAACGGCAACTCAAGGGACGGGACCCGGCACAACGGGTCCCGTCCCTTCCGTATTCGGCCCCCCAGGCGTCATGAGTGGACGTTGGCCCGACCGTGCGCCTCGCGCTGTCTTCGCGTCGTCCGCCGATTCCCCGACTCCAAAGCCATGCCATCCTCATCCACATTCAGAGAGGCACACGCATGGAACGTAAAAAAGCATCCGACTACCCGCAGGAACTATTGAACCTGTTCGACAAGTTTGTCCACGGCGACATCCCGCGCCGCGAGTTCCTTGATGGCGCGCAGAAGTACGCCGTTGGCGGACTCACCGCCGCCGCCATTCTTGAAAGCCTCACGCCCAATTTCGCCTGGGCGCAACAGGTTCCGGTGGACGACAAGCGGATCGTCGTGGAGACCGTGACGGTCGATTCGCCGAAGGGCAATGGCACGATCAAGGGCCATTTCGCGCGGCCCGCGAAGTCGGCCGGCAAGTTGCCGGCAGTCCTTGTGATCCACGAGAACCGCGGGTTGAACCCCTATATCGAAGACGTTGCCCGCCGCCTCGCCACGGCCGGATTCATCGCCTATGCTCCGGACGGGCTGACCAGCGTCGGCGGCTATCCGGGCGACGAGGACAAGGCCCGCGAACTGTCCCCGAAGGTGGACCGCAACAAGATGACGGCCGATTTCCTGGCCGCCGCGTATTGGCTCAAGAACAGGCCGGATTCAAACGGCAAGGTCGGCGCGGTCGGCTTCTGCTTTGGCGGCGCCATGGTGAGCACGCTTGCCGTGCTGCTGGGTGCGGACATGGCGGCCGGAGTCGGCTACTACGGCGGCCAACCGCCGGCCACCGACGTCCCCAGGATCAAGGCCCCGCTGCTGTTGCAGTACGCCGGCCTCGATACGCGTGTGAACGCCGGCTGGCCCGCCTACGAAGAGGCGCTGAAGGCGAACAGCATCCCCTACACCGCCTACATCTACGACAACACCAACCACGGCTTCCATAACGACACCACGCCGCGTTACGACGAAGCGGCGGCGAAGCTGTCGTGGCAGCGGACGATCGAGTTCTTCAACAAGCACCTGAAGTAGCTTCCCGGTTTGTCGGCGACAATGGGATCAACCGCATGAAGACCGCCATTGCCGCCGTTCTGATCCTCTCCTCCGCATTTGCCCAGGACCGGCCCTTGGGCTGGGTTCGTCACACGATCGACTCGTCGTCGAAGGGCGCAGACGGCGTCCGCCTTGCCGACATCAATGGCGACGGGCTTCCTGACATCGTCACGGGTTGGGAAGAGGGCGGCGTCGTGCGCGTCTACCTGATGCCGCGGCGGCAGCAGGTGCGCCAGCCCTGGCCGCAAATCACCGTCGGCGAGGCGCCTTCCGTCGAAGACGCCGTTTTCGTGGATCTCGATTCGGACGGCGCGATGGACGTCGTTTCGTCGGCCGAGGGCAAGACGCGTTCGATGTTCGTCCATTGGGGTCCGCGCCAGCCGACTCGCGAAGGCGCATGGAAGACCGAGCCGCTGCCCGCGTCAGTCAACCGCTTCCAATGGATGTTCACAACGCCGATGCAGGTGGACGGGCGGTTCGGCGTCGATCTCGTCGCGGGCGGCAAGAACGAGGGCGCGCAACTGGGCTGGTTCGAGGCGCCGGCGAAGTTTCGCACGCTTCAGGATTGGAAGTGGCACGCCCTGCGGCCTGTGGGTTGGATCATGTCGATCATCGCGCGCGACATGGATGGCGACGGCGTCGAGGACATCCTGTTCAGCGACCGCAAGGGCAAGCGCAGCGGCGTCTTCTGGCTGAAGAACCCGCTCGACCAGTCCAAGCCATGGACCGAACATCCGATCGGCGCGCCCGGGCGCGAGGTGATGTTCCTCGATGCGGTGGACCTCGACGGCGACGGTCTCGAAGACGTGCTGGCCGCGGTCAAGCCGCGCGAGATCCTCTGGTTCCGCCGCCTCGACAAATCCGGCCTCAAGTGGGAGACGCACTCGATTCCCATGCCGCCCAACGCCGGTACGGCGAAATCCATCAGGGCCGCCGATCTCGATGGCGACCGCCGCAAGGAGATCGTCTTCACCTGCGAGCAGACCAAAAAGGACGGCATTGGCGTGGGTTATCTGAAACTCGTCGAGGGCAAGTGGGTGGCGCATGACATCTCCGGAGGCCAGGGCACGAAGTTCGACCTCGTCGAACTCTTCGATGTCGACGGCGACGGCGACCTCGACATCATCACCTGCGAAGAGACCGACAACCTGGGCGTCGTCTGGTACGAGAATCCCTTCAAGAAGCGATAGCCGACCCATGCCCGAACTCGCAACCTGGCAATGGCTGCTCGGCGCGACCTGCGCCTTCTTCGTCGGTGTGGCAAAGACCGGCGTGCCGGGCCTGGGCGCGATGGTGGTGCCGCTGATGGTCATCGCCATCGGCGATGCCCGCCACAGCGCCGGTTACCTGCTGCCCGTCCTGATCACTGCCGACATGTTCGCCGTGTATTACTGGCGCAAGCACGCTTCGGCCTGGAAACTGTTCTCGCTGGCGCCCTGGGTGCTGCTTGGAATGGTTGGCGGGGCGCTGGCGTTGAACTTGAATGAACGCTACATCCGGCCGATGGTGGCGGTGATCGTGCTCGCGATGATGGCCGTCTACCTCTGGCGCCAGCACGTCAGGAAGGGCGTGGACGTTCATCCGCACCCGGTTCTCTATGGCGGGCTGGCCGGTTTCGCCACCACGGTGGCCAACGCCGCCGGCCCGGTGATGAACCTCTATCTGCTGAGCAAGCGCCTGTCGAAAGAGGAGTTCATCGCCACCGGCGCGTGGTTCTTCTTCTTCGTCAATCTGACCAAGGTGCCGGTCTATCTCTATCACGGCATCATCACGCGGCCCTCGCTCACGTTTGATCTTATGATGGTGCCGGCAGTCGTTGCCGGAGCGATTGCCGGGCGCTGGATCGTCAACCATATCCCGATGAAAGTCTTCGAAGCGCTGGTGGCGGCGATGACGTTGATCTCGTCGATCCTGCTTCTGCGGTAACCTGAGAAATCACGCCCAATCAGACCGCGCGGCCAGGAAAGCGTGTCGAGTGGAGCGGCCAAGGAGGACTCAACCCATGCGAATGACCCGGACCCAGTTTCTGTCCTCCGCGCTGCCGCTGGTCTCGAAGAGCCGCGGCTATGCCGCCAACCGCCCGCCCAATGTCGTCATCATGTACGCCGACGACCTCGGCTACGGCGATCTCAGTTGCTATGGCGCCGAACGCGTCAGGACGCCCAACATCGACCGGCTGGCCGCGTCCGGCATCCGCTTCACCCATGCGCACTCGCCCTCGGCCACCTGCACTCCTTCGCGTTACGCCATGATGACCGGCGAATACGCCTGGCGCAAGCCGGGGACGGGCGTGTTGCCGGGCGATGCGCGCCTGATTATCGAACCGGGCCGCTACACGCTGCCCTCGATGCTCAAACGGGCTGGTTATCAGACCGGCGTGGTCGGCAAATGGCATTTGGGCCTGGGCGCGGGCAACCTCGACTGGAACGGCGAGATCAAACCAGGGCCGAAAGAGATCGGCTTCGACTATTCGTTTCTCATCCCGGCCACCGGCGACCGCGTCCCTTGCGTCTATACGGAGAACGGCCGCGTCGTCGGCCTCGATCCGAACGACCCGATCCAGGTGGATTACACCAAACCCATCGGCAACGAACCGACGGGGAAGGCGAATCCCGAACTGCTCAAGATGCACCCCAGCCACGGCCACGACATGACGATAGTCAACGGCATCAGCCGCATCGGCTATATGACGGGCGGCAAGTCGGCGCGCTGGGTGGACGAGGATATGGCCGACGTGATCACGCAGAAGGCGGTGCAGTACATCAACAGCCACAGGGCCAACCCGTTCTTCCTGTACTTCTCGACGCACGACATCCATGTGCCGCGTGCGCCGCACAAGCGCTTTGCGGGCAGGACGGGCATGGGTCCGAGGGGCGACGCGATCCTTTCGCTGGACTGGTCGGTCGGGCAGCTGATCGATACGCTGGAGCGGAACCGGCTGATGGAGAACACGCTGGTCGTCTTTTCGAGCGATAACGGGCCGGTGGTCGACGACGGGTATAAAGACGACGCGGTGGAGAAACTGGGCAGCCACAAGCCGAGGGGTCCGCTGCGTGGGGGCAAGTATTCGATGTATGACGGGGGCACGCGCGTGCCGTTCCTGGTGTCGTGGAAGGGCAAGGTGAAGCCGGGCGCGTCGAATGCGCTGGTGAGCCAGATCGATCTGCTGTCGTCGCTGGCTGGGCTGACAGGGCAGAAGCTGCCCGATGACGCCGCGCCCGATAGCTTTGATGTCCTGCCCGCGCTGATGGGTCAATCAGGGCAGGGGAGAGACCATCTGGTGGAACACGCCGGCGGGCTGTCGCTGATTCAGGGCGACTGGAAAGTGATTGAGGCCAGGAAGGGTCCGAAGACCAACCTGACGGGCAACGAGTTGGGCAACAGCGAGACGCCGCAGTTGTTCAACCTGGCCGCGGATATCGGCGAACAGAACGACCTGGCGGCGAAGCACCCGGAACGGGTGCAGACGATGCTGGGCGAGATTGCCCGGATTCGCGCTACGCCGCGGACACGGAAGTAAGCCTGGCGCGGAAGTAAGCCTGGGGCGGAAGTAAGCCTGGCGCGGGCTGAAGCCCTTTGCAGGCTGAAGCCCGCCCCACCTGTCAGGCGCGGTAGTTCCAGAGGAGTTCGATATAGATGCCGCCGGCGTTGCGGGTGTCGAACATGGCGAAGCGGACGGTCTCGCTTCCGGCGGGGAAGCTGGCCTCCATCAAGACGGGGACGAGGGATTTCAGGCGGGCGAGTTCGGCCTGATAGGCTTCGAGCGACGGCGGCGAGCGGAGGCAGGGGCCGGATTGCCGGGGATTCTCTTGGGGTTGGGCCTGGCGGGGGGCGGGCCGGCGGGCTTTGACCAAACGAATTCAGATTGATGTAACTGATTTAGAATGAATACGATAGAGAGAAATATGCGGGCCTGGCCGGGGCTTTGCGATGCGGAGGGGTGAACTACTACAGGAGGCGGAGTTTGTGACGAAACAGTCCAATCAGCCAATTTGGCTGATTGGACTGGCAGGAGTGGGTTTTGTCCTCAGATGGGTATCTCTTTTGCGGTGGAACGGGGCGGCGGCTACAATTCGAGAAATAAGAGAAACTGGTGAAGGGTGGTGCGAATCCGTACTACTTGTCGGGCATTTCGTTCAGGGGGTAAAGGCTTTGAAACATCTCACACTGGCGGCTTTGTCGGCCGCCTTACTCTGCGGTCCTGTATGGGCCCATAGCGCAGGACCATCTCCGGGGCTGACGGGCCCGCCCTTGGAGAGCGATTGTACGATCTGCCATACGGGAACCGCCTTGAACGGAGGCGCAGGGAGCCTGAAGGTGGAGATCGTCGGGCGGACGACGTACCAGGCAGGCGGGAAGCATACGATCCGGATCACGCTGGCCGATCCAGATGCGGCAAGGTGGGGATTCCAACTTTCCGCAAGGCTGACCGGGACGGTGAGCAAGGCGGGAAAGTTCAATCTTCTCAATCCGGCGGAAACGATCAAGGAAGAAGACAGCGGCCGCGAGTACGTTTCTCACAGGGCTGAGGGGACGCGGGCAGGAACGCGGGTTTCCGTCACCTGGGATGTTGAGTGGGAGGCGCCTCCGGCCGGAGCGGGGAGTGTGACGTTCTATGCCGCCGGCAACGCGGCCAACCGAAACGGCAACCAGTTTGGCGACAAGATCTACACTACGTCGGCGACGGTCGCCGCCGATGGGGGCGGGGTGGAGACGAAGAGTTACACGCTGCCGCAGGTGGCGTTCGGAGTGAGTGTGGCGGGTGCAAATACAGAGAACTGGACGACTGAGTTGTATTTCACCAACACCGGGACCTCGACGGAGGCGTTCACGGTGGATTTCTATGGCAACAGCGGGGCCCCACTGGCGGTGCCGGTTGCGGGCGGGGGGACGGCAACGTCGATCCCGGTGACGATATCGCAGGGCGCGACCTCGCTGATCCAGTTAACCAGCCCGGCTCCGCTGGCCCAGGGATGGGCTTCGGTGAGGCTGCCAGCCACAGTGAAGGGGGTGGGCATCTTCCGCCAGAGCATCAACGGGAGGGGCGGTTCGGAGGCGATGGTGCCGTTGAGCGACGACTCCAAACAGAATTACGTCATGATCTGGGACGATGCGGGCTTCACCACGGTGATGGCGGTGGCCAATCCGGGCGATACGCCGGTGACGGTGAACTTCACCGTCCGGGTGGCCGGTGGCAATCAGATCGGGACCGGAAGAGTGAATCTGGGTCCCAGGGAGAAGAAGGCGTTTGTGATTCGCGATGAACTTGGTTTGCCGGCGATGCTGGGCCAGCGTGGGGCGATGAACATCTCGGTCTCTTTGGGAAAGCTATCCGTGTTGGGGCTTAGATTCGGCGAGGCTGCGTTCACTTCAAATCCGCCGTTCGAGAATTGACGGCGGGATTGAGGGAGGATTGGGACCGGGCCGGACTTTCGGGGTTGGCCCGGTTTTGTCTTGACCGGAAGGTAAAGGATGCTCCAGAGTGGACGGCGTTGCCGGAGGAGCATTCTGGAAACGGCCGGCGTACAAGCGCGCGCCGGGTGGAGTCGTTGGTCCGGATCTGGCCGGGGCTGGGGAGATTGGCGGCTCGCTTTGTGACTGCTTGATTTTTGCGGGTTCGGTTGCCGCTCGTTGCGGTCGCGGGTGGATGTTGCCGCTCCTTGCAGTCGCGGATTGATGGGAACTGATTGGCTTGGCTACCGCGATGAAAGAAACACATTGGGGGTGGCCGGGAATCCTTGTTGTGCAGAGCGGGCTGAAGCCCTTTGCAGGCTGAAGCCCGCCCCACATTTTGGTTAGGTGATTCTTAGGGGTGGGGGGAGGGGGCGGCCGGTGGGTTCGGCGGCGAATATGGCGACCCGGACGCCGAGTTCGCGTTCGCCTCCTGGTTCGTCCATGGCCCGGTCGAGGTGGAAGGCAGCGTCGCACAGCTTTGAGGGCGTCGGAGAACAGGGCAACGAGAGGCTGTGCATGCCGGGTTCGTCGATTTTGTAGGCGGGCAGGGAAACGCCGTCGAGGGTGATGTTGAGCGTGACGGGGCCTTGGGCGAGGAGGTAGGGGTGGGCGAAGAACTCGAACAGCAGCCTGGACGGCGAGGCGGGCGCCTGGAGCCTTGCCGTGAAGTTGCCGGTGGTCCAGCGGAGATAGCCGTCTTCAAGCGAATGCCAGCCTTGCAGCACCTGGAGCGCCTGGAAGTGAGGCAGGAAGGCTGAACGGGCGAGCAGGTAGATGCGCTCGTCGCGGGCGGCGGGGGAGATGGCGAAGGGGGAGAACCGGGTGCGCTCGGTCTTCCCGGCGAGGACTTCCCAGCCGGCGCGGGCGAGCATGCGGTGGAGGGAGCGGCGGGTGAAGAGCCAGTAGTTGGTGGGGTCGAAATTGAGTTCGCGGGCACCGGCGAGCCAGACGGTGGGCAGGGGGAAGATGTCGGTGAGGAGGGTGGAGAGCAGGCGGGTGCTCAAGTAGAGGTAGGGCGAGCGGCGGGCGAGGTTTTCGAGGACGCAGTACGGGTTTTTGAGGTGGTAGAGGATGCCGAGGAGGAGGGCGAAGGAATAGTGGTCGGCGGGCGGGAAAGGGCGGGCGTCGAAGTCGATGTCGTGGATGGAGATTTTCGAGGAGAGCGACGAGGCCAGATGGCGGATGCCGAACATGTAGTTGTAGTTGGTGGGGGCGTGGTCGATGGCGTGGACTTCGTGGCCGAGGCGTTCGAAGAGGAAGCTCATGTGGCCGTCGGCGGCGCCGATGTCGAGGACGGGGAGGCCGGGGCGGGGCAGGGGGAGGGCGAGTTTTGCCTCATCGAGGAGCCGTTGGAGCCGCGGGACGTTGGCGAGGATGGGGAAGGGGTACCAGGAGGGATTGGGCGCGGGGATGGAGGCCTGGAGGGCTTCTATATCGGCTTCGAGGCGGTCGGATTCCAGAAGCAGGGGAGTGGCGTTGGGCATGAGCGGGTGTCAACGCTGAATATAACAAAGGGGGCTGCCAGGTCACCACGCAGGCGGCGTGACGGGCGCGCGACGCAGGAGTGAGAGGTTCATTCAAACACCGGCCAACTGAGAGTATCCTGGCGTAGGAGATACGTCAAGGGCGAGTCTTGTCTCATACAAGATGAGCCTGAAGGAATGGGCGATTCTCACACAAGATGAGTCGGGAGACGGGGAGGCCGGGGGCAGTTGGCGCGGGGGCGGGGCCGCGCGGCCGTGAAAGGCGGGTTTTGAGGCGATTTGGGCCGGGATTATGCGAAAGTAGCAGAGCTGACTGCAACCTTCGTGAGAATCGCGAGTCGGGCGCTGACCAGTTCGCGGTCAGGAAAAGGGGCCTTGTGTTCCTGTCCCAGGTTAGTCCCGGGTTATCCGGGTTATACCAGCTATAAACATCTGACCAGTTCGCTTTGTTTTCCAGAATGGATGCTCAGAATGGATGCTTTTTGCTTTGCTCGAATCGGAACCTGCCGTACAATCGAGATGCTTGCTAGGAGGATAGGGCAACGCAGGGATGCGACCCGAGCGCCGATGCAAGTCCGGAATGGATGGTGGCCTCACCGTCGCAGTCTTGGTCAGCCCGCCGCACCATCTAAGAACGCACGAAATTATGTCCAAACGATGGGGACCTCCTCACAGTGACACCTTCGCAGCTGCCCAAAGCGACCGCCTGAGCTTGCTTCAGGACGACATTCAGCAGCTGCCGTCGTTCCTCGCTCAACTGGCATATCTCGCCCACCTCCGCGATCCCAACACGGGCCTTTACTGGCATCCTGCCGCCGCAGACCGATGTCGGCGGCAGGAGGTCGATCACGCCCTGAAGGTATTGCACGAACGAGCCTTCCGACGGTGGTTGAGTCTACGGCTTGAGGATCAGAAGGCTGACCTCGAGTTATACCTCTCCAGCCTTGCCTGCGACAAGGCCACCGTAGTCAAGACCTGGGCCAATATCGAGTCCTACCGCTGCTTCACTCCTGCCTCGGCGAGTTCAGCAGAACGGCAACTATTCCTCAGCAATCTGGAAATGCAGCTTCGCCTGCTGGCGGCTGAGACGAGTGACGCATCCATTGAAACCAGAGACGTCCCCGCCAATCAGGCGATGCTCAACCTCAAGGAAGTCTCAGTGTGGCTCCGCGTGGCTCCAAGGACCTTGCGGCTCTGGGCCGAGCTGGGCGAAATCCCTGCAGTCAAGATCGGCCGCCAGTGGCGCTTCCGGCGGGAGGATGTGGAAGAATGGCTCACCATGCGATCCGGCCACACAAAAAAACGCTAGTCTGCGGCAATAACGGCATCTACGGAATACCAATGTCGACAGTCTGTGATAAAAGAGAAACCAGTTGGCATTGTCTGATGGCAGGCGGTTTGTGCCGAGCAACGGTTTCCGCGATGAGAGGGAGGTGAGATAATGAGTATTCCGCAAGTGCGCACTGCCTTGGTTATGGGGCTGCTCGCAATCAGCATAGCAATCCACGCGCAACCTATCGAGGTGCGGCCAGGGGAAAGCGTCCAGTTCCAGCTCTGTTTCTATTGGGAAAACCTACCTGGTCAACCTCCAGCCGCGAACATTGATGTTGTCCTTCAACCAGAGGTTTTCCCTATGAGCGGATATCACTGGCATGATGACGCGTCTCGTCCCAAGGGATCTGTCCAACCCAGCTCCTTCAGAACCAGTGGTGACGGGTGTTCTCCAATGCTCCAATTCTACGCACCGATTGCAGCTGGCATGCACCCCTTGGTGATTTACGCGGCAGCGTCCGCACACACTCAGGAGATCTGGATTGGTGCCTGGGTAAACAATGGTAACTGCTGCGTGCAGCTATATGAAAATCAGGACTTATTCTACAAGCCGGGTGGATCCCAGCCGGAACACCCAGACTGGTATGGCTTCAATGTGTCTACACCGACCGTCGCAAAAATGCAGACGATAGCACAGCAATATCGACAACAAATTGGGCAAAGACTATGCGTGAACGACATGAGCCTGAATTGGGGCGGCGTGTTCGACCTCGGCCCGAGATACGGCGGCCAGTACTGGCAAGTTCCTCACGCTGAACACAGACTCGGATTAAACGTGGATTTGCCGTTTAGTTGCAACAACTACCTTCAAACGATGTACAATATTGCCCTCGCGAACGGCGGTGGGGCGGGGCCAGGTGGAATCTTGATTCATTCGGATCATTACCATCTGCGCTTTGTGGACTGACGTGGGTTACCTGCACAATGGCACGAATGGAGGGTTAAGGAAATGACACACGTTGGCATGTTCTCCGCAGGCGCATATGCACTTCGACTCTGTGTCCTGCTCGTCTTGGTTGTTGCAGTGCCTGGCCAACAGCCGCAGAATTCGGCATCTCAATTACGCGTCGTACCTCGGGTATCAGGAACACAACAGTCGGAGATGACGCGCTCTCCCAACGACAGCGTTCGGCTCAATAATGATGGCGACTTAGTTATCGAAGGGGCTCGACGACGGACAGGCGAGCAAGTCACAATCGTGATCACTCGTCGTGTGCACGTCAGGCCAGTTATCACGGCCAGCGTCCAGAGGGGTGCCAGTGGCTTTAGGTACGAATACAAGGTTGCCAACGCCCCTGATGCCAAACAGTGGATTCAGATTTTTTGGGTCGATGCACTTGGGCCTGTGGTGGCTGCTCGGACACCTGAGTACTGGCGCGCGTATAACATAGATCGTACTAAGCCTCCAGTGGAGCGCGTATTTTTCGGAAGAGATGCCGCCGACAATGACGGAAACCGGCGCCTTTCGGCTGGTGCATCCCAGGAGGGGTTTGTTCTGGAATCTCAGGCACGCCCTGGGTTGGTCCGGCTATTCTTCGTGGGACATAAGCCTCTTCCTGGAGAATCGGGCTTTACAGCGGACGAAACCGTTCTCGATTCTCCAGACGTGGTGATGTCTGAGTGGCTCCAGCAGGAAGCGAATAAGCAACTTTCGATGAATGCCAACACGGTCGGGATAATGGCAATCGGCCCCAAGGTTCAGCCATCAGTCCCTGCAGCGCAAGCAATTAGGAACGAGCTACTTGAGGCGCTCAGGCATCCAGCTTTCGCTCCTGACCGCGAGGCGATCAATGCACTCTTGATTAATCAGGACAGGGCAGCATTATTAAGAGGGTTACAGAGTCTTCTAGGGAAGGCGACAGGTATACGAGCCGAACTGTATTCGGCCCTTGTACAACACTACTGATCCGTGCGTGGTACGAAGGGCCAAGGCGTCGCCAAGGCCAAGGGGACGGCCAAGGGGACGGCCTGAATTGAGCACTTCGCAAATTCGCCGGAGCCGTCAACGGGGACAGGAACACAATGCCCCTTTCACCAACTCGTGAAAACCACAAGATGTAGTGGCTATCTGCGCTGGACACAGAAGCCGACCTCCTATGGTGTCTATGGGTTGTGGTTTGGGCCGGTCAGGAAAAGGGGCCTTGTGTTCCTGTCCCGGATTACGGGTTACGGCTACCTGCACGTCGCAGCCGGGACGCCGGGTTCAGAGGACCCCGCCGGGCTGTTTACGCGCGGCGTGTAAACGGATCCGCCCTCAAGACCGCCGGCAGTAAACCGGGACAGGAACACAATGCCCCTTTATCAGGTACTCGAAAACCACAAGATGTAGTGGCTATCGGCTCCGAGTATATGAGCAGACGGTCGACCGCGTCAATGGGTTGTGGTCTGGCTGGAGCGACAAAAGGCGCCTTGTGTTCCTGTCACGGTTCCGTCACGGTTCCGGTCACGGTTCCCAGGTTCGGTTGACTGTTGAGTGAGTTGAGCGAGTAACCTGTTCTCCCGAACTGACGCTAGAATGAGGACATGAGGAACCAGTTCACGGCGATCGTTGAACGGGACGGTCCCTGGTACATCGCCTACTGCGCTGAAGTGCCCGGGGCAAACGGCCAAGGCGAGTCGCGCAAGGCGTGCCTCGACAACCTCCGCGAAGCAATCGCTCTGATGCTCGAACATCGGCGTGAAGAATCTCTGCGTTCAATGCCCCCCGGCGCGGAGCAGGAATCTGTTGTTGTCGGATGAAGCGCGAAACCCTCTTGCGCCACCTCCGCCGGTACGGCTGTGTGCTGCGGAGGGAGGGCAAGGAGCACTCCGTGTGGGAGAACCCGCAGACGGGGCGCGCTGAAGCGGTTCCGCGCCATAGCGAGATCGCCAATCTCCTGGCGAAAGGGATCTGTCGAAACCTGTCGATCCCGCGGCCGCCTGGCTAGGCGACCAGAACCTTGAACCGGGACAGGAACACAATGCACCTTCTTCCTGTCCGTGAAAACCACAAGATGTAGTGGCTATCGGCTCCGAGTATAAGAGCAGACGGCCGCCCGCGTCAATGGGTTGTGGTCTGGCTGCAGCGACAAAAGGTGCCTTGTGTTCCGGTTTTCCCGCGAGATCTCTTATCGCTTGACATCGTTATCACGTCTGATTACTCTTTGGATGTGACGTGCGCCGAACTGAAACGCTGGCTTCGATCACAGGGCTACACGTTCGTCGAGGGCCGCCGCCACACGAAGGTGATGCTGCATGGCCGTGTGTCGCTGCTTCCGCGGCACGCTTCGACTGAGATGAAATCGGGTACCGTTCAGGGCATCCTGAAGGCGCTCGGCCTGAAAGGAGAGTAGAATGGCCGTCTACCCCGCACTGTTTACGCCGGACCGAGAGATGGGCGGTTTCGTCGTCACGTTTCCAGACCTGCCGGGCTGCATCACTCAGGGAGACAGCGAAGACGAGGCGCGCGCGATGGCCGAAGATGCGCTGTCACTGATTCTCGCGCACATCATTGGCGCGGCTGGTGAGATCCCGCGCCCC
The DNA here is from genome assembly GCA_947084845.1 of uncultured Bryobacteraceae bacterium. Classification (GTDB taxonomy): domain Bacteria; phylum Acidobacteriota; class Terriglobia; order Bryobacterales; family Bryobacteraceae; genus PNKE01. Next base: position 22,104 of record CAMTUE010000014.1, on the reverse strand, counting down.
AGCGTCCGGCGAGGCAAGGGTTACCGGCAGATCGGACTGCCGCTCGTCGAGAGCGCCAAACTGGATCTCTATCTGGCTTTCCGCGCTTCGGGGTTGCGAAAGTCCGATCTGGCCCGCCGCATGGGCATCCAGAAAACCAACATCAAGCGGTTGTTTGACCTCCAGCATTCCTCGAAACTGGACCTGATTGAAGCCGCCTTCCGGGCTCTCGGCAAGCGCCTGGTGATCGGCGTGGAGGATGCGGCGTAAACCGGGACAGAGATCGAAATCCGGGACAGCGTCCCAGACGACCAGACGACCTGCCAAGCCGACGGGTTCCGGCCTGGGCTGAGCAGCAGAAGACGCCCTGCGTTGCTTTCGGTGGGGTATCGGGGGGCGCAAGCGGGAGGGAAGGGACGAGCACCGCGTAGTGCGGTACTCGTCCCGAGGTGATTTAGAACTCGAACCTGAGGCCCATGGTGATGGATCTGGCCGTGTTCTGGACGGCCGTGGTCCGGCCGAAATTGGGGTGGCCGATGGTGCCGACGACACCGCCGAAGTTGGTGCGGTTGAAAATGTTGAAGCCGTCGGCCCTGTAGGTGAGGACCACTGGATTCTTGTCGTTCTGCCACAACGTGGTCCGCTTCACGATCGAGAGGTTCTCGGTGAACACGGCCGGTTGGCGGAAATCGTTATGGTAGAAAGCCGCCGTGCCGAGGGTGAACGCCGGGGCGGCCGTAAAAGAGCCAACATTGAAGAAGCGCGTGGCCGGATCGTTCGGATCGAGCGTGGTGCGGTCAATGCCGGTCCGGACCGGGACTGAACCGGCGACGGCCTTGGTCAGGGGCGCGAACAATACGCCGCTCCCCAGCGGGTTGCCCGGCGTAACAATCTGAAGCAGAGTGCCCTTGCGGTAAACGTCCGCGCTGGCGATCGTCCATCCGCCGACCAGCGCGTTGGTGAACGCGTTGGACGAGCCCATCCACCTCTTGCCCTTGCCGAACGGCAGATCGTAGGAAAGCAGGATGTTCAACACGTGGGGAATGTCGAAGTGCATGTAGCTCTTGCCATCCTTCACGTTGTTGTAATCCTGCGGGGTGCCGGGGCTGCCGATCTGATTGAAGACCTGACGGTAGTGGCCGTAGGAGAGGCTCTTCGACCAGGTGTAGTTGGACATCATCTGGAAACCGCCGAAGCGGCGTTCCACTTTGAGTTGCATGGCGTCGTACCAACTGGTCCCATAGCCCGCGAAGAGGCTCGACACCGTGAGGTACTGCGGGAATGCCCGCAGCGATTGCGCAACGCTCAGGTTGTTCGGGAAGCTGTCGAAGGGCTTCCTGAAGTTAGCGGCGGCGGCCGCGGGGGAATCGATGCGCTCGCGCAACACCGAGCCGCTGCGCAGCGCGCTGGTCGGCAGCTGGTTCAAATCCATGGTCGAATTCAGCCGGGAACCGCGGTTGCCCTGATAGGCGATGTCGAAGAGCCAGTTCTTGAACTCGTGCTGGATATTGAGGCTCCAGTTCTTGATCCGGCCCGGCTGCCCGGCGGTCGGGCCCTGGTACTGGACGCTCTGATAGTTGACGTAAGTCGGGTCGATGATGGGCGGCGGCCGGTAGCCCGGAGCAAGCGGGATGCCGCCCTCCCAATTGAGCACCGGATTGATGCCGTCGCTTTGGAGGTCGTTGGTTCCGGCGAAACCGGCGCGGCAACCGCAACCGCCGCTGGAGAGGCCCTGGTAGTAGATTGCATAGCCGCCGCGAAGAACGGTCTTCGGGGCAAGCTGATAGGCGAATCCGAGGCGCGGGCCGATGGCCGACCAGTCGTTCGGGTAGAAGCGCTTCATGCCGTTTCTGCCGGGGCCGGCGCCTGAAAACACCAGGGCTCCGGGACGCCCGCCGGCGCCGGGATTGGGGACGTTGATATCCACGTGCGAATAGCCGTTGCCGCCGGGCACGTGCCAGCCGATGGGCACTTCGTAGCGGATGCCGAGGTTGAGCGTCAGTTTCGAGGTGACGCGCCAGTTGTCCTGGAAGTACCCCGAAGTGTCGTAGTACATGGTCGTATCGAACAGCACCGGCGGCACAACCTGTGAAACCGTATCCGCCGTTCCCAGCAACATGCTGGCGAATTCGTGTCCGGTGCTGGTGAGGGCCGTGGGCAGAGCTGTGGTAGCCCGGTGGAAAACGTAACGGCCGTTGGTGCCCGCCAGGTCCTTGCCGAGCGTCTCGAACCTCCGCCAGGCAAAGCCGAACTTCAACTCGTGCCTGCCGCTGATCAGCGAGTAGCCCTGGCTGACCCAGTGCTGCCGGTTGAACTGCGCTCCGTTGGCCACCTTGCCATCCTGCACGCCGTAGGGCGAAAGGCCGGCCGCGCCCGAGAACTGAATGCGTGGAGTGGCGTCCGAATCGCCCGACAGTCCCTTGAAGCCGAGTTTGCCGCCGCCACCCTTCTGATTCGGGTTGTCCCACGTCTGCCTCGTGATCGAGAAGCCGTACGTGGTGTGCATCAACAGGTGGGGCTTGATGTTGTAGTCGTGGTTGATGCGGTGGCTGTAAGGTTTCTGACCACCAAGGAGTGAATTGCCCAGAAGCCCGCTGAAGCCGCCGATGTCGTCTGTCAACTGCACTTCATTGCTGAAGAAATACGACACGCGATTGGTCGACGTGAAGGCGTGATCGAACTTCATGCTCCAGATGTACTGGTCACGCGCGCTCGTATTCACGAAATTGTAGTTCGATGCCAACCTTGACACGTTCGGATCGGGTATCTGCGCGAGCACGTTCTTCGAGATCGTGCTGAAACGCGCCTGGGGAATGAGGTTTCCAGCGAACGGCTGCCGCACAGTGCCTGCCGTCGTCGCCGGATCATAGATCAGGGGCACGCCGGCCTCGGTGAAGTTGCCCTGTTTCATCAGGGCGGTCGGCACCGTCATCACGGGGAATGAGGGCGTGACCGGCCGGATGTCCTTTGTATAAGTGAAGAACCAGAAGGTCTTGTCCCTGCCGTTGTAAATTTTCGGCAAATAGACGGGTCCGCCGATCGAGCCGCCCGTTTCGTTGATGCGCTCCTTCGGCTTGAAACTCGTCGCCGGATTCGTGCTCGACTTGCGCGCCCAGGCGTTCGAGTTCCAGATGTCGCGTCGCATGTTGTGGAACGCCGCGCCGTGGAACCAGTTCGTGCCGCTCTTGGCCACATAGATTTCGATGCCGCCGCCGACGCGGCCAAACTCCGCCGAATAGTTACTGGACAGCATCTTGAATTCGGAGAACATCTCGGCCGACGGGAAATTGAAGACCGCGCTGGATTCCACATTGAGCGCGCTGGCGCCATCGATCAGCACCTCCTGCGCGCGCCCGCCGGATCCCGATACGCTCTGTTCCGCGTTTGAGGTCACGCCCGCCATGTAGCCAACGAAAGCTCGCGGGTTGCGGATGCCGGCCGAGAACAGCGGCAGGTTGTCCATCATCTTCGTGGAGATGGCGTTGCCGCGCTCAGCCGTCGACGTCTCAAGCAGCGGCACGTCTGCCGTAACGGTGACCGTCTGCTGCACGTCGCCCAACTCCATCGTCATGTTCATGTCGATGCGCTGGGCGATGCGGATTTCAACGCCGGTCCGGTTCATCTTCTTGAAACCGGTCTTTTCCGCCGCCACGTCGTACACCCCAGGAGGAAGCGTAGCGAAGACGTACAGCCCAGCTTCGGAACTTGTCGTCTCAATCACCGCCCTGGTCGCGGTATTGGTTGCCTTGATTGACACCGCGGGCACGCCCGCGCCTGTCGGATCCACGACGGTGCCGGCCAGCGACCCCGTCGCAACTTGTGCGAACACCGGAGCCGCCAACGACACCAAAAGCGGCAACAAGGCCGCGCGAGAAATGCTCATGTGGTTCCTCCCACTCCAGCCATCGGGCTTCGTATCTCCGAAGCCGGCTTGTTGCCGATTATAAGGTCCCCAGCACGCTTCGTCAATCACTGAATCGGCGTCGAATCATGACCATTGGCGAAGGTTTCCCTGTCCTGAACTACCCATTGATCCAGTCTTCCGGCTTGCCGGCAATCAGCGTTCCGTCTCAGGCAGTCATCGGAAACTGCCAGCCCCCGTTCGCCGCGCATCTGACGTCACGAGCGTCCGCACTCCGGCGCCTGCCGCGCGAACTCCGCGGCCGGAATACTAAAGCTCTACGATGACGCCGCCCTTGCCTGCGTTGAAGGCCTCGGTGGATCCGATCTTGACCCTCCGGCCGGCCGATTCGTGGATATGGCCGCTGACGAAATAGCGGGGCTGCACCCTCTCGATGAACCCGGCCACGCTGGCGGAGCCAAAGTGGCGCCCTGGCGCCGCCTCATCAAGTGGCGTTTGCAGCGGTGGGCAGTGGCAGATAAGGACCAGCGGGCGAAGCTCGGAGAAGGCTTCCAGCCGGGCGCCCAATTCCGCCTCTGAATACTCGCCAGGCGTGTTGAAGGGAGTGGGATTCGAATAACCGAGTCCCGCAATGTGGTATCCGCCTGCCTCGAAGCTCCTGCCGTGGAGCGGATTGAATCCGTAGGTCCGGCAGGCAACCTCGATCTGCGACTCGTGCTCGTGGTTTCCCGGCAGCAGCCAGACCTTCCCGCCGCGCCGCTCAAGGATCGAACACATGGCGTCCATGCCGCGCGAGAACGTGCAAAGATCACCCGCGGCGACGTAGTGGTCGGCCTCGATGCCCACCAGGCGTTCGAGGGCGGCGGCGTCGCCGTGGATGTCCGAGAAGACCAGAAGCCTCATGCTTCGATTATCCCCGCTGATCCGGACCAGGGTGCGGACCGGGACCGCCACTTTCCTGCCGTTCAGCGCGAACTCGGCATCCTCGTCGCCGCGCAGCCGCGATTCGGCTGTGGCCATGAGTTGCCGAATGCCCCCGGCAGTCGCGTGGACCGAAACCTTCAGCGCACGTTCCCGGCGCAGTGGAGCCATCCTGTAAGCAGGCAGGCGCTGATGATGAGACGCACGGCCTTCTGCCGTCCTGTCTTGCTGCCCGTGCCACGGCCATCCCATATGAGATGAACCGGCGCGCTCAGGTTATCGCGCAAGCCCGATGTAGTCGCGGGCGATGACCACATTGTCGATATAGAGGTGATCGTCGCTCGGCGCGGGCTTCGTGCCGCCCTGGTAGACATTAAACCAGACCATCTCGATCTTCAATTCGCTGACGTCGCGCATCCGCACATCGGTCTTTTCGAAGGCCGGTTTGCCGTCGATCCATCCGCGCATTTCACCATCGTTTTTGCCCGGCGTGTTCAGTTTGATGTGCTGCTCGACGGCGTACCAGCGGTTGTTTTTCAGGTATCCCAATCGGTCGCGATCCCAAACCCAGCCGGAGCCGTACTTGCCCTTCATGTCGACGTGGTAGCAGTAGAAACCGATCGGCGTCTCGCCGTTCCGAAACCTCTCGAACAAGCCCCTGGCCGACCACCCGTCGCGGCCATTCACCGGCCTGCCGCCCCAGCCCGCGCGATTGTAGGTCCCGCTGGCTCCCGGCAGCTTGCCTCCCTGCACTTCAGGATCCCAGTCGTCGGCCAGGCGCATGTAATAGCGAAAGCGGATCTCCTCGGGTTCGGAGCCGGTGCGCTTCGCGAACGCGAATCGCAGGTTGCTGCCGAGGTTGCCGTCCTTCGGAACCTTCACTCGCAGAGCGCGTCCCTGGAACGGTTCGAATTTCAGCGACGGATCGGCAACCACGGTATCGGTCCCCGATTCGGGCTTGTCGAGGCCCCATTCGCGGTACCACTCGGGCGACTCGAAATCGCACGCGAAGATGACGTCCTGCCTGCCCGCCAGCCGCGGTTCTGAGGTTTGCGGAACCAGAACGTAACCGGCCGCTCCGGCGGCGAGGAGACAGATCGGGATCAGGATTCTCATGTGCGTTGCCTCCGCATCGATTTGGATGAAACGGAAGTGTATCACCTCCAAGCCCGGGAAACGCTGACAATCGGCCGGGCATGGCAATCGAACACAGCCTGTCCACCTTCCTGACTTCTCAGCCAGACTAGAATGGAAGGATGTCCGCGCCCACACTCGGAAGCCCGCATTTAATATCTGTCGTGATGTTGGCCGGTGCCAGCCGCGCAAACGCCCAGCGCACGCTTCACCACGTGGCCAAGCAGACCATCCGGCGCCAGATCGAGTTGGTGGTGGTCGATCTTGCTCCGGAAGATGTGCCGGCGCTTGATACCGGCGGCATGAATGGCGTCTACCTGCGGAGGCCGGATATCAAAAGGTGGGCGATAGGCAAGGCTACCGGGATCAGAGCGGCCAACTGCGCGGTGGTGGCCTTCCTCGAGGACCATTGCCGTCCGGCCCCTAAGTGGGCGGAAAAGGTGCTTGCCGCGTTTTCCGGTCCCTGGACGGGGGTCGGCTACGTGTTTGTAAACGGCAGCCCGGACAACTACCTGTCGCGGGCAGCCCTCATGGCTGATTACGCCCCGTGGGCGCATCCGGTCAAGGGCGGCGAATCCCGCCACATGCCGGGCAACAACATGGCCTACCGGAAGCAGTTCCTGGACTCGCTCGAACCTGGCCTTGAAGGGATCATCAGCGTCGATTTCAACGTGCAGGAACTGCTGCTCGAACAAGGCGGCAGGATGTTTGTCGAGCCTGAGGCGATCGCGGCTCATCAGTGCTACTCGTCGCTGTTTGAGTTGCTGGCGGCGAACTTCATCAATGTGCGCGTGCTGGCGGCAACTCGAGTGCGCTGCCGCGATTGGGGGATCGCGATGCGCCTTCTGGCCGCTCTGGCCGCGCCTGTCATCGTGCCGCCGTTGCGCATCTGGCGCCTCCTGCGGATGATCCGCGGACGCGCGGGAATTTGGTCAAGACTCGCGGAGGGCCTGCCGGTCGTCCTGTTGACCTACTACAGTTGCGCCATCGGAGAGTCCGTCGGCTACCTGTTCGGCGCCGGCGGCGCGGAAGAGCGCCTGCTCTACTACGAACTGAACTGCAACCGCATCTAACACATGCCGCCGAGCATCAGCCCGATTGTGTCCGTGGTGCTCGCCGCCTATTATTCACAGGCGACCATCGCGGTCACATTGGAAAGCCTGCGGAAGCAGACATTCCGCGCCTTCGAAGTGTTCGTGGTCAACAGCTCTCCGGAAGAAGAAACGGCCAGGCTGGTTGCGACGCAGTACCCTGAAGTCCGCTTCTTCCAAAGCCCAATCCGCCTGCATCCCCATGCTGCGAGGAATCTCGCGGTAAATCATGCGCTCGGGGACCTGCTGGTCTTCAGCGACCCGGATGTGGAGATGCGCGAAAACTGGTTGGCTCTCCTCGTCGCAGCGTGGCAGGCCGGGCACGAAGCCGGCGGCGGCGCGATGGGTTTGCGCCGGCGGACGTGGTGGGAATGCTCCGTCCACCTGACGAAATTCCATCTGCTTTTGCCGGGACTCGCCGACAGGGATCTGTGGATAGCCCCGACGGCCAATGCGTTCTATTCACGCCGCGTCTGGGAACGGATCGGGCCGTTTTCACCACACGGCTTTTCCGGAGACGCCGTTATGAGTTGGATGGCGGCGCGAGCGGGATTCCCTCCGCGCTTTGTCGCCGCGGCTGTGGTGGATCACATCCACGGCGGCAATCTGAAACGGCTGTTACGGGAGAGGTTCGTTCGCGGGCGGGAGTTCCTCATGGCGCGTGCGGAATTTGAGCGGTGGAGCCGGACGCGCGTCATCCTCTATCTGTTGGCGGCGCCGGCGCTGGTGCTGGTCGTCCTCGCAAGGACCGCCAACTGGGCAAACCGGGCAGGATGGCTCGCGCCGTATCTGCTGTCTTTGCCTGTACAGGCACTGGCCCAGTCGGCATGGTCGGCGGGTGAGGCTCAGGGGGCGTGGAGCGTCGCGCGAGGGAGGCCGGAACCGTGAAGTTCTGCATGTTGACCACCTTCTTCGGCCGCCACAGTTTCGGCGGCGACGCCGTCTATGTCGAGCGCTTGTGCCGCGCCCTGCTCAAGCGCGGGCATGAAGTGGACGTCGTCTATTCGGTCGATGCCCATACAGCCGTAAGGGGACGGGAACGCCCGGCGCCGCAGGCGCTGCCGGAGGGTCTCAGCGTCCACGCGCTGAAGAGCCCCTGGGGCGTTCTGGCCCCAGTCTCTATTCATCAGACCGGCCGTCCCATCGCACTCCGCGGCCCGATCGAAGACCTTTTTGCGGCGCGGCGCTTCGATGTGTTGCATTTCCACAACATCAGTCTGATCGGCGGCCCCGGAGCCCTGTCGCTGCGCAGTCCCGGCAATCCCAGGCGGCTCATGACGGCGCACGAGTACTGGCTCGTCTGCCCGCTCAGCGTGCTTTGGAAATACGGCGAGAGAACCTGCGAAAAGCCTGACTGCACCCGCTGCATGTTGCAGGCCGGCCGGCCGCCCCAATGGTGGAGAGGCTGGCGCGACTGGCAGCGCGAACTTGATGCGGTCGACGTGGTGCTCACACCGAGCCAGGCGTCGGCGAGGATCCACAGGGAGCGCGGTTTGCGGCGCGCGATGGAGGTGTTGCCTTATTTCGTGGGCGACGAATGGAGGCTGAAGTTGAAGCCCCAGCCCGCCCCGCGAAGGCCATACTTTGCATTCGCCGGCAGGTTGGTGAAGGAAAAGGGACTGGGCTCGCTCATTCCGCTGATGCGGAAACTGCCCGGCGTGGATTTGCGGATCGCCGGCTGCGGGCCGTACGAGGCCCAACTCCGCAAGATGGCTTCCGGCATGGAAAATGTCGTGTTCCTGGGTCACTTGGGATTCCAGGAACTGCGCGAGTTTTTCTCGGGAGCAAGGGCGTTGGTGGCGCCATCACAGATGGTCGAGACGTTCGGGTATGTGGTTCTGGAGAGTCATGCCGTCGGTACGCCGGCGATTGTTCCGGATCTGGGAGGGATCTCGGAGTCGGTCCTGAGAAGCGGCGGAGGAATCGTCTACCGGTCGGATGCGGAGCTTTTCGAAGCGTTGTGCCGGCTGGCGCAGGACGATGTCCTGCGGCGCGAAATGGGCGGGAATGCCCGCGATGCCGTCGAGCGGTGGTGGACTGAAGAACAACATCTGGAAAGGTACTTTGCTCACCTGAACGCCGGGAACGGTTAGTCCGTCCCGCGCCGGTTGGGTTGGATGGCCGTGCCCGGCCGCACCGGTTCGGCGCAGGATCAATCGAAACTGAGCCGGACACCGCCTTCGGGCCCGGACGGCAACTCGGCGACCGAGTGCGCCTGCCTGTCCTGCGCCTGGATCAGACTCAGTTGGTAGCGGAGGATGTCTTCGACAACCGGCGGCATACCCTCCAACTCCAACCCCGCGAGGCAGGTCTCTTTCGCCTCGTCGAACAGGCCGGCGCGGCGGCAGACATCGGTGACCAGCGCGAACTCCTCGCCCATCGAGTCGCAAAAATTCTGGCCGTGGCTCTTGCCATGCTGCCAGCAGGTCAGCGCCTGACGGCGGGCGGCGGCGGCGTTTTCCATTTCGCCCGAATCGTCGCAATGCCAGGCGAGATAGAGTTCAGACCACCCTGCATCGGCATGTTGGCCGAGTTGATCGAGCAGCCACGACTGGCGGCGGAACGGGTGCTCCAAGCGCGGGAATTCAGGCGATTGGACCAGTTCTTCCACTCCTTCCACCGGCGCTTCAATCTCGGGCACGGCCAGCCCGCAGCCGGGACAGATCTCGATCCAACGTTCGAGCGTGGCCCGGATTTCGCCCGCCGGACGGGTGTCGAGGTCGGGCGGACCGCCGGGCCCGAGGACGCTGAATGTGTCCTGGGCGCTTTCTTCTCCGCACACGGCGCATTTCCTGATAGGCATTCTGGCGCCTGTTTTAGCACAATGAACGGTATGGTTGTCGATATCGAAGGTGTCGCGCTCCATCTCGCCCATCCCGACGAGATGCCCGTGCGTTGGGTCGGCCAGGAAGATGTCATGCGCCAGTTGCTCGCCGCCTGGCTTGTCGTTGACGAAACCGACCAGCCGATGAACCCGCGCCTCATCGGCAAACCCGGCGTCGGCAAGACCACGCTCGCCTATGCCGCCGCACGCAGGCTGGGCCGCGAAGTCTACGTCATGCAGGCCACCGTCGACACCCGGCCTGAGGACCTCATCGTCCAGCCCGTCATCGACGGCCCGCAGTCGCTGCGCTATGTCGCCAGTCCCGTGGTCTCGGCGATGCTCCGCGGCGGCGTGGCAATCCTCGATGAAGGCAACCGCATGTCCGAGAAAAGCTGGGCCAGCCTGGCCCCGCTGCTCGACGGGCGGCGCTATGTCGAGAGCATCGTCGCCGGCATCAAGATCAAGGCCCACCCGCTGTTCCGGATCGTCGCCACCATGAACGACGACTCGTCCACATTCGACCTCCCCGAATACATCCATTCGCGCCTCCAGCCCCAGATCCTGATTGACTTCCCCGAGCGTGAAGAGGAACTGGCGATTCTGCGCGAAAATCTGCCGTTCGCCGAAGACCGCGTGCTCGACTACATCGTCGAATTCCTGCAACAGGCCCATGCGTCCGAAGAGCGCTACACGGTGCGCGACGGCATCAACATCGGCCGCTATGCGATGAAACTCCTGATTGAACCGGTCGTGTTCGGAGGCGCCACCGAGGCGCTTGCGTTTTCGATTCGCCACACCCTCGGCGAGGAGGCCCTGAGGTATGCCCGGCGCGCCTGACGACACCCCGGCCTTCGACTTCTCAAGCCTTCAACGCGGCCCCGTGGCCTACCTGCCCGTCGTCCCCGGACGCATGGAGTTCGCTCTGGAAGTCCGCCGCAGGATCATCGAAGCGCGGCCTGCGGTGGTGGCAGTGGAACTCCCCGGTTGGCTCAGGCAAGCCTACATTGATGCCATCGACCGGCTGCCGCGGCTCACCGCCATCGTCTATCCCGAGGATGTCGAATCGGACCGCGCCGTCTACGTCGTTGTCGAGCCGGCGGACCCCTTTGTCGAGGCCCTCCGCTCGGCCCGCGAGGTCGACGCCGAGGTCGTCTTCATCGAGCCAGACGCTGTCGACCGGCCTCACTTGCCGGACAACTACCCCGACTCGCACGCGCTGCGGTCCGTCTCCTATCAGGCCTACGTCGACGCCTACAGGCTCCATCCGCCGCTGCGCAACGACGAGATCGACGCCCACGCCGCCGCCATGGCCTGGAAGCTCCAAGGCTCCGATCCCGGCCGCGCCATGATGGCCGTCGTTTCGCTGAACCTCCTCGACGCCGTGCTCGATGCGATGGAGGTTCCTCAAAACCGTCCGCCGCGCCGCATGGCGCTCGTCGGTCCCGATCTGATCCACCCGCACCCCGACTGCCTCGGCCAGATCACCCTGGAAATGCCCTTCCTTCAGGAGCGCTACGAAAGGTTCCGCTTGCAGCCCGATCCAGCCATCTTCCTGGACCGCCGCCAGCTTCAGTTCGACCTGCTGAGAGAGGCCGAAACCCACTACGAGGCCCAGACCGGCGACCGCCTCTCGCACTGGCACAGAAGGGCGCTGGCCCGCTATTCGCGCAACCTGGCGCACCTGGACCAGCAACTCGTTGCATCGCTCTACGACCTCACAACCGCCGCCCGCGGCATCGTCGACGATAACTATGCCTGGGAACTCTGGCGGCTGGCCGGCTCCTGGCCCTGGCAGCAGGAGACCGCCGAGTTGCCTACCGTCAAGCTCAGCGCCGGAGAGATCTGGATCAACACGCGCCGCATGAAACTGCGACGGCGCTTGCCGCGCATGAAACGGCGCCTCATCCCCAGGGGACTGAAGCCGCGGCCAAAGGAATCCTCGCCCGGCGAATGGGCCAACCAGATCGACGGTTCCGCCATTTGCAGTTACCCTCCCGAGGATCTCGTCATCGAGGAGTTCGGCCGCTTCGCCAAACAGAAGGCCAAGGCGCTGGTCAGCGAGGAGCGGACCAGAACCGAACCCTTCTCCACCTCCATGCTCGATGGCGTCGACATGCGCGAGACCATCCGCAACTGGTTCGAGGGCAAAATCTACGTTCGCCGCCAGGACCGCCTGTCGGGCAACGCCGGCGCCGTCGTCATCATCTTCGACCAGGACCACGACCAGCGCTACGGCTTCCTCACCACCTGGCTCGGCGAGCACCAGAACGAGAGCGACATGGCTTTCTTTTCCACCCAGCCCTTCAGCAACGTCGTCGGACCCGGCATCGGCCGCGCCGAGTACGGCGGCCTGATGATGACCCTGCCGGCCGGGCGCATGTTCGACGTCTTCAACGATACCGACTACGATTTCGCCGAATCCCACAGCGAACGCCTCCTGCTGGCCGCGCTCGACTATTCCCTCGAACGACACGTCGTTTACGTCGCCTCGCGCCCCCCCCGCACCATCTTCAAGTCCATCGCCGCCCACCTGAATCGCAACATCCTCTACGTCCCGTCGGGCCAGCTATCTCCTTCCAAACTAAAGCGGATCCGGGTTGTTCACGTGCTCGACGGCTACAATCGCCGCGCCGCCGCGAAAGACTACATCTGGTGACCGAAACCCGGCGCCGCCCCGCCGCGTCTAGCGCGTGATAAGAGTTGCGTCCGCCGCCCCCCAACCGGCGGCCGCCACCCTGATTTGCCGGTCCGCTTGATATACTGAGAGTTTGCGTACATCCATGCCAACTATGAAGTGGTTAGCCCCGACCCTGCTCGCCGCCCTGGTTCTTTCCGGTTCCGCCGCTGCCCAGCAGTACTCGACCGGCCAGGCGGCCCGCCTCGTGATTGGACAGAAGCCCTTTGGCGCAGCCGAACCCGGCGCGTCGGACACACTGCTCGGCGCCCTCAACGGCGTTGCCTATGGCGGCAACACGCTTGTCGTGGCCGATTCCAACCGCGTCGGCGCGGAGCCAAACAATAACCGCGTGTTGATTTACCGCGACCTCCCGAACCAGATTCCCGGCCGCCTCGATCTGATCACGCAGAGCGATAGTCGCTGCCCGGCCTGTATCGGCAAGGCCACCAGCGTTCTGGGACAGCCGGATTTCACAAAAGTGGAATCGCCCCGCGCCGTCGCGCAGGCCACCATGAACCGCCCCCTCGGCGTCGCTTACAACGGCCGCGTTCTCGCCGTCGCCGATACCGATAACAATCGCGTTCTCATCTGGCGCTCGCTGCCAACGTCCAACGAGGCGCCGGCCGATTTCGTCGTCGGCCATGCCGACTTCACCAAAAACGTCGCCACCAGGGCCTTGAGCGCGAAGACCCTGCGCGGCCCCCAGGGCGTCTGGCTCGATCAGACCGACGGCCTATGGGTGGCTGATACGCAGAACAACCGCGTTCTCTACTATGGCGTGGTCACGCAGAACAACCCCGATGCCAAAGTTGTCATCGGCCAGAAAGACTTCGGCTCGAATCAGCAGACGACTCTGGCGCAGGTTCCCGTCGTTCGCGCCGACACCATGCGCAATCCCGTTTCGGTCACCAGCGACGGTACCCGCCTCTTCGTCACCGACCTCGGCCTCAGCCGCATCTTGATCTGGAACTCGATCCCTACGCAAAACGGCAAGGCCGCCGACGTCGTGGTGGGCCAGCCCGACATGACCTCCTATTTCTCCAATAACGTCGAGAAACTCTGCGACTCCAACGGAACCACTACCGACGGCAAGCTCACCTACCCGGAGATGTGCGCCAAATCAATGTCGCTGCCGCGCTTCGCGCTCTCCGATGGGACCCGGCTCTACGTCTCGGATTCCGGCAACGACCGCGTTCTCGTCTACAACAAAATCCCCACCGATAACGCCGCCGCCGCAGACGCCGTCCTCGGCCAGCAGAGCGACCAAATCAACCAGGCGTCCGACTCCGCCCTGCCGGAACGCGTGGCCGCCACCGATTCCTTCCGCACCCCTGGCGCGCTCGCCTGGGACGGGACAAATCTCTACGTCGCCGATTCCTATAACCGCCGCGTTCTGCTCTATACTCCCGCCGATTTCCCCTTGCCCCTGGCTGCTGTCCGCAACGCCGCCAGCCCCGAAGTCTTCGCCCAGGGCAACGTCGTCATCACCGGTACGCTCAAGGCGAAGGACAAGCTGACGATCAAAATCGGCGACTCCAACGTCAAGGACTCCGAAAAATCATACACCGTCACCGTCGTTACCGACGACACCATCACCGCCATCATCAACCGCTTCATCGCCCTCATCAATGCCGGCGACGGTGACCCGCTCGTCGTCGTCACGCCGAACTACACCTATCAGGCCCTCATGTTTCAGGCGCGCGGCTCCGGGCCGTCCGGCAACACTGTCTCGCTGGCCACTTCCGTGGATCCCGCCACCAGCCTCACCAGTCTGTCCGCTTCCGGTACCGCCCTGGCAGGCGGCAACGACGCCGCCCGCGTCGCCCCGTTTGGCCTGGTGACGATCGTCGGTGACAATCTCGCCGATTACACCTCTGAACTTCAAAGGCTGGACAGGCCCCTGCCCCTTGAATTGGCCAACACGCGCGTCTATTTCGACGGCGTCCTCGCGCCGCTGGTGCTGGTCTCGCCCACCCGCATCATCTGCCAGTTGCCGGTGGTCGTCACGGGTTCGACCTCCGCCAGCGGCATCATCCGCACCGTCCGCTCCGATGGCCGCGTCACGGTCTCAACTCCGGTCGCCGTGCGCGTCATCGAACAGAACCCCGGCGTCTTCGCCGACGCCTCGCTTCCCCCGGCCCCCGGCATCGCCTTCCATTTCTCTTCATCGGCCACCGGGACCGTTTCGGTGGACGGCGCCGCGCAGCCCGGCGATGAAGCCTCAATCAGCATCCGCGACCGCAGGTACGCCTACCGCGTTCAGGCCGGCGACACTCTGGCAAGCGTTCGCGACGGCCTTGTGGCGCTCATCAATGCCAACGATCCCGAGGTCGAGGCTTTCGGCTCGGGCACCTTCACCCGCGTCAGGCTGCGCGCCAGAATCCCAGGCCCCATCGGCAACGGCATCCCGTTCAGCGCCAAGTCCTCCGACGGCGGCGTGGGCAGCAGCATCGACGGCTCAGTCATCATGACAGCCACCAACACGGGACTCTGCTGCGCCAGTGAAGCCGGCGCCCAGGTCACCGAAGACAACCCCGCCGTACCCGGAGAGACCATCATCGTTCTGGCCACCGGACTCGGACTCGTCGGCCCGGACGAGGCCAGGAACGCCATGTTGACGGGCCAGCCCTATGCCGGCCCGCTGCTCAACGACGTGACCGAATTCGTCTCTTCCATGGCGGGCGGCAAGACAGCCAACGTCCTTTTCGCCGGATTGGTCCAGGGCCTCGTGGGCATCTATGAGGTTCACCTCGAGTTGAACACCGACATCCCGACCAACCCCCAAACAAGCGCCTATATCGCCCAGAGCTTCCAGATCTCGAACTACTTCAAGATCCCCGTGGTGAACCCCAAGGCTGCGCAGTAGCCGCCCTGAATCATTAGGCTGCGCAGCAGCCGCCCCTGAATAATTAGGCCGCGCAGCAGCCGCCCCTGAATCATTAGGCTGCGCAGTAGCCGCCCCTGGTTGGGGCCGCCCGTCCCGGTGCGCGCCCCTTCAGCCGGCGCCCTTCCGCTTCCCCGGCAACCCCGCCGGATTCTCATGCACCCGCTCCGGCGCATCCGCCGTCATCCCCGCCGCCAGCGACACGCTCTTCTCCCCAAACCGTTTGCGCAACCCGTCCGCCGCCTCCAACGCCTTCCTCGCCCGCTCATGTTTTCCCGCGTCCAGCAAATCAAGCTGACCCGCGTCCGTATCCAGTCCCGACACCCCCGTCCCAATCAGCCTCACCTTCGTCCCCTTCACCCACCCCGCCCTGAACATCCCCCTCGCCGCCTCGATCAACTCCTGATCCACCTGCGTCGGCTGCCTCAGCGTATGCGCCCGCGTGATCGTCTGAAACCCCGAATCCCGCAGCTTCAAATGCACCGTCCGCGCATGCAGCCCATACTCCCTCAACCGCCGCGCCACCTTCTCCATCAAATGCACCAGCGTCGCATCCAACCTCCCGGCATCCGCCGTATCCTCCCCGAACGTGTGCTCATGACTCACTGACTTCGGATCGTCCCCGCCCCCAACCTCCCCATCGAACCACGCCCCCGCATCCGCCCCCCGCGCCTTCCCCGCCAGCGCCAATCCCCATTGCCCAAACCGCCTCACCAGAAACGCTTCGTCCAGCCGCGCCAGGTCGCCCACTTTCCGAATCCCCACCTCCGCCAGATTCTTTTCCATCACCTTGCCCACCCCCGGAATCCGCCGCACGTCAAGCGGAGCAAGAAACTCCGCCTCCAGTCCCGGCTGAATCCAAAGCACCCCATTCGGCTTGGCCTGATCCGAACTCACCTTCGCCACCAGCTTCGACGTAGCGATCCCCACCGAACAGTTCAACCCCGTCCGCGCCTTCATCCGCTCGTGCAGCGAGTGCGCGGCCTTCAATGGCGGCCCCAACAGCCGCTCCGTCCCCGTCAGATCCATATAAGCCTCGTCCACCGAAGCCATCTCCACCAGAGGAGAAAACTCCATCAAGACCTCGTGGACCTTGTGCGAATACTCCCGGTATAGCTTCGGATGCCCGTCAAGAAAAACGGCCTGCGGGCACAACTGAGCCGCCGTCCGCAAAGGCAAAGCCGAATGCACCCCAAACGCCCGGGCCGCATAGGAAGCCGCCGAAACCACCCCCCGCTCCCCAGCCTGCCCCCCAACCACCACCGGCCGCCCCTTCAAAGAAGGATCAAGCAACTCCTCCACCGAAACAAAGAAGGCGTCCATATCGACATGGAAAATGGTGCGCACCATTTCAGCTTACTGCTGTGCATTTGAGTACTAAGAGGTAGGAGGAAGAGCAATCGCGGTTGCGCCAACCAGGGGGCCTTTGTAGAATCAGTGACAGTATGTCTCTGAAGAACAGCGTTATATCAACTCTGGTGCTGGCCCTCGCCTCGCTGGCCGCGCTCCTATTCAGCCACCTCGCGTTACACGACATCTATTACGGCGAAGCCGACCAGTCGCTGGAATGGCGCGTCCTGCAAGTTGCCTCCGTAATTATGGTCGTCTTCATCGCGTTTACCATCTCGACGTTGATACGCGTACTCAAGTCCGTCGAGTAGCCGGCATCATCCTGCGCCGATCGAGTCCGCTCACACGCAGCGGGGTGGAGCCTCTTGGACCCTTTCCTCGATAGTCCTAAATCTGAATCCCCAACCTCTCCGCCAGAATCCCAATATGCTCCGCGTTCGCCGGCAAACACGACACCAACCGCCCCGCATTCTCCCGGATCACCTTCGGCGCATCCGCCTTCGCCGTCGCCTTCCCATCAAGCTGATGCATCTTCCGCCAAGTCTTCTCCCACCGCTGTCCATACCCCTCCAGCGCAATCGCCGGCCCGCCCCCAACCAGAATCGCTCCCAGTTGCGCACTCAAATCCGCCGCCTCCGCCAGACCCGTATTCATGCTCTGAATCCCCGCCGGACCCGTCAAATGCGCGCTATCCCCCGCCAGCCACATCCGCCCCTTGCCAAACGCCGACGCCAGCCGCCGTTCAAACCGCACCACCGTCCGCCATGTAATCGACTCCACCGGCGTCTTGAACCAAGGCGCCCGCTCACCCAGCAACTTCCTGAAGTGCTCGTCCGACAACACATCCACACGCGTATCGCCCCCACCCGATACCCGGTCCTTCGCCCGTTCCGTCGGAAAATACCCAAACCCCGCCGCCAGCAACTTGTCCTTCAACAACTCCGCCTCTTCATCCGCGTAATCGGTCAACTGAAAACTCCACCGCACCGCGTTCCCCGGCAGCGGCCACATCACATCCGCCGTCCCGTCTCCAACCACCACCTTCAACTCATCGCCCCCATCCCCCGCGCACTGGCATTCGAACACGGCGTAATACTCCGCCGCCCCCACCTCCGGAAAATCGATCTGCATCGCCCGCCGCACCCGCGAATTGTACCCGTCCGCCCCGATCACAAACGGGACCTCCACCTCCTGCGACTTCCCCACCACCCATTCCGTATGGGCCACGATATAACCCCGCGACTCCTTCTCCAGCCGCCCCAGCAACACCTTCACGCTCTCATCGCCCGCCGTAAGCGACTCCACCTCGTGCCGCCATTTCACCTCCACCCCCTGCGCCCGCAGCGCCGCCTCAAGCGCCGTCTCCAGATGATCCTGCCGCGTCACCGCCATCGGCGTCGACGACCCCGGCAAGTCGTCCATCCTCGCCTCGGCCACCTTCCCCGTCCCATCGCAAACCGCCAGGCTCCGCACCAGTCGCGCACCCTCCAGCACCGGCCCCGCGATCCCCGCCTTCTCCAGCAGGCCGATCGACTCCGGATGCAGCGCCAGCGCATAACTGTGCTTGCACGGCCACACCCCCGTATCCACCACCGCCGTCCGCACGCCCGCGCGCGCCAGATTCAACGACGCAAACAGCCCCACCGGTCCCGCCCCGGCCACCAATACTTGAGGTTTCGTTTCGCCAAACATAACCGCTGCCTCCAAATCGGACGAAAAGATGTTGAACCGGCATCAGTATACACCGAAGCCGTCCTCATACACCCTCCAGGCCGCCCATCTTTTTGCGGAAGTACTCAAAGGTCGCCTTCAAACCCTCTTCCAGCTCCACAATCGGCTCCCATCCAAGGATCTCTCTGGCGCGCGTGATATCCGGCTGCCGCCGCATCGGATCGTCCTCGGGCAGCGGCTCGAACACGATCCCCGACGTGCTCCCCGTCAGCGATTGAATCATCTCGGCAAACTCCAACACCGTCATCTCTCTCGGGTTACCCAGGTTTACCGGATCACTGTAGCCCGACAGCGCCAGACGCGTCAGTCCGTCCACCAGGTCGCTCACGTAGCAGAAACTCCGCGTCTGCGACCCGTCACCGTATACCGTAATCGGTTCGCCCCGCAGCGCCGATCCGAGAAACGACGGCACCACCCGCCCGTCATCCAGCTTCATCCTCGGACCAAAGGTGTTGAAGATGCGCGCAATCGACGTGCGCACCCCATGAGTCCTGCGGTAGGCCATCGTCATCGCCTCGGCGAAACGCTTGGCCTCGTCGTAACACGACCGCGGCCCGATCGAGTTCACGTTGCCCCAATACGTCTCGCGTTGCGGGTGTTCGAGCGGATCCCCGTAACACTCCGATGTCGACGCCAGCAGGTAGCCCGCCCCATACCGTAACGCATATTCCAGCAGATTCCGCGTCCCTTCGCTGCCCGCGCGCAGCGTCTCGACCGGATACATCAGATAATCCTTTGGACTGGCCGGCGAGGCGAGGTTCATCACTAGGTCCACCGGCTCATCCAACTCGAACGGCCCGCTGATGTCGTGGGAAACCAAACGAAATGCGGTTTCGCCGGCCAGGTGCGCCACGTTCGCCGCCGAACCCGTGATGAACGAATCCATGCCGAGCACGGTGTGGCCATCGCGTAACAGGCGATCTGCCAGGTGAGAACCGACAAACCCGGCGGCGCCGGCAAGAAGTATGTGCACAAACCCTCAAGTCTTAACATATTGTAATCGAAGCGTGCGTGTTACATTGAGGGTCAATTTCCAAATTCATGGAACGTAACCTGATCGAGATCGTCCTGTTCGCCGCAGCCGTCCTGGCTTCGTCGGCATTGTTCCTCAAGCGGTTCCTGCGGGTGGTTGGAATCGTTTGGTCGGCGAAGCCCGACCCCGGCTTCTCCATCCGTCCTCTCGCCCCTCGCTTCAAACGGCTCCTTTGGGACGTCCTCTGCCAGGCCAAGGTCATCCGCCACCGCCCGCTGCCCGGCCTCGCCCACGCCTTCGTCTTCTGGGGATTCCTGGCCTTCGTCATCGTGACCCTCGATCATTTCGCCGGCGGCTTCGGCCTCGACTGGCTGAGCGTGGATTCCGGCGTCTTCGGACCCGCCTACTTCGCCGTCGCTTTTCTGTTCGCCGCCGCCGTCGCCATCTCCATCACGGGACTCGCCCTGCGCCGCTTCGTCGCCCGCCCAAAGTGGCTTGGCGAAAAGCTCTCCTGGGAATCGGGTTTCATCGCCCTGCTGATCTTCCTTCTGATGGCCACCTACATGGCCGACTTCCTCGCCCACCCCGATCCGAATTCGCTCTCCGGCAAAACCCTGTGGTGGGCGCACACCCTTTCGCTGCTCATCTTCCTGCCCCTCATCCCCCAGACCAAGCACCTCCACCTGATCCTCAGCCCGGCCGCCGTGTTCCTCACCCGCGGCGGCTTCAGCCGCATTCCGCCGCTCGAAGGCGATGAGGATTTCGGCCTCGACACCGGCAAGGACATCACCCGCCTAGCCGCCCTTCAAGCCTATTCCTGTGTCGAGTGCGGACGCTGCCAGCAGCATTGCCCTGCCAACCTGACAGGCAAAATCCTCAACCCCAAGGAGATCGCCCTAGGCTTCCGCCGCTACCTCAACGAAAACGCATCGCCCAAGTGGGGCGGGCTTCAGCCTGCGAAGGGCTTCAGCCCGCCCGCTGCCAATCAGCCCGAGATCGCTCTCGATGAAGCGCCCAAGGAATCCCCGCTCCTTGGCGTGCACATCTCCGAGGAGGCCATCTTCCAGTGCACCACCTGCGGCGCATGTGAGTCCCAGTGCCCGGTCGGCGTCGAACATCTCCCGCTCATCATCGGCCTGCGCCGCGGCGCGGTGAACACCGGCAAGTGGGAAGACGAGCATGGCGGCGACCTCTTCCTGCGGCTGGAGCGCAACGGCAACCCGCTCGGCCTTTCCGCCATCGAGCGCGACAAGTTCATCAGAACCAACGAACTGCCGTGGTTCGACGGCTCGCAGCAATACTGCCTCTGGCTCGGCTGCATGGGTTCGTTTGATCCGCGGGGCCGCCACGCCGTGCTCGCGCTTCGCCGCGTGATGGACCACCTCGGCATCACCTACGGCGTCCTCAGGAAAGAGAAATGCACGGGCGACTCCGCCCGCCGCCTCGGCAACGATCTCGCCTTTCAACAGCTCGCCGAGTTCAACATCGGCCAGTTGACCGGCGCCGGGGCGTCGAAACTGCTTTCAATCTGTCCCCACTGCGTCCGCACCATCGGCGACGATTGGAAGGAGTTCGGCGCAACCTTCGACATCGAACACCACTCCGTCTTCCTTGCAAGGCATCTCGACAAGCTGCCGCCCGCGCCGGCGCAGGGGACCACCGTTTACCATGACCCCTGTTACCTCGGCCGGTATCAGGATATCTACGATGAGCCGCGCCGCGTCGCCGCCTCGCCGGACCGGCTCGTCGAAGCCGAACGCCACCGCGACACCTCGTTCTGTTGCGGGGCCGGCGGAGGCCTCGTCTTTCTAGGCGAGGAAAAGGGCAAACGGGTGAGTCACGAGCGGGCGGAACAACTGCTTGCCACCGGCGCGGCCACGGTCGCCGCGGCCTGCCCGTTCTGCCAGACCATGCTTGGCGACGCCCTTACCGCCTTGAAGCCCGAAGGCGCGCCCCGCCTGCTCGATATCGCCGAGATCGCCGCCGCCCGCCTGCCGTCAACGCCGCTTTAGCCCTTCCGGCATCGGATCCTTCGCCGATGAGAGATGGCCCAGGTTCGGAGCCGTGATGTGACCCCATTCCTCGGGCAGTTTCACGCCGTGGCGCTGCAACTCGAAGGCGAAGCGGTGCGTGTCCGGATGGCGAGGCGTCTGGACCACGGTATACCGGCCGTCTTTCGACTTGATACGAAGCGTCATCGTAGGCAGCGACTCGCGGCGCAGCGGCAAGCGGAACTCGGATGTCATCTCAACAAGCCCGATATCCTTCCACGCCAGCAGACGCCGCTCAGAGCCGTGGCGCTGTGTCACTCCCCTCTGGTCCAGGATGATCTCTTTGGGCCATGCGGCCAGCGCGAACCCGGCGACAACGAGGACGAGGGCGATGTTCAGCGTCCTGTCCAGCGTCGTGCCGATCAGGGCCAAACCAACGATCAGACAGAAACAGAAGAAGACGGCGCAGGCAAGAAACGTCCTGGATGCGAAGGATCCAGGAAAGTGCAGGGCCTCGGGATTGTATTTATCCCTGTATGACGTCACCCGTTAATTGTGACACCAACCGGGCCGTTCAGAACACACCCCGCCGATAACCCGCGGTTGAAGCGCGCCTTGCTTGCGTTGGCGGCCTCCGCGCCTGGGACTCCCATCCCTGCCACTGAAGCGGGCGCGAGCCGCACTCGC
>CAMTUE010000013.1:0-111762 GCA_947084845.1 uncultured Bryobacteraceae bacterium | reverse complement strand
CCGGAGGGCAGCAATGATTTGCCGCGATAACTTCGTTGGTCGTCGTCGTGGATGAATAGCATCAACTTCCTCCTCCCGCCTCGTTCTCGCGGCAAATCCTCAAGCTGCGCGGCCGCACGCGACTTCTACCACGGGCTGCTAAGCCAAGCCGAGAATCCCAGCAAGGCCACACCCGTGAACGTCCCCAGGGAGGTTGCGGGTTCCGGAATTTCGGTAGCCGTGAAGGAGATGGACAAGTCGACGCCCACAAGGTGACCGACACCTGTGGTTGTGGCGATGTCGAACCTCACGGTGTCACCTCCGTTTACCACCCACCCAGTCAGCGACTGTGCCGGCTGAAGGTTGTTGATAGAGAAAGCCGAGGCCGAAGATTTGGCCACCCCAGAATGCTGCTCCTCGATGCGACGAGGACGTCGGAGACGTACAGCGACCACGCGTCGTCCCGCGAGCAGCAGTGCCATGCATCCCGAGCCTGGCCGGAGATGTCGATGACGCCTGTTCCGGGGCTGGTCCAGAGGACATTGCCCAGTGGGTTTGAGCCTGTGGTACTGTGGCCAACCATGTCACCCGCGGCGGCCGTGAGGAGCACATTGTCAGGCCCGACCTGCCCCCAAGCCGGCGGGATGGTGCCCTCTGGTGTAGTCGCCCAAAATGTGGAACCGTTCAACCCTCCCCAATTGGCCTGAACATAGCCAAGCGGAGCGACCCCGACACGGTAGGTCCAGACACCGTTCGGATTGGATGCAAAACTCCAGTCTGCCGCGAGGTCATACGCGATGGCTGCGTGGCTTGGAACGGAAAGCAGTATTGCCGCGAGGATTCCCGGCAACAGGGAGGCCAGCTTCATGACTTCAAGCTCCTCCTTCCGGGGCTTTGCAGCTCCGGATTCATTGCTGGCAAAATTTTACGCCCGAGAGTTGCATCCGTCAAGTTCTAGTCTCGCTACTCGTCCCGCAAAACCTCGAGCGGCTTCTGCGGCAAGACGCGCGCGCTCGCCAGCCAGCCCGCAATCAACGACAGTGCGCCAACCAGCACCACGGTCACGGCGTTGGGCAGCCACTCGACGCGGAATTCGGCGTCGAGCAGGCGGGTCATCAGCAGGCGTGAAAACGCCGTCGCCAGTAGCCCGCCCATGAGTCCCGCGACCAGGCCCAGGACCAGGAATTCCACGGAGAAGATGCCCAGAAGTTGCCTCCGGCGCGCGCCGAGCGTCTTCAGGACGGCCGCTTCCCTCATGCGGCGGAAGCGCGTCCCGGCCACGGTCGCCATCAGGATGATCACGCCGGCCGCGATGGCGAATGCCGCGATGAAGCGGACGAGCAGCGAAACCTGGTCGACAACCTCCTGCACGATCGCCAGCACGTCGGCAGCGTTCACCACCGAGACGGTGGGGAACTTCGCATACGCTTCACGCTGAAACTGTTGAACGTGTGACACCGGCATCCGCGCCAGGCCGACGTACTGTTTGGAAAAGCTGTCGAGCGCGGCAGGATTGAAGATCGTCTCGCCCACGCCGCCCGGCCCGGCGCTGATGATCCGATAGACGGCCGCCAGCCGCGCGTCGAATTCACGGCCGGCGACGCTGTATCGCAGTACATCTCCGGGCCTGGCCTTCAGGACGTTCGCCGCTTCTTCGTCCAGGGCGACCCGCGGTTCCTTTGCGTCCGGCGCCCACCACTGTCCCTTGCGGATCTGAATGTCATCCGGCTTTTCCGAAATAGAGCTCACCTGGCGGGCCTGCGAGAAGCGGCGCTCCCATCCGCGCAGTCCCTGGAGTTTCAGCGGTTCGCCGTTGATCGTCACCAGCCTCGCCGGGACGAAAGGGATCAGCCGGGGCTTTGACTTGGGGTCCTGTGACGCGCGCGGCTGCGCATCGAGCAGCGTCTTCAGGCCCGCATATTCACGCTCGGTGACATTGATCATGAAGACGTTCGGCGCATTGGGCGGCGCGGCGCCGGCGACCTCGGAGAGCAGCGACTTCTGGATCAGGTAGATCGACAGCGTGAACATCACGCCGACGCCGAGGGAAACCAGGACCGCGCCAGCATGGTTGCCCGGCCGGTAGAGATTCGCAAGCCCCTGGCGCACCGGTACCGAGAGCCGCCATGGTCCCTTTTGTACGAGCCACCTCAGCGAACGCAGCAGAATCCACGCCACGCCCGACAGAATCAGCAGACTAACCACCAGCCCGCCGACGAACATCCAACCCATGCGCGCTGAATCGGCGAGCCAACCGGCGATTGCGCCGAGTCCGAGCAGGATCAGGCCACCGCAGAGGATCGAGGGCGTCTGCCGCTTCAAGCGCGTCAGCAGCGGCGGCCGGGCCTCGGTCATCTCGCGCCGGAAGATCAGCG
Organism: uncultured Bryobacteraceae bacterium; assembly: GCA_947084845.1. Taxonomy (GTDB): domain Bacteria; phylum Acidobacteriota; class Terriglobia; order Bryobacterales; family Bryobacteraceae; genus PNKE01. Next base: position 109,408 of record CAMTUE010000013.1, on the reverse strand, counting down.
CCGGCTTCACCCGCCGGATCGACAGCAGCGGCGGCAAGGTGAACAGCAACGTCACCAGCAGGCCCGTCGCGATGCCTTCGAGCGCGAACGCCGGGCTCCAGTGGACGCCCGCCTCGAAGTTGAAATACCGCCTCAGCAGGAGGGGAAACAGCAACTGTACGGCCGCGCCCACGCCCACGCCAGCGAGTCCGCCAGCCAGCGCCAGCAGTCCGGTTTGTATCGTGTAAATCCCGATAATCTGCGACGAGCGCGCGCCCAGGCACTTCATGATGGCGATTGTGTCCAGCCGCTGCTGCAGATGCGCGTGAACCGACGTGGCGACGCCGAGCGCGCCGACGATGAGTGCGATCAATGAGACGAGCGAAAGGAACGTCGTCGAGCGGTCGAGCGCCCGCTCAATCGCCGGGTGCGCTTCGCGCGCCGTCACCACGCGTGCGTCGGTGAACGACTTTCGCAGGTCGGTTTTCATCGCTTCGAGGTTGAACCTCGGCTCTGGCGCCTTGAACAACAGCCGTTGTGACGCCCGGCTGCCGAACTGCATCAGGCCGGTGCGCTCCAGCCCGGCGTGCGAGATCATGACGCGCGGACCGATATTGAGGGCGCCCGTCATGCGGTCGGGTTCGGATTTGACGACGCCCGAGACGCGGAACTCCTGTCCGCCGAGTCGAACGGTCGAACCCGTTGAAAGGTCCATCCGGACAACCAGGTCGTCCGACACGACGATCGAATCGGCGGTCAACGCATCTTTGAGTTTCGCCGGCGGGTCGAGCACGAACTTGCCATAGAAGGGATAGGCCTGCGGGTCCACCGCCTTGATGGAAACCAGAAGGGGCGCGCCTCCGGCAGGCGAATCCATCATCGAAACGGTCTCGGTGATGCGCGTCAGGACGGCGCCTTGATCGACGTACTTCTGCGCCGCGGCGTCTTGTTCGGGTGTCGTCAGATTGAACTGGCGGATTGCGATGTCGGCCGCCATGAGGGTTCGCGCTTCACTACGCAGCGTGTCGCGAAACGCCTGAGAGAAGCCGCGGACGCCGGTCAGGGCCCCCACGCCCGCCGCGACGCCAAAGGCCACGAAGAGGAACTTCAACGCCGACGCCCGCGCCTCGCGCGAGGCAATCTTCAGCGCTGTCGCCCAGAGATTCACTCCGCGCCGCCTTGGCGTTCGTCGGAGATGACGACGCCGTCCTTGAGCGTGATGATACGCGATGCATGGATGGTGAGGTCGCGGTCGTGCGTGACAAGAACGAGCGTCGTTCCTTCGGTTCTGTTCAACGCAAGCAGCAGGTCGAGGATCTGTTGCCCGGTGGCCGAATCCAGGTTGCCTGTCGGCTCGTCGGCCAGGAGCAGGGGCGGTTTGCGCATGAACGCTCGAGCCAGCGCCACGCGCTGCTGTTCGCCGCCGGAAAGCTGAACGGGGTAATGGTCGCGCCGCTCGGCAAGACCGACGGTATCAAGCAGCATCCGGGCGCGACCGAGACACGCGGAGGCCGATTCGCCGGCCAGTTCCGCCGGGAGCAGGACGTTCTCTTCCGCAGTCAGCGTAGGGATGAGCTGGTAGGACTGGAAGACAAAGCCGATCTTGCGGCCACGGATGCCTGCCAGCGCGTCTTCACCGAGCCGCGAGATCTCCTCCCCGTCGAGCAGGATTTCACCTGTGGTCGTGGTGTCGAGACCGGCGAGCAATCCGAGCAGTGTGCTCTTGCCGCTGCCCGACGCACCCATGATGGCGACAAATTCGCCTGGCAGAATGGCGAGGTCGATGCCGCGCAGGATGTCGACACGGTGGGTGCCCGTGTCGATGGACTTGGTGACTGAGCGAAGTTCGAGGATCGGCTGGTTCATGTAAAAGGGCCTTGTCTCTTATGATGGCAGTAGATGAGACTTCGCACCATAATCCCAGCCGCCGGCCTGACGATCGCCGTATTGATGGCCGCCGGATGCTCAAGCCCACAACCAAACGAACCTGCACCCGCGCCGGAGGCGGTCCGGAAGACTGCGCCCGCCGCGCCCGTACCGGTGGACGGAAGGCCTTTGATCGCGGCGTTTGGAGACAGTCTGACGGCGGGCTACGGCGTCGAAGCGGGTCAGAGCTACCCGGATTACCTTCAGAAGGAGATCGACGCCCACGGCTACCGCTACAGGGTGGTCAATCAGGGCGTGAGCGGCGACACCACCAGCGGCGGGGTCTCGCGCATAGATGAGGCGATTCGTCTCAACCCCGAAATCGTCATCCTCGAACTTGGCGGAAACGACGGCCTTCGCGGCCTGCCGCTTGAAACCACCCGTCAGAACCTGAGTGAGATGGCGGCCAGACTTCAGGCCGGCGGAGCGAAGGTGCTGCTCGCCGGAATGACGCTCCCCCGCAACTATGGTCCCGATTACATCCAGGGCTTCGAGAAGATCTACACGGATCTCTCCAGGGAAAAGCGCCTTCCGCTCATCCCGTTTCTGCTCGAAGGAGTCGCCACCCGGCCGGGCCTGATGCAGGGCGACGCCATCCACCCCCGGGCCGAAGGCAACCAGCTTGTGGCGGCAACGGTCTTCAAACACCTCAGGCCGCTGCTCAGGTAATCATCCTGAGCGAACGCTTAGCGGCTCCACCCGCGGCCGGTCAGGAACCCGCCCGCCAGGGCCGAGACGCACAGGACCACGAGGACAGCCCAAAAGAGCTTAACCCAGAGGGCCTTCACCGGGTGTCCGGTTTGGAGCGGCTCGTCGAACAGCAGCAGAAGCGGGGTCGCGCGTTCCACCTCGGCCAGTCCGGCTTCCAACCGCCCGGTGCGCTCAGCGATGTCCTCAATTGCCGATGCGAACGCCTTTCTCACCTTCGGCACGGCACAGACGGCCGCGGTCGTATCTTCGCCGACGGCAGTGCGCAAACTATCCAGGGCCGCGGATACGATGGGCTGGCTGCCGGTCACTCATTAAAAGAGTGCCGTCCAAGGCCCGGAACTCTCACCCGACTTTCTACTTGTCTTCCAGTTTCTTGTTGGAGTTGATGAAAGGCCAGCAGATCGCTCCCAGGAAGTAGGAAGCCACCATTGTGTATAGGAACATATTCCAGTCGCCGCCGGTCCTCTGGACGATGAAGCCGCCGATGGTCGGCGCCAGAATCCCGGCCGCGTTGCCCATCATGTTCATCGAGCCGGAAAGCGTCCCGGCATACTTGCCGCCGATGTCCATGCAGGCGCCCCACGACCCGGGCATGACGATGTCGTTGCAGAAACTCGCCATGCCCATGGCGATCATGCCATACAACGGGTCGTTGAGACGGATCGAGATGAGCAGGAACAGCGATCCGCCGAGGAAGCCTGTAACGCCAAGGATCCGGCGCGCCCGGTCGAGCGACCCCACCCACCCCGAGAGCGTTTTCGAGAAGAAGCCTGAGGCCATGCAGCCGAACCCGCCAAACAACAACGGGAAGACGGCGTAGCCGGCGCTTTCGTTCATCGTCAGGTGGCGGTGTTCCTGCAAGTACGTCGGCAGCCAGGTGATGTAGAAATACCAGGGATAGGAAATCAGGAAATACTGCAACCAGAGCAGCCACACCGACCGGTTTGTGACCAGCTTGCCCCACGGCACGTTGCCATGGCCGGACGCGGTGTCGGCCGAACCGGCCAGCAGGGCCTTTTCGGCGTCGTTCAGCGAAGGGTGGTCGTGTGGATTGTCGCGATACCACCGGTAAAAGAAGTAGCCCCACACCACGCCCAGGCCGCCGAAGACGTGAAAGACATCGCGCCATCCCATGTATGCGAACATGAGCGCGAAAAGCGGCGGCGTGAACGCACCACCCCAGCGGGCGAAACTCCACATGATGCCCTGGGCCCGCACGCGCTCATGCGGCGGCAACCAGGTCGTAAAAGCCTTCGTCAGATTGGGGAAGCAGCCCGCTTCGCCGGCGCCGAAGAGAAAGCGCGTGACTGCCATCGAGGTGAAGTTCCACATCCAACCGGTCGCCGCCGTGAAGAACGACCACCAGAGCACGATGCGCAAAAGCACACGCCGCGGACCCATCCAGTCGCCCATCCACCCGCCTGGAATCTCGAAGATCGCATACGCCAGAGCGAATGCCGTGAAGATGCCCCCCATCTCGGTCTTGGACAGGCCAAGGTCCTTTGTGATCGCCGGCGCGGCCTGCGAGATGGCGACGCGGTCGATATAGGCCAGAACCGCCAGCGTGACGGCGAAGAATACCACCCAATAGCGGGAACGGGTCGCAACCTGGGGCTGATTCAAAATGGACCTCTCCTGTTGGACATCAGACGTCAGACGCCTGAGCAATCCATCGGATCACACCCCGGGGCCTTCAGGCAAGCGGCCCGGGGCCGGGCGCGGCCGGATGGGCAAGTTCCTTGTCCATCCATTCGAGATAATCGGGCAGGCCGTCAACTATGGGCAGGATGACCAGCTCGGGCGTGACATAGCTGTGCGCAGCCCGCAGTTCCGTCTTGAGCCGCTCCACCAAATCCCGGCGCGACTTGATCACCAGGAGGTACTCCGCGTCATCCTGAATCGCGCCTTTACAGTGATACAGGCTGCGCACCGGTTGCGTGATCGACACACATGCCGCCACGCGCATTTCCAGCAACCTCCGGGCGACCTTCAAGGCCTCTTCTTCGGTCGCGCAGGTGCTGAAAGCCACTACTTTGTCGGTCATCATCTCCCCCTTCCCCGCAATACCATCCAACTAAATTTGCACTATCGCTGGACTCTTCGCTCAGAAGGGATTATAAACATAGTCTTAGGGCATTGTTTTCCGAATGGGCAAACTGTTACGCCACCTCGGCTTCCTGACCGCTTTCGCACTGGCGGGCGTATACGTGTTCGCGATGTTTTTCGGCCCCAACGGCTGGCCAGCGATGATGCAGAAGCGCGGCGAACTGCTGGAGTTGGAGAAAAGCAACGATAATCTCATCCGGCAAATCAAGGACGAGGGGGTCACCATCGACCAACTCAAGCAGAACGGCCCAGCCCGTGACCGTGTCATCCGGGAAAAGACGAAGAAGCAGAAGCGGTCAGAGACCACCATCTACCTCTCCGGTCCGGAAGACGGGGCTGCGCAGTAGGCTACAGCAGCCGCTCGGCCTGCCCGTAAAGATCATCCACACGCTCCGCCGTGCGCGCTTCGGCCGCGATGCGCAGAATCGGCTCCGTGTTCGACGCGCGGACGTGAATCCAACCGTCTCCAATCGTCAACTTAAGTCCATCCCGCCGGTCAACATGAGCGCCAGGGAACGCCGCTTCGAGCGACTGCATCAACGCGCCCAGCCTTCCATGCTCGAACCGCGCCTTGCCCAGGCGGCGATGGAAGACCGGCAGCGTCGCCGCCAGTTGGCTTGATGACATGCCCGTCTCGGCCATGCGGTCCAGCAGCAACGCCATCCCGGTGTAGGAGTCGCGGCAGTACTGAACCGCCGGGAAGATGATTCCTCCGTTCGACCCTTCTCCGCCAATCACCGCGCTGACCGTCTTCATCCGGTCCACGACGTTCGCCTCGCCGACCGGGGCGCGATAGACCCGGCAGGCGTGGCGCGCGGCGATTTCGTCGATGGCCGACGAGGTCGTCAGATTGACCACCACCGGGCCTCTGCGCCTGTTGAGCGCACAATCGACGGCCAGCGCCAGCACGTCGTCATTGTCCAAAATCCGGCCCGTCTCGTCGCCCACGGCGAGGCGGTCGCCATCGGGGTCCTGCGCAAATGCGATGTCGCAATGCTCATTCACAATGAGCGACCGCAACTCGCCCAGCACCTCCGGCTTCGGCTCCGCTTCACGCGGAAACGGCTCGCCGGGCGAAACCGAGATCGCATGAAGGTCGCAGTTCAGCGTATCGCGCAGGAACTTCACGCTCATCTCGGACCCCGCGCCGTTGACGCCGTCGAGAGCCACCCGGAAACGCCGGCGGCGGATACGCTCGACATCGACGTGCTTCAGCACACGCGCGATATGCAGGCGCGGCGCCGATTCGCTATCGAAGCGGATGCCCGGCATGCCGGCGTTCTCGACGCGAGTGAAGGCGCTCTGGTGGTAGAGATCGAGCAGTTCGCCGCGCTCGTAGTGGTTGAAAAACAGGCCTTCTGAGTTGAACAGCTTGAGCGCGTTATACTCCGGCGGATTGTGCGATGCGGTAATGGCGATCCCACCGCAGGCGTGCGTCTCATCGACATAGACCTGGACGGTGGGCGTCGGCGCGATACCTACCTTGACGACCTCGCAGCCCGCCGCCAGCAACCCGCAGGTCACGGCGTGTTCGAGCATCGGCCCGCTCGTGCGGGTGTCGCGGCCGAGGACGACGCGGCCAGGGCCAACATAGGTTCCGAACGCTTGCGCAAAAGCGCACGCCAGATTGGGCGTAAAGAAGCCGCCGACCACACCGCGGATCCCTGAGACGCTGATCTTCAACTGGTGTGCGCGGCTCATGAGTTGTAGCTCCTCACCGTGTCCATCAGTTCCTCGAACAGCGCCTTTGGCGCTTCGCCCCTTTGCTCGGCGATCACTCGCACCAGCGGAGCGGTCTGGCTTACCCGGATGTGGAACCAGCAGCCGTCAAAATCGGCGCGCAGTCCATCCATGTTGTTCTTCTTCGCCTCGGGGTAGCGGTTTTCAATGTCATCCATCATTTGCGGGATGCGGTGCGATTCGAGGGGAACCTCGCCCTTGAGGATCGAGTACTTCGGATAGGCCGACAGAATCGCCCCCAGGCTCTGTCCGCGCCGCGCCATCATGGTCAGAATCGCCAGCATCGAGGCGATGCCATCGTAAACGAATCTGAATTGCGGCATCATCACGGCGCCCGTGCCTTCGCCCGCGATGGCGACCTGCTCGGGCCTGAAACCGGACAGCGCGTCGGCCGTCGCATTGCGCCCAACGGCCACCCGCACGACGCGGCCCTTGTGGACGGCCGCGATTTCGTCGAGCAGCGCCGTCGAGGAGAGGTTGGCGATGACTGTATCGCCCGGCCCGAGCGTCAGCATCTCGTCGGCCAGCAGCACGAGGACCATCTCTTCGCTCACCGCTTCGCCCGCTTCGGTCGCGAGAGCGACGCGGTCGGAATCGACGTCGAACAGGAACCCGGCGTCGGCGCCGACATGGCGCATCAGCGGCGCCAATTGCATGCGCACAGTCCGCTGATCCGTCGCCGGCTCGTGGGCGAAGGCCCGTCCTTCCGTCTGTTCGTTGATCAGAACCAGGTTCAATTCGAACCTGTCGCGCAGCCGCCCCAGGACGAGGGCCGAGGTGCCGTTGCAGCAATCCACCAGGACACGAAAGCGCTTCAGGACGGCGAAGTCGAACACCTCCGCCAGGTTGTCGATGTAGCGGTCGATTGCGCCATCGTCACGGGCGTAGCTGCCCAGTTCGTCCCACTGCGCGAAGTCGAACTTCTTCAGGTGGTAAATGTCGAGCAACTCGCCCGCTTCCGCCGTTGACAGGTACGATCCCTGCTCGCCGAAGAACTTGAGCGCATTCCACTCCGCCGCCATGTGACTGGCGCCGATTGAGATGCCGCCGCGCGCATCTGTGGCGGCGATGGCATGTTGAATCACCGGCGTGGACACGATACCAAGATCGACAACGTCATGCCCGCAGGCCATCAGCGCCGAGGCCACGCCCTCCCGGATCATCTGGCCAGACGCCCTCGGGTCGCGCCCGATAATCACCTTCGATGGCCCGCCAAGCAGCGTCGCGAAGGCGGCCGAAAAATCCAGGACGTGCGCCGGCGTCAAACCCGCACCGACCACGCCACGCAGTCCGACCTGCGAGATCCGCAACGGTACCTTGACGTTCATTGATCCCGCCTAATTCACGAGCTTCAGGATGCCGAACTTCTCCGGGATGTGGTGGCTTCCGCCAGTGGCCTGCCAGGCCACGAACACTTTCTTCGGCGGCGGACCCTGGATGCGGTAGTAGTTCGTGCGGAACTCGAAGCCCGTCTTCACCGGCTTGTCGGTGACCGATTTGATGGGTATCTTCATCGCCCCGTACCAGACCTTGTTCGCTTCGTCGATTTTCGCCGCCACCTTGAACCCCGAGTTCCAAAGCCAGCCGCCTTCCGGCTTCGGCTGCTTGGTGTCGATGTCGAGGTCGACCCACTCGCCGCGCGGCGACACCTGGTATTCCCTGTACTGGTGGATGTTTTCGAAATCGGCGCCGACGAAGACCTCGGCCACATCCCAGTTCCACAGCTTATTGGTCTCGTTCACCGGGTCGCCGTCCGGCTTGAGGTAGAGCTGTTCGTATGGGCACACGAAGAGGAAATAGAGATAGTCTTTCGTCCAGCGCGACCGGATCTCGGTCTTGTGGCCCGGCGAAAGCTCGCCGCGGCTGCTGCGGTCGGCCCAGACGCCCTTGACGCCCTTCCACAAACGCGCATTGGGATCGGCCGTTAGTTCCATGTCCTTGGACAACTTCGAGCTTGGCGCGACGGGTGTCGTCTGCGACCACACAACCGCCAGCGGCATCAAAAAAAGGAGAAGCAACAAAATTCGAGTAAGCATAACCGTCTTTATTGTATTCCCCATGAGACCCCTATCCGTGTTCGTCGACAAGCGCCGGGAACTGGAACGTTCCGAATTCCAGATGGGCATGGAGGCCGGCCGGCTCGCCGTCGCGCTTGACCTGCTCACCGATTCGCTGATTCTGGTCGGCCAGCACGGCGTGTATTGCCAGAGCGCACGGCAGCCAGGCAAGCCGGCCATGGATCTGCAAATAATCCTGCAGGGGTTGGAGCAGTCGAAGGAACTGGTCCAATCGGTAATGGAGGAATTGCGACGCGCACGGGCTGGCGCCGATTCTCACCCCTGAAGAAACGGATTGCGCTCGCGCTCGCGCCCAATGGTCGTCGCCGGGCCGTGGCCGCAGATTACTTCGGTCTCTTCCGGGAGGGTCAAAAGGCGGGTGTGGATCGACTCCAGGATCTTCCGGCCGTCGCCTCCCGGCAGATCGGTCCTGCCGATCGAATCCTTGAACAGGGTATCGCCGGCCGCGAGCACGCCCTCGGCCTTGGCATAGACGCAGATGCTGCCCCGCGTATGTCCCGGCGTCTCGATCAGACTCAGTTCCGTCGCGCCCACTTTCAGCGTATCGCCATCCTTGGCCCCGGCGTCGATCTCCGCTGTCTCCGGCGTCATCATGCCGAGCCACTGCGCCTGCCATTCCAGGTGGGCGTACAGTTCTTCATCCCCGGCATTCATGTAAACCGGCGCACCTGTCATCGTCTTCAGCTTCGCCGCGCCGCCGATGTGGTCGATATGAGCATGGGTGATGACGATCGAAGTGACTTTCAGCCCGTGGCGCGTCAGGACGGCCTGGAGTTGCGCCATGTCGTCGGTCCCGTCGCCGGGATCAATCACAACCGCCTCGCGCGTCGTCTCGTCGCCAAACACGGAGCAGTTGCACTGCAACATCCCCACCGGAAAAACCTCACGGATCATCTCCTCAGTATAGAGTCCGGGCCGCGGGCCCATCGGGCGTACAATGGCTTCGAATCGAGGCCACGACAATGACCATCCGCGCCGCGCTTGCCACGCTCGTCCTGTTCGCCGCCCCCGCCCTCCACGCCCAGAACGGCGTGCGGCCAGGCCGGTTCATCGTTGAACCGCCGACGCTGATCAATCTCGGCTTCGAATGGGACATCGCGGGCGACGGCAATCGCAACGCCAGCGTCGCTGTCTCCTACCGCAAAACCGGTTCAACGGCATGGAGTGACGCGCTGCCGCTGCTGCGTATCGGCGGTGAACGCATCTTCCGAGTCCGTGAAAACCTCGATTATACGGTCCCCCACCGCTTCGCTGGATCGATCCTGAATCTCGATCCCGGAACCGAATATGAATGCCGCTTCGTCATGTCCGACCCCGACGGCGTCCAGGGCCAGGCTACTCAACTCGTCCGCGTCCGCACCCGAACCGAACCCCGGGCCGCCGACGGGGGCCGCGTGCTCCACGTTTATCCGCCCGACTGGAAAGGCGCCAGACAGGAGCCTTCGTTCACGGGCATCCTTCAGGCCTATTACGGAGCCGGCCTTGGCGACTGGAACGCCGTCCATGAGCGCAAGGCCAAAGCCGGCGACATCATCGAAGTCCACGCCGGCCTTTACAGAGCCAACCGCCTCGATTACGTCGATCCGCTGATGACCCCATTCGACGGCACATACGCCCTGTCACTCAAAGGCACGGCGGAGAAGCCCATCGTCATCCGGGCGGCCGGCGACGGCGAGGTCATTTTCGATGGCGCCGGCTGCCACCGCCTGTTCGACGTCATGGGATCGGCCCACCATATCTTCGAGGGGTTTACGTTCCGCAATGCCGACATCGCCTTTTTCGCCGGGATGAAATACGTCGCCGGCGCCACCGGGCTTACAATTCGCAACTGCCGCTTCGAAGACGTCGGCATCGGCATCACCACCGAGTTCGCCGGATCGAAGGACTTCTACATCGCCGACAACATCTTCCTCGGCCGCGACGACCGCTTCCGGGTGATCGGCTGGAGCAACCCCGGCATTTACGGCGCCCATCCATTGCGCAGTTACTACGCCGTCAAGGTGTATGGCTCCGGCCACGTCATCGCCCAAAACGCCATCGCCTACTTCCACGACGCCATCTGCATCTCGACTTACGGCACCCCGGAGACCGACCAGGATCTCAAAGCGGTGGCCATCGATATCTACAACAACGACATGCACCTGACCGGCGACGACTTCATCGAGACCGACGGCGGCGTCCACAATATCCGCGTCATGCGCAACCGCGGCGTCAATTCGGCCCACGGCGGCCTGAGCGCGCAGCCGGTCTTCGGCGGACCCGTTTACTTCATCGGCAACATCATCTACAACGTGCCCAGCGGCGTCGCCTTCAAGTTCTCAGCCAAACCGGCCGGCCTGCTGGTCTACCACAACACGCTCATCACCGAACACGTCATCCGCGACCCCCATTCGAACACGCACTTCCGCAACAATCTCTTCCTTGGACGGGATGCCCCGGGCCGGGCCGTCGCCGTCTTCGCCAACGCCACCGCCTATTCATCCAACGATTACAACGGCTTCCGCCCAAGCCGCTCCGCTAAGGAGAGCTTCGTCTACCTCTCGCCCACCGATCCATCGAAACAGGAGTACGAACCTTCCAGGGACGCCTGGCGCGCGTTCCCCACGCTTGAGGCCTTTCGCGCCGCAACAGGCCAGGAAGCACACGGCATTGAGGTCGACTACGACACCTTCGAGAACGTCACTCAGCCAGACCCATCCGACCGCCACTCCGTCTATCACGCCGGGGACATGGACTTCCGTCTTAAGGCAGGTTCGAAATCCGTGGATGCGGGCGTGCGCCTGCCCACCGTCAACGACGGTTTCGCCGGACCGGCCCCCGACTTGGGCGCGCTCGAATCCGGCCGCCCCGTGCCCGTCTATGGCCCCCGCCCGGGCCTCAAACACCCCTTCTACCGCTAGTGCGAGTCGCAGCCGCGCAGCCGGCCCAGGATCCTCCGCTCACCGGTTTCAGGAGTCCTGCGGCGTCCCAGGAGCATCATAATGAAGGAGCGGCCCGCGCCGCCTGAACCACACCCATGTCAACAGCCATCCTTCATCTCCACCTCGCTCTCGCCCTTCTCCTTTTCGCTGTACTCCTCCTCGGACGCATCCCGCGGATGCGCGCGTTTTCCAGCATCACCGCCCTGCTTGTCCTGGCCACCGGACTCCATAACTTCGCCGACAGGATGCAATCGCCTCCGCCCGGCTGGCATATGTGGATCGGCATTAAGGTCCTGCTCGGGCTGCATGTCATCGCCATCGTCCTGCTGTCATCTCGCGGCACTGTGACACCCGAAAAGCTTGCCCGCTGGCGGAATGGCGCGATCGCCTCCGGCGCCCTGACGATTGTCATCGGTCTCTACTACTCGAACTTCGCCCGCTAACGCCGATGACCTCCTACGACGCCTTTTACGCCTCCGCCGCCCTCATCGACCTCTCCACCCGCGGCCGCATCCTGGCCACCGGCGACGACCGCAAGCGGCTCTTCCACGCTCTGACGACGAATCAGATCGAGAAGCTCACCCCTGGTCAGGGTGTCTACGCTTTCTTTCTCAATGCCCAGGGCCGGGTCCTTGCCGACGCCATCATCCTCTGCCGCGAAGCCGATCTGTTCATTTCGCTCGAACCCGAGGTCCGCGACAGGATCTACTCTCACATCGACCGCTACATCATCGCCGACGACGTTGTCCTCGCCGACATCACTTCGTCCACCTGCGAGTTTGCCCTCGAAGGCCCGCAATCGGCCTCGATCCTCTCTTCCCTCGGCGCACCCTTGCCCACTGATCCCTTCTCTTTCACCGACTGGAAGGGCACGGACATCGTCCTGGCCTCCTCGACCGGCGTGTCCGGTTATCGACTCATCGCCCCCATCGAGCAGTTCGAATCCATAACCTCGTCTCTCACCGCCGCGGGCGCGGTCCCGGCAACTTCCAGTGACCAGGAGATTGTCCGCATCGAACACGGCACGCCCCGTTATGGCGTCGACATAACCGAATCCCACATCCCCCAGGAGACCCGCCTGATGCACGCCCTCAACTTTAATAAGGGCTGCTATCTCGGCCAGGAGATTGTGGAACGTGTCCGCTCGAGAGGTCACGTCAACCGCCTGCTCACCCCGCTCGCAATCGATGCCCCCGCGCCGCCCGCGCCCGGCACGAAGATCATTGCCCAGGACACGGAGGGTAATGGTAAGGAGGTTGGAGAGATCACTTCCGCCGCCCTCTCTCCGCGTCATGGCGATGTCCGCGCGCTCGCCTACGTCCGCGCCCAGGCGATCGCTTCAGCCGCGCCGGTGACCGTTGACGGCGCGCCGGCGAAGCCCGTCCAGTAACTCGGACGGAATCCGCCCCCCATTCCATCCGCCCAACCCGGCGTGCGGCTTGTTTTCACCGTGGTAGTCGCTCCCGCCGGTCACCATCAGCCCATAGCGCCCCGCCAGCGCCCGGTAGCGCGCCACATCGGGCTCCGTGTGATCCGGATGCCAAGCCTCCAGGCCGTCCAATCCCAGGGCAACGAGCCGCGCGATCAACGCCGCTTCGCTCTCCGCATCCGGCTTGCACAACCGCGCCGGATGCGCCAGCGACGTCACTCCGCCCGCTGCTTTGATCCGCTCAATCCCTTCCCGGATCGGCGGATCCTCCCTTTCCACATACGCCGAACCCCTCTCCCCCAGGTACACCCTGAACGCCTCTTCCCAACTGCCCACATACCCCTTCGCCCTCATCAGCCGCGCAAAATGCGGACGCCCGGTGATGTTTCTCCCCAGGCTCTCCGCCTCTTCCAGCGTCACCTCAACACCCTGTTCGCTCAGCAGCCGGGCCATCTCCAGGTTGCGCTTCCGCCGGTTGTGCTTGAGCGTCTCCAGCCACGCCCGAAACTCCTGTGGCGGATCGCGGAAGAAATAACCGAGGAGGTGCGCGCTGCGGCTCGCCGGATCGCTCTCTTCCAGAATCCGTGTACTCAACTCCACCCCACACACCAGTTCGACTTCTCCCGCCATGAGAGCCGCTTCGTCGCTGCCGGCGAGTGTGTCGTGATCCGTGATCGCCAGAGCCGTCACGCCAGCCCTGGCCGCACACTCCACGAGAGCTGATGGCGCATCCGTGCCGTCGCTAGCCGTTGAGTGTGTATGCAGATCGATCATTGTCCCCTGGTCCGCGTCCCAGGCCGTCCCGAAAAACCTATATCCTACCCCAAATCCAGACCAGCAGGTCCAATGCGGCTATGGTCGCCTCACCAGGTCCCCCGAATGCCGCAACACATCGAGGACAAACTCGAATCTCTCCACGCCGACTGTCGCCACCAGTTTGCCCGGCCCCAATGCCCGGTTCCCCAGCGGGAAAAACACCGCCCCGTCCGTCGCCTCCCCCGGCTTCAGCCTCGTCTGAACCAATGCGATTGCCGACGCTGCCGCCGCGGCCTTCAGCCTCGCTGACGACACCTCCGCCTGCGCCGACTGCCTGCGCTGCTCATACCCGCTCGTTGATTGAAACCGTCTCAGCCCATAAAGCCCAACCTCATACATCGAGACCAGCTTGATCACGTCGTTCCGCCCCGCCCTGCCCAGAAACTCCTCCACCACGGTCCTGGCGGATGTCGCCTTCACCACACCACCCAAATCCAGCCGCACTTCAAAATCCTCCGGCTTCACTGTCCGGTTTGAAGGCGACCCATTGGAAACCGCCACCTGGACCACTGCGTAGTCCCTCACGCGGATCGGCAACTCCGCAAACATGATCGTCAGCCCGCCCCTGGTCAGCGTCTGGTAGTGCAGCCCATTCGATTCGAATTGGATCGCCTGACCCCGCGCCTGCCCCGCCGCCAGGAAGGCAATCGCCGCCAGCCACCACACACCACTGTTCGCCGGCGTAAGCCTCATACCCCCATGATAAACTGGCGGCGGTTCTTGACTGATCAAGCTCCGTAATAAACAACGCCGGCCGCTGTCTCTTTCATTCCCCCCGCAAGGGCCTTCAACATGGCGAATCCAGGGGTCAATGCCAGCCTGTGTACATTCGGGGAACAGGGCATCCCCGCAGTCGCCGCCGATCACTGGAACTTTGGCTCACCCCGCCTCCTTGAACTGGCCGTGCAGCGCCATGAAGTAGTGTCAACCAGCCCATGCGGTCAGAGAGCTTCGACGGCATCAGGCAAAGGGCTCTCGACTTTCCTGCCGCGCAGGAAGTCCTTGTCCAGGAACCCCGTGCCGGAGCCGGCCCGGAATCCCCAAATGCCCATCCGCATCGTCGCGCAGCGCGCCTGGCATGGCCTGTTCGCCCGTCAGTTCTTCATCCGCCCGAAGCGCGAAGCCCTCCACGACCACAACCCTTCATTTACCGTCATCTTCCTGCCCGACTTCCAGCCCCCTTCGCAGGAGCTAGTCCGGCCAGGCAGGCTTCGCCATGGTGTAATCTCGATTACAGGCACGGAAGCTCATTTCGGCCGGTGCCGGGCCTGGTCTTCAAAACCAGTGGGCGCCGCGGATGCGCGCGCCGGTGGGTTCGACCCCCACGAGCTTCCGCCAGTCAATTGTTCGAACGGGCGGTCGGAAGCCCGGTGCGGAAACTGAAGGGGATGGAGCGGGAGACGAGACTCGAACTCGCAACCAACAGCTTGGAAGGCTGTGACTCTACCTTTGAGTTACTCCCGCTCGAAGGCGCTGCTCTCCTATTGTAACGAAGACGCCGGCAAAATGGACTGCTGGTAAGCTATTGAGCGCCACGGGACAGAAGCATGACCTTCGCTGTCTGCGCCATGATGTAGAAATCCAGCGACATCGACATGTGCTTGATGTAATAGAGATCGTACTCAAGCTTGGCGATTGTGTCCGCCATGGTGTCGCCATATTTGTAGTTGATCTGAGCCCACCCGGTGATGCCCGGCATGACTGAATGGCGGCGCCCGTAGAACGGTATCTTGTCCGTTAGAGCGGCGACAAATTCGGGCCGCTCGGGGCGGGGTCCCACGATGGCCATCTCGCCTCTCAGGACATTAAAAAACTGAGGCAACTCGTCGATGCGCAGTCTGCGCAGCCACCGCCCCACGGGCGTGATGCGGGGATCGTCCCGGGTGGCCCAGACGGCCCCGCTTCTGGCTTCGGCGTCGGAGTACATGGAGCGGAATTTGTGGACCTTGAATGTCCTGCCGAGCAAACCGACACGGGTCTGGTGATACAGAGCGGGGCCTCTGGATGTGAGACGGACTGCGAGCCAGGCGATGGCCATAACCGGCAACATGAGAATCAGGCCAATCGCGGCAATTACCTGAGAGTAGAAAACCTGCCGCCTGATCTGGCCTGGATGGGGACCCAGATCGCTCGAGAAAATCAGCGCTGACGGCCTCAGAGATTTCAGCGGGACGCGTCCAGTCAGCGTCTCGAACAGGCCTGCCACATCTTCGATGCGGGCGCTCAGCATTCTGAGATCGAGCAGTTGCCCAACCGGAAGTTGCCCGCGCCGCTCCTCCATGCCGACAGCGACGAGATCTGGCTTCAGCCGTTCCCAGGTGGCCTTCAATTCGGCAGGTGCGCCCAGCCATGGGCCCATCACTCCGGCGTCAGGCGCCTCCTCGACCGCCAGATAACCGAGGGAATCAAAGCCGAACTCCCGCCGCCTGATCATCGTCGCGGCCGTCATGCGACTGACCTCGCTCGCGCCGAGAAAGAGAACTTTCCGGCGGTACAGTACCTCGAAAACCAGGTGCGAATAAGCCACCCGGAACGGGGGGAGGACGAAAACGATGGCAGCGCTTCCAACGATCATGTGCCAGCGGCCGAGGGCGAGGGGCTTGGCGACGTAGGCGAACAGGGCCTGCAGCAGAAAGGCCAGTCCCAGAACCAGGCAGAACTGTTGCAGCAACTCGATCCGCGAACGAACCCACAGTCTGGAATAGAGGTCGTTAAAGTACAGGCCGAGGAGGATCGAAACGGTGACAATGGAGACCCGGCCGAGACCGCCCTCATACAGCAGGTAGATCTCCGCGGAAAAGTCATCGCGGAGGAACAACACGGCAGAGTAAAGGCCGAAAATGAGCAGCGTCTCGATGAGCAGCAGTCCGACCACCGAGGTTGGGATGAAGACTCGAAAAAGACGGATCATACAACAATAAATGGACGACCGCGGAGCCCAGGGCAGACTGAGCAGTTAGAGGCTCCAGTCTAGCACGCATGGCAGGCGGGGAACCGGTCAACTGTCCCATATTGAGCGTATCCAAGCCGCTGGAGAATCCGCGGCAGGGCGGTCGAGAGGCGGCACTGGATAGCGCCTGCCATCACGCTGTCGTAGAGAGACTGGATCTGGCCGGCACGCTAGTGCTTTGACCGCAAGATCAGGTTCTACTGGACGGCCGCTTTCTGACGCGCGCGGCTCCGATCGGAGCCACGACCGGGAGTGGTTTCCCGTAAAAGAGCAAAATCACGCGGTCACGGACCTAGCCGTCGAAGCGCTTGAAGACGAGGCTGCCGTTGGTCCCGCCGAAACCAAACGAATTCGACAGGGCGTACCGGATCTCCATCTTGCGCGCCTTGTGCGGGACAAAATCGAGGTCGCAGCCTTCATCCGGATTGTCGAGGTTGATCGTGGGAGGCGCGATCTGGTCGCGAATCGCCAGCACCGCAACGCTCGCCTCGAGGCCGCCGGCGCCGCCAAGCAGGTGCCCTGTCATGGACTTTGTGGAACTGACGGCGAGTTTGTAGGCCTGATCCCCGAAAGCGCGCTTGATCGCCGCGACTTCAATCTGATCGCCGACTGGGGTGGAAGTGCCGTGCGCGTTAATGTAGTCCACGACATCCGGCTGGATCTTGGCATCGAGGAGGGAGTTGCGCATGACGCGGAAGGCGCCGTCGCCATCCTCCGAAGGGGCCGTGATGTGAAAGGCGTCGCCGGCCATGCCGTAGCCGACGATTTCGGCCACGATGGGCGCGCCCCGGCGCTGAGCGGATTCCAGATCCTCGAGGACCAGGATTCCGGCGCCTTCTCCCACGACAAAGCCGTCGCGGTCCTTGTCCCAAGGGCGCGATGCCCGTTCAGGGTCGTCGTTGCGCGACGAAAGCGCGCGCAAGGCGGCGAACCCGCCGACGCCCATGGGCGTGATCGCGGCTTCGGCGCCGCCGCAGATCATGGCATCGGCATAGCCGTGCTGGATGAGGCGGAACGAATCGCCGATACTGTGAGCGCCGGTCGCGCAGGCGGTTGCCGTGGCCGAATTCGGCCCCTTCGCCCCGTACCGGATCGAAACCTGGCCGGCGGCAAGGTTGACGATCGTGGCGGGAATGAAGAACGGGCTGATGCGGCCGGGCCCCTTTTCGAGCAGGTTGCGGTGTTCGCGCTCGATGACTTCGAAGGCCCCGATACCGCTGCCGATGTAGACGCCGACCCGTTCAGCCGTTTCCTGCGTCACCTTCAGGCCTGAAGCTCTCATTGCAAACTCGCTGGCCGCGATGGCGAAGTGGATGAACCGCCCCATCTTGCGAAGTTCCTTCTTGTCGATGAACTCCAGCGGATCGAAACCCTTCACTTCGGCCGCAATCCTGGTTGAAAACCCGGTTGTGTCGAATTGAGTGATCGGGCCAACGCCGCTCTTGGCGGCGAGCAAGGCGCTCCAGGTCTCTTCGGTCCCGTTTCCGAGAGCCGAGAGCAGACCGACGCCGGTGACTACCACCCTGCGTGACAATGCAATTCTCCCAGTAAGCTATGTTTCAAAGGACTCCGCGAGAGCCGAGCCGGCTTAATTATTTCTTGCCGGCTTTGCCGTCGATGTACTCCACCGCATCCTTGACGGTGGTAATCTTCTCGGCGTCTTCGTCGGGAATGTCGAGGTCGAAGGCATCCTCGAACGCCATGACGAGCTCGACGATGTCGAGAGAATCGGCGCCAAGGTCGTCGACAAACGACGCCGTCGAGTCAACTTGTGCTTCGTCGACGCCTAGCTGTTCGACGATGATCTGCTTTACTTTTGCTTCAACTGACATTCAAACCTCCAAGTGGAGCCACAAAGCACTGATTCTACCGACAAGGGAGGGCGGAATGCAATGGACGAGGCGTATTTTCCGATCCGCCCGTCTGAGCTAGGATATGGAGGACATGGCTAACGTCCTGTATCTGCACGGTTTCGCATCTTCGCCCCGCTCACGAAAAGCTCTTTGGTTTGAGACCCGGTTTCAGGAACTCGGCGTCAAACTCGGAGTCCCCGATCTTGAAGCAGGCGACTTCCGGGGTCTTACGCTCACCCGGATGCTCGATTGCGTGAAGGCCGCCTCAGGTGGCGAACGGGTCACGCTGATGGGCTCCAGCCTGGGCGGCTACGTGGCCGCGCTCTACGCATCCCTTTGGCCGGCGGAGGTCGAGCGGCTCATCCTCATGGCGCCGGCCTTCGACTTTGCCCGCATGTGGCTTAAGCGGATAGGCCCGGAGGCGGAGGAGGACTGGAGACGCGAGGGGACGATGCGAATGATGCACTACGGAATGGGCGGAGAGGCCGAGATCGGCTGGACGCTCATGGACGATGCACTTCAGTTTGAGGCCGAATCTCAACCGGTCCACGATGCCCTGGTGTTCCACGGCTTGAGCGACGACGTGGTGCCCGTTGACGCAGCCCGGCGCTGGTGCGCGGGACACAACAGGCGGCGGTTGGTGGTCTATGCGGACGGTCACGAACTCGGCGAAGTTCTGGAACCGATGTGGAAGGAGACCAGGGCATTCCTCGGCCTCGATGGCGGTTAGAGGGCCAAAAACCGCAAGTGGAAGGTTGTCTGGAGTTGCCTGGTTTGCCGATACTGGAAGTGTGAGACGATGTTCAACGGTTATTCTGGCCGCGATGCTGTTGCTGGCGGCTAAGCCTTCTTTTGGGTGGGGTCGTGACGGGCATCAGTTGATCGCCCGGCTCGCCGCCGGTCAATTGAACGCGAAAGCGACGGCGGCGGTCGGCGCCCTGCTGGACGCCGGCGAGTCCCTGGAATCGGTCTCCACATGGGCTGACGAGGTCCGCCCGAAGAGGCCGGAGTCGTCCACCTGGCACTACATCAACGTCCCGGTAACTGAAAATCGGGATTGGCGAAAGTACTGCCCGGACACCGATTGCGTGGTTTCGATCATTGGGAAAATGGAGCGGCGCATGGCAGACGCCTCGCTCTCGCGGAACCAGCGGCGGGAGGCCATGTTCTTCCTCGTTCACTTCATCTCGGATCTTCACCAACCCATGCACACGGGCGACAAGGGCGATCGCGGCGGCAATGATGTGCCGACGGTCTACCGCAACTATGCCGGCAACCTGCATGGCACATGGGACACGGGGCTCATCCTTGGCTATAAGGAGACTGACCCGGCGCTGTGGAATCGCGTCCTGCGCCCCGTATCGGCGTGGGAACGGCGGCGGACGTCTCGAGGCGGGCCGGAACAGTGGGTGTGGCAATCGCATTCAATTTCGCGTGACGTGGCCTATCCGAACCTGCCGGCTGAACGCCCTGCGCGACTTGGGGAGAGTTATGCGCAGGCGGCCAAACCATCGCTGGAGAAGCAACTGCGCCGGGCCGGACTGCGGGTGGCCGCGGTTCTGAACCGCATTCTGGGAAGCTGATTGGCGCCGGGGGCCTTGCTGCCGCGCTCGACGGTGGAAGGCGACCGGTAACCCGCGGGTTCGAGGTTTGAAGTCCTGGATGGAGTGGCGACGCGGCCTACGGAAAGTGGGACCGGGAAAGTCCAACGGCACAGAGTGATACAATTTTTGGTAGAGAGAGATCCAAGAGCCGGGCATTTCCTGCAACCTGAGGTCAATGCGCGCGTCTAAGGAGCTAGGACGGTCGGGCTTGCCCCGTGAACTGGGTATCCGACGTTAAATGAGCTATGGCGGCACACCATCCCATCCCGGATCAGACACCTCAGCCCGGCCCGCCGGCCGGCGGCGGGTTCCCAATAGGCAAACTCCTGCTGCTGGAGGATGGCACTCCGTTCGTCATCCGGCTGTTCAACAACATCAAAGAGGCCCTTTCTCCGGCGGCGCAAGCACCGATGCAGGTGAGCTTCCGCCCGATGAGCGAGAAGGAACTCCTCGAATCCGGCGACCCCGACCTGCAGCAGCTCGCCGAGTACGTCAGGCCCCGGCAGGGCTTTTTCGCAAGGATTTCGGAGAACTATAAGGCGCTGGTTTCGCCTCCGAAGTACTCGGACATGCACCTGACCTCGCGCCCGCTCACACAGGCGGAGCTTGTTGCGTCGGGCAGCAGCCTGGCCGAGTTGGGCAACGCCGATCTGCCCTGGTACAAGAACCTGGCGGCCAACATCAAGGATTTCCTGTTCCCGGAAAAGCTCCCGCCGCTGCAAGTGACTTCAAAGCCGGTGCAGGTGAAGGAGCTCTTTGGCCGGAACGAATACAAGAGCCGTTCTCAGGCCATTTCAATCGTGGTGCATGTCGGCATTGTGGCGCTGGCCTTCGCGCTCGGAACCAGCAAGACAGTTCAGAATGCGGTAAAAGATTCGATCACCGTCTTCGCGCCTGACGATCTGGCCCCTTACGTCCCGGAGATGAAGCCGCAGAATAAGGCCATGGGCGGCGGCGGCGGCGGCGGCGACCGGTCCCCGCTTCCGGCCAGCAAGGGCAGGCTTCCGCGCGCCGACCTGAAGCAGTTTACGCCGCCGATGGCGGTGGTAAACAATCCGAATCCGAAGCTCGTGATGGAACCGACCATCATTGTTCCCCCCGACGTCCCGCTTCCCAACGTGAATATGGCGCAGTATGGCGACCCGCTGGCCAGAATCGGTCCGCCGTCGAACGGCCCGGGATCGGGTGGTGGCATTGGTACTGGTTCAGGTGGCGGCGTCGGCTCTGGCAGGGGTGGCGGGTTTGGCCCCGGTGAAGGTGGTGGCGTGGGAGGCGGCGCATTCAGAATAGGTGGCGGCGTATCGGCCCCTGTCCCGATCTTCAAAGTCGAGCCGGAATACTCCGAAGAGGCGCGCAAGGCCAAGTACCAGGGCACCGTTCTGCTGGGGATCGTCGTGGATACCGACGGATCGACTCGCAACATTAGAGTTCTGCGGACCCTCGGCATGGGTCTGGATGAGAAAGCGATCGAGGCCGTAACGAAGTGGCGGTTCCGTCCCGGCTACAAGGACGGCAAGCCGGTCCCGGTTCAGGCGAACGTGGAAGTCAGTTTCAGACTCCTATAACACTCCGTGGATAGTCGGTAAGGGCCGCCAGGAAGTAACATCCGTGGCGGCCTTTCCGCTTTCATCCATACGTTGTTTCGCATATCTGCGCCAGCGGCGGTGAACAGAGCAAGCTCGCCTGGAATGGGCGGGGGGCACGGCAGCGGGTCTATCTGGCTCGTCGTCACTTTGCCAGGGAAAGGGGTTTCAGGCGCTGACGGTGAGCCGGCCCTGCTGGCGGGCCAATTCACAATCCGCGCAAGGGCAGATGGTGCGCAGGTAGGCAAACGAGTATATGCCCGCGTTGTGACCGTCGTTCCAGTGGATGCGAACCGCGTAGGCGCCGACCTCTTCGATGCTGTCCATCCTGATCGCCGGCTTGAACAACGGGAACGGATCGGTTGCACTTGGAGGCGCGGAGACCGAATGATTTGTCCTCTGTGGCTCGGTGCCGTGCGATCCGGTGCAGGAGGCGCAGGGGCAGGCATCGCGCAACTGGGCGCAGGTGAAACCGCTCGCATGGCCGTCCGACCAGTCGATGGTGATGCCCTTTGACTTGGAGACCGCCAGATGGAGCGGGTCGGTCGAAAAAGCGGCAGGCATGTGCTAGTGCTTCCTTTCGATATCACGAACACCCGGGACGCGCCGCATCGTGGAGACAACGCGCTCGAGTTGTTTCTTGTCGCGCACCTCGATGGTCATCTCGACCACGGCGGCGTCGAAACGGTTGTCGTCGGCGCGGGCTTCAACGCTGCGGATGCTGATCTCCTCGTCGTAGAGGATCTGTGTCAGTTGCGCGAGAATCCCGGTGCGGTCGTCCGTATCGACGACAAGGCGGACATTGAAGCTCTCGCCCGCGCCGCGGGCCCACTCGACCTCGATGCGCCGCTCGGCCTCATACATCAGGTTCTGGACGTTCGAGCAATTCCGCGAATGCACCGCGACCCCTTTGCCCCGCGTGATATAGCCGACGATCGGTTCTCCCCGGATCGGATTGCAGCACTTTGCGCGGTAGGTGAGCAGGTCGTTGATGCCCTTGACCTGGATGACATAATCCTTGCCCGGGTCCTGCCAGCGAGCAGCCTGTTCGGCTTGCTGAGCGGCTGTCGGCGGGGTCGGGGGCGGCTCCGGCGGCACCGACCCAGGAGCCAGTTTGGCGATCACCTGACGGGCTGAAAACTTGCCCCAGCCGAGCGCCGCCTGCAGATCCTCGATCTTCGAATAGCCGTACTCGCCGGCCACGCTCTCCATCTGCGAACGGGTGACGCGGCTCAACCCGACGCCCATGCGCCGCGCCTCGCGCTCGATCAGCTTCTGCCCGAGGTCGATCGCCTTCTCCCGTTCGCTGGCGTTGATGACGTGGCGGATCTTGTTGCGGGCGCGCGCGGTCTTTACGAAACCGAGCCAGTCGCGGCTGGGATGACTGCTGGAGGTGGTCAGGATCTCGACGATGTCGCCATTGCGAAGATGGTGTTTCAGCGGCACCATCCGCCCGTTCACCTTGGCGCCCGTGCAGGTGTGGCCGACATCGGTATGGATGGCGTAGGCGAAGTCGACAGCGGTGGCTTCGCGCGGCAGTACGACAACCTTGCCGCGCGGCGTGAAGCAATAGACCTCTTCCGGGTACAGGTCCACTTTGAGGCTGGACATGAAGTCGCCCGGATCGCGCATCTCGCGCTGCCATTCGACCAACTGCCGCAGCCAGGCCACGCGCTGGTCGTCGTCTATTGCTCCTTTCTTGCCTTCCTTGTACTTCCAATGCGCGGCGATTCCCTCCTCGGCGATGCGGTTCATCTCCTCGGTCCGGATCTGCACCTCGAAGGAGACGCCCTTCGGGCCCATCACCGAGGTATGCAGCGATTGATACAGATTCGGCCTGGGGATCGCGATGAAGTCCTTGATGCGGCCCGGGATCGGATGCCACTCGTTGTGGATCACGCCCAGCGCGGCGTAGCAGTTCTTCACTGAATCCGTGACAATCCGGATGCCCAGAAGGTCATACACCTGATCGATTTCAATCTTCTGGCGCCGGAGCTTCTGATAGACCGACCACGGCCGCTTCACGCGCCCGAGAATCCGCGCGGGAATCATCTCGTGCGAGAGCTTTCGCTCGATCGTCTTGCGGATCTCGTCGAGTACCTCTTCGTTCGCCTGGCGGCGCACCTCAATGGCCTCGGTGACCTCGCTGAAGGCCTCCGGATCGAGATACCGGAACCCAAGATCCTCGAGTTCCCCGCGCATCTTGCCCATGCCGAGCCTGTGCGCGATGGGTGCATAGAGTTCGATCGTCTCGGCGGCAATGCGCTCCTGCCTCTCCCGGGGCAGCGATCCGAGCGTCTGCATGTTGTGCAGCCGGTCGGCCAGTTTGACGATAATGACCCGGATGTCGTCAACCATGGCCAGCAGCATCTTGCGGAGGCTCTCCGCCTGGCGGGCTTCACGGCTCGCCAACCCGATCTTCGAAAGCTTGGTGACCCCGTTGACGCAGCGCGCGACCTCTTCCCCAAACTTCTTCTTGAGATCCTCCACTGTGAGGGAAGTGTCTTCGAGGACGTCATGCAACAGGGCGGTCTGGAGGGTGACCATGTCCATATTGCGGTCGGCCAGGATCTGAGCGACCTGCAGCGGGTGGCTCATGTAGGGTTCGCCCGACATGCGGGATTGCCCCGCATGGCTGGCCAGGGCGACATCAAATGCAAGCCGGAGGGCGGCGACGTCGTCATTCGGCCGCAGCTTCAGGACCGTCGACTCAAGTGCGGCGTACTCCGCTTCCATGCTTGCAGCAGCATTTCCAGGCGCGGGGGAGCGCGCTTCCTGGGGGGAAGCGGACGAAGCCGCTGCCGGGTGAGCGTCGTCGGTGGATGGATCCATGCGATAAATGGAAAAAGGGCGAGAACGGCGTCTGCCGCCCTCGCCCTATTCTAAGCGATACTGAACTTACTTGGATTCTTCAGCCGTGATGCCGGTGTTCTTCGGCGCCCGTTCAGCCTTGATCTTGCGGGTCTCAAGGGCCTTTTCAATCCACCTGTTGGCGGTGTCGATGTCCTGCTTGTAGCCGGCGGAATCCGCGCTGAGATCGGCCCGCTCACGGATGAGCAGGTTCATGTACGCCATGGCGTCGTCGTACTCCTTGTCGATCTCGAGGGCCTTCTCCAGGCTCTTGATCCCGCTCTCGATCGATTCGAGGTACTTTGCCGACAACGCTTCGCGCGCCTTCTTGTCCTTCAGCGGGCCCGCATCTTCGGGCTGCATCCCGGCGTTGTTCCTGGCTTCCATCCAGGCCGGATACCACTTGGCCCATGCGATGACGCCTAAGCTATACCAGGCTTCCTTACGCGTCGGTTCGACATCGGTGAGCTTTTTGTACCATTCAGCAGCTGTGTCCAGGCGGGCGAGCTTATCTTCAAGCTTCATGCTGCCCTGGGCCTGCATGTAATACAAGGACGCGATGGATTCGATGGCAGTCGTGTTCTTCGGTTCGACTTCAAGCACTTTCCGGAACTGCTCTTCGGCATTCTTTGCGTAGTTCACGTTCTCGGGAGATTCGGCGCCGGGAATGTACTGGCTCATGTTGGCCGTGGCCAGATAGAGCCGGGCAATGGGGAAATCCGGATCCAGTTCGATGGCGCGTTTAAAAAAGTCGGAGGCTTCGGCATACTTCGCGTTCTTGAATGCGTTGACACCCTTGTTCAGGTTGTCACGCGCCTCAAGCTTGCGGCATCCGGTAGAGACAAAGGCCAGCGCAAGAACTGCGGCCAGGGCCACGACGAGGCGGAGTCTGTTATTTGACATCAGAGATGCTCCCTATCACTCACCGGCCTCGATCTTGGCCGTAATCAGGCCGACCTTGTCGAGTTGCGCCCCCTTGGCGATGTCAATCGCCTTGGCAACGTACTGAAATTCGAGGTCCGGATCGCCCTTGACGAAGCACACACGCTCGGAGCGCGTCTTGAAG
This sequence comes from uncultured Bryobacteraceae bacterium, assembly GCA_947084845.1. GTDB lineage: Bacteria > Acidobacteriota > Terriglobia > Bryobacterales > Bryobacteraceae > PNKE01. The sequence goes on along the minus strand of CAMTUE010000013.1, from coordinate 83,796 downwards.
ACGTCCAGCAGTCGAATCGCCAGATTCTCCTCGCTCACCGGCTCATTGTTGAGCTGCATGGTGCGGTCTTTATTCACAATGATCACCACTGTCCGGTCAGGACCCTGGTTCGGCGGTGTTCCCGGCGGCGGAGGCTGCGGAATGAGCGCTTCGAGCCCCTTCGGCGTCACCGGAGTGATGACCATGAAGATGATGAGAAGCACCAGAAGGACGTCGATCAGCGGAATCATGTTGATGTCCGCTACAGCTCCGCCTTCCTGGCCGCCAACTTTCATTCCCATAGAGAAACTCCTTCTTTATCCCAATTCCCGGCGCGTCCGCGGATCAGCCGTCAACCGCTGCCGGACAACCGCGCCCGGCATCCAGGCCGGCACGGCGCAAAACTCAACTACATGGCTGCGGGCGTAGCCTCTTCCAACGGCTTGTTCTTGGACTTGGCGTCCAAATCCACCAGCAACCCAACATTGTCCACCCCGGCGGCGCGAAGATTGTCCACCACGTCCACTACTTTCTCGTAGCGCGCGCGCGAGTCCGACTTCACATACACCGTCTTGTTCAATTTGCTCGTCAACATGTCCTTGACCTTGCCAGGAAGATCCGCCGGCATCGTCTTCGTGCTGCCCAGGAACACGTCGCCATTACGGGTGATCGCTATAACAACCGCGTCTTCCTTGTCGGCGTCCTGCATCGAACTTGGGTTCATCGACTTGACCATGTCGACGCTGACACCCTTCGACAACATCGGCGTGATCACCATGAAGATGATCAGCAGCACCAGCATGATGTCGATCATCGGCACCACGTTGATGTCGTTAACGACATCTTGCGACCGGAATTTTTTCATTTTGTGCATAATCGTCCTCCCGCCTGTTCGCCTCGGCCTACTCCTCGTTTACCCCCCTTGCCGGAACCGGCGTTTCCAGCGCCGGTTCCTGGCTTGTGGAGTCAACTCAGCAGGCTCGCAGTGCGTCAGACCGGCTTTCTTACTTGCCGGCCTTGCTCTGCGAACGCTTCAGGAAATAGTCGATCAGTTCCGAACTGGAGTTCGACATCTCGACGTCGAAGCCCTTCATGCGGGTGATGAAGTAGTTAAACATCCAAACCGCGGGAATGGCGACGAACAGGCCGATAGCCGTGGCGACCAAGGCTTCCGAAATACCGCCTGCCACGGCCCCGAGACCCGTCGACTTCTCACTCGAAATGCCGTGGAACGCGTTGATGATGCCGATGACCGTTCCGAACAGTCCGACGAACGGACCCGTCGAGCCGATCGTGGCAAGGTTGCCGACGCCGCGCTCGAGTTCGGAGCGCACGATGGCCTGGGCGCGTTCAAGAGCGCGCATCGAAGCCTCGATCTCTTCACCCGGAATTTCGCTGCTCACCTGGTGAGCCCGGAACTCCTGCAATCCGGCGACAACCACCTTGGCCAGGTGGCTCTTCTTGTAACGGTCACCAATCTTGATGGCCTCGTCCAGCTTACCTTCTCTCAGCGCGCCGGCCACGGCCGGGGCGAACAGCCGCGACTGTTTGCGCGCCGCGTTGAAAACGATCATGCGGTCGATCATGACGCCGATCGACCAGGCCGACATGATGAACAGAATGACTACGACCAGCTTTGCCGGAACGCCCATCTGGTTCCACATCGAACGGAGGTCGAAGCCAACCGCGGCGCTTTCCTGCAGCAGCATGAAAGCCCAAATCTGCAATTGAATCAACATCTTTCTTTATCTCCTGCGAGTTGAATCTGAGTTAAACGAACTACCAAACTTTCACTGCGAACTGAAAGAGCCAGTCCTACTGGCTCAGAGTGAAATTCACATCGATCTGAGTGACAACCTCGACCGGCTCGCCGTTGAGCAGAGTCGGTAGATAGCGCCACTGTTTCACGGCTTCGGTGGCTGACTGGACCAGAAGCGGATGGCCGCCGAGCAGCGTCAGATTCTGGATCGTGCCATCGCGGCCGATGATAGCGGTAAAGCGAACCGTGCCCGAGATGCGCGCCTGCTTCGCCAGCGGCGGATAGAGCGGCTTCGGCTGCGCAATCAGTCTGGCCGATTGCACGTTGCCGCCCACCGTGATGCGCTTCGGCGCCACGACCTTGGGCGCTTCTTTCACCGGCGGCGGCGGAGCGGCCTGCGGCACGGCTCCGATAATTCCGCCAATGACGCCTCCGGGCGTTCCGCCAGGCATGCCGCCCGGGATTCCGCCCACCACGCCGACACCACCCGTGCTCGGCGGAAGCTCGTCTTCCTTGATCATCGCGATCTCTTTCGGGATCTGCTTCGGTGCAACCAGCTTCGAACCGTCAAACTGCTTCGGGATCACCTTCTGGATCTTCACCACCTGTACCGGCGCCGGAGGAGGAGGCGGAGGAGGCGGCGGAGGTGGCGCAACCAGCATCATCGTGAGCGCTGTCTTGGGCAGCATCTCCGGGTTCAATAGTGGAATGATAAGGGCCGCGACGACGATGCAGGCCTGAAAGCCGAACGACACCATCACCGTCCAACTCTTGTTTGTCTTTCCGGTCCCTTCGACGAACGTTTGTTCGAACATCTCGTTACCTTCTCCTCGGTTCCTTTTGTCCAGGCCCCGTCGGGCCGCATCTACTCATTGATTTTGACACCATGCCGGGCTGGAAGTTCCGGTCTGCCCGCACATGATGCGCATTTAATCCTATCTCTTCCCGCCCTCAGCCGTCCTACCACCTCTGCGGCCCTTCTCCGCGTAGTTATACCAGAAAACCAGGATGGGACTGGCAACAAAAATCGAGCTGTATGTCCCAACCAGGATCCCGGCCACCAGCGCGAAGCTGAATCCGTTCAACACCGGCCCGCCGAAGATCAGCAGCGACAAGGCTGCTATGAACGTCAGTCCCGATGTAAGCACCGTTCTCGACAACGTCTGATTGATACTGTCGTTGACCAGCTTCGGGAACGGGTCCCTGCGGCTCAGCTTCAAATGCTCCCTGATCCTGTCGAAGACGACAATCGTGTCGTTCATCGAATAGCCGACCAGTGTCAGCAGCGCCGCAATCACGTTCAGCGAGATCTCCTTTTCGAACAGCGAGAACAGGCCAAGCGTGATGATCACATCGTGAATCACCGCAATCACGGCCGCCAGGCCGTAGATCCACTCGAAACGGAATGCAATGTAAATGAGCATTCCGCCCAGCGCGTAGAGCGTGGCCAGAATGGCCTTGTTCTTCATCTCCGCGCCGATCTTCGGACCGATCACCTCCGCCCCGCGAATCGAGAACGACGCCAGGCCGCACTCCTGCTTCACCACATTCAGAAAAGTCGGCGAGACGCCCTGAACGCCTCTCAACTCGTCCAGCGAAGTCAGCAGCCCTGAATGCGGCGGCGAATTCTTGAACTCCAGCATCCGCTGCGAAATCTCAAGCAGTTCCTGGTCGCCCACCGGGACCGAGGCGCGTTGCAGCGGTTCGCGCAGCCTGTCCACCAGCGATTGCACCGAGGTGTTGTTGAAGTCGAGTTTGCCGCCGGCCGCGCCAAAAGCATCCTGCAGCGCCTCTACGATCAGCCCGCGAGCGGCCTGCAACTCCTTGTCGCTCTTCAACCCGGTGCCGATAATCACTTCGCTGGTGCCGGACACGTCCTGCACGGAAAGCTCCCCTGGGAGCTTCGCCGAGACCGCCGATCGGATCTTGTCCATCGGCGGCTGGTTGGCGAACCTCACCGTGACGTTGGCGCCGCCGCTGAAGTCGATGCCGTACTTCAATCCCCCTTTGGAGATCCAGCTCGCCAGCCCGACCGCGATCAGGATCCCTGAGAGGAGGAAGAAGGCCTTCTGTTTACCGAGAAAATCGATGTTTATGTTCTTGAACAGTTCCATGTACGACCTCGGACCGGCTCGCGCCAAATTTGGTTCGTCAACCGGTCCCGCTCACCGGGGCTCCATTTTCTCGGAAACCCCTAGACGTTATCACAACCCTGACTAAATGCTCAACGACGGCCGGTTGCCCTGGCGAGAGAATTGAAACTCGTAGATCGCTCTCGATACAAAGACCGACGTGAAGATGTTGGCCACAAGGCCGATCACCAGCGTCACCGCGAAGCCGCGGATCGACGGCGTTCCAAACATGAACAGGAAGGCGCAGCTCACCACCGTCGTCACGTGCGTGTCAATGATCGTCATGAACGCCTTATTGAATCCGTTGTCCATTGCCGTCACCACTGCCTTGCCCGCCTGCAACTCTTCCCTGATGCGCTCGAAGATCAGCACGTTCGAATCCACCGCCATGCCGATCAGCAGGATGATGCCCGCGATGCCCGGCAGCGTCAGTACCGCGCCGGCGTATGCCAGCACGCCGATCAGGATCACGCAGTTCAAAATCAGCGCCACCGTGGCATTGACGCCGCTGCCCCGGTAGTAGAACAGCATGATCGCAATGATGATGAGCAGCCCGATCATGCCCGACATCAACCCCTGGCGGATCGAGTCCGCTCCGAGCGACGGTCCCACCGTCTGCTCCTGCAGGTAGACAACGCCGGCTGGCAGCGAGCCCGCCCTCAGAACAAGCGCCAGATCGCTGGCGTCCTGCTGTGAACCCGCGCCTGTAATGCGGCCCTGATCCTCAATACGGCTCTGAATCACCGGAGCGCTGCGGATCTGCCCATCAAGCACGATCGCCAGACGCTTGCCAATATTGGCGTCCGTGAACCGTCCGAACCGGCCCTTCGCATCCTGCGAAAGAACGAAAGAAGTCTCCCACTTGCCGAATTCGTCCTGGGATGGACGCGAGTCGCGTAAATCGCGGCCCGTGATCACCGGCGTGCGGGCCACGACAAACCAGCCTTCGCCCTGCTCGCCCGCTCTCGGCGTGGAACGTACCAGCTTCGAGCCCAGCGGCAGAATACCGCCGGTCCTGGCAAGTACGTCCTCCTGCCGCGAGAAAGGCCCGTCCTTCACTTCATACAACTCCAGCATCGCCGCCGTCTGAAGGATCGACTTCACGCGCGCCGGATCGTCCAACCCCGGCAGCGAAACCAGAATCTCGGCTTCCGTGTCCGCGCCGCCGCGCTGCTGCACCGATGCTTCGGCCAGACCCAGTCCGTTGATGCGGTTTTCGATCGTGCTCATCGACCGCTCCAGCGTGTCCCGCTTCAGCGCCAGCGCGTCGGTCTGCTTCATCGTCAGCCGGTAGTCGGTCGAGTTCATCGGCGTCAGGTTCCAGCTCGTGAACTGTTCGCCCACCATTGCCCGGAACGCCGCCGTCTTGTCCACCGCGATCCCCTTGACGTGGATCTCGATCGAGTCGGCCTCGGCCAGCGTCTTCGGCTCGGAGGCGTCCAGTTCGCCATGCACGATGCCCTGGCGGCCCATCTCTTCCTTCAGTCGCTCAATCTGCAGCACGGCTTCGCTGCGGAACGCATCCTGCAACTGGACTTGAAGCACCAACAGCGATCCGCCTCTCAGGTCCAGGCCGAGCTTGATGTTCTTCTCCCAATTGGCGATCAGCTCGTCCTTCGACTTCGGCAGCCCGAAGACGCCGAATAAGCACGCCAGCGTCGTCACAAGGACAATCAGGGCTTTCCACTTCAGGTTGCTGGTCATTTGCGGTCTACTTCCTGCTAGGTTCTCTTAACTTGATTCTTGCCGCGGCCGGGCTCTAGCCTACTTCAGCCCCTTGTCCGTCAGGACGTTGGCCACCGAGCCGCGTGACATCTGCAGCTTCACGCTGTCGGGCCGCACCCGCAACACAATCGTATCATCGTCCTTCACGTCGACGATGGTGCCGATCAGCCCGCCGTTGGTCAGCACGTTGTCGCCCGGCTTCAATTCCTCAAGCATCTTCTTCTGCTGCTTCTTCTGCCGCTGCATCGGCAGGAACAGCAGGAAGTAGAAGATACCGAAGATGACAAGGATCGGGAGAAACTGAATCAGCGGATTCGACGCCGCGGGGGTTTGAAAAAGTATGAAGCTCATGTGCATTCGCGGTTCCCTTCGCGCTCTGTAGCCTCTTGCATCAGCAGGATCCAACTGAACGCCGCCGTGCCGGTTTGCTCTCGGCGGCGAGACGGTTAGCCCTGCCCTTAGACTCCATCGCCGGGCAGCGCAATCCCTCGAACAGACTTCAGAAACGCAGGGAACGTCCCAAGTACGATAGCCTCTCGCATCCGGCGCATGATGTCAAGGTAATACGCCAGGTTGTGTATGGTCGCCAACATGCCATACAGCATCTCCCCCGCGACGAACAAATGGCGAAGGTAGGCCCTCGAATACGTCCGGCACGTCATGCAGCCGCATGCCGCGTCAACCGCCGCCGCATCGTCCCGGTACTGCGCCTGCTTGATGATCACCTTCCCCTGGCTCGTGAACAGGCACCCGTTTCGCGCATTCCGCGTCGGCATCACGCAGTCCATCATGTCCACTCCCCGGGCAACGTATTCCGGCAACTCTTCCGGCATCCCCACGCCCATCACATACCGCGGCCTGTCCACCGGCAGCAACGGCGCCGTCGCCTCGGTCATCTCCATGCTCAGCGCCCTCGGCTCACCCACGCTCAATCCGCCGACGGCATAGCCCTCCGCGTCCAGATCAACCAGCGCCCGCGCGCACTCCTGCCGCAGATCCGCATACATCGACCCTTGTACGATCGGGAACAACGCGTTCCTCACTTCCCCGCCCCGCGTCTTCTCCCTGTAGTGCTCGAATGCCCGCTGCGCCCACCGCACCGTCAGATCCATCGACTTCTTCGCCTTGCGCCGCTCGGCCGGGTAGTCCGTGCATTCGTCCAAAACCATCATGATGTCGCTGCCCAGCGCCATCTGGATGTCGACAACACGCTCGGGCGTGAACAGATGCGCGTCGCCGTTGATATGCGACCGGAACGTCACTCCCTCTTCCTTCACCTTCCTCAACTGGCTCAACGACCATACCTGGAAGCCGCCCGAATCGGTCAGGATCGCCCTGTCCCACTTCATGAACCCATGCAGCCCGCCGAAATCGCGGATCAGTTCATGGCCCGGCCGCAGGAACAGGTGGTACGTGTTGCCCAGGATGATCTTTGCGTCCAACTCCCCGGCAAGGTCGCGCTGAAGCACGCCCTTCACCGTCGCCTGCGTCCCCACGGGCATGAAAACAGGGGTCGGGACCACCCCGTGCGGCGTGTGCAGCAGTCCGGCGCGCGCGCCCGTCTCGGGACAGACGGCTTCGATTTCAAACTTCAAGGCTGGCAAGGGTTAGACTTATAAGTTTAGCCCCCCATGCCTTTGCGGTTCCATAATACGCTCACCCAGCGGCTGGAAGAGTTCCAACCGCTCGACGGAAAAACCGTCCGCATGTACACCTGCGGACCCACTGTCTACAGCTACGTCCACATCGGCAACTTCCGGACGTTCACCTTCCAGGACATCCTCCGCCGCACCCTGCGCGCCCGCGGTTTCGCCCTCGACCACGTCATGAACATCACCGACGTCGAGGACAAAATCATCCGCGGCGCCGTCGAGCGCAACCAGACCATCCAGCAGTACACCGCCCAATACACCGAGGCGTTTCTCGCCGATTCCGCCACTCTCCGCCTCGAAAAACCCGAACGCGTCGTCCTCGCCACCGAACACATCCGCGAAATGGCCGAGGCCATCGAAAAGCTCGCCGCCTCCAACCATACCTACGAAAGCGACGGCTCAACCTACTTCCGCATCGGCTCGTTCCCCAACTACGGCCAGCTCTCGAAAATCAACCTCAGCGGCAACATCGCCGGCGCCCGCGTCGATGTCGACGAGTACGAAAAGGACGACGCCCGCGACTTCGTCCTTTGGAAAGCCCGCAAACCCGGCGAACCCGCCTGGGAATCGCCCGTCGGCGAAGGCCGCCCCGGCTGGCACATCGAATGCTCGGTCATGGCCATGAAATATCTCGGCGAAACCCTCGACATCCATACCGGCGGCGTCGACCTCGTCTTCCCCCATCACGAGAACGAAATCGCCCAGTCCGAGGCGCTCACCGGCAAGCAGTTTGTCCGCTACTGGCTCCATGCCGAACACCTCATGGTCGAGGGCCAGAAGATGTCGAAATCTCTCGGCAACTTTTACACGTTGCGCGACATCCTCGACCGCGGCTATTCGCCCGAATCGGTCCGCTACCTGCTCGCCTCCTCCCCCTACCGCAAGCAGCTCAACTTCACCTTCGACGGGCTCAAAGGCGCCGCCGCCTCCATCGACCGTCTGCGCAACTTCGAGATGCGTCTTGAAAACGAATCCTTCGCCGAGGGCGAAAACCCCGAAATGTCGCGCCGCGTCGGCGAGGCCCTGGCCGCTTTCGACGGCTCGCTGGACGACGACCTCAACACCGCCGGCGCCCTCGCCGCCGTCTTCGAATACATCCGCGACGCCAATACCGCCATGGACTCCGGCCAGTTCCTGGCCGTCAACAAGCCCGGAGCCCGCGCCCTCCTCGACCAATTCGACGCCATCTTCGACGTCCTCAAACCAACAGTGACCGCCGCGTCCCTCTCCGACGCCCAGATCGACGCCCTCGTAACCGAACGAACCCTGGCCAAGAAGTCAAAGGACTTCGCCCGCGCCGACGCCATCCGCGCCGAACTCCTCGATCAGGGCGTCATCATTGAAGACACCCGCGAAGGTGTCCGTTGGAAGCGAAAGTAATCAGATGAAAATTCAAACACGCGCCGTCCACGCCGGCGACCGCCGCAAGCCCCAGACCCAGATCCCCGTCGCGACGCCCGTCCATTTCGCCGCCAGTTGGATCAACGCGTCGCAAGCCGAACAGGACCGCATCTTCGCCGCCGAAGAGAAGGGCTACGCCTACTCGCGCTACTGCAATCCCACCAGCGACGCCCTCGAAGAACTCATCACGTCTCTCGAAAACGGCCATGGCTCGCTCGCCTGCGCCTCCGGCATGACCGCCCTCCAGCACGCCCTCACGGCCGTCCTGCTCGACCGCCCGCGCCGCATCCTCTGCGCCCGCGACATCTATGGCGCAACCATCAAATTGCTGTTCGACGTCATGGGTCCGTTTGGTTTTGAGACACGTTTTGTCGATTCCAACGACCTCGCCGCCGTCGAAGCCGCTCTCGGCGATTTCAAACCCGGCTGTCTCCTCATGGAGACAATCTCCAACCCGCTGCTGCGCATCGGCGACATGCCCGCCATCGCCCGGCTTTGCCATGCGGACAACTGCGTCCTCATGGTGGACAACACCTTCGCCACGCCGCTGTTGGTCCGGCCGCTCGAACACGGCGCAGACGTCGTCATCCACAGTTCAACAAAGTATCTGAGCGGCCACGGCGACACCCTCGGCGGCCTGATCACAACAACGGAAGAGTTCCACGAAACCGTCCGCCGCCTCTCCCGCATCGCCGGACCCGTCATGGGCCCGATGGAGTGCTTTCTGACGATGCGAGGCATCAAGACGTTCGCCTTGCGCATGGAACGTCAATGCGGCAACGCCCGCGCACTGGCCGCGTGGCTGCGCGCCCACCCCTCCATCGGACCCGTCTACTACCCCGACGATCCCATCCATCCCGACGCCGCTGTCATCGCCCGCCTCCTCCCCGATGGCCTCTACGGAGGCATGGTCAGTTTCGAAATCAAGGGAGCCGCCAAGCCTGACATCTTCGCCTTCCTCGACCGTCTGAAACTGGTGGTGAAGGCAACCTCGCTAGGCGACGTCCACACCATGGCCCTCTACCCCTGGATCAGCTCCCATCGCGACGTGCCCCCAGCCCTCAAGGCCGAGACCGGCGTCACCGAATCCCTGGTCCGCTTCTCCGTCGGCATAGAAGCCATGGACGACGTCATAGCCGACATCGCTCAAGCCCTCATCTGATCCCACCCCCCGGTGGGGCGGGCTTTAGCCTGCAAAGGGCTTCAGCCCGCAAAAGGTCGTAAGCCCGCAAAAGGTCGTCAGCCCGCAAAGGAGTCAGCCCGCCGAGTCCCAGACCTCCGGGCATGTCTCCCAACGGAACCGTCCACGCGCTCCTGAACCAGCTGACCATCAAGCCGCTTTGCCGCCCAGGCGGCCGGATTGCGACAATTCAAAGGTGAATCACGTTCTCGTCACCGGGCCATCCCAAGGCTCACAACCCTCCCTGGCCGCCATCGCCATCTGCCGCTCTCTCCGCGCCCACGGCTTTCGCGTCGCCCCCCTCTATCTTGGCCCGCCCGCCGAACAGCGCTTTCCCTGCCCCGGCGGCGGCTCCATCAGCCGCCACGCCGCAATTCTCGCCGAAGCCTGCGGCCTGCTGCCCCAAGTTCGCTTCGAAGGCAGCCCCGCCATCGAGTTCGGACAGGAATTCGACTGGCTCGTCATCGACGCAGCCGCCGGGTTGCCCGCCCCCCTCGATCATTGCCGCACTCTCAGAATCGACCCCCAGTGCCAAGGCTGGACCGTGACCGCCGGCGCCGCAACGATCATCCTGCCGCCCGCGCCCCCCGTCGAACTGACGCCGCAAGTCTCTCCCGAAGTCGAAGCTTTGCCCGAATACCGCCCCGGATATCCCCGAATAGGCGTACTCTCCTGCCCGCACATTACCAATTTCGACGACTTCCTCGATGTCCCCGGCGCCGAGTGGATCGCCTTCCCCCTGCCCGGCAAACTCGACGTCATCCTCCTGCCCGCCTCCTCCGGCCACGCCTCCGATACCGAATGGCTCGGCATCCAGGGCCTCGATAACTGGCTCACCCTCCAAAAGGCCATGGGCTGCCGCATGGTCTCCACCGGCTTCCCCCTGCCTGGCATTAAGCCATCGCTCGCGCCCGGCGATCTGCGCGATCCAAACAAGCTCTCACTCGCCATCGGCGCCCGCGTCCCCGCCCCCCTACCCTCGGATGAGGACATCAACCGCCTCGCCGAATGGTGGGAAGCCGCCTTCGGAACCCGCCCCGAACTGCTCGCGCCCTGAAGCCCGATGCGAGCGGGCTAAATATCTGGCTCTTTTTCAACGACATGGAAGTGTACTCGTGACATGGCGCTCGATCTTTGCCATGCTATCGATAACCTCCCTCGGTCGTTGTGCGCGGTCTCCCGATGCCGGTCCTCGCCCACATTCTCCATCCCGAAAATACTCGAAAATTTCTTTTCCCTTTAGATCAAGCAGTTACACACAACGTATCGATTCAGGGATTGACCAGCTACTACATCTTGGGGTACTGTTACCAGTGCCCCCAGTATTCTCTTCGCCGTTTGAGAATTGAAACGGGGGCGTCGGGCTATTCGGCAGTTAACAACAGAGTCGGGGAGGAGCTAGTCCCATGGGTCAATTGAGCATCGACGCCGCGGCGCGTTTCAGCCATGTCCGCCGCAACCTTAGGAAAGAGGAGCGGACGGGGCTGTCCTTCCCGCGCTACTTCACCGTCCGCCTCGAACAGGGCCGGACGCCTTACGACGAGGTGGCCTGGGAGCAGCGCACCGCTTCGATCACCAACGACAAAGGCGTCGTCATCTTCGAGCAGCGCGACATCGAAATCCCCTCTGAATGGTCGCAGACCGCCACCAACATCGTCGCTTCGAAGTACTTCCATGGCCGCATGGGCGCGCCCGACCGTGAGCGCTCCGTCGCCCAACTGGTCCACCGCGTCGTCGACAGCATCGCCGAGTGGGGCTTCGAAGGCCGCTATTTCCGCGGCCGTGAGGACGCCGAGAGCTTCCGCGACGAATTGGCCCACCTGATGCTCACCCAGAAGGCATGCTTCAATTCGCCGGTCTGGTTCAACGTCGGCGTCAAGGAAGAGAACCGCGGCTACGGCTGGTATTACGACGAATCCGCGGATGCGATCAAGAAGCTCGACAAGTCCGTCCACAAGCCCCAGTGCTCGGCCTGCTTCATCAACGCCGTCCAGGATTCCCTCGAATCCATCCTCGACCTCGCCAAGACCGAGGGCATGCTGTTCAAGTGGGGTTCGGGCACCGGCACCAATCTGTCGAGCCTGCGCGAGGAGAACGGCCTGCTGTGGGGCGGCGGCCGCGCCTCCGGGCCGCTGTCGTTCATGAAGGGTTTCGACGCCTTCGCCGGAGTCATCAAGAGCGGCGGCAAGACGCGCCGCGCGGCGAAGATGGTCATCCTCAACGCCGACCACCCCGATGTCGAACAGTTCATCTGGTGCAAGGCCAAGGAAGAGCGCAAGGCCCACGTCCTCATCGACAACGGCTACGACTCGTCGCTCGACGGCGAAGCCTACGCGTCCATCTTCTTCCAGAACGCCAACAACAGCGTCCGCGCCTCGGACGAGTTCATGCAGGCCGTTGTCGACGACGCCGACTGGACCACCAAATCCATCGTCGACCAGCGCCCGGTGAAGAAGTACCGCGCCCGCGACCTCATGCGCGCCATCGCCGAAGCCACCTGGCAGTGCGGCGACCCCGGCATGCAGTTCGACTCGACCATCAACAAGTGGCACACGTCGAAGAACACGGCCCGCATCAATGCGTCCAACCCCTGTTCCGAGTACATGTTCCTGGACGACTCGGCCTGCAACCTGGCGTCGCTCAACCTGATGAAATTCCTGCGCGCCGACGGCAGCTTCGACGTCGAAGCCTTCCGCCACGCCGTCGACACCGTCACCCTGGCCCAGGAGATCCTGGTCGACAGCGCCAGCTACCCCACCGAAAAGATCGCCAAAAACTCGCATGACTTCCGCCCCCTGGGCCTCGGCTTCGCCAACCTCGGCGCGCTGCTCATGTCGATGGGCGTCGCCTATGACTCCGACCCCGGCCGCGCCTGGGCCGGAGCCATCAGCGCCATCATGTGCGGCCAGTCGTATCTCACCTCGGCCCGAACGGCCGAATGCACCGGCCCCTGCCCTGGTTACGCCGTCAACGAGGGGCCGTTCCTCGAAGTGATCCGCATGCACGGCGAACTGGTCAATCGCGTCGATTCCCGGCTGGTTCCACCGCAGGTCCTCGAAGCCGCCCACATCGTCTGGCAGCAGGCCCTTGAACTCGGCAGCCGCGCCGGCTACCGCAACGCCCAGACCACCGTCATCGCCCCCACCGGCACCATCGGCTTCATGATGGATTGCGACACCACCGGCGTCGAACCCGAACTGGCGCTGGTGAAGTACAAGAAACTGGTCGGCGGCGGCGTCATCAAGATCGTCAACAACACCGTCCCGCAGGCCCTGATCCGGCTCGGTTACAAGCCGGATCAGATGGAGGCGATCGTCGCCCATATCGACGCCACCGGCACCATCGAAGGCGCGCCCCAATTGAAGCCCGAACACCTGACCGTGTTCGACTGTTCGTTCCGGCCCCAGAACGGCTCGCGCTCGATCCACTATCTGGGCCACGTCAAAATGATGGCGGCGGTGCAGCCCTTCATCTCAGGCGCGATCTCGAAGACGATCAACATGCCCGAGGAGTCCACCGTCGAGCAGGTCATGGACGCCTACCTCGAAGGCTGGAAGCTCGGCCTCAAAGCCATCGCCATCTACCGCGACGGCTCCAAGCGCGTCCAGCCGCTCAGCACCAGCAACGGCAAGGGCGAAAAGAAGGCCCTGGCGCCGATGGGCGGTCCGGCCCGCGTCGAAGAGAAGATCGTCTACCGGCCTGTCCGGCGCAAGCTGGCCGACGAACGGCAGTCGATCACCCACAAGTTCTCGATCGCCGGCCATGAGGGCTACATTACGGTCGGGCTGTACGACGACGGCATGCCCGGCGAACTGTTCATCTCGATGGCCAAGGAAGGCTCGACGATCTCAGGCCTGATGGACTCGTTCGCCACCGCCATCAGCTACGGCTTGCAGTATGGGGTGCCGTTGAAGTTCTTCGTCGACAAGTTCAGCCACGTCCGCTTCGAGCCGTCCGGCTACACGGGCAACGACAAGGTGCCCTACGCCAAGTCGATCATGGATTACATCTTCCGCTGGCTGGCCTACAAGTTCCTTGGGCCGGAAGCGGTGGAGAACGAGGCCGGCGAATCGATGCGGCTGCGCCCGACGGCCCCCGAACCGCAGCAGAGACTACAGTTCGCCCCGGCCGACGGCATGGCGGACTCGCCGATCTGTAGCGAATGCGGCGGCCTGATGACCCGCAACGGCGCCTGCTACAAGTGCGAAAACTGCGGCGGAACCTCGGGCTGTTCCTAAACGGAGTCCCGTCCGAATGCCACTCGAATACGCCGCCCTGCCGAGACGCGGGGCGGCGTTTCTCATTGATGCCCTGATGCTGACGCCGGCCGTTCTGCTGGCGCGTGAATCCGTGCCGCTGGCCGTGGCCGCGGTCACACTGTGGTGGACGGCGTTCGAAGCGTCGCCCTGGCAGGCCTCTCCAGGCAAGCGTTTCCTGCGGATGAAGACCATCCGGGCCGATGGCGGGTCTGTCCAGTTTGGCCGGGCGCTTTGGAGATCCGCGCTGAAGGCTCTGCCGCTGCTGGTTTTGCCGGTCTGGCCGTGGGCTTGCGGCGGTCTTGGCGCGGTTGCTGTCCTCGGCATGTTGGTTGGACGACGGCGACGAACCTACCCCGACCTGCTCGCCGGAACCGCTGTCATCCGGCTGCCGAGGGATTCCTGATCCAGAGCAGACTAAGGCGAATGTTGGAGGGGAGAGACCTTAGCCTTCGACCGAAATCGGCTAAGTCCTGTTTTTTGAGGAGTCAGGGCGACGTGGCCCCTGAAGGTTTAAGGGCAATCGGGCGATTACTAACCAGGAGGACTCCGATGGAGCCTTTGATGAACTTGTTGTTGGTCCTGGTCGGGTTGGTTGGCGGCGCGGTGCTGGCCAGCTTCCTGTTGAAGGGCCAGTCCAGTCCAAACATGGCCGAAGCCGACGCGGACTTTGCAGTCCAGAAAGGCAAACTCCAGGAACGGGACGCGACGATCTCGGAACTGCGCCAGACCTTGGAGGTCGAGCGGCAGACGGCGTCGCGGCTCCAGCAACAGGTGCTCGATGCGATGACGGCGCGGGCCACGGCTGAAGAGCGCGCCTCGCTGGCGCCGCGGCTGGAGGCTCAACTGGCGGAGAAGGAGCGGGCGCTGGCGCAGTCGCAGGAGGAGTTGTCCAATCTGAGGGTCAAGATGGCCAGCCTGATGACGCGGATCGACGCGGCGGAGAAATCGCAGGTGGAAAAGCTCAGGACTCTTGAGGAGGCGCAGGTCAGGCTCAGCGAGTCGTTCCGCGCCACCGCGGCCGAGGCCCTGGCGGCCAACAACCAGAACTTCCTTGACCTGGCGCGGACGGCCCTGCAAACAGCCCAGGTTTCGGGCGATGGCGATGTGGAGCTTCGGAAGCAGGCGCTGGGGCAACTGGTTCAGCCGCTGAAGGAATCGCTCGACAAGGTGGACCAGCGGATTCTCGATCTCGAAAAGGAGCGGGCGGGGGCGTATGCCGGGTTGTCGGAACAGGTCAGGAACCTGGCCGAAACCCACACGCGGCTGCAGGCGGAGACGTCGAACCTGGTGCGGGCGCTGCGGGCGCCGGATGTGCGCGGGCGCTGGGGCGAGATGCAGTTGAAGCGGGTGGTCGAGATGGCGGGCATGATCGAGTACTGCGACTTCGCGCAGCAGGAGTCGATTGAGGGCGAGAACGGCAAGATGAGGCCGGATCTGATCGTACGGCTGCCGAACAACAGGCAGGTGGTGGTGGACGCGAAGGTGAGCCTGCGGGCGTTCCTGGTTTCGCTTGATCTCAACAACGAGCAGGCGCGCAAGGCCAAGCTGGCTGAGCACGCCATGCAGATCCGCGCCCATCTGGCGCGGCTGGGGTCGAAGGCGTATTGGGATCAGCTATCGACGACGCCGGACTTCGTTGTGGCGTTCCTGCCGGGGGAGGTGTTCTTCTCCGCGGCGCTGGAAGCCGATCCGGAGTTGATCGAATACGGGGTGGAGAACCGGGTTCTGCTGGCGACGCCGACGACGTTGATCGCCCTTTTGAAGGCGGTGGCTTACGGGTGGCGGCAGGAGAACATCGCGCGGAACGCGCAGGAGATCAGCGACCTGGGCAGGCAGCTTTACGACCGGATTGCCGGATTGGCGGGCTACTTCGAGGAGTTGCGGCGGTCGCTTGAGCGCTCGGTGGGGGCGTACAACAAGGCGGCGGGGAATCTGGAGTCGCGGGTTCTGGTTTCGGCCAGGAGGTTCAAGGAACTGTCGGCGGCGGCGGGAGAAGACATCCCGGTGTGCGAGCCGGTCAGCCAAGTTCCACGTGGAGCGATGGGATTGAACGGCCACGGGGTGGAGGGCGGGATGGTGGGGGAGGAGTCGGAAGCCACGGAAAAAGAGGGTCTTGGGAGCCTGGCTTCGGCCCTGGGGGACTAAGACCAAACGAACCACCACGCGCGAGTGGTGGGCCATCCAAAATCAGCCAATACACGATCAGCCAATTCATGATAGGATTGGCTGATCGTTGTGTTTAGCCTGCCACAATTCGACGAGCGGGGAAGCGAACCGATCTACCGCCAACTGTTCGAGCACATCCGGGGCGAGATTGTGTCTGGCCGTTTGGCGCGTGGGAGCCGGATCCCGCCGACGCGCGATCTGGCGACGCAGTTGGGGCTGAACCGGACGACGGTGGCGTCGGCTTACGAGTTACTGGAAAAAGAGGGTCTGATCCGGGGGCACGTCGGGCGGGGGAGTTTTGTGGCCGGCCCAGGGGCGGGCGGCACGGACGCATTCTGGCCGTCGCGGATTGTCACGGAATCGTTGACTGAAGGGTCGCTGCCGCCGATGCCGGAGGACTGCGTGAATTTCACGTCGGCGCGTCCGGCGGGGGATCTGTTCCCGCTGGCCGAATTCCGGGAGATCTGCGCGGAAGTGATCGGGTCGGGCGAGGCGGAGCGGATCCTTCAGCTTGGGTCGCCTTACGGGTATGCGCCGTTGCGGCGGCGGCTGCTGGAAGAGGCGATCGAGCGGGGCGAGGCGAGAGAGGGCGACGAGGTGATGGTGACGAACGGGTGCCAGCAGGGACTGGACCTGTTGCAGCGGGTACTGACGGCGCCGGGGGACGCGGTGGCGGTGGAGGACCCGATTTACCCCGGATTGAAGAGCGTCTTCCATCAGGCGGGGGTGCGGGTTTTGGGGGTCAGAGTAACGGCCGCGGGCATGGACGTGGACGGCTTCGAGGCGCTGTCGAAGAAGGAAAAGCTGCGGCTGGTGGCGGTGACGCCCAACTTCCAGAATCCGACGGGGACGACGCTGCCGGAGGCGGCACGGCGGCGGTTGCTCGAAGTGGCGCGGGACGCGAGCGTTCCGGTGCTGGAAAACGACGTTTACGGGGCGTTGCGGTATGAGGGCGGGGCCGTGCCGTCGCTGAAGTCGATGGACGAGGCGGGGATCGTGGTGCGGCTGAACAGTTTTTCGAAGATCGCCTTCCCTGGGTTGCGTGTGGGGTGGGTGACGGGAAAGCGCGAGTTGATTGCGGCGATGGCGGCGCGGAAACAGGTCATGGATCTGCATAGCGACCAGTTGTCGCAGGCTGTGCTGCTGCGATTTGCCGAATCGGGGCGGTTGGAGGCGCATGTGGGCCGGATGGTGGAAGCCGGACGGAAGCGGCTGGCGGCGGCGATGGCGGCGTGCCGGACGTGGCTGCCGGCGGGGACGAGGATCACGGAGCCGCGGGGCGGGATGAATCTTTGGTTGAGCCTGCCGGAGCCGCTGGATGCGTCGGCGCTGCTGGAGCGGGCATTCGCGGCCGGGGTGGCGTATCTGCCGGCGAAGTATTTCGCCGTTTCGGGGGCCGAGCCGGGCGGGCTGAGATTGAGTTTTGCGCACCTCTCCGAGGACCGGATCGAGGAGGGGATTGGGAGGTTGGGCATTGTTTTGGAGGACGAACTGGCGAGGGCGCGCGCGGTATGGCGCGAGGACCCGTCGCCGGCGATCGTCTGAGGCGAGCGCCAGAGCCGGACCAGGGGGTCCAGCGCGGACGAGGGCGTCCGCCCCCCTGATGCGGTTGAGGATTGTTGCTAAAGAGAGAAGGAGGCAAAGAGATGCCGTATTTGGATGATGATTTCAGAGTGAAGGTCGGGTTGGCCGAGATGTTGAAGGGCGGGGTCATCATGGATGTGACCGACGCCAAACAGGCCGAGATCGCCGAGAAAGCCGGCGCGTGCGCGGTGATGGCGCTCGAGCGCGTGCCGTCGGACATCCGCAAGGAAGGCGGCGTGGCGCGGATGGCGATCATCTCGAAGGTGAAAGAGATCATGAAGACGGTCTCGATCCCGGTGATGGCCAAGTGCAGGATCGGCCACTTCGCCGAGGCGCGGGTGCTGGAAGCGCTTGAGGTCGATTTCATCGATGAGAGCGAAGTGCTGACGCCGGCCGATGAGGAGTTTCACATCTGGAAGCGCGACTACAAAGTGCCGTTCGTTTGCGGTTGCCGCAATCTGGGCGAAGCGCTGAGGCGGATTTCGGAAGGCGCGGCGATGATCCGGACGAAGGGCGAGGCCGGGTCGGGCAACATCGTCGAGGCGGTTCGTCATATGCGGACGGTGGTGCGGGAGATGAAGCAGATCCAGGTTTTGGGCCTGGAGGAGCTGGTGGCCGAGTCGAAGAAGCTGCAAGCGCCTTTGGAACTGGTTGAATACGTCCACCGGCATGGCAAGTTGCCGGTGCCGAACTTCTCGGCGGGTGGCGTGGCCACTCCGGCCGATGCTTCGCTTTGCCGGTTGCTGGGGGCGGAGGCGGTGTTTGTGGGTTCGGGAATTTTTAAGAGTTCCGATCCCGAGACGCGCGCCAAGGCGATTGTCAAAGCGTGCACGCATTACAACGACCCGAAGGCGGTGCTCGAAGCCAGCGAAGAGTTGGGCGAGGCGATGCCGGGTCTGGATATTCGCCAGATTCCGGAGAACGAACTGTTGCAGACGCGAGGCTGGTAGGATTTCGGGTGCGCGGACGTGGTCGATGCGTGGGGGGCCGCTCCCCTGAAAATGACGAACGGGACCCGCTCTCTCCGTTCGCGGACTCAGGTTTCGGGCTGTTTTCATGGCTTGTTGCGGCTGACAACGGCCATGTGGAACTCTGTCGACGATGCGGGGCGGAACCTGAACTGTCGAGGGCGGAGGGCGGAACCCGCTCTCTGCGTTCGCGGTTGAAGACGGTCCTGGTTCGCTCACCGAAAAATGATGAACAGAACCCGCTCTCTTCGTTCGCGGCCTCGGGCTTTGGGCTGTTTTCGTGGCTTGTTACGGCTGGCAAGGGCTAGGTGGAAGTCTGTCGAAAATCGCGCCGGAGACCCGCTCACTCGAAAATGGCGGCTGGGACCCGCTCTCTGCGTTCGCGGTTGAAGACGGTCCTGGTTCGCTCACCGGAAAATGATGAACCGAACCCGCTCTCTGCGTTCGCGGCCTCCGCGAGTGAGGGGTTTCATTTTCAT
This sequence comes from uncultured Bryobacteraceae bacterium, assembly GCA_947084845.1. Classification (GTDB taxonomy): domain Bacteria; phylum Acidobacteriota; class Terriglobia; order Bryobacterales; family Bryobacteraceae; genus PNKE01. The sequence continues at coordinate 64,512 of CAMTUE010000013.1, read as the reverse complement.
CAACTTTGGTGGCCGTGGCGGGGTATTTTGGAGAAGAGCCAGACTTGGCGGTCACAGGAGTAATCAGGTGAGAATTGGAGTTCTCGCCCTTCAGGGCGATTTCGAGGCGCATGCGGCGGCGATTCATCGCGCGTGCGCCGGATGCAAGGTGAGCGAGGTCCGGCTGGCGAAAGACCTGGACGGGCTGAACGGGCTGGTGATCCCTGGAGGCGAAAGTACGACGATGCTGAAGCTGATGGAGTATTACAGTCTGTTCGACCCGTTGAAGGAATTCGGTCAGCGGAAGCCGGTTTTCGGCACTTGCGCGGGTTCGATTCTGATGGCGGCGGAGGTCTTGAATCCGCCGCAGCGGTCGCTGGAATTGCTGGACATGGCGGTGGAGCGCAACGCGTATGGGAGGCAGTTGGACAGCCGGGTGGCGCGGCTGACGGGGCATGGGCTGGGCGGGGATGAGGAGTTGGATGCGGTGTTTATCCGGGCTCCGATTATCCGGCGGGTGGGCGAGGGGGGGCGGGTGCTGGCGAGTTTCGGTGGGGATCCGGTGCTGGTGGAGTTTGGTCGACATTTGACGGCGACGTTTCATCCGGAGTTGTCCGATGACGTGCGGGTGCACCGGCTGTTTGTGGAAAAGGTGCGGTCGTGAGAAAGTTGCGCGTGCTGTTTGTGTGTATCGGCAACGCCTGCCGGAGCCAGATGGCGGAAGGGTTTGCGCGGGCGTATGGGGGCGACGTGATGGAGGCGTTGAGCGCGGGGGTGTCGCCGTATTCGCATGTCCCGATCGGGACGCGGGAGACGATGGGCGAGAAGGGCGTCGACATGGAACGGCACTTCCCGAAACACATTAACGAGATGGCGGACGAGGAGATCGATTTGGTGATCAACCTGTCGGGCGAGTCGCTGCCGATCAGCAAACGGCATATGAGGGAGTGGGTGGTGCGGGACCCGTTTGGCGGGGGGGAAGCGGAGTATAGGGCGGCGCGGGACCAAATCGAGCAGAGGGTGATGGAGCTGGTGCTGGAGGTGAGGCAGTTGAAGGAGGACTGGCAGGGGTTGGGCGGGGGGAAGACGGGCTGAGAGCGTTGACAGAGGGGCCGGGATTGGCGAAGATAGAAGTGTTGGACCCACCCCATCGTGCGGATGTGGCGGAATTGGCAGACGCGCTGGTTTCAGGTACCAGTGATCGCAAGGTCGTGAAGGTTCAAGTCCTTTCATCCGCACCAAATATTTAGAAGAGATTTGAAGCCGCCAGGACGGGTGGCTCAAGTTGTTTTTGGGGCTCCACACCGCGGCGGCGGGACATGTTACCGGTATGATCGTGTCACAATCCATCGCCAGGATCGATCAAGGTCAGGGTCGAATCTTCACTCACCCCTCGCCTCGGTGACAACGTGCTTCAGAATCGACTTCCACCTGCCCTCGAACGCCTCCACGTCTTCGACGGGGAGTGATATGTGGGTCGACTTATGGGCCTTCGGTCGCACGCCGCCGTGCTTCTCGAGATAGGCAGAGTGGTTCGTTACCAAGATCTCTTGAAGTTCTTTCCATTCCAAGATGAAAAACAAGTCGCGACCATGCTCTTCGAGCGCGACGAGAACGAAGATGAGGCCTGGGTAGGGTTCAGGCTTGAGGTTCCCCATAACCTGCCGCGGCCCGTCCATCCAAATCTCGACAAAGTTGCTGATGTCGAACTGCCACGTCGCGCCGTTGATCGCTTTGACCTGGATTGGCAGATGACCTCCAAATTGGCCGGAGGCGATGATGTCGTAGTGCGGTACATTCCCGGAGAACGGGGTTGCGAGCAGCCCGCGGCGGCACAATTCTGCGGCCACCAGGAATTCTCCGACGGCTCCTGTCAGTTTCTTACTCCGACCTGTTGCCATATCAATGAACTCAAGGTATCACGCACTACCTGTTCGCATGATCCGCCGAGTGGTCCGCTGAACGGGTTGGCAAGGCCAGCAGATAACCAACCCGTTGCATCCGACGGGATGATATGCCAATATAGGCATATCGAAATGACACGACGAGTATGGTGAAGAAGACACTCGAATGGCTCGGGGACTCGCGGCGGGCTGTGAGGACGTTTCCTGCTCAGGTCCAGGATGAGGTCGGGTATGCGCTCTTCCTTGCGCAGGTGGGCGAGAAACACACCAGCGCCAAGCCGATGCACGGAATGGGCTCGGGAGTCATGGAGATCGCGGCGAACGATGCGAGTGGAGCATTCCGGGCGGTTTACACGGTCGAGATCGGGACCACGGTTTACGTGGTGCATGCATTTCAGAAGAAGTCGAAGGTTGGGGTTTCCACGCCGGCGTCTGAGATCGACATCATTCGACAAAGGTTGAAACGGCTTCGCGAGGAGGTCAGGAATGAAAGAAAAGGCTCTTGAACGGGAATTGAGTTCCGGCAATGTGTTCGCCGATCTGGGGCTTCCGGATGCGGAGGAGCATCTTGTTAAGGCGGGGCTGGTTCTGAAGATCGGCGGGACGATTCGGGCTCGCGGAATGACACAGGCCGAGGCGGCGGGGGCTTTGGGGATCGATCAGCCTAAGGTATCGGCGTTGCTGCGCGGGCGGTTCCGGGGGTATTCGGTGGAGAGGCTGATGCGGTTTCTGGTGGCGCTTGGTCATGATGTCGAGATTGTCGTCAAGGCCAAGACACGCAATCCGGCTAAGCTGCGCGTGGCTTGAAGTCGCGGGCGCTCGCCAGTGTGGAAGAAGGAAGGCAGGCTGGACGTGTCGATGAGAACCTGGTCCGCCTGCTGATCGTTGCTCACCGGTGCGCCGTTTTGAGCCGCATTCGCTCCCCGAGGGGATTCCCGCTAGGATCGAGCTTGGGGTACGATATCGTAGTCCACTGAAGGAGGGTCGAATGGCAAGAGTCACAACCACGAAGGCGCCGCCGCGGGCTAGGCGCACCAGGGCTGAAGTTCAAAAAGAATTCAAGGAGATTCGGAGCGAGGTCGAAGCCGGGCGCGAGACTGCCGACGCGAAGGCGGATGAACTCGCCCGGTTGAGGGAGGGCGAGACGCGGCAGGCGGTGGACGGGGTGACGGTGGACGGAACCGTGGAACAGATTTCCAGGCTTGGGCTCGATATCTCGCGCGCCCTGGGCAGCGTCTCCGAGAAGTTGGTGGAGGAAGTGAACCGGCTCACGACGCTGAGGTCGGCCGTTGAACTGGAGCGCATGGAATTGGAGCGCCTGCACAAGATCGATGTGGCGTCGACGGCGCTGGACCAGTTGGTTGAGGAACACGAGCGGCGGAAAGCGGAGTTTGAGGCCGAGGTGGCGGCGCAACGGTCGGAATGGGAAGAGAGCGTGCAGAGCGCGGAGCGCGAGCGCAAGGAGCAGGAAGACGCGTTGAAGAAGCAGCGGCAGCGCGAGATCGACGAGTACGAATACAAGAAGAATCTGGAGCGCAAGCGCGCGCAGGACAAGTACGAGGAAGAACAGCGGCAGTTGGAGAATAAGAACAAGGAACGGCAGGAGTCGCTGGAGAAGAGTTGGGCGCAGCGCGAGACGGTTCTCAAGGAGCAGGAAGAAGAGCTTCAGCGGCTGCGGAAGGAAGGGGCCGAGTACCCGGCCCGGCTGGAACGAGAGGTTCAACGGGCGGCGACGCAGGCAACCAAGGAAGCCAGGCAGCAGGCCGATCAACAGGCGCAACTCACGCAGAAGGAAGCCGAGTCGGACCAGCGCGTGGCGGAACTGCAGATCAAGACGTTCGAGGAACTTGTGGCGCGGCAGAACGCGCAGATCGCGGAGATGCAGAAGCAACTGGACGAGGCCAAGAGGCAAGTGCAGGAGATTGCGGTGAGGGCGATCGAGGGAGCGTCGGGCGCGAGGGCGCTTACGCACATCAACGAGATCGCGATGGAGCAGGCCAAGCATCGCGGCACGCAGTCGTAGCCGGGGGCGGCTGCGAACCGGTCAGCGCGAGGACGGCGTTTGAGATCGTCTTCAGGCCAAGGCGGGTGGTCCGGCTAAGCCGTGCGTGGCTTGAAGGCCGCGCCCCTGAGAGGTCCTTCTCACGGAAGGCGGAGGAAGACCGCCTCGACACCGCCGCCGGTGTCGCGGCCGGAGTGCTTATCGAGGACATACCAATCGCGGAGATTGCGCCAGGAGCCGTTTCTCTCCATGGCTCTTGCCGGATCGAGAACGAGCACTTCCGAGTTCTCGCGTGGGCCTCGGGTGCCGGCAATGACGGTAATGTGCTTGACCCCATTCACCCACAAGGGTCCGAACGACCGGAGCCAGAGCAGGATTGCTTCCGGGGTGGGTGACATGGGCGGCACATGGTTGAAGCCCATGTCGCGGGCGAACTCACGGATACGGCCGTTGGTGATGCCGGTGTTGTCGGTGTAGAGCTTCGACCACTTCGGAGATTCCGACGGGTCGGGATGGCGGGAATCGGTGCTCCCGGTCCGACGGCGTTTCCATTGAATCAACATCTGCGCGGAGGCGAACCAGCAAGACATTGTCTGGTCCTGGGCGATGTGAAGATAGCCGGGAACAGCGTAATTCATCGTCATGCCGCCGGGCGTGGGCGGGGCGGCGTCGAGGGCCGCGCGCGTTTTGGGACCCACGACGCCATCGACGACGAGTTTGGCCTTGAGTTGAAAAGCGCGGACGGCGGCGTCTGTCTTGGGACCGAAGTTGCCGTCCACGACCAGAGGCGGAACCGGTCTTAAGACCTGGTTCAGTTTCTGCTGGAGATCGCGCACACCGGGCCCGGTCGATCCCTTTCTGAGAGTTTGCATCCTTACCTTCCTGACACACTATACGAAAGAGTCTGGCGCACCGCGGCCTTCAATGCAAGCAGGCGCATCGGCCGGTCTGGAGCGTTCGATACAATTGTGGTTTCCATGATCCGAATTGACCACGACCTCACTCCATCCAGTCTCTCGACGGGGATTACGCGCATGTGGGCGGCTTCGGCGGCTAAGATCAAGTCGCTTGAAACGTCTTATGATCCGGCGGCGGGGGCTCCCGTGTTTACCATCAAGGGCCGGTACACGAGCCGGGGGTGGACGGAATGGACTCAGGGCTTTCAGTTTGGGGCGGCGATCCTGCAATTCGATGCGACGGGGGAGGGCGAGTTCCTTGAGATCGGGCGGCGGCGGACTTTGGAGTTGATGGCTCCGCACCTGACTCATGTTGGCGTGCATGACCATGGGTTCAATAATGTTTCGACCTATGGGAACCTTTATCGTTTGCAGAAGGAGGGGCGGATTGCGGCGGACGCTTGGGAGTCGAATTTCCATGAACTGGCTTTGAAGGTGACCGGGGCGGTGCAGGCGTCGCGGTGGACGGCGATTCGGGATGGCGGGTTTATTTATTCGTTTAATGGGCCGCATTCGCTGTTTGTCGATACGATTCGTTCGCTGCGGGCGCTGGCGGTGAGCCACAGGCTGGGCCATGTGTTGATGGGCGAGAACGACAAGCCGGTTTCGATGCTGGAACGGCTGGTTCAGCATGGGCTGGCGACGGCGCGGTATTCGGTTTTTTATGGGGCGGGGCGCGATGCGTATGACGTGCGGGGACGGACGGTGCATGAGTGCGTGTTCAATACGAACGATGGGAATTACCGGTGTCCGAGTTCGCAGCAGGGGTATTCGCCGTTCACGACCTGGACGCGGGGGCTGGCTTGGGCGATGTGCGGGTTTGCGGAGCAGTTGGAGTTTTTGAAGACGCTTGGCGCGGCGGAGTTGGAGGCTGTGGGCGGGTGTGCGGCGGTCGAGAGCGTCTTCAGAGAGGCGGCTTTGGCGGCTTGCGATTTCTATATTGAGAACACGCCGGTGGACGGGGTTCCGTATTGGGATACGGGGGCGCCGGGACTGGTTCACATGGGGGACTATCTGGGGCGGGCGTCTGATCCTTATAACGACCATGAGCCGGTGGACGCGTCGGCGGCGGCGATTGGGGCGCAGGGGTTGTTGCGGCTGGGGCGGTATTTGAATGCGGAGGCGGCGGGGAAGGGGGCGCGGTATTTGCAGGCGGGGTTGACGGTGTTGAAGTCGCTGCTTGAGGAGCCGTATTTATCGACCGATGAAGGGCACCAGGGGCTGCTTTTGCATTCGGTTTATCACCGGCCGAATGGTTGGGATTACGTCCCGGAAGGGCGGACGTCGCCTTGTGGGGAGGCTTGCATGTGGGGCGATTACCATTTGCGGGAGGCGGGGCTTTATGTGCAGAGGTTGGCGGGGGACGGGCCTTATTTGACGTTCTGGGCGTGAGGGGGGAGGGTTATGGGGGCGGATGAGTACCGCGCCCTTACGGACGCGGCTCGCCGGGGTGGGTGGCTTGGGGGGCGGAGTGTGGGTTAGGGGCGGCGGGGCGGGGCGGCGGGCTGGCGGGAGTCCAGGGGTTGTGCGCCGCCTTTGAACGTCAGGGTGACGTGGACTCGGCGGTTCTGTTCGTCGATCTTCAGGTCGGATTTGGTTTCGCCCAGGAAGTCGAGGACGCCTCGGGCACGGATGTTGTTGAGGAAGGAGTCGGGATAGTCCTGGCGGAAGGGCTTGCCTTCCTCCATGATCCAAAGCTTTCGGATGACGGGTTCGGTGATGACGTCGAGGCCGGCGATGGCGAGTTTGCCCATTGTGAATTGCGGGCCGGTTTCGACGGTGATGACGACGCGCGTGGTTTGTCTTTCGACGTCCAGACTGCGCCGGGCCCTGAACGAAGTCCTGATGTAGCCGCGATTGCGGACCTCGGCTAGGATGCGCTCCATGGAGAGGCCGATGTTGGAGAAGTTGACGGTCTTGCCGCGGTCGAACTGGGCGAGCTTTTCGATTTCGGCCTCGTCGAGCGGGACGCCTTCGACCTTGATCTCGTCGAGGGTGTAGACGGGACCTTCATCGACTTCGACGATGACCAGGACGCCTTTCACTGTGGGGTCGGCCGCGGGCATGACGGTGAGTTTGGGGAACGTCGCGGAGAGACGGCCGATGGATTCGTAGATGGGGCGGGTCTGGTTGTCGATGAGTTGGCGGAAGAGGGTTTCGCTGTAGGGCAGGCCGATGGCGGCCTGGGCGAGGGGCTTGCGGAGGTCGGGGCCGGGGACGGATTTGTTGCCGGTGAACTGGACGTCGTAGATATTGGGCGGCGGGGTCTTGGGCTGGAAGACGATGGTGATGGTCTTGCCGTCGATGAGTCCGACCCTGGCGATGGCTTCCTCGGTGACGCCCTTGGCGGTGAGGAGTTTCTGGACGAGGGCGGTGGCCTGGATGAGATAGCGCTCGTAGGTGGGCAGGTCCTTGCCGAAGCAGGGCAGTTCCTTTGAGGCGGCGGCGGCGAATTCGGCTTCGGTGAGGGGGAGGCGGTCGATGGTCCAGGGGAGGAACTGGTCGGCTTCGGTGATGGTGATGATGGCCTCGTAGCCTTTATTCGAGGGCGTGGGACCGTAGCGCCAACTGACGGTTTCGATGCAGCCGGTGGCGAGGAGGCGGTCGCGGGCGGAGTCGAAGACGGCCTTGGAAGGCTCGTCGCCGGGCTTGATTCCGCTGAGGCGGATGAGTTCGGCTTCGCCGAGGCGGTTGCCGCCTTCGACATGGACGGCTTCGATGACGGCGGCGGAGGGCTTGGCGGCGGCGGGTGGGCGCGGCTTGGCGCGGGCAGGCTGTTTGGGCGGCGGGGCCTGGGCGAGCAGGGCCAGCGAGGAGATCAGGAGAAGTGCGAAGAGCCGCCTCATGATTCCATTATGTGAAAAATCGCCGATGGTAGACTGAGGGGGATGACCTACGATGTCGTGGTAATCGGCAGCGGGCCTGGGGGCTATTCCGCCGCGATTCGAGCCGGCCAGTATGGCCTGAAGACCGCCCTGATTGAAAAAGATCCTCACCTCGGTGGGACGTGTCTGCACGTGGGATGCGTTCCCACGAAAGCGCTGCTGCACACGGCCGAAGTGTGGGATTACTTCAAACACGCGGCCGAACAGGGGATCAGTTGCGAGAATCCTTCGCTCGATCTGCCGAAGGTGCTGGAACGGAAAGATAAGATCGTCTCGAAACATGCGTCGGGCGTGGGCATGTTGATGAAGAAGAACAAGGTCGAGGTGATCAAGGGTTTTGCCAAGCTGATGGGCGGCGGCAAGGTGCAGGTGGACTCGGGCGAAGGGTCGAAGACGGTCGAGGCGAAGAGTATTATTCTGGCGACCGGATCGGTGGCGCGGATGCTGCCGGGCCTGACGCCGGACGCGAGCAAGATCGTCACGAACGTCGAAATCCTGAAGATGCCGGTGGTTCCGAAGAGACTGCTGGTGATTGGGGCGGGGGCGGTGGGCGTTGAATTCGCTTCAATTTTCAAGCGCTATGGGTCGGACGTGACAGTTTACGAAATGCTGCCGCGACTGGTTCCGGTGGAAGACGAGGATGTCAGCAAGGAACTGCTGCGGTCGTTCAAGAAACAGAAGATCAATTGCGAACCGGGCGCGAAGGTGCTGGAGGTGACCAGGACCGACACGGGCGTGCGGCTGAAGGTCGAGTTGAGCACGGGGAAGATTGAAGAGGTGGAAGGCGACACGCTGCTGGTGGCGGTGGGACGGAAGCCGAACACGGACGGCGTGGGGATCGAGAAGACGAAGATCGTTCTCGACCGCGGATTCGTTCAGGTGGACGCCTATCAGCGCACGGCCGAGCCGGGGGTTTATGCGATCGGCGACATTGTGGCGGGGACGCCACAGTTGGCGCATGTGGCGACGATGGAAGGCATGGTGGCGGTGGGGCATATCGCAGGGAAGCCGATGCGGCCGATCAACAGGCAGAGGATTCCGGGCGCGACCTACACGGAGCCGGGCATCGGCAGCGTGGGTCTGACGGAGGCACAGGCGCGGGAGAAGGGCTACGACGTCAAGACCGGCAAGTTCCCGTTTCTGGGCAATTCGAAGGCGACGATTCTGGGTTCGCACGATGGATTTGTCAAAGTGGTGGCGGATGCGAAGTATGGGGAGATCCTGGGCGTCCACATCATCGGTCCGCACGCGTATGAGCTGATCGCCGAAGCCGTAACGGCGATGGAGGCCGAAGCGACGGTGGAGACGATGATGACGACGATTCACGCCCACCCGACGCTTTATGAGGCGGTGGGCGAGGCCTTCAACAACGTCTACGGCCTGGCGATCAATGCGTGAGCTTGAGGTTCGCGACCTGGGGCGGATGGAGTACGGCAGGGCGTGGGAGGTTCAGAAAGAGCTGAGCGAGCGACGCAAGCGGGGCGAGATCCGCGACCAGTTGCTGTTTGTCGAACACCCGCACGTGTTGACGCTGGGGCGTAACGGGCACATCGAGAACCTTCTGGCGACGCCCGAGCATCTGGCTGAAATGGGGGTTGATCTGATTGAGATCGACCGCGGGGGCGACATCACTTATCACGGGCCGGGGCAGATTGTCGGCTACCCGATCATTGATTTGCGAGAATGGAAAAAGGACGTGGTGGCGTATGTGAGGGGGCTGGAGGAAGTGGTGATCAGGACGCTCGGCAGCTTCGGGATCGAGTCCGGGCGCGACGCGTCGGCAACCGGCGTGTGGGTTGGAGGGGCGAAGATCTGTGCGTTCGGCGTGCATATCAGCAGGTGGGTCACGACGCATGGTTTTGCATTGAACTGGAAGACGGATTTGAAGTATTTCGACTACATCGTGCCGTGCGGGTTGACGCGGCCGGTGACGTCGATGTGGAAGCTGGGGGCGAGAGTGGAACGTCCGGCGGTGATGAACATGCTGCTGGTCGCATTCGCCGAGGTTTTTGAGTATAAGACGGCGCACCTGACCGCGCCGGCGGGCCGAGTGGGTCAATTGTGAGTCGAAGATCGAACAGGAATTGGAGTAAGCACCATGGCTGATGTCGTCATGCCCCAGATGGGCGAATCGATTACCGAAGGAACGCTGACAAAGTGGCTGAAACAGGCGGGGGACCGGGTGGAGCGCGACGAGCCGCTGTTCGAGATCTCGACCGATAAGGTTGACTCCGAGATCCCGTCGCCGGCGGCGGGCGTGCTGACGGAGATCCTGGTGAAAGAGGGTCAGGTGGTGGCGGTGAACACGGTGGTGGCGCGCATTGGCGAAGGCGGGGCGGCGGCCGTGGAAGCGCCGAAGGTTGAGGAAAAGCCTGCCGCTGTGGCAGAGCCGGTTGCGGCGCCTGTCGTGGCGGCGGTTATCGAAGCCGCGCCGGCGGCGGTCGTTGAAGAAGAGACCGGCCCGGTGTCGCCGCTGGTCAGGCGGATGGCGCGGGAGAACAGTGTCGATCTGAAACTTGTCGCGGGGACGGGTCCGGGCGGACGGATCACGAAGGTGGACATGGAGGCATACCTGGCGGCGGGTTCAGCGCCGGCACCTGCGCCGGCACCGGCTGCCGCGATGCCAGTGGCGGCGGCTGTGAAACCGGCGGCGCAGGCGGCTCCGGTGTCGCGTGTCGAGCCGGTGCGGACGCGGGTCGAACCGATGTCGATCATGCGGGCGAAGATTGCCGAGCACATGATTGCGTCGAAGCGGACAGCGGCGCATGTGACGACGGTGCACCGGGTGGACATGACGAAAATCGCGCGGCTGAGGGCGAGCGTGAAAGCGGAGTTTCAGCAGCGCTACGGCTTCCCGCTGACGTTCCTGCCGTTCATCACGCGGGCGGCGGTGGAGGCGATCCGGCAGTTCCCGATCTTCAATTCGTCGATCGAGGGGACCAATATCCTGTTCCACAACGATGTGAATATCGGGGTCGCCGTGGCGCTTGACCATGGGTTGATCGTGCCTGTGATTCGAGGGGCGGACGAGAAGAACATTGTCGGCTTGCAGCGGTCGATCGTCGATCTGGCGGCCAGGGCGCGGTCGAAGCAGTTGAGGCCGGACGATGTGCAGGGCGGGACGTTCTCGATCACCAACTTCGGTTCGTTTGGTTCGCTGTTTGCGACGCCGGTGATCAACCTGCCGCAGGTGGCTATCCTGGGCGTAGGCGCGGTGGAGAAGGCGGCGGTGGTGATCGACGACGCCATTGCGATCCGGCAGATGGCTTACCTGGCGCTGACGTTTGACCACCGTCTGATCGACGGAGCGGTGGCCGATCAGTTCTGTCAGAAGGTGAAGGCGGTGCTCGAAAGCTGGTCGGACGAGATTCTGTAGGACGGCGTGTTGGAGTGGCGCGACGGGGAGTCCTTGGTAGATCAATGACGGCAACCGAGAAGCAGTTCATCGGGCAGTCCGCGGCGAAACTCCGCGCCAACATGAATCAGATCAGGCAGTGCCTGGATGGGATGGATGCGGAGACAATCCGGGCCAGGCCGAACGGCGGATCGAACTCGGCTGCGAATCTCTGCCTGCACCTTGCGGGCAACCTCGGCCAACTTGTCGGGCACGCGGTGGGCGGGCAACGCGACGAGCGGGACCGGGACGGCGAGTTTGCCGCCATGGAGGGACTTGGGGCGGAGGAAGTATCGAGACGTCTTGAGGAAGCGGTGGAGAGGGCGTGCGGCGTCATCGAGGCGATCCCGGCGGGAGGGCTCGATCAGAGTGTTGAGTTCCGGAACCGAACGTGGACGGTGTTGGAGGTGGTCTACAAGGCCGTCGAACACTTCGCGCTGCACACGGGCCAGATCATCTATATCGCCAAGTCGGCTGGTACAATTCGACTGACGTGATTGGAATCCGGCCGGAGTCCCGCGAGGACTACGACAACATCGACGGGTTGTTGAACGCCGCCTTTGGCCAGCCCGGCGAGGCGCAGATCATGCGCCGACTGCGGGAGACGCCGGACTTGATCCTGGCCCTGGTGGCGGAGTCGCGTGGCGAGATCGTCGGGCATATCGCGTTTTCGAGGCTGGCGGCGATTTCGAGGAGCGGGACGGTTCAGTTTGCCTGTCTGGCTCCGATGGCCGTGCGGCCGGACCGCCAGCGCAAGGGGATCGGGTCGGCGCTGATTCGGCGGGGACTCGATATGGTGCGCGAACTTCGCTTCCCGGCCATGGTGGTTGTGGGCGACCCGGTGTACTACGGCCGTTTCGGGTTCAAAGTGGAAGCGGCAACGCTGCTCGAATGCCCGTATTCAGGGCCGTACCTGCAGGCACTGGAACTGGTCCCGGACACGCTGGGTGCGCTCGGGCCGGCGAAGCTGGAATTCGCCGCGCCGCTGATGCCGGAATAGATGGAAAGAGGCGGGACCGGCAATGCTCCCGCCTCTGCCACGTTTCCTGGTTTCAGGCGAGCCGGTCAGGCGTCTTCCTTCAACTGCTGGGCGAGATAGTTCTCGTAGCCCATTTCCTTGATCATGAACAACTGAGCTTCGAGGTAGTCGATGTGATGCTCCTCGTCGATCAGGATCTTCTCGAAGAGGTCGCGCGAGCCGTTGTCGCTGGCTTCGACGGCAGCCTTGATGGCCTTGTTGAGGCGGGAGACGGCTTCGAGTTCCAGCGCCAGATCGTTCTCGAACATCGCCTTGACGCTTTGGCCGATGCGTAGCGGATAGAGTTCGCTCATGCTGGGGGAGCCGTCGAGGTAGAGCATGCGGTGGAGGAGTTTCTCGGCGTGCACCATCTCCTCGATGGACTCCTTCTTGGTGATCTTGCCCAGCCGTTCGTATCCCCAGTTTTCCATCATCTCGGCGTGCAGGAAGTACTGGTTGATCGCCGTCAACTCGGCGGTGAGCACCTGCTGCAGGTATTGGATTACGGTTTCGTTACCCTTCATCCCTTGATTCTAGCAAGTGGGCGATGCAGAACCCAATCGAGATCGGGTGGGGGTAGGCCGCCGGGACAACCGATGTAACCGGGAGCCGATGCCCGGCATCCAGAGGGATAGCTGGTTGAACTGGGCAAAGACCCCCTACGGAGGGGATAATACAAATATCAACCTGGCGCGTCTATCCAACTGTAGTGAGAACAAACATGAACTGGCTCAACCGAATCCGGCAAGACCGGAGATTCTCGATCGTACTGACAGGCCTGGCGCTATCGGCCGGCATCCTGATCGGGACGCTGATCACGACCGGCGTGACCGCTGCAAGCGGACAACAGGCGGCGCCGGACGCCACGCCGATCGTCATCCCGCCGGTGAAGAACCTGACCAATGACTTCGTGAAGATCGCGAAACTGCTTGAACCTTCCGTCGTCTTCATCACGACGGACACGAAACCGGCGCCGAGGACGACAAGCCGGCGCCAGCCGCAGGGCGAGGACGGGGGCGAGGGGCAGGGCGACATGTTCCACCGCTTCTTTGGAATGCCGTTTCCCGAACAGCAGCAGAGAAGGCGGGTAGGGTCGGGCACGGGCTTCATCGTGGACAAGAACGGCTACATCATGACCAACCTGCATGTGGTGGACGAAGCCGATGTGATCAAGGTGAAGATGCACGGCGACCAGACCGAATACAAGGCGCGGGTGATCGGCAGCGACATCGAGAGCGACGTGGCGGTGATCAAGATCGATGCCGGGAAGCCTCTGCCGGCGGTGAGGGTCGCCAACTCGGATTCGGTCCAGGTGGGCGACTGGGCGGTCGCCATCGGCGCGCCGTTCGGGCTTGAGGCGTCGGTGACGGCGGGTATCGTGTCGGCCACGGGCCGCGACATCAGCGCGCAGCAGTTCCAGCGCTTCATCCAGACCGATGCGGCGATCAACCCCGGCAACTCGGGCGGGCCGCTGGTGAACATCAACGGCGAGGTGATCGGGATCAACACGATGATCGCCACGTCGAGCGGCGGCTACCAGGGCATTGGTTTCGCGCTGCCGATGAACATGGCGGCGAAGGTTTACAACCAGGTGATCCAGACCGGGCGCATGTCGCGCGGGTCGATCGGCGTGTCTTTCCCGAAAGAGCTGAAGCCTGAAGCTTTGAAGGCGCTGGGCTTCTCGAACGGCGTCATCATCACCGACGTTACGGCCGGCGGGCCGGCGGACAAGGCGGGCCTGCAAGCCGACGACATCCTGCTGACGCTGAACGGCAAGCCGATCAAGGACGGCGACGACCTGGTGGGACGCATTTCAGAGATGCCGGCCGGAACCGAGGTCAGCATCGGCCTGGACCGCGGCGGCAAGAAGTTGGACAAGAAAGTTGCCATCGCCGACCGGGCCAAGGTGTTCGAGAAGGATCCGCGATTCGCGCGCACCCGTCCCGAAATGACCGATCCGGACAAGGGGACGCAGACGACGGCAAAGTTCGGCATCGGCATCAAGCCGCTGACCCCGACAGACCGCAAGGAGATGGGCTTCGAGGCCGAGGGCGGAGTGCAGGTCACAGTGGTCGAGGAAGGCTCGTTCGCCGAGACGATCGGCATCACGGAGAGGGACATCATCGTGTCGATCAACCGCCAGGCGGTGGCGAACTTCGACGATGTCAAGGGGATCCAGGCGAAGTTGAAGCCGGGCGACCCGGTGGCGTTCCGCGTGATGCGGGCAATCCCCGGAACGCGGCGCGGACAGGTGACCTGGAACGGAATCTACCTCGCCGGGACGCTGCCGCGCGAGTGAACCGCGGTTCGTTTGGACGTGACTCATCTGAACCCGGCGGGAACCCACACCCGCCGGGGTTTTTGCACCTGGGCGTCTGTCAGCAGGCACGCGGCAGAAGCCCCGCGCGCGAGTGCAGGGGTCAGTTCAGCCGGGCGGCGAAGTCGCGGGCGAGGACGTCGGCTTCGGCCCGCGGCAAGCCGCGGATACCCGCCAACCAGACGTCGGTGGCGAACAGGAACACATCGACGACGCCGTCCTGCCCGGCGTATCCGCCGAAGTGGGCGATGAATGCGGGATCGGCGAGGCTTTTCTTATAGTCGAACATCATCCCGGCCGCTCCCGACGGGTCCTTGGCTTTGATGAGGAAGAGCTCGAACTCCTTGCCGCCCTTCTTATAGCGGGCGATGTTGCCGCCGGTTAGAAACGTCTTCGCATAGAGCGGATCGGCGCTCTGAACGACTTCGACGAGACCGTCCGTTGGGAATCGCCGGTCCTCGGGGGCTGGTTTCACCCGCTGCTTGGGCGCGGGTGAGGCGGCCGCTTTGCCGCTGTCATCCTTGGTTGATGGCGAGCCGCCACAGCCGGCGAGCACGGCGGCGGCGATGAGTGTTGAGAATAAGATTCGCACGTCCAAATCGTATCATCAGCGGCCGGGTTGGATGGCAACGAAATCGCCGAGAGCCATCACCCGACGGAGCGCCAGTCCGTACGGGGCCGCAGGGATGGCCCGGATGTGCGGATTTCGATGGATTGAGAGGCTGTCCCAAAAGGAATGAGGCCCGGAGATTTTGGAGTCTCGGGGCCTCTGTCAGAGGGGCTATGTGAGGGTCTGGGTACCCTCACGGGATGCATGAAGTCGATGACGACTTATTGAATTGATCCCATTATGCCTTGCAGACCCGATTGTCTGCAACAACTTTTTAGTAATTCTTTCTTAACCTTGAAGGGCAGAATGACGATCGCCATCCTGGGTCTCGCCGCCGAGGCCTGCGGATCGGAGACGGACATCAAATCCGGGAGAGGTACGGCGTCAAACCATCTGGTAGGACGGAAGCCAGTTCAGGCACTTCCACCTTCCCGCACCGCCCCAGACGCCACTTGAACGCAATAATCGTACAGCCCAGGATCCGACCGCTGCCTCGCTCAACCCTCAACAAGTCGCCTGAGTCCGTCTCGAGATAGGCTACTGGTTCGTGTGTTTCCCCGAAGCCGAGGTACAACACGTCGGTTAGGTCATCATATGAAGACCCAGTCACCTGGATGCCGGTGTGAACTTCACGAACCTCAGTGTCGTCAAAAAGCGGGTGGTGAGCCGGGTGGGACTCGAACCCACGACCACAACATTAAAAGTGTCGTGCTCTACCAACTGAGCTACCGGCCCTTCAGAAGGGAATCTAACTTGAGGATACCATGCGGGCTGCGGCCCGATCCCCATGGGTGAACGGGGGCGGCGGGATAGGGTAGAGGCACTACGAAAGAGAGGGAACTGACTGATGCGGGCGAAATCCCGCTCCGGGGTTGGCATGTCCAGCGTATGATGGATTTTGCAGCGCCGCAAGGTTGCTCGATGCTGTCTGTTCCGGAGAAGTGCGGATGAATCTTGAAGGTATCGGCCTATTATTGGGATTCGCCCTGGCAGTGGCCACGCTCTGGTTGGGGATCAACAGGTGGAGCATCAAGTTGGACAGCAACTGGCCGCTGATCTACTATGCGATGCTTGTCATCTTTTCGAACACATTCCCGAACCTGCTGAACCCATACGTGCTGTATCTGGCCGTCATCTGCGGCCTATTCCTGCGGTTCGAGTTCCTGAATGACCGGATCGTCTTTTTCATCCGGATCATCGAGATTGTCTGCTTCTTCCACATCGGCTACGTCCTGTTCAGGACCCTCCTGCGCTGGGTCTCATAGCCGGGAGCCGATCATGCGATCATGGCCTGGAAATGGCTATCAATCGCGCATTGGTTCTTGGGACGGGAATGATGGGGCCGGGCATCGCCGCGACGCTGGCCCTGGGCGGAGTGGAGGCGACCGTGGTTTCGCGGACGGGCGAGGGCGCGGCGAAGGGCGAAGCGGCGGCGCGGTCGGCGTTGAATGCGCTGGACGCGGCCGGATTGCTCGCCGCGGGCGAGGCACAGGAGGCCGCCGGGCGGATCACTTCGGACTGCGACCTGGATCGCCTCTTGCCCGGAACTGACCTGGTGATCGAGTCCATTGTCGAAGACATGGCGGTGAAACAGGAACTGTTTGCCCGCATGGACCGGCTCACGGCGCCAGGGGCGATTCTGGCGTCGAATACTTCGGGGCTGAGCATCACGCAGATTGCGGCCAAGTGTGAGAGGCCCGAGCGCGTGGTGACGACGCATTTCTGGAATCCGCCGCACCTGATGCCGCTGGTGGAGATCGTGCTCGGCGAGAAGACATCGCCGGAACTGGCGGCGATCCTGAGAGACCTGTTCAAAGCCTGCGGCAAGGCGCCGGTTGTGGTGAAGAAAGACCGGCCGGGGCAGTTGGGAAACCGGCTCCAGATGGCACTGTTCCGGGAAGCGGTGAATATCGTCGCCGAGGGGATCGCCGAGGCTGAAGACGTGGACAAGGCCGCTTCACTGGGTTTCGGATTGCGGCTGCCGGTTTACGGGATTCTGGAACATATCGACCTGGTGGGGCTGAAGCTGGCCAGTAGCGTCTGCGACTACACGGCTCGGGACCTCTATTCGGAGAGGCGCGCGCCACCGCTGTTCGCCGAGAAGATCGAGCGGGGAGAGAGCGGCGCGGCGGCGGGCAAGGGTTTCTATGACTGGTCACGGAAGTGCGCCGAGGACGTGAAGGCGCGGCGCGACGCATTTCTGATCGACTGCCTTCGCCGCGGGGTGCACCGCGGGATTGAGAATTAACGCAGGCCGCCCACGGGCCGTGAGCATGGGATCACGGCGGCGCAATCGGGACCGCATTTCCGGATTGAGGCTCGCCGCGCCGCAGAAGAGCGAGAATTCGCCTCATCTTGCCAATCTGGTTCTCGCTTTTGAAGCGGGACGCCGCTCAGTTCTTAGCGTTACCCGGCTGTAAACAGGGCCCGTCCGTTCCAAGATCGATGATATTGTATAAGCGTAGTTCAGCCTGCGCGCGGATCGATTTCGATGGGTTCCTTCCTCTCCAGATTGTCTGGCATTATTCTCTCCGGGCTCGGAAAGGCTTACCCAGTGCTGTCCCGGATCGAACGAACGATTTCGAACAGCGTGGGCGCAGGCGCTGCCGCATCGGCCGCTTATGAGTGCAGACCCTTGGTTTATCGCACCTTGCGGCGGCATTTCTCCCATACCGAAGCTCAGGCATTAACACTAAAGATCCTGAATATCCTGTTGAGCCGGCGCCATATGAGGGCGCGCGACTCAACGGTGTTTTCGCGTCCGATCGGACTTGTCGTTGACCCTTCGAATATGTGCCAACTGGCGTGCCCGGGCTGCGTCCATTCGGACCGCTCCGAGCGCCTCGGCTTGTTCAACTGGCCGAACGGGACGTTGTCGCTTGCGCGTTTCGAGGCGCTTCTGGCGGTGTATGGCGCACACGCGATAGGAGTCTACTTCTGCAACTATGGCGAGCCGCTGCTTAACCGCGGCACGCCGGCCTTGATCCGTCTGGCGAAGCAATATTTGATGGCGACAGGGCTCTCAACCAGTCTGTCCGTTCGGAATTTTGACGCGGAGGCTTATGTTGACTCCGGGTTGGACACGATGTTGCTGTCGATTGACGGGGCGACCCAGCCCGTCTATGAGCGGTTTCGACGCAACGGCAGTCTTGAATTGGTACTCGACAATCTTCGGCGCATCGTGGCCGTGAAGCGGGCAAGAGGTCGCGGCACGCCGGTGCTGGCTTGGAGATTCCTGGCCTTCGAGCACAATGTGCATGAGGCCCCAATGGCCGAGTCCATGGCGCGCGAGTTGGGTGTGGACTACTTTCACGCGGTCACCCCGTTCGACATCTCGTGGGACGCTCCGGACTGCCGGCCGGCGCGGATGGAACCTCGCTTCAAACGGCTCTCCCGGCCTGTGGTTAGTCATCGCGCAAGGAACTGGAATCCGTCCCCACATGAAGTCCAGGCCACGGCAATCGCCCAGGCTTACGATGCACCTTTAGGTCGTCACCTGCAATCAGAAGATCCGGAGAGTCCCGGGAGCACTTGCCACTGGCTCTACAAGAATATGGTCATGGACGCGACTGGCAGGATCATGCCCTGCTGCGGCGCGCCAAGCGCGGATGGCGCTCATGCATTCGGGCAGTTCGACAACGCGGGGGGGGGGGTACAGGATCCATTCAACAGCGTGCATTATGAGAAAGCCAGGCGGCACTTCGCCGGGGGTG
The DNA here is from genome assembly GCA_947084845.1 of uncultured Bryobacteraceae bacterium. GTDB lineage: Bacteria > Acidobacteriota > Terriglobia > Bryobacterales > Bryobacteraceae > PNKE01. Next base: position 45,734 of record CAMTUE010000013.1, on the reverse strand, counting down.
AAATCGGATCGGCCACTCCTCCGTTTTGCGCTCAGTGCGAATGGGACCACACGCGTGTCAACATCGGCGGAGAGGAGATCCGTCAGTATTTCAGTGCCGCCAGTTGGGCGGTATTCGACCGATGGTCTCTGGATCTGCTCTCGGGATGGTAGGTGGAAACGCTCTCCGTTCAGCGGGGGTAGCCCACGGTCTGGCCGCCCAGGATGACATCGCCTGGGGCGAGTTTGGCGGCCTTGGCGAACGCCGGACGCTGAACGCCGACGCGGACGACCGTGGCCAGCCCTTCAGAGGCGCAGTACAGGTAGACATTCTGCGAGACGGCGCCGGCCTCCATGGCGGCCCAGTTGACCAGATCGGCCTGGGTGTCCTCGGTCGAGGCCTTCATCTTGCTCATGCGGGCTACCATGACCAGGTTGAGCGGGGCGGAGCCGACGAAGTCCTGCGTGCCGGAGATCTCGCGGGCGTCGGTGTTGGAGACGAGTTCCAGGGAGTGGGTCTTGGCATCGTAGCGGAACAGGCCCTGGGGCAGGGCCACGAAGAGATCGACGGCCTGCCAGTTGTGCGCGGACGGCGCGGTGCGGAGGTTGGCGGCGGGGCGGTTGACGCCATAGGCGGCCCAGAGCAGGTTGGAGAGAACCTGCGCCGGCAAGGGTTTGGCGGAGAACTCGCGGCGGCTGGCGCGCGACTTGAGAGCGTCCATCAGCGGCATGCCGCCGGACATGGCGGGCGGCGGCAGGGTTTGGCCGCCAAGTAACACGGGCAGCAAGAGAAGAAAGAGAACTCGCATGATGTTGCCCAAGATATCAGGTCAAGACAGGAGGGCGGGCTGGCACCGCCGCGCCTCCGCCTCGATTACTTCTTAGCCGGCGCGGCCGTTTTCTTGGCCGGCGCGGTGGCGGGAGCTGTGGACTTCGTCGCCGGGGTGGCGGCTTTCTTCGCCGGCGCGGCGGCCGGTTTGGCTGCCGGGGTCACGGGAACAAGCTTGCCGGCGGCCCAGCGTTCGAAGTCGACCTTGACGATGCGGACGGGCGTGACGGGCTTGTTACCGGCGCCTTTCGGGACGGCGGTGATTTTGGCGACCAGCGCCTGGTTACTGACGACCTGGCCGAAGATCGTGTGGAGGCCGTTGAGGTGGGGCGTCGGGACTTCGGTGATGAAGAACTGGCAGGAGCCTGTGCCGGGTCCGGCGTTGGCCATGGCAAGGCGGCCGGGGATGTCGAACTTGAGGGTGGGATCGAATTCGTCCTTGATGACGTCCGTACCGCCCGCGCCTGTGCCGGTGGGGTCGCCGCCCTGGACCATGAAGCCGGGAATGACGCGGTGGAAGGTGAGGCCGTTATAGAGGGGCCGCGTTGCACGGGCACGGGTCCTGGGGTCTGTCCAGGCTTTCCTTCCCAGGGCGAGATCGACGAAGTTCCTGACCGTGACGGGCGATTCCTTCTCGAAGAGCTTCACGGTCATGTCGCCCATGGAGGTGCGGATGTTGGCGTAGAGGCCGTCTTCCTTCGGTTCGGGCGCGGCGGGCGCAGCCGGGGTGGCCGGGGTTGCCTGACCGAATGCGAAAGACGAAACCAGAGCGATGGCGGAGAGAAAGAACCTGGACTTCATACTTATAGAATAATCGACCACGATCACAGGCGGTTGATCAGGCTGGCGACATAGCCGCCGCCGAAGCCGTTGTCGATGTTGACGACGCTGACGTTGGAGGCGCAGGAGTTCAACATGCCGAGCAGGGCGGCGAGGCCGTTGAAACTGGCGCCGTAGCCGACGCTGGTGGGCACGGCGACGACGGGGCAGGCGACGAGTCCGCCGACTGCGGAGGGCAACGCGCCTTCCATGCCGGCGCAGACGACGATGACGCGGGCCTGTTTGATGACGTCGAAATTGCCGAACAGGCGGTGGATGCCGGCCACGCCGACGTCATGGATCTGGGCGACTTCGTTGCCCATGATCTCGGCGGTAACGATGGCTTCCTCGGCGACGAACAGGTCAGTGGTGCCGGCGCTGACGACGGCCAGCATCCCCTTGCCCTTGGGCGTACGGTCCCGCCAGACGCGCAGCGCTCCGGACATCGGGAAGAACTCGGCCTCGGGAAATTTGGCCCGGACGAGGTCGAAGGCTTCGCGGGTGACGCGCGTGGCGAGCATGTTTGGAGCGCGTTCGAGAAGATGTTCGGCGATGCCGGCGATCTGTTCGGGGGACTTGCCCTTGCCGAAGATGACTTCGGGCATGCCGACGCGGATGGCGCGGTGATGATCAATGGTGGCGTAGGGGAGCCGTTCGAAGGGCAGGTGCTTGAAGCGCTCGATGGCGTCGTCGATGGAAGATGCGCCGCTCTTGACGTCTTCGAGGAGACTCTGGAGTTGATCGCGATCCATGGGGATGTGTCCTTTCGGCTAGAAATCGATGACCATGCCGGGTTTCAGATTGTGCTTCTTCGCCATGCCGGAATTGAGTTCGAGGACATAGAGGGCGGAGAAATCGCCGCCGTAAGAGGGGCAGGACTGGGCCGGGCCGGGACAGGGCGGCAGGTTGTGCACGAGCTGGACGATGCGGCGCTGGCTGTCGAGCCAGAGAATGTCGATCGGGAATTTCACTTCGTGCATCCAGAAGCGGTAGAAGCCGGGCTTGCCGTAGGCGAACAGCATGCCGGCGTTTTCGGCAAGCGAGTCCCGGTATTTGAGACCGCGCGCGAGGTCGACCTCATTGGTGACCAACTCGGCGCGGATTCTGGTCCCGCCGGGCAGCGTCACCTGACGCATGTTGAGGTCCTTGACCGTGCCGGTCCCGCCGTCGCCGCAACCCGAAAGGGCGAGCGAGGCGGCGGCGAGCAAGAGACAGGTTCGGCGGGCGAAAACAGTCATCGAATAAAATGGTAGCGAGAATCATGGTGGCGATGCATCCGATGGCGGCAGCCGGCGTGTGGCGACGATTCGTCATGACGCTGGAAATGATCAGGTTCGAACACTCGGTGTTCGCGCTTCCGTTTGCGTTGACGGGGGCGGCGCTGGCCTGGCGGACCGGTGGATTCCCGATGGAGGGCATGGGCGCGAAATTGCTGTGGATCGTCGTGGCGATGGTGGGAGCGCGGTCGGCGGCGATGGGCTTCAACCGCGTGCTGGACGCCCAGATCGACGCCCGGAATCCAAGGACGAGCGGACGCCACATTCCAGCGGGACTACTGAGCCAGCGTTTCGCCTGGGCGTTTGTCGCGGCCTCGGCGGCCTTGCTGGCGCTGGCGGCGGCGATGTTGAACCCGCTTTGTCTGGCGCTGTCGCCGGTGGCGCTCGGAGTGGTGTTTTTTTACTCCTGGACCAAACGATTCACCGCGCTCAGCCACGTTGTACTGGGCTTTGCGCTGGGCATTGCGCCGGCGGCAGCCTGGATGGCGGTGGCGGGACAACTGGATGCGCCCATCCTTTGGCTGACCGCGGCCGTGACGCTCTGGACAGCCGGATTCGACATCATCTACTCGTGCCAGGATTTCGAGTTTGACCGGCGCGAGGGGCTGCACAGCATACCGGCGCGGCTCGGCGTGGGCAAGGCGCTGGTTGTCGCGCGGCTGCTGCATGTTGCGATGGTGGCGTGCCTGGTTGCCCTGGCGGTCTCGTTCGAAATGGGGAGACTGGCGTGGGCGGGCATTGCCGTCACAGCGCTGATGCTGGCCTGGGAACACAGGATGGTCCGGGCGGACGACATGTCGAAGGTGAACGCGGCGTTCTTCACCATGAACGGCTGGGTGAGTGTGGTGTTCTTCGTGTTTTGGGCCGCGGATGTAATGACCGGCCAGGGAAGGAACTAGGGAACTATGGAACCGGTCATTGACGATCGCAGGCTGCTGGCGGTAGCGGAGAAGGTGAAGGCGGGCGAACGGCTGTCGTTTGAAGACGGAGTGCTTCTGGACTCGACGCCGGATTTGCTGAGCGTGGGCTGGATGGCCAACCTGGCGCGGGAACGATTGCATGGCAACGTGACGTACTTCAACGTGAACCGTCACATCAACCCGACCGACGTCTGCGTGGCGAGTTGCAAGCTCTGCGCTTTTGGCAAAAAGGCGCGCGATCCCAAGGCGTACACGATGTCGCTGGACGAGGTCTATTTCCGCGCCGGCGAAGGCTACAGCGACGCGGTGACCGAGTTCCATATTGTCGGCGGGCTGCATCCCGAGTTGACGGTGGACTGGTTCTGCGAGATGCTCAGCGGACTGAAGCAGCGCTTTCCGAAGGTGCATCTGAAGGCGTTCACGATGGTGGAGATCGCGTATCTGGCGAAGCGGTTCAAGATGCCGGTCGAAGAGGTGTTGCGGCGGTTGAAAGACGCGGGGATGGACTCGATGCCCGGCGGAGGCGCCGAGATCTTCAACGAGCGGGTCAGGCGGATCATCTGCGACCACAAGATCGACGGCTCGGAGTGGCTGGACATAGCGCGGATGGCGCACAAGATGGGTATCAAGTCCAATTGCACGATGCTCTATGGCCATGTGGAGACGGGCGAGGACCGCATCGATCACCTGATCCGGCTGCGCGACGCGCAGGATGAAACGGGCGGCTTCGTCACCTACATTCCGCTGGCGTTCCATCCCGACAACACGCCGCTGGAGCACGTCGCCAAGACAACGGGCTTCATGGACCTGAAGAGCATCGCCGTGGCGCGGCTGATGCTGGACAACATTGCGCACATCAAGGCGTATTGGGTGATGATGACGCCGAAGATCGCGCAGATCGCACAGCGCTTCGGGGCCGATGACATCGACGGCACGGTGGTCGAGGAACGGATCTATCACGACGCGGGCGCCGAAACATCGCAGGGTCTGCGGCGCGGTGAACTATTGCGGTTGATCCGCGAAGCCGGCCGGGAACCGGTGGAACGGGATACGCAGTACAACCGCGTGGAGCGCGACGAGACGGCATTCACGATCGTCGTGTAGCGCCGATGGCCGGCTGAGAGTCCATCATGCAAGAGAGGGACAACCGCGGCGGCATGGCATTGCGCATCGAGCCGCCGTTCGATGTCAGCGTTGTCCCGGACGCGCCGGCCGTCTTCGTCGTCAGGCTGGGCGATGCGCGCCCCTACCTGGGCCGGTCGGCCCTTGCACGGCGGCGGTTGTCGAGGCTGTTGGGCGAGGCTGCGGCCGGATCAAGACGGCTGAATCTGCGCGAGCTTGCGACGTCTGTCGAGTGCTATCCCGTGAAGGGGCGGCTGCCGGCGTCATTGCTGTACTACGGCCTTGCGCGCAAACTGTTTCCGGATGAGTACCTGTCGATGGTCAGGCTGCGCTTCCCAGCCTACGTGAAGGTCCTTCTCGCGAACACGTATCCGCGGACAGAAGTAACGACACGGTTCAGCGGATCGGGCGCGCTGCATTACGGGCCGTTTCGTACGCGCGCGGCGGCAGAGAGGTTTGAAGGGGAATTGCTGGACCAGTTTCAGGTCCGGCGCTGCGTCGAGGATCTGGCGCCCTCGCCCGAACATCCCGGCTGCATTTATGGCGAGATGATGCGTTGTCTGCGCCCGTGCCAGGACGGGGTATCGGTGGAAGAGTACCGGGGTGAATCGCGCCGGCTGGTGCAGTTCCTGGAGACCGGCGGCGCGAGCCTGATGGATCCGGTCCGCACGGCGCGCGACAGGTTTAGCGCCGAGCTTGATTTTGAACAGGCGCGGCGGCAACACGAGCGGCTCCAGCGAATCGAGCAGGCGTTGAAGTTGCGCGACGACCTGGCCACGTCCACTTCGCGGCTCTCGGGGGTGGCTGTCTACCCATCGCTTTCAGCCGGGCACGTTGAACTGTACTTCATGCTGGACGGCCTCTGGCTGGAGCCGGTCCGGTTTTCCACCGCAGCCGATGCGACGGGAACGATGGCGCCGCTGGACCGCCGGCTGCGGGAGCTTTACGCGGCGTTGCCACGGCCCCGCATGACGATCAGGGACCGCGCCGAACACATCGCGCTGCTTGCCCGCTGGTACTATTCGTCTTTTCGCGATACGGACTGGATCGCCTTCGAGTCGGACCAGCCGCCCTACAGACGGCTGGTGCGCGCGATATCAAAGGCGGCCTCGGGCGTGCAGGCGGAATTGTTCTGATGGCGGTTCGGCGCGCACGTTCCAGCCGGCAACCCGGCGTGAGCCAACGCCTGAGCTCATCTGATTCGGCTATCCTTCTGAGGAGAACCTATGAAGATCTGGAAGTTCTGATGCAGCCCAGGCCGACCGATCCAGCACTGATCGAACTCGTCCTCGCCGCGCGACGGCCGATGGCTTTGTACGGCGGCGACGGCACGTTGATCGCCGCCAGTCCGGCTGCGCATGAAGAGGCCTCACGGCTCGGCTCGCCGATTGATCCTCTCGACGCGATGACCCAGCCGGCGAGGAGCCTCTTCTCGTTTGTCAGTTTGCAGGGAGGGCGTTACACGCTTGCCAGCGGCGAGGCGCCGGCCCCGCCCAGCGGCGGCGAGCCGTTGCTCACGCGCATACTGGACGCGTGCCCGGCGGCCGTGGCCGTGCTCGACACCAAGGGTAGAGTAGTGCAATGGAACCCGGCCGCGGAGCGCATGTACGGCTACACCATGGAACAGTTGGAGGGCCGGGTCTTGCCGGTCGTCATGAGGACTGATATCCAGGCCTTCGAGGAGAAATTAAGGACGGTTCTCGCGGGTGGGTCCATCACGGGCATTCAGTTGCGCCGCCGGAAGAAGGATGGCACGCCGCTCGAAATCCGGCTGTCGGCATCTCCGGTGAGGGATTCGCAGGGCCAGGTCGCCGCCATCGTGGCGGCCTATGAGGATGTCACCGAACTGAATGAAATGGTCCGGAGCCTCGAACGGACAAAGGCGCACCTGTTTCACGCGCAGAGCCTGGCCTCGATGGGCAGTTGGGTGCTGGACTTCCCCGGCGATTCGCTCACGTGGTCGCCCGAAGTCCACCGCATCCACGGCACGGACCCGTCCACGTTCCGGCCTACGCGCGAGGCCTTCCGCGCCATGGTCCACCCGGCCGATCTCCCGGCCCTGAACGCCGCCGTGGAGAGAGCGCGAAAGACCGGGGAGCCCTATGCCGTCGAGCACCGGCTCATCCGCTCGAATGGAGAGATTCGCCACTGCCGCCTGTCGGCGGAACCGCTGCGTGACGAGTCCGGCGCCGTGGTCAAACTGATCGGAATCGTCCAGGACGTGACCGGCTACAAGCAGTTGCAGGAGCAGTTTCTGCAAGCGCAGAAGCTCGAAAGCGTCGGCCGCCTCGCGGGCGGCGTGGCCCACGACTTCAACAACCTGCTGACGATCATCAACGGCCATGCCGAGTTGCTGCTCATGAAGGCGCAGGCTGGCAGCGCCGAGCGGGATTCCCTCGATGCGATTCACGAAGCCGGCTTGCGTGCAGCCTCGCTGACGCGTCAACTGCTTACGCTAGGCCGCAAGCAGCCGGTCGAACTGCGGCGGATCGACCTGAACCAGATCATCGAGGAAGGCAGCCGCGTCATCCAGCGCCTGATCGGCGAGGACATCCAGTTCGAGGTCGTGCTTGCGTATTCACCTCTCTATGTGAAGGCGGATCCGGGCCAGATTCACCAGGTCCTGCTGAACCTGGCGGTCAATGCGAGAGAGGCCATGCCCGGCGGCGGCCGTCTGGCGATCAGGTCGAAACGCCTCGATGGCGGAGCGCCGGCCTACGTCCTGGGACAGCACCCGAAAGATTGCCAGTGGGTCGAGCTCTCCGTCTCTGATACCGGGCAGGGCATCGGCGATGAAGCCGGTGCGCGCATCTTCGAGCCGTTCTTTACAACCAAGGAGGCGGCCCGGCATTCGGGCCTGGGCCTGTCGACCGTCTACAGCGTGATCGTTCAACACGGCGGCGGCGTTACGTTTGAAAGCGTCCCCGGCCAGCACACGACGTTCCGCGCCGCCCTGCCGCTTGACCACTCCGATCTGGCCTCGGATGCGCCCTCCGCCGCCGTTCCCGCACCGGCAACCGGCGCGAGGGTGATTGTTGTCGAAGACCAGCCCGCCGTGCGCGCGGTGGTCTGCACCATGCTGGCGGCCATGGGCTGTGACGTCGAGGATTTCGCCAGCCCGGAGGCCGCGCTCATCCGGACGGCGGACCCGTTGGAAATCGACCTCCTCGTCACCGACCTGGTCATGCCCGGCATGGGCGGGCGCGAACTGGCGCGGCGCGCGCGGGAAAGCCGCCCGGGCCTGCCTGTCCTGTTCATGTCCGGATACGACGAGCCGCCGGACGACCCTACGCTGGCGCGGGACAGCATGGCCGACTTTGTCGCCAAGCCGTTCAACCCGAAAGAACTCGCGGCGAAGGTGTCGAGCCTGCTGGCACGCTCGCGCAGGCCGTGATGCGCGACTCAGCGTGACGAGGTCGATACTTCAAAGCCTCGCATCAGACCGTAGTGCTCCAGATCGTACGCGGAACCCGATGGCTGGCGCTGCGGCGCGCCTCGGAAACTTCCCGGCGAGACCAGCCCGCGGTTGATCTTGCCGTGGTGGGGGCCAAGCAGATTCTTGAGCGACCCGGTGACCACAACCTCGATCCGATTACTGCCCGCCTTCACCAGCGGCGTGATCTCCATCTCATAGGGCTGCCAGCCGATAACTCCGGCGGACCTGCCGTTCACGCGCACCTCGGCCACCGTGCCGTGCCATTCGGCAAGGCGCACGAAATGGCGGCCTCCCGCGGCGAGCGTGTAATCGGCCGAGTAGGCCACGCGATCGGAATAGAACGGCAGCTTTTGAGCCGTCCACTTACCCGTCCAGAGCGGGACGGAAGGAACGATGAGCCAGCCGCGCGCGGAGGCTTCGACGCCGAAATCCCCCGTCAGATGGATCGGTTCCAGTTCGGCGTGAATCGACATCGGCGATGCGGTGAGCGTGATCGCATTGTCGCCGTCCTGAACGAACGGGCCGATCTCGAAGACACCGAAATCGACATCCAGCCACCACTCGCCCTTCACCGCCTCGACCGGCTTGCCGTTCACGCTGACGCGATACAGCGCCGGCATTTCGACCACGGCCCGCAGGCCGGTTCTGGAGACGCCGGACGCAAGCGTAAACCGGAACGTGGCCGTGAAGCCGCTCCCCGCCGGGAACTTGTCCTTCTCAAGCGTCGTCCGTTTGAATTGAACGGCCGTATTCCATGGATTCGTCGGCAGGCCGTTTTTCTTGTACGCGGCCTCCTGGGCGGCGTAATAGTAGATGTCCTTCATCGACTCGCCGCCTGCTTCGAGATCGCAGTAGTCGATGCGCAGGGCGTTCGGCGCGAGCCTGGAGACGCTCAGCGGCGACGTCGCGGCGGCGGGTGTCTTCACGCCGGGCTCCGGCTTCGGCGCAATCGCGCCGGCAACGGCCGGACCGGCGTAGACCAGCAGGCTGCCGCCAGGAGCGAGATCGACATCGAACTCAGTCTTGCCCGGGACGCGGCGCGAGGCGTATCGCACAAACGTCCCATCCACCGCGTTGAGGCGGGTCACGGAGGGACCGGCGGCCTGCGCGGACGCCTTCGCGCTTTCCGTCAGACTGCTATTGGCGAAGAAGAGGATCTCGCCCGCGGCGAGTTTGCGCCTCTGGTGCATCAGCTTGCCTTGCGTCACCTGAACGCCGCCGCCAGGCAGCAACTTCAGGGCGTCCACAACCGATGCCGCGCGCATCCACCGCGGCGCGTTCGCCGAGGCGAGTTTCACCAACTCATCGCTCGGCTGGCCATCGACCCACGCCGGCGGCGCAACCATGGAAATGACCTTGCCGCCCGCCTTCACGTAAGCCGAGATCAGCGACGCCGTGGGCCGGTCCAGGTTCTCCGTGCCCGGCGGCAGCACGACCACGTCATAGACGCGCTTGCCCACCCGCAGACCGCCCTTCACGTCCGACCCGTGATCGCGCATGATGTTCTCGCTGCCCAGGTCATACTCGACCTGCGCATACTCCAGCGAAGTGACAAACGCCTGAAACGCGCGGCCGATCTCCATCATGCCCGGTCCTGCTTTCGGGACCGACGCGTGCATCCAGGCCGACGTCGTCGGCTCGATCACGAGCACGCGATTGACCTGTTCGCCCGAGGCCAGCGCCAGCGACAGGCGCGCGAAATAGCGGCCCAGCAGGCCGTACTGCGGCCACCACGGCGTGTGGTAAGTGAACGACTGCGGGTAGTCGTGCTTGCGCGAGCCGAGCAGGGTCTGATGCGAAAGATGCTGGTCCTGGAAGTTGACTCCGAGCACGGCCTGCCAGTCGCCCAGACGTTTCATGTCCTCGAATCGCAACTCCCAACCGGCGCCGCCGTAGGTTTCGCTCAGCGTTCTGCGGCGTCCCATCTGGTTGGCCACGCTCGAGAGTTCCTTCACCGCCCGGACGTTGCCGAACTGCGCGTTCACGCCTTCGTCGAACTGGTTGAACAGCATGTCGATGCCCGGGATGTCGTGCCAGGCGTACATGGCCATGTTGTCGGGTCCGTGGACGGGACTGGGCCAGCCGTGCTCCCAGTAGTGGCCGGTCCAGGGGAGATTATTCTGTTTGGCGTAGGCGGCCCAGGGCTTGCTCCAGCGGTCGATGAAGAGGTCGAGCAGCAGCGCGAAGTAGTTGTGCCGCACGCGGCGATAGTCGCCGGCGTCTGCGAATAACGAAGGCAGATGGGGCTTCAGGTCATAGCCCCAGCGCTTCTCGAATTGCTCGAAGAGGTCGGGCGTCCAGCGCATCGAGTTGCGATCCGGGGCGATGATGTTCGGTTCGTCGGTGAACATGCCGGGCACGAGTCCGCCGAAGTCTTTTCCAACAGCCTTCTCGTAGCTGCCCATCGTGATCTCGATGAACTTCTGGGTCACGCCGGGTTTGATGAGATCGACATAGCTGAAGCCGCCATGCCATGCCTGCTTGTTGTAGAAGGTCACCTCATAGCAGATGAACTCGCCGGAATCGCCGGCACGCGCCGTGCCACTGACGTCCGTGTATCCGGCCCCGGATCTCTGAAGCAGCACCTTGCACTGACCCGCGGCGGGCGCGCGGTCCAGCGGCTTGGGCCGCAGTCCCTGGCCCTGATTCCAGGACTCCGGCATCTGGTCCGGCACATGGCCGCCCGCGAATCCGCTCGGGTACGAGTTCTCATCGTAGAGCCACGCCTTCATGCCCAATTCACGAGCCTTCTCAACTGCGTGGCGGACCAGCGCGACCCAGCGCTCCGACAGGTATTCTGTTTTCAGGCCGGGCCGGGGATGGATGAAGAACGCTTCGATGCCCTGCGACTTGTAGTCGGTCAGTTGCTTGTCGATAGCCGCTTCGGTCACCTCGCCGTTCCATACCATCAGCGGCGCCGTGCTGTATTCAGAGCCTGGCTTGGCGAATCGAGCCTTCAACTCGGCAATCGAATTCACGTCAGCCGCGGCGGCAGGCAGAACAGCGCACACCAGCAATGCAGTGAGGGCAAGCGGACAGGTGAGTCTCATCGGTGATCCTTCCCCAACGAGACTACCAAAGTCATCCAGGCCCCAATGGCTGCTTAACGCGACACCCTGACCTGTTTCATGCGCGCCGTGCCGCCTGAGACGATCATCACCGCGGAGCGGTCAACACGCAACTCGCGCGCGAGGAACCGGATCAGTTCCGCATTCGCCTTGCCGTCTTCCGCCACCGCCGCCAAACGAACCTTCCAACTGCCGTCGTCCATTCGCCCCGCCCAGGCCGTTTGCGGCGACTTCGGCGTCACCCTCAACGTCAACGAGATTCGCCCTTCGCGATTGAACTCGGCGACAAGGTCGTCAACCGTCAAGGCACCATCTCGAGCACGGCCATCGTCCCGGTCCGCCAGCGGCCGGGTGCGCGTACGGCTCGCCACTCGACGGGGGCAAAGTCCGCGCCCAGCATCATCACGCGTCCTGGGCCGTTCAGCCCGCAACTGCCGTCCCGCGCACCTTTGCGCTCCTTCGTGTCGGGCGTGACAACGCAATCCAGAAGCAGCTCACCGATGTCACTCAAGCGCGTGCCCGGAGGCAGTTCGGTTGACATGCGCAACCACCCGGAACGCGTGACGTAGTTTTCCATCATTCCGCGCGCCGAACCAAATCTCGTGCCGCCGTTTTTCAGTTTCACGACAACCTGCATCCCCGCGCTCTCCGGCGTCATGGCCAGCTCGGCGACCATGTAATTGCGCGGATCCGAAATCGTCTCATCCCGGACCTCGCCGAAGGGCCGCACCTTGTCTTCGCGCATCAGCTCCTTCGACGACACGGCGTAGGTCCACGCGCGGCTGTCCATCACAACCTCGCGTGAGCCGGTCAGCGAGATCGCCTCCGGCAGCAGGCGGAAATCAATCTTTCCGGCGGCGCTGCCCGGCGCCACCATGTTGTTCAACGTCACCACCTCCAGCAGGGGATGCCGCCCCTCATAGGTCCCCGCGTAGGGAATCTCCTTGTGGTCCTTCACCTGGATAAGAGTCGCGCCCGTGGCCGGGTTCACTTCGTAGATGAACTCGATATCCGTCGTCCTGCCCCAGCGTGCCATCAGGTCGCGAGTCGACGTACCGCCATCTTCATTGGAAAAGATCACCGAATAGCGCAACGCGCCCGGACGCTGTTCGACATAGGCCAGCAGCGGTACATCCGAGAATCGGCCCAGCGTGTCCTCCCGCGCGATGACGACCGGCGCATTCGCCACGGCCTGGTGGCGTGCATCGCCGGTCGCGATCTCAGTCACTGCCACCCTGCCCATCTCCAGCGGCAGCGCAGCCGATTCCGCGTTCACCGGCTCGACCGCAAGCGTGTGCCCGCCCGCCGCCAGCTTGCCCAGGAACACCTTGACCGGCTCGCCCTTCGCTTCGCCAAACACCCACGCATGGCCGCGCGGCTTGCCATCGACCAGTATTCTGGCCAGCACGCCTTCGCGTCCCTTCTGTCCCCAATCGGCGCCCTTGGCCGTCATCTCGATGGATGCAACGATCTCGGACCGCGCATCGGCCACACTGAACCTGGCCGGCTCTGCCGCGGACATAACGCCCGCCAGTGCCAGCGCCAGCACCGGCAGTCTGCCCAGCGCCGCCAGCAGCCGCTCTGTTCTCACCGGTTTCGTGAACACTTCGCTCACCATCGCTCGCTCCGCCCTTCCTTCCAGATCTTCCGCCCATCCTGTCAGCACAAATACTTCTGTTTCCGGCATCGCCCGCTTGATGTCCCTGATCAGAGCCAGCCCGTCGACGGCGGAGGGCAGCCGCAGGTCCATGAGCACGCATCGCGGCGACAAATCGGCGCACGCCGCCAACGCCTCATCCCTGGAACTGGCCACGGTGACCTCATGGCCGCGCTTCGTCAGGATCAAACTGCGCAGTCTGAGTTGCTCCGCATCGTCGTCCACCACCAGGATCTTCGCCATCCCTGTTACTCGGCGAACTCGATGTGGGCGATGACCATTTGCGGAGTCGCCTGGTTCCACGTATTCGGGATCGAGTCGAACGGCAGCCGGAATCTGCGCGTCTGGCCCGGCGTCAGCGGCCCGTCCTTGGCTCTGACGATGGCCACCCGCTCTCTGTGCACGGCGTATTGCTGCGACGGGTCATAGAAGATGCAGTTGATCTCCACCACCTTCAACTTACGGTCGCCTTTGTTGGTGATCTTGCCCAACAATTCCACCAGCGTCGATTGCATGAAGCTGTCGCTGGCCTTCATCTCGAAGTCGGCCAGGCCGAGGTACTTTGTATAAGCCTTGGCTTCGGCGGACAACCCCGGCAACTCCGGCGGCGCGACCGGTCCGCGGGTGGCGAAAAACCACGCCAGCAAACCCAGCACGACCAAAGCGGCCGACACCGCCAACAGCAGCAGGAAACCAGGCTTGTTCTTCTCTCTCAACTGATGCGCATTATGTACCACTGACCCTCATCTCCCCTATTAATAACGCCGGCGACGCCACCGATCCGAGAAACTCCAGATCGCTGGCCACGCCTTCAATCATGGTCCACAGACTCGCCAGGTTGCCCGAAACCGTCACCTCGTTGACCGGCCATGCCAGCCGGCCCTTTTCAATCCACAGTCCGGCCGCGCCCCGCGAGTAGTCTCCATTGACAATATTGACACCGCTGCCGAGCAATTCGGTCACGTAGAAACCATTTTCCACCGACGAAATTATCTCCTCCCGCGTCTTCCCGCCCGGCTGAAGGTACAGATTGCCGTGGCCGGTCCCCGGATTGCCCGCCAGCCCGCGCGACGCGTTGGCCGTCGTCCTCATGCCCAGTTTCCGCGCCATGTACGTGTTCAGCAGGAAAGTCTCCAGCCTGCCCTCGTTGACAACCGGCGTGCGCCGCGACGGCACGCCTTCATCGTCAAACGGCGACGTGCCGAATCCACCGGGCATCAGCGCGTCATCGATCACCGTGACGCACTTCGAGGCGACAACCTCGCCCAGTTTCCCGGCCAGGTAAGACGACTTGTGATACACCGCCTCGCCCGTCACCGCGGCGAACAGATGCCCGACCAGCGACCGCGCCACTCGCGGATCGAAGATCACCGGCGCCTTCTGCGTGGCCGCCTTGCGCGCGCCCAACCGGCGCAACGTCCATTCGGCCGCCCGGCGTCCGACATCCTCGGGACTTTGAAGTTTTGCCGCCGACCGCGCCATGTCATACCAGTAGTCGCGTTCCAGTTTCCCTGCCCCGTTTTCGGCCACGCTCACCACGCTCAGCGAGCAGGACGACGTCTTGTACGACCCGGCGAATCCCAGCGAATTGGCAAACGCCCGCGTTGAGATCGACGACCCGTAGGACCCGCCCTCGCTGTTCGTGATCCGCCGGTCGAAGTCCAGTGCGGCTTTCTCGGCCTTTCGCGCCAACGCGATCCGCTCCTCCGGCGGAACCGCCTCGATGTCGGCGTGGTACAACTCGAAATCGCCTTCCGCCGCGCCTAACTCCCCGGGCGCGGGCAGCCCCGCGAACGGGTCGTCCATCGACACTTCGGCCAGCGCCATCGCCGAGGCCACAATGCGCCGCAGCCCCTCTTCCGACAGGTCGGAAGTGGACGACGTGCCGGTCTTCCTGCCGCGGAACACCCTCACGCCCGCCGCCGACGAACCCGCCTCTTTCAGCGTCTCCAATTCGCCCAGCCGCACCGTGCATTCAAACTCGTCGCCCTCGGCCACGCCGGCTTCGGCCTCGGTCGCGCCCGCGTCAAGCGCCAGCTTCACCAGTCGCGCCGCGACCTCCTCCGTCATGTTGCCCGCCGCCCTCACTGCCCGCCTCCCACCGTCATGCGATCGATCCTTACGGTCGGAATCCCGACCCCGACCGGGACGCTCTGCCCCTCCTTGCCGCAGATACCGACGCCCTCGTCCAGTTTCAAATCGTTGCCGACCATCGAGACGTATTTCAGCGCCTCCGGCCCGTTGCCGATCAGCGATGCGCCGCGCACGCTCCTGGTCAGTTTGCCGTCCTCGATCAGGTACGATTCGGTCGCCGAAAAGACGAAATTGCCCGACGTGATATCCACCTGCCCGCCGCCGAAGTTGGCGCAGTAGATGCCCGATTTCACTGACCGTATGATCTCTTCGGGTTCGCTCCCGCCCGCCAGCATGAACGTGTTGGTCATGCGCGGCATCGGCGTGTAGTGATAACTCTCCCGCCTGCCGTTGCCCGTCGGCGCAGAGCCGAGCAACCGGCTCGACAGCCTGTCCTGAAGATACCCTCGCAGGACCCCATTCTCGATCAGCACGGTGCGCGACGTGGCCACGCCCTCATCGTCCACGTTCAGCGATCCGCGCCGCCGCTCCATCGTTCCATCGTCAACCACCGTGCAAAGCTCCGACGCCACCTGCTGTCCAATGCGGCCGGAAAACGCCGAAACGCCCTTGCGGTTGAAATCGGCCTCCAACCCATGGCCCACGGCTTCGTGCAGCAAAATACCCGGCCAGCCCGGACCCAGCACGACCGTCATTTCGCCCGCCGGCGCTTCGCCCGCGTCCAACTGAACGATCGTCTGCCGAACCGCCTCCCGGGCAAACTCCTCGGGGGTTCGTTCGGTCAGGAAGTAGCTGAACTCCACCCTGCCGCCGCCGCCCGAATAGCCCCGCTGCGGCTGCCCGCCTTCCTCCCTGGCGATCACCTGCACGTTGAGGCGCGCCATCGGCTGGGTGTCCCACACGATACCGCCGTCGCTCGCCGCCAGCAGCACCTGCTTCACGCTGTCGGAGTAGCTGGCCATCACCTCGATCACTCTGGCATCGGCCGACCGCGCCGCCTCGTCCGCCCTGCGGATCAGATCGACGCGGGCCTTGAGCGACGCCTCGGGTCCGATCGCGTCATACAGCCGGTGCGACGGCGTCCGTTCGAAACCCGCCCGCGACACCTTCGCCGGACCCGCCGCGATGCACGCAGCGATCGAAGCCGCCTTCAAAAGCTTGTCCATCGAAAGCTCGGCCGAGTAGCCATAACCGGTCCGCTCGCCCGATAGCACCCGCACTCCGCAGCCTGACGAAAAGCCCTGCGATGCCGACTTGACGATCTCCTCGTCCAGCGCCACGGCCGTCGATTCAGTTGATTCAAAGTACAGGTCGGCGTAGTCGCCGCCCTTGGAGAGAGCCTCGGCCAGGATCTTCTCCAGATCGTTCGGTGTCAGCCCCACTTTCCGGGCAACCCAGCATTCTGAAAAGTGCATCTACTACCAGCCTACCTGTCCGGCGGCAGCCTCCGCGACCTGCCCGTCACACGCCCGGCCGCAGACAGCCAAACGAACCCCTCCCGGCCGCGGTTCCATTTGAGAGTCAGGAATCACTATCATGAAGAGGAATGGTGACGCGCAACACACGGCAGAAGGCCGCCATCCGCCTGGCCTTCGAACATGCGGACAGGCCCCTGTCCACAGGCGAAGTGCTCGACTTGGCCCAGACCGATGTCGGAGGTCTGGGCATTGCGACCGTCTATCGAAACGTGAAGTCCCTGGTCGACGAAGGTTGGCTTGCCACCGTCGAGCTTCCGGGCGAACCGCCGCGATACGAGGTCTCCGGCAAGGCCCACCACCACCATTTCCAATGCTCAACCTGTGGACGGGTCTTCGAACTCCATGGCTGCCTGCCCGGCTTGGATCGTTTAGCCGCCGCCGGCTTCTCCGTCGACCGGCACGAACTGGTTCTGTACGGGTCCTGCCCCGACTGCAATTCAAGCCGCGCCCAATAGCCTGTTGACCCCGGCCGGCTGTCTGCCCGCCCCTCAGGGCTGCGCCTCCGGCAGCTTATCCCCGCGCGACAAAGTCCTCGCATCATCAAAGAGCGCCTTGTGCGCATCGGTCGCCTGCCGGTCGAAGATATCCGGCCACCCCATGAACCATGCCCACTTCGGCCGTCGCATTCGGATTCACCGGCTCGCATGGAACCGGCGGCGGCGAAAGCAGCGTCGCCTGCCCAAACGCCGGTGAGATCCATCCGCCGAACAGCGGGATCAGGGAAAAGAGGGGTCGTCTCATCCGCCGGTTCTCCAATCAGGGATTGCGCCCCGCATATACCACATCCGGACGGGAGCCGCGGGAGAGATTACCATGGACAAAGTGACCAAACGCGCCCAGCCCGCCCAATCTCCAGTCCCTTCACCCATCCTCGCCGCTCCGGACGCCATACCCTGGATGCGCATCCTGATCTGGCTTGTCGCCACCCGAATTCTGATCGCCCTGATGGCCGGCTTTTCGTCCCTCATCATTCCAGCCGGCGCCAGCATGGGCAATCCACAAAACCTCTGGGAGGCGTTCCTGCGCTGGGATACCGGCTGGTTCATGAGCATCGTCGAGCATGGTTATTTCTTCGACCCGGCGCGCGGCTCGAACGTCGCCTTCATGCCCCTCTTCCCCGCCCTGGTCTGGATCTTCTCTCTCGGCCGGCTCATCGAGCCCAGAATCGTCGGCGTCCTGCTCAGCAATGTCGCATTGTTCTACGGCTGCATCGCCCTGTGGCGCATCGCCATGCGCCGCTGGAACTCCACCGAAACAGCCGACCTCTCCGTCGCCCTCGTCCTGTTCGGCCCTGTCAGCTTCTTCCTGTCCATCTTCTACTCGGAAGCGCTTTTCTTCTGCGCCGTCGCCGCCTGCCTCGATGAAGCGGAACGTGAACGCTGGGCCTACGCCGGACTCTGGGGCATGGCCGCCGCCCTCACCCGCAACTCCGGCTTCCTTCTCGTTCTACCCCTGCTGATCTATTTCCTGATCCCCTGGAAAAGAACCCGCCAATGGCGTCAGATTCTCTGGCTCGGCCTGCCCGTCCTCGGCGCCGCCGCCTTCACAATCTATCTCTGGTTCACCTTTGGCGACGCGCAGCTCTACACCAAGGCCCAGCGCTTCTGGGGCCGCGAACTCGCCTGGCCCTGGGTCGCCTTCCAGACCGGCTTCCACAACAACTCGATCCCGCTGTTCTTCCACATCTACTTCAACGGCGCCGCCGCACTCGCCGCCGGGATGCTGGTCCTGGCCATCGCCGTACGCGCCCGCCTCCCCTGGATCGTCCTGATGATCGTCTGGCCGCTGCTTTACGTCAGCACTCTCCTGCTCCACTCGCTACCCAGATTCCTCACCACCGTCGTCCCTTACTACCTCGTCGCCGCCGCCGCCGCACAGCGCTGGCCCGTCACGCGCTACCCGCTCCTGCTGTGGTCCGCCATGATGCTCATGCTGAGCGTCATCCTGTTCGTCAACGGGTATTGGTTCGTTTAGCCCCGCTCGCGGTGGGGCGGGCTTCAGCCTGCAAAGGGCTTCAGCCCGTCCCCCGCCGTGCAGCCTGGCATCGGAGTGGTCAGTGAACTCTCATCTTCCCTGGCTCGCAGCAGCCGCAGGCCGTTCAGTGTGACCAGCAAAGTACCGCCCATATCGGCCGCAACCGCCATCCACAGAGTCGCCGAGCCCATCGCCGCCGCCACCAGGAACGCCAGTTTCAGCCCCAAAGCCACGCCTACATTCTGGCGAATCACCCGCGCCGCGCGGCGGGCGTGCAGCACCAGGAACGGAAGCCGGTTCAAGTCCGCCGCCATGAGAACAACGTCGGCCGTCTCCATCGCCAGATCGGTCGCGCCCGGACCCAACGCGATCGCGACGCTGGCTTCGGCCATCGCCGGAGCATCGTTGAATCCGTCGCCGACCATCGCCACCGAGCCATACTCGCGCCGGTACTTGCGCATCGCCTCGGCCTTGTCTTCCGGCAGAAGCCCGGCGCGCACATCGTCGACCGGCAGCAATCCGGCCGCTGCCTTTGCCGCCGCCGCACTGTCGCCCGTAAACATGGCCAGGCGTCGAATCCCTGCCTGACGCAAACGCTTCAAAGCGCTCTGAGCCTCTGGACGCACGCGGTCGGAGAGCGCAACAGCCGCCAGCGCCACCGAGTCATGGCCGCACACAACCACGGTGAAGCCATTCGATTCCCACTCTGCGATCTCCCCGCTGTGCTTGCCCAGATGAGCCCCGTGGCCCTCGATCATGCTCATCCCGCCCGCCCAGTGCACCGCGTCCGGCAGGGTCGCCTGAACGCCCCGGCCGGGCAGGGCCTCGAACCCGGCCGGCGCCTCCGCCTGGATACCCCGCTCGCTTGCGAACTTCAGAATCGCACGGCCCAGCGGATGCTCGCTGCGCGATTCCAGCGCCGCCAGTTTCGCCAATGCAACATCCGGATCCCCGCCGCCGATCGACAGGAACGCCTCGACATTCGGCTGGCCCGCCGTCAGCACGCCCGTCTTGTCGAATACGATCGCCTTCAACCTCGCCGCCTCTTCCAGGAACGCGCCGCCCTTCACCAGAACGCCGTGCCGCGCCGCCGAGGCCAGTGCCGAGACCATCGTCACGGGAGTCGAAATCACCAGCGCGCAGGGGCACGAAATCAACAGCACCACCATGCCCTGATAGAACCAGTGGCCCCACTCCCCACCGAAGAACAGCGGCGGAACTCCAATCACCAGAAATGCCACGGCAAACACCGCCGGCGTGTACCAGCGCACAAACCTCTCAATGAACATCTCCGCCTTCGTCCGCCGTTGCGACGATTCGGTCACCATGCGCAGGATGCGCGAAACGGTCGTGTCCGCGGCCGCGCCCGTCGCCACCACCTCCAGATACCCGCCCGCATTCAACGTCCCCGCGTAAACCCGGCTGCCCGCCTTCTTCGGCACCGGGACCGATTCGCCGGTGATCAGCGACTGGTCGACATACGACGATCCCGCCGCCACCTCGCCATCGCAGGGAATCCGTTCGCCCGGCCGCACCGCCACCCGGTCGCCCGCCGCCACCCGGCTGGCCGCAACGCGATGCTCATGGTCGCCATGCAGCACGGTCGCCTCTTCCGGACTTGCGCTGAACAGGCCCGACACCGCCTGCCGCGCCCTCGACGCGCTCCAACTCTCGATCTCCGCCGCCAGCGCAAAAAGGAACGCCAGCGAAGCGCCTTCCATCCACTCGCCAAGGAAACACGCGCCTGTAATCGAAATACCGATCAGCAGATTCATGTCAGGTCTCGCCCAGCGCAGCGCCATCAGGGCTCTTGGAACGAACGGCGCAAAACCCGTGCCGATGGCCAGAACGAACAGCGCGACAACACCCGGATTGGGATCGTGCGAATGGCTCTGGTGAGCCAGCAAGCTCAGCAGACTACCGCCGTGGATACTGGCCTGCAACGCCACGCCGGCGGCGACAAAGGTCAGGCTCAGGGCCGTGAGCCAGCGGCGCACCCTCACCCGGCGCTGGATCCGGTCCGGCTGTGCGCCCGCTTCCCAAGGGCCGCAAACCAAACCAACCCCGGCGGCGGCGGCCTGAATCGCGGCCACGCTGGTCCGCCCTGGATCGAACTCCACCGTCATCCGGGCCTGGATGATCTCAAAATGGAGTTCGTAGACCCCAACCACCTTGCTGAGTTCACGTCTCAGCAGGGAAACCTCTTCAGAACAGTCCATCCCCTGGACACGGAAGTCCATCCTGACCCGGTTCTTTGTTGAGTGTTGGATATCAATAAGGTATCGCGTTAAGGTCCCGATAGCAAGCCCGAACGAAAAAATGAGTTCGTTTGGCTTGACAGCCCACGAAGAAAGGCGCACACTTATATCAACAGTTGCATAGTTGTGCAATTGAATGATGAATTGAACAACAATGAGTTCCGCTTCCCAACTCGCCTGTGCCGCTCGCGACCATGCCTCGGCGCGGCGCGCCCTGCCCGTCAGCCGCGAGGCGCTCGATCGCGCCTCGGATCTATTCCGGGCCATGGGCGATACGGCGCGGCTGCGTCTGCTGGCGCTTCTGTCTCAAGGTCCCGCCTGCGTGTCCGAGTTGGCGGCCATTGAGAATGAGACTGTTTCGACCATTTCGCAGCGGCTTCGGGTCCTGCGTTCCGAACGCCTCGTCACACGCCGCCGCGACGGCAAACATATCAATTATTCGCTGGCCGACCAGCATGTCCTCGACCTCGTCTTCAGCGCCATGGCCCACGCCAGCGAATTGCCCGCGCAAACGCCGGGCGCGGCGTCCATTCCAGAACCAGAACCAGAACCAGAACCAGAAAAGGAGCAATCATGACCCAACATAATATCCACGACAACCATCCGCACGTCCACGGACCCGGCTGCGGCCACACCGCCATTGAACACGGCGGCCATGTGGACTACCTCCACGACGGCCACCTCCACCAACCCCACGGCGACCATGTCGACGAGCATTCCCTCTCGGTCACCAACGCCAATCCGGACGTTTGCACACCGCAGCATGACTGCTCAGGTCATGCCGCCACCCACGTCCATGGTGCCGATTGCGGCCACGAAGCCGTCCCGCATGGCGACCATGTGGACTACCTCGTCGCGGGCCACCTCCACCACCCCCACGACGGCCACTGCGACGACCACGGCCCGGTCAACACCGTCGAAAACTAAGCACTCCAAAGCACGAGTCCGCAAACAAGATCGGGTCCCCACATCCTGAGGCCGCGAACGAAGAGAGCGGGTTCCTGGCAACCTCCGTTCAACGGATTCGCCGAGTCGTCAAAGTGGGGCTTTTGATTCCGCCGGCATTGCGCCAGCAACCCGCTCTCTCCGTTCGCGGCCTCCGTTGAGCGGATCTCAGCCCGTAAACATCGGCCCGCCGCGCCAGGCCGGGAACCCGTAGCCGTGGACGTAGACGATATCTATGTCTGAAGCGCGCAGGGCCATCCCTTCCGCCATGATCCGCGCGCCTTCAGCCCGCAGCGCCGCCACGCAGCGCTCGACGATTTCGTCCCCTGAAAACGTCCGCTGCCGGACGCCGCGCTCGGCCGCGTATCGGCGGACCACTTCTTCAACGTCCGGGTCCGGTTCGGCCTTGCGGCCATCGGCGTAGCGATACCAGCCCTGGCCGGTCTTTTCGCCCATCCGGCCCATGGCGAACAACCGGTCCTCGACTGTCTCGCCCAAGCCCGCCGCCAGCCGCACTTCGCGCAGGATGTCGATGCCCGACAGGTCGCCCACCCTGATCGGTCCCATCGCCATCCCCCAGCCGGTCAGCGCCTCGTCAACAGCCCACGGGGACGCGCCCTCCTCGACGCACCGGATCGCGGCTTCGCGGTATGGCGCAAACATCCGGTTGCCGATGAAGCCGGGGCAGTTTCCGGCCACCACCGCGACCTTTTTCAACCGCCGGCCAAGTTCCATCGCCGCCGCCAGCACTTCGGGCGACGTCGCCCGCCCTCGCACGATCTCCAGCAGTTTCATGATGTGCGCGGGCGAGAAGAAGTGGAATCCACAGACCCATTCAGGCCGCGACGTCACCCCGGCGATCACATCCACGTCGAGCGTCGAAGTGTTGGTCGCCAGGATCGCGCCCGGCTTCGCCACCGCATCGAGTTGGGTGAAAACACGCTGTTTCGCGTCAAGATCCTCAAACACCGCCTCGACCACGATATCGGCCTCATCGAACCCCTCAAGTGAGACGCCGGGACGGATCAGATCCAGGCGCTTCTCCATGTCACCCGCACTGAGTTTGCCCTTCTTCACCCCCGTCTCGTAGGTGTCGCGGATCGACGCCAGCGCGGCCATCGACGCCTCGGTGGACTGATCTGAAAGCGTCACCGGAATGCCTGCATTGGCAAAGCACATGGCGATGCCGCGGCCCATCGTTCCCGCCCCAAGAACCGCGGCCTTGCCGACCGGCGGCAGCGCCACTTCGGCAACCATGCCCGGTACCTTCGAGACCTCGCGCCCGGCAAAGAAGACGTGAATCAACGCCCTCGATTGCGGCCCGTGAAGACACGCCTCGAACAGTCCCTTCTCATACTCCAGCCCTTCCTCCAGCGGCAGCCGCGATGCCGCCTCGATGGCGTTTATCACCGCCACGGGCGCGGTCTGAAGGCGCATTCGTTTGGTCGCGTCCGTGCGCGCGGCATCAACGGCCCCGGCGTCAGGCGCCGGCATCGCCATCTCCCGTGTCCGCCTTGGCGCAGTCACCCCAGTCGCAAACCCCACCGCGCCCTCAAGCAATTCCCCTTCGACAATTCTGTCGAGGATGCCCGCCTCGAAAGCCTCGGCGGCGGAGATCGCCCGCCCCGACACGCAAAGGTCCAACGCCCTGGCGATCCCGCACAACCGGGGCAGCCGCTGCGTTCCGCCCGCACCCGGAATCAGCCCCAGATTCACCTCCGGCTGGCCCACCTTCGCCGACGCCAGGGCGACCCTGTAATGCCCTGCCATGGCCAGTTCCAGCCCACCCCCAAGCGCCGACCCGTGAATCGCCATGATGACCGGCTTGGCACTCGCTTCGATCCGGTTGAATGCCGCGTTCAGCGTGATCGGCGGCCGCTCCCCATTGGCGATCAGCGCCAGTTCGCGGATGTCGGCCCCGGCGACGAACGTCCGCCCGGCGCCCATGACGACGATTGAAGCGGCTTCCGGATCGGCGTTCGCCGCCTCGACCGCATCGGCCACGGCCTCGGCCACGCCCGCGGCCAGTGCATTCACCGGCGGGTTGTCGATGGTCAATACGGCGACGGAGCCTTGACGGGAAACTGTGACGGAAAATGACATGACGCCCTCCAGTGCCATACTACAAATTTGAAACCCCCACCGCTCACCCGTGACGAACTGAACAGCAAGATGACCGAGACGTCCTTTAATGGAACACTCGGTTTCAAAGTGGTCCGCGTCTGGAAGGACGGCATCACGATGGAGGTCGAGGTCCGTCCCGAGTTGACCAACATCTTCGGCACCCTCCATGGCGGCGTCACCGCGACGCTGGTCGATGCCGCCGCCGGCGTCGCTCTCTTCGGCCATCTGGGCGGGCATCGCCAGATCACCACCGTCGAAATGAAGGTCAACTACCTCAACCCGGCCGGCCAGGGCAAAGTCCGCGCACGCGCCCGTTTCATCAAACTCGGCAAAACCCTCGCCGTCATCGCCGTCGATGTCCGCCACGCCCATGGCCATCCCGTTGCCACCGGCCTTGTCACTTACATGCTCCTTTAGGCTTGGGTCAATTCACCCACTACAGAAGCCGCCGATTGCCCGGTTCCGGCGCACGATTTGCAGGCCAAGTCCAACGATCCGTGTAACTTACCGTCGAGTCAACATAACTCCCATCCGCACTTGGCATAAGGATTGCATATAGAACCAGGAAGTCCTGTTAGGAGGGGCTCTCCATGGCTAGAGGCTCCGTGGTTGTCACGACTGAGCGGTGCAAGGGTTGCGGGTTCTGTGTTGAATTCTGCCCCACTCACGTCCTCGCGCTTTCTTCCGCTTTCAACAAGAAGGGGTATCACCCGCCGCACATGGTGGACGCCGGCAAGTGTTCCGGCTGCAACCTGTGCGGAATGTACTGTCCCGATTTCGCTATCTTTGGATTCAAACAACCCGAAATCAAGGCCGCCGGAAAGGCCGCCACGGAACCTTCATCCGAGGCAAAGGAAGCCTAGCATGCACGCCGAAAAAGAAGCCGTACTCACCGGCACCCACTTCATCAATGGCGACACGGCCTGTTGTGAAGGGTTGCTCGCCGCCGGCGCCAGGTTCGCCGCCGGCTATCCCATCACGCCGTCCACCGAAATCGTCGAGCGTTTCTCCCATCGCGCGCCCACCGTCGGCGGCCTGTTCATCCAGATGGAAGACGAACTGGCCGCCTCGATCGCCATCCAGGGCATGGTCTGGGCCGGGGAGAAGTCGTTCACCGTCACCTCCGGACCCGGCTACTCGCTGATGATGGAACATATCGGCTACGCCGCCATGACCGAGACGCCCTGCGTCTTCGTCGACGTCCAGCGCGGCGGCCCGTCGACGGGTTTGCCGACCCTGCCCTCCCAGGGCGACATGATGCAGGCCCGCTTCGGCTCGCATGGCGACTATTCGACGATTTCCCTGGTGCCGAACTCGCCCCAGGAGTGTTTCGACCTGTCGGTAATGGCGATGAACCTGGCCGAAAAGTTCCGCGTCCCCGTCATGTTCATGATGGACGAGTGTGTCGGCCACATGGCGGAGAAGGTGGTGATCCCGGAGGCCGATCAGATCGAAGTCCAGCCGCGCCGCAGGACGACAAAGTCCCCTGAGGACTACCTCGCTTACGAAACGGGCGAGGATCTGATTCCCGACATGGCCCACGCCGGCGAAGGCTATGGCCTGTACATCACCGGCCTGACGCATGACAAGAAGGGCTACCCGCTGATGACCCCGAAACAGCAGCGGGAACTGATCCCCCGGCTGTTTGAAAAAATCAGCCGCGCCGCCGATGAACTGACGATCGTCGAAGCCGACGGAATCGAGGGCGCCGACGTCGTCGTGGTCAGCTACGGCATCACGTCGCGCGTCGCCCTGCGGGCAATCCACATGGCGCGCGACAAGGGGATGAAGGTCGGCGCGCTGCGCCTGATTTGCGTCTGGCCGTTCCCCGAAAAACTGATCCGCGAACTGGCTCCGAAGGTCAAAGCCCTCATCATGCCCGAATTGAACATGGGCCAGGTTGTGCTGGAACTGGAACGCTGTGCCGGCGGCAGGACGAAGGTCATCAGCGTGCCGCATCCCGGCGGCACGGTGCATGACCCGCTCGAGATTCTCGATGCCATTCAGAGGGGGGCGCAATGAGTACCATCATCGATCCCGCGACCTTGACCAACCCGGTTGAACAGGTCCTTCGCAAGGACCGCCTCCCCACCATCTGGTGCCCCGGCTGCGGCATCGGCACCACCGTCAACAGCTTCGCCTACGCCCTCATGGCCGCGGGCGCCAACATGAAAAAGACGGCCATCGTCTCCGGCATCGGCTGTTCGGGGCGGGTCAGCGGCTATGTCGCCGCCGATTCGTTCCACACCACGCACGGGCGCGCCATCCCCTTCGCGACAGGTCTGAAACTGGCCAATCCCGAACTGAACGTCATCGTCTATTCCGGCGACGGCGACCTGACATCGATCGGCGGCAACCACCTGATCCACGCCGCCCGGCGCAACATGGACCTGATGGTGGTCTGCGTCAACAACATGATTTACGCCATGACCGGCGGCCAGGCCGCGGCCACCACGCCCGGTTCGGCCAAGTCGACCACGACGCCCTATGGCAGTTTCGAACCCGAATTGAACATCCCGCAACTGGTCGACGCCGCCGGCGCCTGCTACGTCGCCCGCTGGACGGCTTTCCACGTCAAACAGCTTGAACGCTCGATGACCGAAGCGCTCAAGAAGAAGGGTTTCCGTTTCATCGAAGTGCTCTCGCCCTGCCCCACGCTCTACGGCCGCCGCAACGGCTACGCCGACGGTCTGGCGCAGATGAAAGAGTATAAGGAGATGACGAAGACGAAGAATGGCGCGCCCACCTATGAGGTGGCGATCGTGACCGGCCAGCCGATCATCGTCGGCAAGTTCGTCGACCGTGAACGGCCCGACTATCTCAGCCTGATGCGCAGCCAGCTTGGCGCCAACTACCACGAGATGGCGGCCACCGGCGCCGTCTGCGGCGACGACAGCGAAGACAAGGAGGGCTGCTGCTCATGCTGACCGAAGTTCGAATCGCCGGATTTGGCGGACAGGGCGTCATCCTCGCCGCCCACATCATCGGCGCCGCCGTCGCCCTGCACGAAAAGGGCCATGCGACAATGACTCAAAACTACGGGCCGGAGGCCCGCGGCGGCGCGGCCAGCGCGGCCCTCGTGCTCAGCGACGAACCCGTCCTTTACCCCTATCTCACCCAGCCCGACGTCCTCGTCGCCATGTCGCTCGAAGCCTACACGCGCTTCGGCCCCGAAGTGAAAGAGGGCGGCATGCTGCTGGTCGAAAAGGACCTGGTCCAGTTGGATGCGCTCGCGAAGGTTCCCCGCTGCCGCATCTACGGCATCCCGGCCACCCGCTTCGCCGAGGAACTCGGCAAGAAGATGGTCCTCAACGTCATCATGGTGGGCTTTTTCTGCGCCATCACCAAGACCGTCTCGGTCGAGGCCTGCCGCGGCGGAGTCGAGCACGAAGTGCCGAAACGGTTCCTCGATCTCAACATCAAAGCCTTCAATAAGGGCTATGAATTCGGCCTCGATCTGCTGTCCCGTCCGGCCCGCCGAACCAGTCCCGGCGATGAAATGCTGGCCGGTTTGGAACTCGACAACCAAACGAAGTAGTCCGAAAACTTCAACCGAAACAGCAACGCGAGCCGGATCCCGCACCGGCTCGCGTTTTGTATAATCAGGGCGTAAACATGCCGGATCTCGAACTTCGTCCCCCTCGCCCGGCCGATTGGCTGCGGACCGCCGCCCTCATCGCCGCCTTATGTTTGGCGATTGTTGGACTGGGGTTCTGGCTTGGCCGGTCATTCCCTGCCCTGACCCTCGCCGGAGTCGTGGTGGCCCTGGCGCTGTTGGTCCGATGGCGTGCGGCAACGACCGGCTACCGCTGCCCTGATTGCAGTCACGAATTCGCCATCTCGGCCTGGGCGGACTTCCTCAGCCTGAATATGCTGACGATGAAGTACGTAAAATGCCCGTCCTGCAAGCGGCGGACCTGGATGCAAGCGCTGATCCGGGTGAAGTCCTGATGCGTTACAGCTCACGTATTTGTTCCTCTTGACCGCTCACGTTTAATCAAAGTATGCCCATCACCAAGAACCCGGTCGCCGTCGCCTTGGGGCGCAAGGGCGGAAAGAAGGGCGGTCCGGCTCGGGCTGCCAAACTCACCGCGGTCCAACGCAGCGAGAGCGCTCGCAAGGCAGTCCAGGCGCGATGGGCGCGGGTGAAGCAGCCACGGGAATCCAGCGAAGTTGCTGGAACCGATACGTCGGACAGCGCTTTGTTGACCCTGCTCGACCGGATCAAGTCGGCCAGCGATCCCCAGGAAATCCGCGAACTCGCTGCCCAGATCGAACGGGTGGTCTTTCACGAGCCTCGAGCCCGGTATGGCGGTCAAGGGGACGGAGGTTAAGCAGGGTGGCCGGAGGGAGATGGGGAACAAAAAAATTGAGGCGGATGGTCGGAGGTCCATCCGCCTCGTGGAGCGGCGTTGGGGCGCCGCAAGGGAAGGAGTCGATGAGAGAACAACCTGTCTCTTGCTTGCGAATTACGGGGGATACCCGCGGTCATCTTGAGGGGACCACCGCGAGCCGTATAAATGTCTTAAGATCGATGGTCCAGACCGGACGCCTGTCCCCCCTGCCGGTGACAGACGCCCAGCCGGCCACTATCCGGTTAACAGCACCCGCTCCCGCGCCGTTCTTGTCAGCGCGCCTCGGCTGCCGAACCGGAAGCCGCTACAGGCCAGTGGTAGGGATCCCGCGAGTCGCACAGGACCCCTACCACCGGCCTCGGCCGCCTACCTCTGAGCCGTCATTTTCACTTTCGGCATCGAGAGGTAGCCGACAACCGTATCCTTCTTCACTTCGTTGATCACCAGTTCATACGGGACCCGCGATTTCGTCACCACATAGAACTGGACCGGTTCGTTGACCGTCTTGTCCTTCTTTTCGATCCGCTTGTCGTCGGCGACCAGTTCCAGCGTGAACCTGTTGCGCTGCGGATTTGTCTTCTTCACCTGCACCATGATGTCGCCGATGCGCTGCTGCTTCTGTTGCTTGGTGAGAGTGAATTCAAAGTAATCGCGCTGGCCCAGCTCTTTCAGGGCCGACAACTCGCGCGAGTTCGTCGCGATGAGCCCGCTCATCACGCCCAGGTCGCCCGTCGTGCGGCGCAGGTCCCCGATCGTCTTCTCGAGATCGGAGCGCGTACTGGCCACGTCGGATTTCACGACGCCGACTTCAGTGCTGACGTCGGTCAACTTGGCGGTTAAGGCCGTCTTGGTCTGTTCGTTTGCCGTCTTGATCTGGTCGATCTCGGCGACAATCTTCTCGCTTTGCTTGCTCTGCTCCTCCTGGCGCTTGGCCAGGCGGGCGGTGATCTGGTCACTCTGCCGGCGCAGGGCGGCACGCGCCGCGCTCACCGATTCCTGGTTCTGCTTCTTGGTCGAATCGAGGTCGCCACGCAGAACTTCGAGCGTCTCAAGCATCTGTTTGTCGGATTGATTCGCCGAGTCGCGCAGCGAGCTGACTTCGCGGCCCATCTGCTTCAATTCAAGTTGCAGATTGACCATATTGGAATGCTGCCAGGCGGCGAACCCGCCGACTGCGACGAGGCCCACTGCCAGCACGGCGCCCAGCCAGGGCATGCCGCGCTTTTCGGTGATTACTTCTGGTGTTGGTGTCATTGTGTACTACTACCTGGGGACAGATGTAGCAATGTGCGTGCCACTTCGAAAAACACGCCTTATCAATGACTTAGCCACAACCAAACGAACTCATCGCTTGGCTTCCGGTAAATTCTACCGGCCCCTTTTGGCCGTATTGGTAATTCTTGCCGCATTCGGAACGGAAGAAAAAGGAAGAGTTTCGGCCGCCGCCGCCCACTACTGTCAATGAGATGGTGACTACTGCCTCTACTGAGGTTCGTTTGGTTCCGGCTGCGCCCGATGCACATGCGGCGCGGACCTTCCTGAGTTTCCTTGACCGGTTCAGAGCCGTTCCGCTGGCCGATGTCTTCGCTGATTCATCGCCGGTCGGGGCGCGCGAGCCAGGAATGGGCTGGCTCAACCTGCCGCCGGAAGAGTTCCTCGACTACGCCCGCTCGCGCCCCCGTTTGCCGTTTGACGGCATCCCGGCGAACCCCGGCGCCTACAACGACGAGACGACATTCCTGCTGGCGCAAAGCCACCGCGCCTGGGTGACGCTCGACCTGATTGACCGGCATCTGAGCCGCGAGCCGGGCCAGACCGTGCTCGACCTCGGCTCTTACCCCTTCGCGCTCAGCGTCGCCCTGAACGACTATTTGAAGCGCAACTGCCGCGTGCTGGCCACCGTCAACCAGGCGCTCGACGGCGAATCCCGCCGCGAACTGCTGGCGCGCAACGTCGAAACCATCCCGGCCAACCTTGACCCTCTGGTAAAGGTGGCCGACCCGCTTCCAGGCATGTCCGACGGTCTGCCGCTGCCCGATGCATCGGCCGATTTCGCCATCCTGGCCCACGTGATCGAGCATCTCTACCACCCGCTCGACATCCTGCGCGAGACGCGGCGCGTGCTGAAGCCGGGCGGCCGGTTCGTCATCACCACGGACAACAGCTTCCTGCTGGGCGGGCTGCTGAACTACCTGGAGGGCGGCAAATTCCTCCACGAGCCGGTGGAAGGCACCGCGGCCATGGTCTTCCACGAATGGCGCGGCCACGTCCGGTTCTATTCGAAACAGGACCTGGAGACGATGCTGGACGCGGCGGGTTTCGATGTCGTGGAAACGCGTTTCGAGGAGGTTCTTTACAATTCGTTCCCCGAGGAGCAGTTCGAGCAGCCGAACAACTGGCTGCCGAAGTGGCGGGCCGACCTCCTGCGGGAGCTGCCGCACCTGCGCAACGAGATCATGGTTGTCGGCCAGGCGCGCCCGCTGCCCAGAGCCGTTTCAACCGGCGTCTCGCGGGCGGCGCTCGACCGCGACTACGCCGCGGCCAAGGAACAGATCAAGTCGGGCATCTGCGACGGTTCCAGGACCGATTGGCTGGACCTGTGCTGGGGCGCGCGGATGCTGTGGGGCCGCTGGCCGAACGCGGGCGAGGCGCTGCGGTTTGAACGCGAAGGCCGGGCCGGGTCGCTGGACCAACTGGCCAGATCGATGATGGCGGCTCCGGAGTTCCAGGCGCGGCTGACGGAGTTGGACGTGGAACGGCCGGGACACGATTGCCTGGTGATGTGCGAGACCGCGGAGGGTCTGCGCTATTTCTTCAGCGTGCGCGATACGTTTGTCGGCTTCCCGGTGGCGGTCGAGCGCTATGAACGGGAGTTGCAGCCGCTGTTCGATCGGTTCGCTAAGCCGGGTGCGGTCTGTCTCGACATGGGGGCGAACCTGGGTTATTACACGGTGAGAATGGCCGCGCTGGGCGCGCAGGTCCATGCGTTTGAGCCTGATCCGTTCAACTTCGCCTTGCTTGAGAAGAATGTGAAGGAAAACCGTCTGGAAGAGAGGGTGACGTTGCGGCGCGCCGCCTGTGGCAGCACGGGCGGGTCGATCACCATCGCCAGGGAACCGGGTACGGCGAATTACGGCGCGGTGCATGTGGCCTGCGAAGGCGAGCAGGTTTCGTCATCCGTAGAACTGGTGCGGGCGGCGGACTGCCTGCCGGCGGGCGTGACAGTCGATTTCATTAAAATTGCCGTCGAGGGATTCGAGGCTGAGGCGCTTGAGGGTGTCAGGGAGGTGCTGGAACGCGACCATCCGGCGGTGTTGTGCGAATTCAACACCCATGCGCTGGAGGGTTACGGGGAGGGGTCGCCGGCGCGGCTGCTGGCGCTCATGGCCGGGTGCGGCTACACGGCGTATGACGCCGCCTCGCTGGCCGCGGGCGAAGAGCGCTGGTTCGTCTGGTCGGGCGAGGGCGGAGTCTTCACCAACCTGGTCTTCCTGGCGGGCTGAGACTACTCTTCCTTGAGACGGCCGTCGCGCATGGTCACTTTGCGGTGGCCGTAGGCGGCCGCTTCGGGGTTGTGGGTGATCATGAGGATGGTCTGGCCGAGTTTCTCGTTCAGGTCCCTCAGCACGGAGAGGACGCGGTCGGAGTTCTCGGTATCGAGATTGCCGGTCGGCTCGTCGGCCAGCAGGATGGCGGGGCCGTTGACCAGGGCGCGGGCGATGGCGACGCGCTGTTGTTCTCCACCGGAAAGCGCGCGCGGCTTGTGATGGAGGCGGTGCTGGATGCCGAGCAGATGCAGCAGGTCGTTGAACTGCTCGTTGAGGGGTTGGCCCGTGGAGTTGCTGAAATAACGGGCCATCAGGATGTTGTCCATGGCCGTCAGGGTGGGCAACAGGTTGTACTTCTGGAAGATGAAACCGACCTTGCCGCGGCGGAGGCGGGTCCGTTCGGTATCGGTCATCTTCGTCATGTCCGCACCGTCGATGAAGACGGCGCCGGCGGTGGGCGAAGTCAATCCGCCGACGATGTGGAAGAGCGTGGACTTGCCGGAGCCGGACGGCCCGACGACGGAAAGGAATTCGCCGCGGGTGACGTTCAGATCGACCCCTCGCAACGCCTGGACCTCGACGTCGCCGACCTGGTAGATCTTCTTCAATCCGCTGATCTGGATGATCTGGTTATTCATACGCCAGCGCCTCGATCGCGTCCTGGCGGGCGGCTCTCAGGCCCGGCCAGAGTGCCCCGAGCAGCGAGGCGAAGACGGCGATACCCATCACCCTGAACCACCAGTCATAAACGATCACCGATTGCAGGGACGCATGGACCAGTCCATTGATGGCGGCGTTGGCGGCATAGCTCAGGGCGATGCCGGACGCCCAGCCGACGAGCGCCAGCACAAGCGTTTCGCGCAGCAGGATATTGACGATATCGGCCGGCGACGCGCCCAGCGCCTTGAGAATGCCGATTTCACGGGTGCGCTCAAGCACGGTGGTGTACATGGTCAGCCAGACGACCAGGAAGCCGATGACGATGGACAGCCCGATGATCACATAGATAAACGCCTTCAGGCCGGGCACGTTGTCGACCGAGAACAGGCTGACGAACTCCTCCACCGAGTAGATCGAATACCCTTCCAGACCGGGATTGGCTTTTAATGCAGCGATCACCGATGGCGTGGCCTTGGCATCGTCGAGTTTGAGCAGCACCTGGCTGACCTTGCCGGTGTTGCCGGTGAGGTCCTGAAGCGTGTCGAGCGGAACGATGATGCGGGCCAGTTTGCCGGCCTCGGCGATGCCGGACACGCGAAAGTTATTTTCAATCAGGCGGATGGTGTCTCCGACTCGCTTCTTGTTCTGCTCCGCATAATACTCGTCGATGATGAC
This sequence comes from uncultured Bryobacteraceae bacterium, assembly GCA_947084845.1. Taxonomy (GTDB): domain Bacteria; phylum Acidobacteriota; class Terriglobia; order Bryobacterales; family Bryobacteraceae; genus PNKE01. Next base: position 12,517 of record CAMTUE010000013.1, on the reverse strand, counting down.
GTCGAGTTTGCCCTGGAACGGCCCGCCCTCGATGAAGCGAAACTTGCCGCTCATGGCGGTGAAGTCGTCGATGCGGACGCCGGTGATGGTGCTGATGCCGCCGATGGGATGGACCAGCGTGCCGGCGGCGCGCCTGACGTGCGGCTGGTCCAGGAAGAAGGCGGAGATCATCTTTTCCGGCATGGAAGCGCCGGCGAGCGAGATGGCCGAAGCGCCTGGAGGTTTGACGAAGATGTCGGCGCCTGCGCCGCGGGCGCGGGCCTGGGAATCCTGCAACATGCCGCGGCTCAGCCCGACCACGGCCAGGATCATGGTGACCTGGAAGCCGATCGACAGCGCGCTCAAGCCAGTGCGCAGCCGCCGGTGCTTCAGGTTTTCGATGACAAGACGGTTAATCACTTCTGAACTGGATCCTTCTACTGGACAGTCACTCTATTGTTGCTCAACCGGCATCGCGGAGGCGGCGGCAAGGGCGCTCTCATCCACAAGCTGGATGGCCAGTTCGATCATGTTAAGCAGCAGGGGCGCGGCGCAACCGGAGTCGGGGTGCAGGTGCAGATTAAGGTAGGCCTCGACGCCCAGCACGTCATGCAGCAGCGCGTGGGCGGGTTCGGCCGATTCGTGGGCGAAGATGGCGGCATCGAGGGAATCGGGGGCAAACGAGCGGGCCACCAGCGCGGCCGTGCCTGAAACGAATCCGTCGACAACCACGGGCAGCCGCTGCTGGGCGGCGCCCAGGATGAAGCCAGCCATGGCCGCGATGTCCCATCCTCCGAGGCAGCGTAGCGCGCCGAACGGGTGGACGCAATCGGCGGAATGGCGGCCGGCGGCGGTGCGGACGGCTGCAACCATGCGGTGGTGGGCGGATTCGGGCTGGTCGTCGGAATGAGGGCAGGTCTCGGACGCTTCATGGCCCGAAATGACGCTCAGCAGCGCGGCGGCGGCCGTGGAGGCGCCTTCGCCGATGTGGGCGACGCCAACGGCATCGAATCGGGCCGCGGCTTGAATTGCCGTTTGGATGCCAAACAGGATGGCGGCGTTTGTCTCGTCCTCCAACAAAGCGGGCAGGCGCGTGATATTGGCGGCGGCCGGCTCCGTATGCGCCGGGATGGCCCCAGGCAGGGGTCCGCCGGCCACGCCGCAATCGATCACGATGGGCTCGATGTGAATGCGCCGGCAGAGGACGGAGAGCGGGTCGCCGCCGCGCAGGATCTGACCGATCCGGAGCCGGCTGGCGTGTCCCGGTCCATGCATGACGCCTTCCTCGACCACGCCGTGGTCGCCGCAGAACACATAAACCGCCTTCCGCTTCACCACGGGTTCGGCGGTGCCTTGCACGATCCCGCAATGGAGGATGAGGTCGTCGAGGCGGCCAAGCGACGGGGGCGTCTTGGCGAGCGAATCGAGCCGGCGTGTCAGCGCCCCGGCCACATGTGCGTCAAGCAGCGGGTGAATGAGATCGAGCGCCGCTTTCACTTCAGGAGAGATCATGCACTTCCTCAATGCTTCCAGGGCCGGGCGTCTGGTTAACGGATTCTCTTGGGGATGCCGAAGACCATCCAATACAGCCGGGATGCCGCTTCGGCCGCCTGGCGATTGACGAGGCCGGCGATGCGCCGCATCTGGCGGGACTCCGCCGAGTCGACGGAAAAGCCGAAGTCGACATCGCTGGTGACCACGACGACTTCCGCTCCGCAGCGGGGCGCAAGGTCGAGGAACCGCGCCGCTTCGGCTTCGGGGTCGCGGGAACCCGACCTGACGAGGTTCGAGACCCAGATAGTGAGGTCGTCAATCACGATGGCGTCAAAGAATTCGGCGCGTTCCTCGATCGCCTTGACGATTTCGAGCGGCTCCTCGTAAGTGACGAAGCCGGAGCCGCGCTCCTCGCGCGCCACGGCGATCTTGCCGGGGTTTTCCTCATCGTCTTCCGGCCGCATCGTGCCGATGAATGCCAGTTTGGGGCCATGGGCGCTTGCCAGGGCCTGCGCATAGCGGCTTTTGCCGCTCCTGCGTCCTCCGCCAACCACAACTAGAGCCATAAGCTTTTCCGCCTGCTTCTCAATAGTGCAATAAAGAAGGGTCCGCCGACCAGTGCCGTGACGACGCCGACCGGGATTTCCACTGACATGACGGTGCGCGCCGCCGTGTCGCATAGGATCAGAAATGCCGCCCCGGCCAGAAACGACGCCGGCAGGAGCAGCCTGTGGTCGGCGCCGGTCTTGAGCCGCAGGGCATGGGGGACGATGAGTCCGACAAAGCCGATCGGCCCGGTGACGCAGGTGATCGTGGCTGTCAGGACGCTGCCCGCGATATAGCCCATCACCAGCAGCCGCCGAGGAGAAACGCCGCGCGCCGTGGCCCACTCCTCCCCCACCGCCATCAGGTTCCATTCCCTCGCCTTCCAGCAGACCGCCGCCGAAACCGGCAGCACGATCGCGGCGACAATGGCCAGCACCGGCATCGGCAGCGGCTCGATGCCGCCCATCAGCCAGTGGACGATGGCGAACGACTGGCCGACCGAAGCCAGGTTATGGAGAACCATGATGATCGACATCACGATCGAATTGATCGTCACGCCGGCCAGCAACAGCGTGAAAGAAGACATGCGCCTGCCTTCGGCCGCAACACCGGCGACCAGCGCCAGCGTGAGCATTGCGCCGATGAGCGCCGAGATCCAGACCATCGGCACCCCGGCCACCGTGCCCCAGCGAAAACTGATTGCCAGCACGGCTCCCAGCGATGCGCCCGACGACACGCCGAGCGTGTAAGGCGTCGCCAGGGCGTCCCTGAGAAGCGCCTGAAACAGCGCGCCCGACAGCGCCAGCGCTCCGCCGGCGAGCGCGGCCAGAATCGTGCGCGGCCAGCGGACGCCATAGAAGACCTGCGCGTCGGGCCACTGGCCGGCCAGCGCCGCCGATAAACTGATCTTCGCCGAACCGAACATGGGGGCGGCGATCATCACCGCGGCCAGCGCCAGTCCGGACACAAGAAGGGTATAGGCAAGCCGCCGGCCCAGCCCGCTGTTCTGTCCCGCCGCGACTGCCTGGCTATTCGCCATAGGCGATCCAGCCTTTCCCCGACGGCCGCGGCAACCACTCGGCGTCGACGGCGAAAATACGGCGGATCGCTTCCGGCGACAGGGCCTCGCATGGCGGGGCGTCTGCCTCGACGCGGCCGCCTTTGAGGGCGATGACGCGATCGGAATATGAGGCCGCCAGGTTCAGGTCGTGAGTGACCGAGACCACCAGCAGCCCTTCTCTCGAAAGCCGCCGCAACAGGGCGTAAACGGAAAGCTGATGTTCGAGATCGAGAAACGTCGTCGGCTCGTCGAGCAGCAGGACTTCCGGTTGCTGGGCCAGCGCCGAGGCCAGCACGACGCGCTGGCGTTCGCCGCCACTCAAGGAACGGAAGTCGCGGTGGGCGAAGGCGGTCACGTCGGTCAGTTCCATCGCCTTGCGGGCGGCTTCGATGTCGTCGGGCGATTCGAACAGCCCTCCTGCATAAGGGGTCCGGCCCATGAAGACCACTTGTTCCGCGGTGAACGGGAATTCGAGCCGCAGGCTCTGCGGGACGAAGCTGACCGAACGGGCGAATGCGGCGCGTTTCCAGGTCCCGACCTCCTTGCCCCGGAACAGGCAACTGCCTTCATAAGGGTGGCGCAATCCGGCCATGATGCCCAGCAGCGTGGATTTGCCTGCGCCATTCGGGCCGGTCAGGGCGACCAGGCAACCGGCCGGCATCTCCAGTGAAACGTTGGAGAGGACCTTTGAAGCTCCATAGCTGAAGCCCGCGCTATCGAGTTGGTAGAGCGGGGTCATCGCTTGCCCGGCAGTGCGCCCGGGTGAAAGAAATCGAGAAACTCACGGGCGGCATCGGCCATGCGAGGCCCAGGGACGACGAAGTGGGCGGCGGTCACGGCGTGGACTCTACCGGTGCGCACGGCCTTGAGCCGGCCATAGGGCTTCCAGAGGGCCAGTTCCTCGATACGGCGGGCGCTGGAGGCGCTGGCATGAGCGTAGTCGCCCATGTCGATGATGACATCGGGATCGGTAGCGAGGATCTGCTCCAGGCTCACCTTCGGATATTGGATGGGCGAAGAGGCCAGGATGTTGGTTCCGCCGGCCAGCCGCAGCAGTTCGTCAAGGAACGTGCCGGGACCTGCGCCGACCATGCTCTGAAGGGTCCCCGGCGCGCGGCCCACCAGGAAAAGGACGGGCGTCCTGCCGCCCTTCGATCCGGCGGCCCGGATTGCGTCGAGTTGGGTTTTGAGCGATTGCGCGAGCGTGCGGGCAACGGGCGTGGTCCCGGTCAGACGCCCGATGGAAGCGATGGAATCGAGGACCGAGCCGACCGTATCCATATCGACCTCTTCGGCCCTGAGGCCGAGGGAGCGGAGGCGGCCGGCGACATTGACGGGGTTCTTGATCACCAGAACGAGATCGGGTTTGAGCGTGAGGATGCGTTCGTAATCGGGTTCGAGGAATGTGCCGACGCGGGGCTTTGTCCTGGCGTCCGCTGGGTAGTTACAGAAGGTCGTCACACCGACGACACGCGGGCCGAGACCCATCGCATAAAGGGTTTCGGTGATCGAAGGCGAGGTGGAGACGATGCGCGCCGGCGACTGCCCCGGCGCGGGGACAGTGAGCAGGATAGCAGCCAGAACTGCGGTCAGGAATCGCAAAAGTACTCCCGGGCGGCGTCGACGAAACGCTGGTTTTCGGCGCGGGTGCGGACGGCGAAGCGGATGGCATCCCCTTCCACTCCGGGCAGGCCCGTGCAGTTGCGAAGGATGATCTTGCGGTCAAGGAACCAGTCGCAGATTTCAGCGGCCGGGCGATCGGTCTGAGCGAAAAGGAAGTTGGCCACGCCGGGGGTGAACTGAAGCCCGTCGATGGACTCGAACTGATCCAGCAGCCAGGCACGTTCTTCCTCGACCAGCGTCCGCGTACGTTCGGCATGGGCCGTGTCCGCAAGCGCGGCGCGGGCCGAGGCGGCGGCGAGGGCGTTCACCTGCCAGGGTTCGCGGCGGCCGCGCAGTTTGGCCATCCAGTCGCCGGAGCCGACCAGCGCGCCGATGCGGAGTCCCGGCAGCGCGTGGAACTTGGAGAGCGTTCGAAGGACGAGCAGGTTGGGGTGCAGGTCGCACCAGCCGGCGGCCGATTCCAGGTTAGTGAATTCAATAAACGACTCGTCCACAAGGACCGGACCCTCGCGTCCGGCGATGGCGCGGCGCAGGATCTCCTCTGGGATCGCCACGCCGGTCGGGTTGACCGGCTGGCTGAGGATGAGCAGCCCCCGGCTGGGCCATTGATCGGGTTCGTCCAGGGGCAGACGCAGGGCGTGCGGAAAGGCGCGGTAGAACTCGCTCCAGACGGGAGTGACCAGCGAGACGGGACCGCGCCAGCCGGAACGTGCGACGTAATGGACAAGTTCGGTGGCGCCGCTGCCGGCAAGAACCGATGACGCAGCGACGCGCCAGGCGGCGGCAAGGGCCGCTTCGAGATCGACGGGTTCCTGGCCGGGATAGTGGGCGATGCGATCCAGTTCCGCCTCGATCGCCGGACGAACCGCGGCCGAGGGACCCAGCGGGTTAATTGAGGCGCTCAGATCGAGGACGTCGCGCCAATCCCAACCCCGGCTGCGGGCGATGGCGAACAGATTACCGCCGTGAACGATGTTCAACCTTTTCTCCAATGTGACAGGCGCGGCAAGGTGGCCGGCCGGTGCCAAAACGCGCGCGGGCCGGACAGTCGCTACCCTGCTTCCACTCTACTACGACAAGGGGCGGGTGGCCACGGCCGGCTCCGGCGGGAATCGCGACCAAACGAACTACTCTTTATTGTAAGTTGTTGATTACAAATAACTTGTAAGAAATGACAAGCTGGTTTGGCCGAGGGTCTGAGGTTCGGGTGGGCGTTGACGATGGATCGAAGGACGAGATGGGGCGAGAGGCAGCGAGGGCAGAAGGAGCCGGCGGGCGGCGGGGAGGAAGAATGGGCTGAAACGTCCAGAGGGCCCTGGACCGTCCATAGTATGATCGGGTCTGCGGCCGATTGGATGCCATCCGGGAGGTGGGCGTTGGGCAGGGCAGGGCTACTACTGAAGTCGTTTGCCGTCGTGGCGCCGATGGTTTGGGTGGGATCTACGGTGCGCGCGGAGCGGCAGCCGGCGGCACAGACGCCTAGTTTCCGCGTGGAAACGAGGCTGGTCGAGGTGCCGGTCGTGGTCCGCGACCGCAAGACGGGCAGGACGGTCGAGGGACTGACGGCCTCGCCCGCCTGATACACTCGTCTTCGTCGATGTCCACCGCCGCCATCCGCAAATCCATCCGCGATTACTACGAAACCCGCCGGCTTTACGCCTCCCACTCCATCGCCAACGAATCCTCCATCCGCCAGGCCTTTCTCACCCTCCTCGCCGACACCGCCCGCCCCCACCGTTGGCTCTTGATCCCCGAACACCCCATGCGAGCCTTCGGCAGCCGGTTGATCGTCCCCGACGCCACCCTCCAGGACGAATACTCCATCCCTCGCGCCCACTACGAGGCCAAGGACACCAAGGACGATCTCGACCGCGAAATCCGCGCCAAACTCGCCCTCGGATACCCCGCCACCAATATCATCTTCGAAGACAACGCCCGCGCTGTCCTCTACCAGAACGAAGTCGAGGCCCTGAGAATCCCCCTGCACAATGAAGTCGCCCTGACGGATCTTCTGACCACTTACTATCACCACCGCCGCCCCGATATCGACGGCTTCGAAAACGCCATGGCCACCTTCCAGGCTGAGATCCCCAAGATCGCCGCCAACCTCCAGCAAAAGGTCGCCTTCGCGCTCTCCAACCGCAAGCAGTTCGCCACTGTCTTCGGGAACTTCCTCACCCTCTGCCGCGCCTCGCTCAACCCCGCGCTCTCCCCCGAGCAGGTCCAGGAGATGCTCGTCCAGCACCTGCTCACCGAACGCCTCATCCGCCGCGTCTTCGACTACGACAACTTCGTCTCCGCCAACGTCATCGCCTCCGAAGTCGAACAGGTCATTACCGCCCTCACCTCCCAGGACTTCTCCCGCAAGACCTTCCTCCGCGACCTCGACCCCTACTACAACACCATCGAATCCACCGCCGGGACGCTGACCGAATTCTCCGACAAACAGCACTTCCTCGACCGCGTCTACGAAAAGTTCTTCCAGGCCTATTCGCCCGATACCGCCGACACCCACGGCATCGTCTACACCCCGCCCGAGATCGTCCATTACATGTGCGCCTCGGTCGCCGCCGCGCTGGAAAACGAATTCCAGCGCCCGCTCGGCTCACCCGGCACCTTCATCCTCGACCCCTGCACCGGCACCGGCAACTTCATCGCCCATCTCATCCAGAACTTCATCCCCCGCCGCAACCTCGAAGAGATGTACCGCTCGCAACTCTTCGCCAACGAGGTGATGCTGATGCCCTACTACATCGCCTCGCTCAACATCGAACATGCCTACTGGGAGCAGATGGGCGAGCGCCGGACGTTCGAGGGTCTCTGTTTCGTCGACACGCTGGATTCAGAAGCAAAGCAAATGGGCCTTCGGTTCTCTGAGGACAACACCGCACGAATACAGCGTCAGAAGGAGACGCAGATCAACGTCATCATAGGCAACCCGCCCTATAACGTCGGCCAGCGAAGCGAGAACGACAATAACAAGAACCGTCCATACCCCAAGATCGATCGCCGCATCCGCGACACGTACTCGAAGGATTCCACCGCCACCAACAAGAACGCCCTCTCCGATGCCTACGTGAAATTCTTCCGCTGGGCCACTGACCGGGTATGGCAGGAAGGCAACAGCGACGCCATCCTCTGCTTCGTCTCCAACAACTCGTTTGTGGACCAGATCGCCTTCGATGGGATGCGCAAGCACCTCGGCCAGGACTTCACGCTCATCGACCACATCGACCTCCACGGCAACGTCCGCAAGAATCCCAAGCTTTCCGGGACTACACACAATGTCTTCGGAATCCAGGTTGGCGTCGGCATCACCCTTGCCATCCGCAAATCGGGCGCGGCGCGCCGCATCCGTTACCACCGAGTCCCCGAGATGTGGAACAAGCGTGAAAAGCTCGATTTTGTCCGCCACGGCGAGGTCCCCTGGCAGACCCTCGCGCCCGACGCCGCCCACAACTGGCTCATCCCCGAGAACGCCGATGAGTTCACTCGGCTCACCTCGATCACCGACCTCTTCAGCCTCCATTCGCGTGGCGTCCAAACCACCCGCGACGATACCGTCTACGACTTCCAGCGCGAAGCCCTGGAAGCCCGAGTCCGCCAGTTCATCGAAAACTACAACTCCGAACTGGACCGCTACAAGCGCGCCGGCCGCCCCACGGAGATCGATGCCTTCGTCAACAACGATCTCCTCAAGTGGAGCCGCGATCTCAAACTTGACCTCAAGCGCGGCCACTACGCCACTTTCGACGACTCGGAGGCCCCCACACCCGGAGGCCGCGAACGCAGAGAGCGGGTGCCCGGCGAAGCCAACGACCCCAGTCCCATCAACCGCGAACGCAGAGAGCGGGTTCCAGTCACTTCATCCAAGCTTCGCCAAGCCCTCTACCGCCCCTTCACCAAACGCTGGCTCTTCTTCGATCGAATCCTCAACGAAGAGGTCTACCAACTCCCCAAAATCTTCCCCCCAGGCCAACCCAACCGCGTCATCGTCGTCACCGACATCGGCTCCGACAAGCCGTTCCTGAACCTCGCGACAGACAGCATCCCCGACCTGCACCTCGTCGGCGCAGGGGCAAGCTCCCAGTGTTTCCCCGAGTCCCACATCACCGACTCCGCCCTCGACCTCTTCCGTGCCCACTACCAAACGGACTCCATCACCCGTTCGGCCATCTTCCACTACCTCTACGCCCTCCTCCACCACCCCGCCTACCGCGCCCGTTACGCCGAAGCTCTCAAAAAGGAGCTCCCCCGCATCCCCTTCGCCCCGGACTTCGCCGCCTTCGCCCGCACCGGCGAGAGCCTGATGGGCATCCACATCCACTACGAATCCGCCGAACCCTACCCTCTCAGGTGGACCGAGAACCCCGAGGCCCCCTACTCCCTGGTCCTCGAAGACAAGATGCGTCTCTCGAAGGACCGCAAGTCCATCGTCTACAACAACTGCCTCACCCTGACCGGCATCCCGCCCGAGACGTTCGACTACCGCCTCGGCCACCGCTCGGCCCTCGAATGGGTGATCGACCAATACCGAGTCAAACGCGACGAAAAGGGCCAAATCACATCCGACCCCAACCGGGCCGAAGACCCCGACTACATCCTCCGCCTCGTCGCCCAGGTCATCACCGTGTCACTGGAGACCCAGCGGCTGGTCGCATCGCTGCCCGGAGGCTACGCCGCGGGCTGAACGTTCACCACGCCGGCAAAACTCGCGGGCGGCGGAATCTGTATCCCCTCCGGCGTGGGACCTTCGCTGTGAAATCCGATCGCTTCCTGTGTGAGCGTCTCCACTGCCGAACCCCGGCTGTGGTTGACAAGCCCTTGGGGGTCCGTTATAGTTCTGAAGTGTCGCACTTTCAACGGTTTGTCGGCGATGGGTGCATCCTGACCCGGTGACCGTTGGATGAAATTCCCGTTTACGTCGTCCAACGAATGACACATGGATGGCGTGAGCGAAACCGGGAGACTGGTATGTCCAGCAACCAGGAAGACCGCCCGCAGGAGCTGCAGGGCGGCGAGCAGAGTTACGAGGAACTGCTCGAAGAGTACAGCCATCCTTTTCCCGGAGCGGAAGCCGGGGAGGTCTTGCAGGGCCACGTTCTCAAGGTCACCGACACGGGGGTGATCGTGGATGTGGGCCTGAAGCAGGAGGGCTTCGTACCCCTGGACCAGGTGATGGAAGCCGACGGGCACATCGCCGTGCAAGAGGGCGAGAGCATCGAAGTGATGCTCGACCGGCGGCATCATTATGAGGGCTACATCTCGCTGTCGCACGAACACGCCAGCAATGTGCGGGCCTGGGAGACGCTGGAAAAAGCCTACCGCGAAGGGCTGATGATCAGCGGGCGGGTGACCGAGAAAGTGAAGGGCGGGTTGAACGTGGACGTGGGTGTGGCCGCGTTCATGCCGAGTTCGCAGAGCGACCTGCATGTCGGGCATAACGTTGATTCACTGATCGGCCAGGACATCGCCGTGAAGGTGATCAAGATCAACCGCCGTCGGAACAATGTGGTTGTGTCGCGCAAGTCGGCGATCGAGGAAGACATCACGGCGCGCAAGTCGCAGGTGCTCGACCATGTCGAGGAAGGCGACCAGGTGACCGGCGTGGTGAAGACGCTGGCCGAATACGGAGCGTTTGTCGATCTGGGCGGCATCGACGGATTGCTGCATGTTTCGGACATGAGCCACGGCCGGGTGAACCACCCGTCGGACATGGTTCATGTAGGCCAGACACTGACACTGAAAGTATTGAAGCTGGACAAGGCGAAGGAGCGGATTTCGCTGGGGTTGAAGCAGATCGCGCCGGATCCGTGGGAGACGGTCGAGCAAAGGTATCTGGGCAGGACGAAGGTGATCGGGCGGGTGGTCAGCGTGACCGACTACGGCGCATTCGTGGAACTGGAACCGGGCGTGGAAGGGCTGATCCACATCTCGGAGATGACCTGGTCGCGGCGGATGAAGCATCCGTCGAAGGTGGTGAAGGCGGGCGATCCGGTGGAGTGCGTAGTGCTTGAGGTGAAGGCGTCGGACAGGCGTGTTTCGCTGGGCATCAAGCAGCTTGAACCGGATCCGTGGACGACGGTGGACAAGCGCTACGCGATTGGCAGCGTGGTGGAAGGCCGGGTCAGGAAGTTGACCGATTTCGGCGTCTTCATAGAGATCGAGGAAGGCATCGACGGGCTGGTACACGTCTCGGACATGTCCTGGACGAAGCGAATCCAGCACCCATCGGAGCTGCTCAAGAAGGGCCAGGTGGTGCAGGCGGTGATCCTGAACATCGATTCGCAGAACCGCCGGCTGTCGCTTGGAATTAAGCAGTTGCAGCCGGATGCCTGGGAGACGTTCTTCCGCAACCATGCGGTTGGTGATATCGTAAGCGGAACGCCGAGCAGGGCGGTCAATTTCGGGATCTTCATCGAACTGTTGCCGGGAGTCGAGGGCTTGTGCCACAATTCCGAAATCCCGGCGGAGTTTAAGGGCCTGGATCCGCCGTTGGTGATCGGCGAGGAGATGAGTTTCAAGATCATCAAGATGAGTGAAGCGGACAAGCGGATCGGCCTGACGATCGCGCCCGAGAGCGCGTCGGTCGAGAAGCAGCGGATCGAGGATTACCAGAAGCAGGCCGAGAAGGCGAGAATGAGCTTCGAAGAGGCGCTGGGCACAGAGGTTGTCCAGGAGCCGGCAAGCGGGCCGCGGGAAAAGCCGGAGAGCACGACGGAAACTGGGAGTGAGCAGGAATGACGAAAGCGGATCTGATCGAAGAAGTATCGAGGGTGGTCGAGTTCACCCGCAAAGACGCCGAAGTGATCGTCGAATCGATCTTCGACAGCGTGGTGAAGGCACTGCGCGCGAATGACAAGATCGAGATTCGCGGTTTTGGAAGTTTCCGGACCCGGCAGCGCCAGTCGCGCATTGGGCGAAACCCGAAGACGGGGGCGCGGGTTGAGGTGCCGGCCAAACGAATTCCATACTTCAAGCCGAGTAAGGAATTGAAGGATCTGGTGAACCAGGGGTTCGCGGCCGGTCCGGGCGAAGGCGCTTGAGGGCGGCGGGCGAGTAAGCCCCTGGTCCCATTGTCATGGACAGGCTTTGGAGTCCCTGGCGTTACCGCTACGTAAGCACGTGCGGCGATGCGGACGGCTGTATTTTCTGCGACAAGCCGGCTGAGCGGAAGGACGAAGAGAATCTGATCGTCCACAGGGGCAGGCTGTGCTATGTCCTGCTGAACCTCTATCCCTATACGAATGGTCATCTGATGGTGGCGCCGTATGCGCATGTGGCGGAGTTGGATGAGTTGGACGGCGAGGCGGCATCGGAACTGATGGCGCTGGCGCAGACGTCGGTGAGGCGCTTGAAGGGCGTCTACAAGCCGCATGGGTTGAATGTGGGGATGAACCTGGGCGAATGCGCGGGGGCGGGGGTGGCGGGCCATTTGCATTTGCACGTAGTGCCGCGGTGGGTGGGCGACGCGAACTTCATGACGGTGGCGGGCGAGACGCGGGTGATGCCGGAGGATCTTTCGGAGACGTACCGGAAGCTGAAGGCGGCCTTTGGCGCGGACTGAGCGCGGGCAAAGGCGCGGGCTTTGGCAGTGCCGGATTCCGAGGGGCATTAGGGGTTAGGATCGGGTGGGCCGGAGGCGGCCGGAAGGCGAAAGCGCGCGCTGTTTTCGCAGTTGATTGACGAGGGCGATGCGGGATTGCGGGGGGGTGGCCGAGGCGGTGCGGGTTTTTGGGCGGCGTTGGAGGGATTTGAGGTGAGCGAAGAGGGGTTTCAGGCGGACTCCGGGGGGGATCTGGGTGGGGAGGGCGG